>JBBRBI010000068.1:0-34122 GCA_038206015.1 Bryobacterales bacterium | reverse complement strand
ACTCCCGCCGGATCGTCTCAAATAACTCCATCTTGGTTCTCCTTTGCATCCTGCCAGCCTGTCAAAACAGACTGGTCAGTGTCTTCAAAGGTGGGCCAAATTAAGCCATCGAAATGGGCCAAATCAGAGTAGCGAAATCATTTGGCATTCACATCGACGCTCCACAGAAGTCTCCCCTGTAGATCGTACCCCGACATTGCGGCGGCTGGCTTCAGATAGGCGGCCTTCCACAGGGCGAAAATTTTAGATTTGGTTGCTACAAGGCCGCGTAACAGCGGCATGCCGCTTGGTGATGTTAGGCTCAGCAGAGAATTGGGTTGAGTGCTCGCTTGGAGAGTTGATGCTCTAATTGAGTACAGGATCGAAGCGCATAAGGATCTGCGGCTAGGCTTACAGGTTTTCATCGGTCGAACCTGCGAGGAGTGTAATCCAACGTGCCTATCTTGTCCAATGAAATCTGTATATGTTTTCTGATGGTACACGTAGTGACCGGTATCCGTTGGCCATGTAGCCGATTCCCTCATTGGCTAAGGGTATCGATTTCAAAACTGGGGTTGATGATGTTCAATGCGGTGGCGTGCAGCGCTAGTAACATTAAGAACGGAGACAAGCAATTGAAAGTAGAAATGCTTTCATGCTCTCAAAGCGAAAAAAGATCGTAACCGAGGTCAATTTCTTCGCTCGGGGCTAATAGCCTAATATTGAACGACGTCCAAGTCCGTCCTGGAAAATTCCAGTCCCTTGGCAAATATGGCCTCACCGGATTCCTTGGATAGCGCATAGGCGTAGCAATCACCCATATTTAGGCGCGCGAGGTGATTTCCTTTGCCGTAGTCCCGGTATGCCTGGCGCGCAAGAAGTACTTGCGGGTAAGATAACGGGATGATTTCCACGCCGGCCCGCTGAAGGATTGCATCCAGCATTCCTCTCGCGATCGGATCGCCCCTTCCGTCGACAACGAGGAATACTTCTAGAAGGTTGCCCGCGCTCATCTTCAAGCACCACTCCGCAGCGAGGATCAGTGCGATCCGCTCCGCATCATCTTCTCCCAGAATCATCGCCAGGATTACAGAGGAATCCAAGATCACTTCGGCAGTCCTCTGTCGTCATATAGAAATGCATCGACATCACTGGAGGAGAAGGCATGCCCATCATGATTCATGTGTGCTGCCGCGCGTTTCGACATCCTGAGAAGATCCGCCGTAAGCTCAGCCGTGCCTCTCTTTTTCTGCTCGATTGCCAACTCGTGCCGAACCGCATCAAGCACGGTCAGCGTGATGGATTGACCTTTCAGCCCGGCCAGTGCGCGGATGAGTTGCTCAGTCTCGTCATGTTTAATGCTGATCGCCATATAGAAATCTTCCTGCCCTATATAGAATTCTATCAGCCATCCGCTTCCCAGCGAAAGCGCCAAACTGCAATCGCACCAAATACGATGGCAGAACCCAGCAGGACGAGGATCGCCGGGATGGCGTCTTCCAGGCCCAGGCCCCGCCAAGTCATCGCGTCCAAGCCATCCATTGCCCAACGCGCCGGTACGAGCATCGTAATGTTTTGCATCCATCGCGGAAAAAGAAAACTTGGCACCCAGGCACCACTCAACATCACCATCAATAAAGTAGCCAGCGTGGCTAGGCCACGAGTTGCCTCTGGGGTCTTGCCAATGGCCGCGATCAACATGCCGTAGCCCGCCGTCATCAACGAGAAGGCGGCGCACACGCCTATGAAGCCCAGCATGCTGCCCTCCACCTTCACGTTGAATACAACGTGGGCAAAGGCAAAGACGACGGCAAGGATCAAAACGCCAATGATCATCGCACTCGCCGCGCGGCTGCCGAGGAGCGTCGCCCTGGACAGGGGTGCTGCGCGAAAGCGTCGCCACAAGCCGCGCTGTTGCAGCAGCAACATTCCGATCCCGACATCGATCCCCATGAACAGCATGAACTGGATCGCCATGCCACCAAACGAATGCGCGTAGGAGTTGTACGCAACGCCAGCGCTCGAAGTGAGCGCCTCATCTTTCATCTCAAACGGGATGGTCAGGCCGCCGCCAGCGCCGCTACTGCCTGCAGGCTGAGGTCGGGAGTTGTAATGCTCAACACTCTTGAGCAGACCAGTCAACGCTTGCTTCTCCGATGCATCCATCTGGGAGCCTTCCAACTGGCGAAGTGAGTTCGAAGCGGTTTGTTTCCCTGATTCCCCGCTAAACGCAGATTTGGTAACCGTCTGCATCACCTGCCCGGTGAGGATGCCGCGAATCATACCCGCCTCTACCTGATGCGACGGGTCAAACATCACCGTGATCTGTGGCTTGGCAGCCCCGCTAAATAGCGCCTGCGCGGCGGCCTCTCCGAATTTTTCCGGAATGACAATCGCCACTGGTACCTTACCCTTTCTCACCGCCTCGCGCGCAGTCTCAAGCGCTGCGGAGGATATTTCGAGGTTAGGGTCCTTGTTCAGCGAGGCGATCAATTCCTTGCCGGTGTTGCCCGTGTCCTGGTCGATGACCATCACCTTCATGCGCGACTGATCCTTCGAATTTCTCGGACCGCCAAAGACGTACCCGAAGAAACTGCCGATCAGGATCGGCGCTGCAAAGGCCATAATCACCGCTCGGCGATCTCCCAGGAAAATGCGTAAATCTTTGCGGACCAAGGCGAGAAATGCGGTCATGTGTCGCGGAGGCTCCTTCCGGTGAGATACAAAAACACGGTTTCGAGGGTTGGCCTCTCGGTGAGAACGTGCTCGATGGCCGGGCCGTTGGATTGCACCCAGCCGAGCAGATCGGGCAGCAGGGTCAGGCGCTCGACGCCAATGCGGAGCTGATTCCCGTGTTGTTCGGCCTCAATCACGCCAGCCAATTGGCGTAGCGCCGGCATGGCGTTGAAACTGTCAGTCACCAGATCGATGACAATGAAGTTGCTCACCGGGGCCATTCGCAGCAACCCGCTCAGCGTGTCATCAGCGACCACCTTGCCATGGTCTACAATCGCGATCCGATCGCAGAGCCGGGCGGCTTCTTCCATGTAGTGCGTCGTATACAACAAGGTCTTTCCTGCGGCTTTGAGCGATTCCAGGTTATCGAAAATGGCATTGCGACTTTGCGGATCTACACCAACGGTTGGCTCATCGAGCAGGATGACCTGCGGGTCATGCATCAATGCAGCAGCCAAATTCAGGCGTCTTTTCATGCCGCCAGAAAAGGTCCTTGCTTTGTCCTGGGCGCGATCACTCAGCCCGACAAGCTCAAGCACTCGCCCTCGCTCACGATTCAATCGTGCCCCGCTCAAGCCATAGAGCGCGCCGAATAGATCCAGATTGGCGCTTGCCGACATTTCTTCAAACAGCGCCAGTTCCTGGGGGACCAGTCCAAGCTGGAGTTTTATAGGACTCGTGTCTCCCTGGATCGGCTGCCCGGCGATCCGCACCTCGCCCGAGTCTGGCGCGATCAACCCGGCGAGCATCCCAATCAACGTCGTCTTACCCGCCCCATTGGGGCCGAGCAGGCCAATCGTTTCGCCCTTGGCCGCATGCAGCGAAACTCCATCGACAGCCTGTATCGTGCCGTAGGATTTCTTGAGGTTGTCCGCTTGCAGCATTGGTTTCGTCATTATAGATCGTGGGGTGGGAAATCCGCCCAGGTCTCAACTGACTAGGGACCTCTGTCCTCGAATCTAGACTCCGACCAAGCGTTCCTGAGAGTCCCCAAACTGATCCAGCTTTACGCCGTAACGATCCATCAGCGACAGGTATAGGCTGCACATCTTGCGCTTCTCCTGGCTTTGGCCGAGATAACTAATCGTGCGCCCAGTCTCAAGAGTTCCACCAAGCCCGCCGGCAAGAATCAAGGGCAAGCGGCTGTTGTCGTGCAAGCGACCGATCCACAGATTGGACAAGAACATCAGGCAGGAGTGGTCAAGAACGGTGCCGTCGCCCTCAGGCATGCTATCCAGTTTTTGCGCGAGATAAGCAAACTGACTTACATGGAATCGAGCGATGCGCTCGTAGCCAGCCGAGAGGTTATTGTGCGACGCTCCGTGGTGCCCTTCTTTGACGTCGAGGAAGGGGTAATACATGGCAGAGAGGTCTCGCGAGATGATGAGCGATGCCACGCGTGTTTTGTCGGTCTGGAAGGCCATGGCGATGATGTCGCACATGAGCCGGGAGTGATCACGCAAGTCTTCTGGCAGGCCGTTAGCCGGACGATCCATCGAGAAGGTGGGGCGATTCTTGGCTTTGGCTTGATCCTCGGCCGTGTCCTTCGTCTTGCGCATCGTGTCGACGCGCTTTTCAACCTCACGGACACTGGTCAGATATTCGTCGAGCTTGGCTTTGTCATTGGAGCTGACACGGCGAGTCAGGTCTTGCGCGCTGTCTTTGACCCGATCGAGAATACTGATGTTGCGGAGGCTGCCGCGGTTCTCAAACAGGTTGTCAAAGGCGAGTGAAGGGTATATTTCTACTGGTACTGGTGACTCGGGCGTCTGCCAGGAGATGTGCGAGCTGTAAGCCATCGAGAAGTTAGTCTCGTGATAGCCGGTCATCGGCTGATCGCAGGCAAGTACAATGCTCGACTGCGGCGTGTCCTCGCCGATGCGGTTGGCAATCATCTGGTCAACGCTGACGCCAGAGTGGATGATGGCACCCTTTGAAATCTTTGTCCCTGTCAGCAGGCAGCCTGTCTGGGCGGGATGGATCCCCTGCCCTGTCGCCGCCTTGTTAAACAAGCCATCAATCACGTTGATCTTGCGCTTCAGCGGCTCAAGCGGCTCCAGCGTTTTGCTGAGCTTCATGTCGGCACCGTTGCCAGTGGCGCTCCAATGCTCCTCATTGATGCCGTTGCCCAGGAACATGACGGCAAAGCGTTTGGGGAACGCAGAGGCTGCTGGCGTATCCGTCAACGCGTGTAAGGATTCAAGCCACGGTAGGGCCATCGTGGTGCCAGCGCCACGAAGTACGGTTCGGCGGGAGATACGAGAGTTGGACATGGATTGGTCTTTCGTTATTGTATTTCGAGTTTGGCTTGGACGGCACTTCGCCGGTTCAGGAACTGCGGGCTTGTCACGATCACCTCAACCAGCGAATTGAATCGATTGCCATTCGCAGCAAGTCGCGCTCCGATTCGATCCACCAGCGCTTCGTCCGATAGTTGCAGTGACCGATTGAGTGAGTAAGTCAAAAGCTTGCGGGCCAGGCCATCGGCAAAATCTTTTTGGCGATGGTCGCGGATGAAATTCTGGACGCCCCCGATACCGCTGCCCTGGCTCCCGCCAGGGAAGCTGGCTGAGTTATCCACCGGCCTGCCGCCCATGTCCTGGACTCTCGTCTCGCCAGTCGGGCCATAACCTTCCAGCACAAGGCCGAAGGCATCAAAGCGCGCGTGACAAGAAGCGCAAACCGCATTGGCGCGATGCTGCGCCAAGACCTCACGCAGCGGCAGATCGGTCTTTGATTCGTCCTGAGGCAACTCCGGCACAACCGGAGGAGGAGGCGGAATGGTCTCGCCCAGCAGGCGATGGACGATCCAGTAACCCCGCTTGACCGGGCTCGTGCGCAAACCCGGAGAGCTGGCAGTCAAGAATACGGCCATCGGCACTAATCCGCCACGCTGATAACTGCCTGCATCATCAATGCGTACCCACTTGCTGTTGTCGCCTTTGATATCAGGCATTCCGTAGTGTTTCGCGAGGACCGGATTCACAAAGGTGTACTTGCCGTAGATCGCGTCGAGAATGGATCGATTGTTCATGATCAGGTCTTGCATGAAGCGGATCGGCTCTTGAAACATTGCTTCCCGCAATTCATTTGTGAAGCTGGGGAAGCGCACGCGATCGACGGAATTGTAGTTTTCAAAACGGCGGAAGTCGAGCCAGTTGCCAGTAAACTCGGTTGCGAAGTCGCGTACCTTCTCATCCTTCAGCATGCGACGGGCCTGCGCCAGCAAAACGTCTGAGCGTTGCAAATCTCCGGCAGCGGCGTGTTTTAGAAGCTCGGCATCCGGCATGCTCGACCACAAGAAATAGCTGAGTCGGCTCGCGATCGCGTAGCCCGATAGCGGGCGCACTGCGGTGTTGGAGGACCGGGCTTCTACCAGATCAAAACGGTACAGATAGTGCGGCGACATCAATACACTGACAATCGAATCGCGCATTGCCTCTTCGTGCGAAAGGGCATCCTTGGTGCGCATCTTGCTGTAGTAGGCAAGGATGTCATCGTGCTCCGCCTTACTTAGAGGTCTGCGATAAGCGCGTGCGGCAAAATTCAGGAGGGCCTCTTTGTGCTTCCCCTCAGCTTCGACGCGCATCTTTTCAAGCGAGCGCAACGTAGCGTTGATCCCGTCGAAATGTTCGCGAATCGCCTGTGGCGCGATCGCATCATTCTTGGGGTCGGCGGCGGCCTTGGCAAGATAGGCATCGCGCAGGCCGAAGATCACTGAGCTATCTGTAACCTCATGCCCCACGGGCCGGTCTGAGGCAGACTCAGCACCCTTGCCCAATACTTCGCCACTCTGATTAAAAAAGTATTGAATGAAAGTACGCGACGTAAAATCGGCGATGTATTCGAATTCGCCCCAGAGACTGTTCAGCTGTTTGCGGCCCTTGTCATCCAGAATCAGATCCATCAGCGGTGCATCATCGCGATAGAAACCCATCACGCTGTGATAACCGGCGCTCAACAGGCGGCCCTTATCTTGCGTGTCGTCAGGAAAGAAACGTCCGCGCTCGCGAACAAAAAATGCATCGGGGAAGACATTGGCAAAGCGAGCAAACGACGCCTGATAGCGGGGCCGCTGCGCTGCTGGCACAACAAGATCCAGATCGGCTTGGCGCGCCTTCTCAGTAACCGCAGCCCAGCGAGTGGCGGCTTCAGCGTGTAGTCCGGCAAAGCGCGGGATCGTCGGCGCAACCGGAGTTGGGTCGCTATCGTTGCGCAGCGCGGCAGGGTCGCTATCGCGACGATGCAGACTAAAATCGCGAAGCTTCCAGTTCAACAAAGGCTGCGATCCAGCTGGCAGCCCGCGCACTAAAGGGGCTGTAAATTGCATTGCAGTGTGACTGCGAATCTTGACCACAAAATCACGCATTTCAACGCACTTCGCTCGAAGCGTCTCAGCTTGACCTGGGGCAGGCGCTGGAAGCGACCGCCACATCGTTTGCAACTTCGCGACTGGTCCAACTTCCGTTTTAGCCTTCTCGGCCGGCTCCTCGATCAACTGCCAAACCATTGGCAGATACTTCGCACTGACCTTCAATTCGGCGGCGACGGAGGCCAGCGTTGCCGTGGGCTTGCCCAGCTTTGCACGGTACTTGTAGCGCCAGGCCGCCTCAAAATAATCTGCAAAGTCGGTGGGCTGACTTTCATAAAACTTGATGATGCGCTGGATCGGGTGCTTGTCTCGATCCGTCTCGGACAACATCGGATAGGGAGCAAAGTCGATGCCGTCGGGCGTCAAAACCATGTGGTCGCCAATACCGCGTGCCGCCTGCAAATATTTCTTGAGCAGCGCGGAGGACATCGTCAGCGATTCACCAGAGTTATCGAAGCCAGCAAGGTTGGCCGGATCCACTGGGAACTCGCGCGTCGGACGAAGATCAACGCCGGTCAAATCGCGAATCGTGTAGTTGTATTCGGCATTGCTGAGCCTGCGCGCCAGCACCGCGCCAGGGTCGCCGGCGTGCTTGCGAAATTCTTCAGCACGCACCGCCAGGATCCAGTCCTGAACTTTACGTGTGGCTTCGATTGGCGCTGGCGGAAAAGGCTTTGGCGGCATCTCGCCGGCAACGAGTCTGTTGTGTACCGTCGCCCAGCGCGGATAGTCGCGCACAACGGCATCGACACTGTTGTAAACAGTCATATCGAGAGAGCCGGCAGGCGTCTTGCCACTATGGCAACCAGCGCAGTTTTTCGCGATATAGGGCTGCACCGTCTGCGTAAACTGGCGCTCGAGAATCGGACTGGTAGCGCCAAAAGCGGAAGCAGCGGCCAGGACAAGGAAGACGTAGGGAACAAGTATGCGCATGAAGAATTCGTTAACTTTATTTTAGCGGACGGCCACGCCGTCCAAGCGTCAACAGAAAAAGGCGGCGGCCTCTCGAAAGAGACCCACCGCCTTTCTCCCACCAAGAACGGATGTTTCCATCCGTTCGAACCTGTTCGTTGATCAAACTACGCAGTCAAACTACGCAGTACGATTCTCTGCCGCTCCGCCCTTGGCCAGCGCCGCCTGCGCCGCTGCCAAACGCGCGATTGGTACCCGATACGGAGAGCAGCTCACATAGTTCATTCCGACGCGGTAGCAGAAAGCTACGCTTTCCGGATCGCCACCATGCTCGCCACAGATTCCGATCTCGAGGTCAGGCCGCGTCTTGCGTCCCAAATGAATCGCCATCTCGATCAACTTGCCCACCCCCTCTTGATCCAGCGAACCGAACGGGTCGGTCTTGAAGATCTTCAGGCTTTCATAGTGAGCATTGAATTTCGTATAGTCGTCGCGGCTCAGACCCATCGTGGTCTGCGTCAAATCGTTGGTGCCAAAGCTGAAGAACTCAGCATGGGCGGCCACTTCATCAGCCGTCAGCGCTGCGCGTGGAATTTCGATCATCGTGCCGACATAGTACTTGAGATTACTCAAACCGGCCTTGCCCAGCACTTCCTTGGCGATCGTGTTGACGATATCTTTCTGGTGCTCCAATTCTTTGTAGCCACCAACCAGCGGAATCATGACCTCGGGGATGATCTTCTTGCCTTTCTTGGCAACGATCACTGCGGCTTCAAAAATCGCCCGCGCCTGCATCTCGGTGATCTCCGGGTAAGTGATACCCAGGCGACAACCGCGATGTCCCAACATCGGGTTCATTTCATGCAATTCTTCAACGCGATGCAACAGAGCAGGAATGGTCTTCTTCAGTTCGCCGACTGTGCAGCCGAACTTCTCAGCCATTTCCTTCTTCTCTTTTTTGTCGGCGTGAGGCAGCTTCGCAGCAGCCACCATCAGGTCTTCGCGCTTCGGCAGGAACTCATGCAGCGGCGGATCGAGAGTACGGATCACAACCGGGAAACCTTCCATCGCTTCAAACAGGCCGGCAAAGTCCTTGCGCTGCAACGGCAACAACTTGGCCAACGCCGCACGGCGGCTCTTCTCATCTGTCGCCAGGATCATCGCCTGCATCAGCGGCAAACGATCTTCAGCGAAGAACATGTGCTCGGTGCGGCAAAGTCCGATACCCTCGGCGCCAAAATTGCGCGCAGCCTTGGCATCCTTCGGGATGTCGGCATTGGCACGGACGCCAAAGTCGCCACGAAACTCGTCGGCCCACTTCATGAACTCAGCCAGGTAGCCGCTCTTCGTGCTCGGCTCCACCGTCTTGCTCTGGCCCAGGTACACTTCGCCCGTCGTACCGTCGATCGAGATGAAGTCACCTTCCTTCACTGTGATCGTCTTGCCGTCGACAGTGGCCGTAAATTTCTTGCCCTTCTCGTCGATCGTGATTGCAGAAGCACCCACGATGCAAGGCCGACCCATGCCACGCGCCACAACAGCCGCGTGCGAGCTCTTGCCGCCTACTGCCGTCAGAATGCCCTTGGCTGCGTCCATACCCGCGATATCATCAGGCGTCGTTTCCTTGCGAACCAGAATCGCCGGTCCCTTGGTCGCCATCATCACTGCGCCCATCGCGCTGAATGCCGCCATGCCAACTGCCGCGCCGGGGCTGGCCGCGATGCCCTTGCCCACCTTGGTCAACGTCTTCAGCGAAGCGTTGTCGAAGACAGGGTGCAGAAGCTGATCCAGCTGGCTCGGAGCCACGCGCATGATCGCTTCTTCCTTGGTGATCAGGCCTTCCTTCACCATCTCAACTGCCAGACGAACCGCAGCCGGGCCAGTGCGCTTGCCGTTGCGGGTCTGCAACATGTACAAGGTGCCAGACTCGATCGTGAATTCAAAGTCCTGCATGTCCTTATAAGCAGCTTCGAGATTCGTTGTGATCTCGCGCAGTTCCTTATAAGCCTTCGGCATCACCTTCTTCAAATCCGCAATCGGTTGTGGCGTGCGGATGCCCGCCACCACGTCCTCGCCTTGCGCATTGATCAGGAACTCGCCGTAGAATACGTTCTCGCCACTGCCTGGGTCACGCGTGAAGCCGACGCCCGTGCCGCAGTCGTCGCCCATATTGCCAAACACCATCGCCTGTACCGTGGCGGCAGTTCCGATTTCGTCCGGAATCTTCTCCATCTTGCGGTAGTAGACGGCCTTGTCGTTGTTCCAACTGCGGAAAACGGCATCGCGCGACATGCTCAGTTGCTCGCGCGCATCCTGCGGGAATTCCTTCTTCGTGTGCTTCTTCACCAAAGCCTTGTAGTCTTCGATGATGAGCTTCAAGTCGGCCGCATTGATGTCGGAGTCGACCTTGATCTTGCGCTTCTTCTTCATCGCATCAAAGATGTGATCAAAGTGCTCCATGTCCATGTCGAGCGCCACTTGACCAAACATCTGGATGAAGCGGCGATAGCAGTCATAAGCAAAACGATCGTTGTTAGACTTCGCGGCCAGGCCGGCTGTCGTCACGTCGTTCAATCCAAGATTGAGAATCGTGTTCATCATGCCGGGCATAGAGAATTTGGCGCCCGAGCGCACGCTCAGCAGCAGCGGGTCTTTGGCGTCGCCCAGCTTCTTGCCCATCAGCGCTTCAAGCTTTTTGAGCGCCTCAGCCTGCTGGACTTCGATCTCCTTCGGAACCTTGTTGCCGTTCTCGAAATAGAGATTGCAGACTTCCGTCGCAACCGTAAACCCGCCGGGGACCGGCAAGCCATTTCGACACATCTCGGCGAGATTCGCGCCCTTGCCTCCGAGAAGGTCTTTCATCGATTTATCGCCGTCTGCGGTACCGCCGCCGAACGAATACACATACTTCTTCATGAAGCTGAGGTCTCCTGTAGTTTGGGAACAATTTCAGAGAATTCGGCAATACCCGAAAACTCTGCTTTGAGGCTAAATAACAATGTTAGCCGATTCGCACGGACAGCTTGGTCCGGTGCGTTCACCAGCACCTTGTCAAAGAACAAATCTACGGCCGGGCGCAGCGTCGCCATCCCCGCCAATATGTCGATATACGAGCGACCCTTGACCCTCGCCGCCACCTCGCCCAGGGCTGCCGATAGGGCAATCTCCGCCGGGTCCGTCATCAAGGCCGGGTCCACCGGGCCTGCTGGGGTGAACTTGGCTTGGTCCAGAATATTCTTGGTTCGCTTGAAGGCCGCAGCCAGTGGCTCAAAGTCCTCGCCTGCACGAACAGTCTTCACGGCATCCAGCCGCGCCAGGACGTCTGGCAGGGCATCAGCGCCCGCCGCCAGCACCGCCGCCACTTCGTCATAAGCGTAGCCACGGATCTCCTGGCAGTAGTGCTTCACGCGCTCTAGCAGGAACTCGTCCAGCTTCGCGACACCCCCCGCCAACTGCTTCAATCCCAGAGTGAGTTCACCCTCAACCAGAATCTTTACGATGCCCTGTGCTGCACGCCGCAAGGCAAACGGGTCCTTCGATCCGGTCGGGATCATCCCGATACCAAAACATGATCGCAAGGTGTTCACCTTGTCGGCGACACTCAGCAATTGCCCTGCCCGCGTTCTCGGAATCGAGTCTTCCATGCTCACCGGCTTGTAGTGATCGTAAATCGCCGTGGCCACGTCCTCAGGCTCGCTCTGCGCCTTGGCGTAGAGCCCGCCAACGATGCCCTGCAGTTCGGTAAATTCTTTCACCATCTCGCAGGTCAAGTCGGTCTTAGCCAACTCCGCCGCACGCACGACAGACGCGTCACCGCCAAGTTCAGCCACCAGCGCCATCACCTGTAGCGTCTTGGCGTGGTAGCTGCCGATATCTTTCTGGAAGGTCACGGCCTTCAAGTCCTCAACGCGCTGCGCCAGCGGCTTGTGCTGGTCAACGTCATAGAAGAAACGGGCGTCGTTGAAGCGCGCGCGCAGCACCCGCTCGTTGCCGTGCTTCACCAGCCCCTCAGGGTCGCTTGCCGTGTTCATCACCGCCACGAACTTCGCCGCCAACTTCCCATCAGCATCCGCAATACTGAAGTACTTTTGATGGAAGCGCATTACGGTGACGAGCACTTCCTCCGGCAAGCTTAGATAGCTCTCCGCAAACTCACCAAGGATCGGCGTCGGAAACTCGGTGATGTAGGTCAGCGTCTCCAGCAGCGCAGCATCCGCCTTCACGCCCGCTGGCAGTTCATCCACGATCTTTTGCCGCCGCTCGCTGGCCCGCAGGATCACAAAATTGTCACGAAGTGCTTGCTCATAGGTCGCGATCGTCACCGCAACACGATGCTGTCCAAGCTGCCGGTGCCCGGCTGTCTGATTGCCGGTCGCGATGCCGTTGATCGCAAAGGGGACGACATCGTCGCCCAACAGGCAAAGTATCCAGCGAATCGGACGAATGAACTTCGCCCCACCCTTGGCTGGCCAGAGCATCGACTTTGGCCACGGAATACCCAGGATCAGGCCCGGCAATGTCTCTGAGAGAATCTCCACTGCGCTCTTACCAACTAGCTTCTTGCGATAGGAAAAGTATGTGCCCTTGGCCGACTCAATCACTTCCAGCTCTTCGACAGTCACGCCACACTTTTTAGCAAAACCCGCCACAGCGGGCGCAGGCGCCTGTTTCGGCGGCCCGGTCTGGATCTCTTCGCGATCTGCCTCGCGTTCTTCTAACCCGCTACAGGCAATTACCAGACGCCTTGGCGTGGCCTCCGCCATCGTCATGCTGCCATGCAACGGCCCGATCAGGTCCTGAATCTTCGCCTGTAAATGCGCGAGGCCATCCTCGATCATCCAGTCGGGAATCTCTTCAACGCCAACTTCCAGGAGAAAGTCTTTGGTCGCCATTATGCCACCACCTCTGCCGTGTACTGCTGGTCCACCCACATGCCCGCCACGCCGACGGCCAGCCGCCGCACCCGCGCAATCACACCTACGCGCTCGGTCACGCTAATTGCCCCGCGCGCATCGAGCAGGTTGAAGATATTCGAGCACTTCAACACCTGGTCATAGGTGGGCAATACGGGGAAGCGGCTCTTGCCTTCCTCCGCCGTTTTGTATAGTTCGATCAGCCGCTGGCACTCGCCCTCATGCGCGTCGAACAGCTTCCAGAGCATGGCCACGTCGGCCATCTCAAAGTTGTAAACGCTAAACTGCTGTTCTTCCTTGAGCCGCACCTGGCCATAGCTGAATTCCGGCGTCCAGTCGATCTCATAGATGCTTTCCTTGTCCTGCAGAAAGGCGCAAAGCCGTTCCAGCCCATAGGTGATCTCTGCCGGAATCAGGTCAAGATCGATGCCGCCGCACTGCTGGAAGTACGTGAACTGGGTGATCTCCATCCCGTCCAGCATCACCTGCCATCCGATGCCCCAGGCACCCAAGGTTGGCGACTCCCAATTGTCTTCCTCAAACTTGATGTCGTGCTTCTTCAAGTCGATGCCAATGGCTTCCAGCGACCCGAGGTACTGCTCGATTACGTCGTCAGGCGTCGGCTTCAAGATCACCTGCAACTGCGAGTGCTTGTAGAGTCGATTCGGATTTTCGCCGTAGCGACCATCTGCCGGCCGCCGACTCGGCTGCACGTAAGCGACGCGGTACGCATCCGGACCCAGCACGCGCAGAAAAGTCTCGGGACACATCGTACCCGCACCCACTTCCACGTCATAGGGCTCTGTGATGATGCAGCCGCGCTCGGCCCAATACCGCTTGAGGCGGAAGATCATCTCCTGATAAGTCGTCATGCCAAATCCTCCAGCATTGGGGCGGCCAACAGTCGCCGCTCCACATGTCCTTCCACTAGCCGCACAAGCGACCGTCTCAAATCAGCAGCCGTCTCGCGCTTCCATTCACGCGCCGTCATCTCGCCAATCGGCGTGGTTAATACTTCCGCCAGGATCGTCGCGCTCTCTTGGCTGAGACGCAGTTCCGGCAGAATGCCGCTCAACCGCACCGCCCATACCTCGAAGTAGGTGATCGCCTGCCAGACGCCTGCCTCACCCTCGCTGCGCAAGTACTCCAGCACACGGGTCAGCAGGCGGAAATGGCGTTCATTGACTTCCGATAGTGGGAGCAAATGGTCGCTGATTTCTGCCATTACGTCAAGCGCCACGCCCGTTGAGAAGGCGCGGCTGAGGTCAAACTGCGAGTGTTCCAAGTCACAATTGTCGATACGAACAAGATCCCGATTCTCGCGCGCCGTATAGTGAATCCGCGCCTGGCTCAATCGCTGCAACGAACTTCCGAAAATACTCTTCGGTTTTCGTGCCCGATTGGCAACGCCTCGCAGTTTCCCCTGGTCGCGTGTAAAGAAGCTGACGATCAAGTCTGCTTCCTTCAGAGGGTAGGTTCGAAGGACGATCGCTTCGCTAACCGCCAACTCACTAGGCTAACAAAAAGCAAACGGCGCAGCCCAATGAAGGCTGCGCCGTAAACTTTTACCTGGTTTGCTTCTTAGAAGAAGAAGTGGAAACCAAGGCGGATATTACGAGGGCCCTGGTAGGCACTCGCCATGCGATAAGCCGGATTCACGCGAACTTCCTGAGCCGTCATGATGCTCTTGTAGTTCGTGTAGCCCTTGAAGATGTCCGCAGTGTTCTCGTACTGGATTCCACCATCGTTGGGATGATCGTAAGCAGCATTGATGTTTGTGACACTCGAGTTGTTGAACAGGTTGCTGATGTTCGCCTCAAAGCGGAAGTACATCTGCTCACTGCCTTTCACTCTCACGTCATGCGTCAAAAGGAAGTCGGTCTGGAAAAAGCGTGGTGTGCGGCCGAGATCGCCTCGACCGTTCGGGTAAAGGGGAACACCATTGACACCGAGCTCGGTGGTGATCGGAGTGCCGCTGTACCAGTTGAAGACAGGAGCAAAGTGCGTTGTACCGCCCATCCACTTCTTGTCATAGCTCGTGAACATCTTAAAGGTGTGCGGTCGGTCGGTGGCCAGGTTGCCATAGACCAACTTGCCCCTCTGGTCGTAAACCATGAAGGCCTCATCGAAATAGCGGTTTACGTTCGGGCTGGTTCGTCCATTCTCGTCTGAACTTGCTAGTCCGGAATAGTTGCCATAGAGACGGCTCCAGGTATAGCTTCCGTTGAAGTAAACCTGCTTGAAACGCTTGTTCAGCGAGAGCTCGACGGCGTCATACTGACGCTTGGCCTTGGGCGTTACATTTGCGGGATAGCCAGCGGGGAACTTCTTAGGATCGATCGTGTAGCCAAAGCCGGGGTTTGCAATATAGTACTGCTCGCCCTGCGGCGTGAGGATACCCACGTCTTCGATCGTGCGAAGCAATTCCTTATGGGTGTAGCGCGAACGGAACAGGTAGTTGCCCGCAAAGTTCTTCTCAAAGCCAAAGTCCAGCTGATAATTCTTGACCGGCTTAAGGTCAGGATCAATCAGGTTATTCTTCGGGTCATTGGAGGGAATGCGATTATCGACAGTCTCGATCAAGCGCCCAGGAAATGTACCAGCGTCGCCACTGCTGCCAGGAGTGACCTTGATGTCATAGATGTTCGGGGTTGTGAGTGTGTAGTAGTAATCCTTCCACTTGTCACCCCCAAAACTGCCGCGAGGCAATTCGTACTTGAACAAGTCATAAGCGACACTATAACTTCCGAAAAACTTCATCTTGCCCTCGCCACTCGGGTCGTAGGCAAAGCCAAGGCGAGGAGCAAACTTCTGGCTCCAGCCAAAGCTGATCGCCCTGCTGGCGATGCCACTATCGGTGCGGTAACTGGGAATGTATTCATCCTCCGTGCGGATGCCGAGATTCAAGGTCAGCTTCTTGTTAACCCGCCATGTGTCGTTGAAAAACAAACCCATGTTGCGGCCGCTGACATCGCCTTTGGTTGAAAACACTCGGTTGATGTAATAGCCGTATGGTCCGCGGGCGCCGCGCTCAGACGTCGTTAAAGCGTTACGCGACAGGTTCCAAGCTACACGGATGTAGCCATCCGGCCAAGTATCGGCGATGGGCGAACTCCCCATCTTGTTAATCTGCCACCCGAACTTGAAGGTGTGCTGACCACCCTTGTTCACCAGCCAGCTACCTACTACATTCACGTTGTCGCGTTTGTAGATGTCCTGGACTGTCTGCCGGTTGTTCGCAGTAAAATTTCCTGACGCGGCAAGTGTCGCGACCGGAATTTCCCCAGAGAACGGAAGATTTTTGTTTGTTACGGTGTAGAGGTAACGTGTGCCGCTGGGGACACCATAGTCTTTATAATTCGTGTAGGTGTGGCCACCAAAGACCGAGAACAACAAGCTACGCGAGGCAGTGAAATCTGCTTGGTAAGTGTAGTTCGATGTGGGAACTCGATTCCCCTGTTGCGAAAATGGCGTTGAGAAAGCATCATTGCCCTGCTGGCTGGGCAGATAGCCATTCGTGCGTGTCGGATTGTACTGGTAACCGAAGAAGATGCGAAGCTTCGAGAAGGCCTGGTAGTCGATCTTGGCCAACGTGTAGTCCTGACGAACCCTTGATTCATAAGTGCCGGTCTGCCCGCTGAGGAACTTGACTGTTCGCTCGGACTTGGAGAACTGTGGATAAGCGCTGATGAAGAACCAGAGGCGGTTCTTAAGGATCGGCCCCCCAACGCGGAATCCTGGATTCAGGAAGCGGCTGCCGTCGCGGCTGTTCTGAAAGTACTCTGCGATGTCGTCGTTAGTCAGATTGAGACGCAGGCTCTGCCGGGGACGGGAATTCATCGCATCGGTGTTTAAGTAGAACGAGCCCTGACCATGAAATTGATTGGTGCCGCTGCGAGTCGTAACGGAGACGACACCGCCAACCGCGCCACCAAACTGCGCGTCGATACCCGAACTCTTGAGCTGCGTTTCCGCAATCCACTCAATCGGTATGCGATTCGCCTGGTTCAAAACGCCGGTCTGAATGTTTGTCACTTCCAGGCCGTCAATTACATAAATATTCTCAGAGCCGCTGGCGCCGTCCACAGAGTACCCACCACCCTTAGGTTCAAGCCGTGTTCCAGGTGCCATGCCCAGCAAGGAATCGAAACTTCTGCCCTTGGGCAACTTGTCGTATACGTCGGCAGTCACGTTTACCGCAATGACGTTAGTTTGCGTATCGATCTGGAGCGAGTCCGCAGTCACCGAGACGCTCTCGGTCACCTGACCGACTTCCAGCTTCGGGTTCGTTGTCGTTACCTTGCCAATCGAAACTCCTAGGTTGTTCACGACAAATTTCGTAAAGCCCTTGGCGCTGGCAGTCAACACGTAAATTCCCGGAGGAACTGCGCCAAACAGGAATCCGCCGCTACTGTTTGCAGCAACAGACTGCCTGTAGATACTACCAACAAGTTCGACTGTAGCTCCAGCAACGGCTGATCCAGTCGCGTCCAATACGATGCCTTCGACCGTGCCTGTGCGCTCCTGAGCGCTGGCAAATGTGGCGAAAAGCACAAATAACGCTATGCCAAGGCTGGTTGCCCTGTGCAAGCGAAGGCACAAGTTTTCTTTTAGGTTCATCTTTCCCTTTCCCTCGCGGCTCTATGGAGAGAGACGCCGCTTTGTCCCCGCTTTCAGCAGGTTGTTATCCGAATGTTAGCACGCGTTATACGAATGAAACACAAGGAGTGCTAAGGGAAAGCAATGGTACGACCTAGGTAAAAAGTCCTTGCTTGGTAATGATCTCCGCGTTCAAGTATGGGCGCAGCACCGTTGGCACGACTACGCTTCCGTCGGCTTGCTGGTAGTTTTCGACGATCGCCACCCAAGTGCGACCGATAGCCAGGCCGCTGCCGTTGAGGGTGTGCAAGAATTCGTTCTTCTTGGTGCCGCGAAAGCGAATTCCCGCCCGGCGCGCCTGGAAGGCATCGTAGTTGGAGCAACTGGAGATCTCTTTGAACGAGTTCTGCCCAGGCAGCCAGACCTCAATGTCGAAGGTCTTAGCGCTGCCAAAGCCCATGTCGCCGGTACACAGAGCCATCGTGCGGAATGGCAGTTCCAGCTTGCGCAGAATGTTTTCAGCATCGTTGGTGAGGCCATCCAACTCGGCGTAGCTATGCTCCGGATGGGCAAACTTGACGAGTTCGACCTTTTGGAACTGATGCTGGCGGATGATGCCGCGCACATCGCGCCCGTGGGAGCCAGCCTCGCTGCGGAAGCAGGGCGTATAAGCGACCAGCTTAAGCGGCAACTTTTCGGCATCGACCGTCTCGTCCCTCAACAGATTGGTTACCGGCACCTCGGCGGTGGGCGCGAGCCAATAGTCCGTACCTTCGCACTTGAAGAGGTCTTCGGCAAACTTCGGCAACTGACCCGTGCCGTAGAGGCTCTCGCTGTTCACCAGAAAGGGCGGCAAAGTTTCCAGATAGCCATGCTCGCCCGTGTGGGTGTCGAGCATGAAGTTGATCAGCGCCCGCTCCAGTTTGGCACCTTGGCCAAAGTACACCGCAAAGCGCGAACCAGTGACTTTGGCAGCGCGCTCGAAATCGAGAATCCCCAGGTCAACCCCCAAGTCCCAGTGCGGCTTGGGGGCAAAGTCCATCGTTGCCGCTGCGCCTTCACGGCGCACCTCAACATTGCCGTGTTCATCCTTGCCAATCGGTACGCTCTCATGCGGCAGATTGGGAATGCCCTTGAGAAGGTCTCGAAACTCGACATCGAAAAGCTCCGACGAGCTTTCCAGCTCGGCGATGCGGTCGCCCATCGTGCGCATGCCAGCTTGCAGATCTGCTGTGTCTTCGCCAGCCTTTTTGCGCATTCCAATGTCTTTGGATCGCTCATTGCGGTCGGCCTTCAGGCGTTCCACTTCAGTGAGAGCGTCGCGCCGCCGTAGGTCGATGGCGCGGAAGGCGTCTTTATCGAGAGAGAAGCCCCGGCTCGCCAGGCGCTCTGCCGTCAAATCGAGATGGCTCCGGAACAGTTGCAAATCGTGCATTTCCTACTAGTGTAGGAAACCTGCTAGCCCTTGTGCCCGAAATACCCCTGAACCTCTTTCATGCAGAGGTGGGCTTTCTCAACAAGTGTGGCGTCAAAGACGTGAGTTTCAAGGCCGATGCAACCCTTATAGCCATCTTTGTCCAATGCATGAATCACAGAGGTCCAGTCGATGTTTCGGGGGCCCAGGATGTTGCCAGCCTTCATCTGCACGTTGCCCAGCTTCTTGAGCGGCAGTTCGTGATAACCATCGGGCCAGGCCTTCTCGCCAAAGGCGAAGCCGTTGTCGGGGTCCCAGTTCATGCCCAGGGCCTTGGCGTTCACCTTCAAGGTCATAGATGCCAGTTCTTTACTGGTTGCGACATTGCAACTGGACTCGTTCTCCAGCAGCAGCGTGACTCCACCCTTTTCGGCGACCTTTGCGTACTCACCAAGTTCATTTGCCAGTCGATCCCAAATTGCGGGAGGGTCCACGGTACGAACGAAGGCAAAGACCCGCAATTGTTGCACCTCAAGGATATGTGCGGCGCGGATGGCTAAGTCGAGATCCTTCATGCGGTCGGCGTATTGGGCGTCCTGCCGGGCTTCACGCTTAGCTTTGTTTTCTGGCGTTTCGGGACGGTTCAGTTTGAGTTCAGTGCCCGGAAGCCCAAATTTGAGCAGGCCCGTGTTGAGAAAACTCACTTTTAGGCCAGCTGCCTTGAGATCTGCCCGAACCTTTTTCAGACGTTCCGGCTCCATCCTGAAGTAGGTTTCGCTCTTCTTGGTGCGGTCATGAGCCGTTGGGTAGTCGCGCAGTTCCACCCACTTCAGCCCGTACTGTTTGGCAAAGGCGATGGCATCCACTTCGTTAGCGGCCACTTCATCGGTCAGTACCGCAAAGCGGGACATGTCCAGACCTTTGGCGCTGAGTAGCGGCGCGCTGGCTGCGGCCCCGACTGCAATCAATGCTTCACGACGATTCATAACTAATCTCCTAGTAGCTTTCCGTATGGTTTCAATGCGGTCACGTTATCACAAACGGCCTTGATCCCGGCAACGATTGGCACGGCCAATACCAGCCCAATGCCGCCCCAGATCAATCCCCAAAACATCAATGCCACCGTCACCGCGAGTGGATTCAGATGCACGCGGGCACCGACAATTTTTGGGTAAAGCAGGTTCAGTCCAAACAGGTGTAGCGTCCCAACGACGCTGGAAATGATGAGATAGGCACCCACTTTCGAGTAAATGGGCAGGGCTGCCAGGAACGGCGGCAGGAGTGCCAGCGGCAATCCGATGTAAGGGACCAGGCTAAAGAAGCCGCTGAGGGGTCCGACAAGCAGCGGGTAGGGCAGTCCAATGAGCATAAAGAACACAGTGCTCAACACAGCCAGGATGACGCCAAGAAGAAAATTGCCAGCCATATAGGCGCGGGCCATCGCCGCTACACTCTCGATACTGCGCGAGGCGACGACTCTGTCTGGCGCGTCGAAAAGGGTCAGGAAGGCGCGCTGCATGTGATCGCTCCAACTGAGCATGAAGTAAACCAGAAAGGGCACAAAGCTGGCCATCAGGGCCACGCTGTAGATGGTCTCGATGCGCGAATAGACGAGTGTGAGAAGCGGCGAACGTTCAGGCTGAATGCGAACTTCCTGCACCTGGGGAGGAGCGTTCGGCTCCGCCACCATGGCAGCTTTGCCCTTCTTGGTCTTTCGCGTTGGATCCGGCAGCGGAGTCTGTTCCTGGAGGCGCTTGGGCATGAACTGAGCGATGCCCTTCTCCACGCCACGCACCTGTTCGGCGGCACCTTCAATCACTTCGCCAATGCGCTGCCCATAACCAGGCAGGTCGTCGATCAATCCACTGGCTTGCGTCACAAGCGCAAGCCCCCCTAGGTATACGAGCAGCACGAAGATCGAACAGACCAGAAAGCTGGCCAGCGCCCGGGGCAGCTTCAGCCTCATAAACCACAGTACAAATGGTTGGAGGATGAGCGTGATGATGATCGCACTGATCAAGGTGACAAAGAACGCCCGACCGTAGTAAAGCATCGCGATGACACAGGCCGCTGCAATCAGTTTCACCGCAGTACTGGCGGGCGCTGGGGCACCCTTGCCGTGGAGCGGCAATGATTCAAGCGATTCGATGATGGGTAAAGTGACTGACACGTCCGAAGCCTGTTATTCCATACTAGAAGAATCCGCGACGATGGCCCAACTTACCGGTAGAATTCTTGGCCTTGATTTTGGCAAGCGCCGCATCGGCCTTGCTATTTCCGACGCCCTTGGGCTCACTGCCCAACCACTCTCCACCTATACGCGCACCCGTGTTCGCGAAGATATCGCTTACCTGGTGCAATTGGCGCAGGAGCGCGAGATCGTACTCTTTGTGTTTGGCGACCCAAAGTATATGTCTGGCGACGAGTCGCGCCAATCCGCCAGCGTGAAGGAATTTGCCGCGCGCCTGCAATTGTCTACCCGAATCCCGATCATATTTTGGGATGAGCGGCTAACTTCTACTCAGGCCCACCGCCTGCTGGACGAGGAAGGCGGGCTCAAGCGCGAAGACCGCAAGGGCAAAGTCGATCAGATCGCTGCGTCACTGATCCTTGACGGCTATCTGGTGTCGCTGGAACATCAATGAAGCGGCTAATCGCAGCTCTGTGCGTTCTGTTGGCGCTTCCGGGGCTCTTCTTTTTCGCGATCCTGCGCCAGCCCGTGCCATCGCTGAAAACTGAAGTCTTTGTCGAAATTCCGCGTGGGTCCTCAACCTTGCGGATCGGAGAAATCCTCGAAAAAGCGGGCCTGCTGCGAAGCCCGCTTCAGGCTGTCGCATATCGGATCTTTCATCCAGGGTCGAAGTACCAGGCTGGCGATTATGTATTTCGACGGGAGACGTCGGCGGAAACGATCCTTAGCAAAATTGTCAAGGGAGATGTCTACTTTGGCGAGCTAACGGTTCCCGAAGGATCGTCGATTTACGACATCGCGCGGATTGTCGAGGAGCGACAACTGCTCAAGTCGGTCGATTTTTTGGCTGCCGCCAAAGACCCAACTATGATTCGGGACCTGGATCCCGACGCACCCACTTTGGAGGGTTACCTATACCCGTCGACATACCGGCTACCCAAGCGAATGACTGCGGAAATGTTGTGCCAGCGAATGACCCGGCAATTTCGCGAGGTCTGGCGACAGCTTCATTCCGCAGAGCCGCCGCATAGCATCGTAACGCTGGCCAGTCTCGTCGAGAAGGAATCCGCCGTGCCCGAAGAGCGGGCCCTAATCGCTGGCCTGTTTCTGAATCGCCTAGCCCAGGGCATGAAGCTCGAATGCGATCCGACGGTTATCTATGCCGCACTCGTCGAGAATCGCTTCCGGGGGACTATCTATAAATCCGACCTTGCCAATCAAAGTCCTTATAACAGCTACCAGCACACTGGCTTGCCGCCCGGCCCCATCGCCAATCCGGGGCTGCAGTCGCTGAATGCTGTCCTCCATCCAGCAACCACGGACGCGGTGTTCTTTGTTGCAGAGCCAGGGGCCACCGGGCGACACGTGTTCTCAAAATCGCTTAACGATCACAACCGGGCGGTTGAGGCTTATCGCAGTGGCAAAAAACGTTAAAGCGCACCTTCAAGCGTTGCTGGAGAATTCCCCTGAGATCACGCTCGCTCGCTTCGCCGAACTGCTTTCAGAGACCCACGCAAGCTCTGCTTACCTCAAAAAGCTGCTGCGCGCGACTGAAATTCGACTGCATCCACTCGTTGAAGGAGTGCGCCAGGACTGTACTGAAAATCTGCGGCGTACACTGAAGGCACTGGCGGCGCTGTATCCGTCGAACCCACAGGAAACCCGGGCGTTGGTGCTGGAAGCCAAGAGTCATGCCCGCTTCGTGCTGCGCCGTTCGCCTGACGACTCATGGCGAAACGAGGTGCTCTTGCATTTGAATACCTGGCTTGAGAATCCGACGATCTATCCAGTCTGGTCTTCCCTACGAGCCCAATGACATTGTCTTCTGCATAAATTCAAACTTTCCAGTACTGCTGGATGCCGATACCAGTACCAGACAGACTAAAGTTGGGCATGGATTTCGATACCCTCTTGCTACGCTCGCTGTATCTCAAACGAGAAACTTAGACTAGGAGAGAATTGCATGAAAATGATCAGCTTGGTTACAGTCCTATTGGGCATGGCGACTTTCGCTTTCGGGGCCGTGGATGTTCCTGAAATCAATGCCACCTCGGCAACCAGCGCTTTGGCGCTGCTGTCGGGTGGAGTGATGATGCTTCGCGGCCGCCGCAAGAAATAGTACACTCAAAACCGGAAACGCGTCGTTATGGACTTCCATTTCGGCGCGTTTTTTATTTCATTTCAATGGTTCCCTCACACCCACTCTCCGCGACTTACCGCCCCATCGCCGCCCGCCTGCATCCAGTGTTAGTCCGGGCGACTTCCGTCGGTCTGCTCCTCATCGTCGAAGCCTTCGTAATCTCGATGTTTCTCGACGGGGCCAGCCTTGCGCCCAGAAGCGGAGTACTTGTGGACTTCTTGCGCAATTGGGGAGCCTGGGCAACTCGCTGGCTGGTTGCGACGGCGATACTGTTCGCCACCTTTGCGATCATGAGATTTCGCAGCCAGCTTGACCAGGCTCTAAGCTCAGCTTCAACGCTCACGATGCCCCGCTGGTGCTTGCCCATGCACGCCTTGGCGATGCTGGCCTTTGCATATCTGTCACGCGAACTCTATGAGCGTCCCGTCTCAGACATCCCCTCCGATCGGCTGGTTATACTGTGGGTGCTCGCCGCCGCGATCACCACGGGTGCTGCAATCTTGGCAGTTGCACCCTTAAGCTTGTGGATCGCCGTGATCCGGGCGACGGGGATGCTTGCCATACAAGCACCGATAGCCGGTGCAGTTGCCTGCTGGCTCGGCGCATCCGTGCGTAACCTTTGGGAACCCGCAGCAAAGTTGACATTTTTTATCGTCACGGCGATCCTGCGCCCGTTGATACCAGACCTGATTGCGACCCCAGAACGCTTTGAGTTGGCGACTTCTCGCTTTAGCGTGGCGATCGCGGCGCAGTGTTCTGGCCTGGAAGGCATGGCGCTGCTGTTGGCATTTGGCGTGTGCTGGCTGATTCTGTTCCGGAAAGAGATTCGGCTGCCACGCGCGTTACTGCTGCTGCCTGCCGGTGTTGTCATATTGTTCCTACTGAACTCCGTCCGTATCGCAACTCTGTTCTGGATCGGCGACCACGGTGCACCAAAGATTGCCGTCGGTGGCTTTCACTCACAAGCCGGTTGGTTGAGTTTCAACGCGGTGGCTTTGGCCATTTGCCTGGTGGCCCGGCGGATTCGCTGGTTCCAGGCAAACCCGGAAATCGAAGTGGCTTCAACCACCGAAGAATCTGACAATCCGGTGGTGCCCTATCTTGCCCCATTCCTCCTGATACTGGCTGCCGGGATGGTTTCTCGAGCGACCACTGCCGAATTCGAATGGCTCTACCCCCTGCGAGCCGTCGTTGCTATCGCAGGCCTCTGGTTCTATCGCGATCGTTATCGCAGCCTAACGCTTCGCGTTAGTTGGATCGGACCAGCAATTGGTGCTCTTGTATTCGTAATTTGGATTGCGGGGGAGAATTGGGTTTTCGGCCCCCAACCGACGACGGGAATGCCCCCGGAGTTAGTAGGCGCCTCACCGCTGATTCGCTTTGCCTGGATCGGAATCCGAATCTTTACCGCTGTTGCAGTCGTTCCCATTGCGGAGGAACTCGCGTTCCGCGGATTCCTGCTACGACGCTTGATTTCTGCAGACTTTGAAAGCGTGTCGCTGAACGGCTTTAGCTGGATGTCATTTCTGGTCTCTTCTCTGCTATTTGGGTTACTCCACGACGCGCGCTGGATCGTCGGCACATTGGCAGGTATGCTGTTCGCGCTTGCGATGCGTCGCACCGGGAGTCTCGGCGAAGCGATTGCCGCTCATGCGGCCGCAAACTTGGCGCTTGCCGCCTACGTTCTCTATTACGGCACCTGGAATCTCTGGTAGCGAGTCAAAGAAAAAACCGCCGCGCAATGAAGCAGCGGCGGTTCTTCAAAAATAACGAGACTGGAAAAGCCTAGAGGACTTCGACCTTGTCAACCTTGATGACTTCACCGTCAAGCGTCCCGGTGATCTTACCCTTGAGATCCTTGTCCTTGGGGCTGGCCTTCAGTGCGGCCAATGCCTTGACGTTACCTTCTTCGTCAAACTTGACGAACTTGCCGTCGCTCAGGACGATTCCGAGGCCGCTCTTGGCACAACTTTGGAGACACTGCTTGGTGTGGCTAGCCAAGTCTTTGCTCTTGCAGGATGTGTCGACAATCGTGCCGGTCCAGGATTCAGCGAATGCAGCAGCACTCACCATGACGGTCAAAACGATAATTTTCTTCATTGTAGTTTCTATGCCTCTCGACTAAAAGTATACGCCCACAAGCTCGCGGATTGGCCTACAATTGGGGCGACAGCGGAAGCGACAGGGAGTAAGGAATAGAGAATGGCTAACAAATCAAATTTCAGTGTGGACGAATGGGACCTTCTCCGGAAAGTCCCATTTTTGACTGGCATGATTGTAGTCGCCGCCAGCCCGAGTGGCCCGATCGGGTTGGTGCAGGAATCGGCGGCAGCCTCGACGATGATACGAGAGGCTCTTGAAAAGGCTCATTCGGAGTTGATGCGGGTACTTGCCGAAGATTTGAAAGATAACCTCCACGTTCCGAAGCTGGAAGCAGAAACACAGGACTCAATCCGCCAGAAGGGCCTTGCAGCCTGCCGCGAAGTTGCCGCACTTCTGAGTGCCAAGGCCAGCCCCGAGGAAGCCGAAGAGTTCAAAGGCTGGCTTGAAGAGCTGGCTACGAAGGTTGCGGAAGCCGCCCGCGAAGGCGGCTTTTTGGGCTTCGGTGGAACCTTGGTTACAACTGAGGAACACTCCGCGATCGATCAAATTCAGATTGCATTGCGTTAGGCACTTGCCAGCCGCTCGTGGGATTCGTATACTTTTTTTTGGCGCGAAAGTTCATCTAGTTGCGTCCAATTAAAAAGAGTCAAATCCATGTTGTTCCGGGACGAAGCTGATCCTCTAGCACCGCAACGCGAAGCCGCAATGTTTTATGGCATGTTTCTGCGCGGCCATGCCGCCGACGATCTGCGTCGTGATATCGATGTGCCCAAGCTAACCTTGAACAAGTGGCTGGGCACCCGCCAGTACGCCGAGAATTTTCGCGATAATCTGAAGCGCGTTTATACCTATCGCAAGCAGGTCCTGGCGATTTTTGATGAGCTCGTAATGAACGAGCGCAACCGCCAGCGAGTGCATTGATGGTGCTCACCGCTTACGTCGTTGACGCCTTCACGGACAAAATTTTTCACGGCAACCCTGCCGCCGTCATCCCTCTCCAAAGATGGCTGCCCGATGGCCTGATGCAGTCCATCGCAGCCGAGCATAACCTGGCCGAGACCGTTTTCTTTGTTCCTGAAGGCAATGGCTATCGCATCCGCTGGTTTACTCCGGCCTCAGAGATCGATCTATGCGGTCACGCGACTGTAGCTTCCGGCTTTGTCATCCACAACTTTATTGATCCGGGCGCAACCAATCTCGTTTTTGAATCAAAGTCCGGGCCGCTTGGCGTTGCCATTCACAACGACGTTTTCACACTCGACTTCCCCTCCCGCCCGCCTACTGCCGTCAGCCCCGATGAACACCTGTTGGTTGGCCTCAAGATTCAGCCTGAGGAAGTACTCGCCTCGCGCGATTACTTTGCGGTCTATGCCACGGCACAGCAACTGCGGGATCTTGCTCCAGACATGGGAGCTCTCGCCCGCATCGACCGCTTTGCCGTCATCGCCACCGCGCCAAGTGACGAGCCTGGTATCGATTTTCTGTCGCGGTTTTTCGCGCCGGCACAGGGAGTCCCGGAGGACCCTGTAACAGGCTCGGCACACTCGACATTGATTCCCTATTGGGCGGCTCGCCTAGGGAAGGACACACTGCGCGCCCGGCAGATCAGTCTGCGAGGCGGTGATCTTTGGTGCCAGTTGGCCGGGGACCGCGTCAAGATCGGTGGCCGGGCAGTACTCTACTCAAAGAATGAAATCTACATTCCGGGGTAGTAGACCAGATCGGTCGACACAACTTCGCCACCTCGACGATCTTCAACGCGGCCCACAGTGAGCCACTTGCAAAAGCCCGCACGCCAAACAGAATGACCGGGGCATAGTGGCGCTCAAAAAGCATGGCTGATCTCGTGAGCTGAGAGGAAGTCACCATGTAAATTGCCCATTCAAGATGTAGCCAATCGAGCGTGGAACGGAGCAATCTGTTTTGACGAAGCATCGAACGGCAAACCTGCGAGCCGCCGTTGTAACCAGCAAACCCGTTTCGGCCTCGTTACAAGATTGGAAGTGGCCAGTCCGCCGGATGGAGATGAAGCCGGAGACCGGCGACCAAGCAATGGGTAAGAGCAGTCGCCGGACTTCCCGGGGTGATAGGGGCAGCGCGGGGGACAGATCAGTCAAGGAACCTGGGAGACCCGGCTTGAGAGCGGTGCCAAGCCGCAACTGATTAGCCCACTGAACGACATCCAGAAGCTTGGGCGAACTACTTTTCCTACAGATATCCGCGCAAGGCGTACGGCAAGATCGACTGGCATGTCGGCTACCGGCTGGCGAGTCATCTGAAGCATCACCGCAGGCGTGACCTTCTATCAGCGCCCCCAACCACTTGGTCTCACGCTCCTCAGGCTGCATCCTCGCGTGGCCTCTGACCAAAATTTTCAGGAGAGCCGGATCTCACCAACGCTTTCCTTGCCGGCACTGATGGCGGGCCACGCCCGTCAGCGTACTCCCGATTCCGCGCGTCTGGCTCCGGTTCGTCAGCTTCCCCTTCCCGTTCGCCGCCGCCTCGTCATAGCCGTAGCTGATCGTCGAGGCAGTCGAGGCCTCCGGGTTCGCCGCCGTCAAAACCCTGCCAACCATAACGCAAACGCAAGAAGGGCTCCCCTTGCGGGGAGCCCTTCTTGTTTTTGCGTGAAGCGGACTTACTAGTAGTTAAACTTCAAGCGAACCTGCATGGTACGCGGATTGAAGTTTTGGTTGGAGGTCAAAGCCGGGAAGAGAAGCCCGAAGTTGGCGTCGTTAGGATTGGTATTGAAGCTGTCGTTGCGGCCAAAGTAATACTTATTGATCGCATTGAAGGCTTCAAAGCCGAACTGGAAGCGGTACTTTTCGCGGAAGACCGTGGTCTTGAGCAAAGAAGCGTCGAGGGTCGGTACGCGGTGTTTGCGCAGGTTGGGGAAGACGTTCGGCGTCTGGCGGCCGGGGACGTCCTGACCGGGAGAGAAGGAGCCGACCCAGAGGAAGTCGTACTTGCTCAAATCGGTACCGCAGCCGGAGGCAACGGAATAAGGCATGGGGCTGCGCGTGCCATCGTTGTTTTGACGGACGACGCAGTTACCGAAGCCGCGAACGGCTGCCTGGTTCCAATTGATGTTCTTGTTGACGGAGTCACGCAGCGGCAGCACTTGGCCACCGTAGTTAGCCGGTTCGCCCGAGGCCCACTGGAAGAAGCTGGTTACCTGCCAGCCGCTCAGGAACTTATCGGCAATGCCGTTCGCACCACCAAACAAGGCCTTGCCTTTGCCCATCGGCAGATCGTAGCTGGCGGTGAGCTTAAAGACGTACGGACGGTCGTTGAAGTAGAGGCTGCGCTGATCAACCCGATTGAACGGATCGATGAAGCCGTCCCTGTCGATCATTCGCGACCAGGTGAAGTTGGGAATCAAGGTGAGACCCCGCCTACGAACGTTGTAGTTGATCTGGAGCGAATGATAGTTAATCTTGCCGGTGTTCAAACCATCCCGTGTCAAATTGCCACTAAACTGCGGGAAGGGTCGGTTTAACTGGTAGCGGGAGAGGCCTGAGTTGTTGAAAAAGGCGGTGCCGCGAAAGGCTTCGATGTTTTGGAAGGGGTTGGGCAACTGCTCGTTACAGAAGTTGGGCAGACCGCCTTGCAAGGCATCGCACTGCTTCATGAACTGCGCACTGGGGATGTTGGAAGCGATTGAAGTCTCACGATCCCGGGTGACGCTGCCGATGTAGGAGATATCGAGCACGGAGCCCTTATTGACCTGATATTGGAAGCCCAGGGAAAACTGGTCGATCGAAGGAAGTTTAAAGTTCGAGGACCAAACGTTGGTGTCGCGGCCGAGGAAGGTGTTGGCACCCTGGCTAGAGCCGGGAGGACGCTGAACGCCGTTAGGATAAGGGTTGCTCAAGGTGTTGAGCAGGGGGGTACGACCGTCATCCAGACTATTGACGAGCGGCGTGTTGGTTTCGAAACCGGTGCTGCGCAAGTTGTTGTTGCTGGGGTTCATGTAGTAGCGGCCAAAGCCACCACGGATAACAAGGCGGTCGTTTACCGAGTAGGCGAAGCCGATGCGCGGTTGGAAGGTATTGCGGTAGAGGTCGCCTGAGTTAGCCGGGTTGCCACCAACACCAGCGAAGTTGAGACCGCCCTGGAGTGCGGCAACGGAAGGCGAGACGTTGGCCAGAGCTGCAGGAATCTGGCCCTTGACGGGCGCGGCAGCAGTGGGGTTAAAGCCACGGTTGATACGGTTGTATTTTTCTGTCGCCGGCGCATTGATGTCATAGCGCAGGCCCAAGTTGAGAGTGAGGCGGCGGTTGACCTTAAAGTCATCTTGGAAGTAGAAGGCGCTGTACCAGTTTTGGTAAAAGGGAAAGAGCGGGAAATTCTGTGCGCCACCCGAGGACATACCAAGAAGGAAGCTGGCGAAGCCGTCGCCGGCATCCGCTTCAGCCTGGTTCCAGGTGCGGCGGGTCCATTGATCATTGAAGTTGAATTGAAGTACGTCGCCGGTGCTTTGGGTGATGTAGTGGATGCGGCGGACATCGGCACCGGCCTTGATAGTGTGGCGGCCCACGTTCTTCGTGATGCTGCCCATGATGCCGTAGTTGTTGGTGATGTTGATTCCTTGGCCGCGGCCAAGGGAAGAATAGCCGCCAATATTCCAGCGACCGAAGTAGGCCGGGGAGGGGAGCTGGCTGACCAAAGAGGAAGGAAGTCCGAGGCTGGTGAGGTCGAAGCCGGCATTGTCGCGGCCGAAGCCCTTTTCGATAAAGCGGTTAAAGGAGGCACGAACGTTGATGACTGTAGAGGGGTTTACGGTTGTGACCCAGTCGATGACGTAGGCGTCGTTGATGCGTTGGAAGGGCTGTTGGCCGTCCATTCCAGGGCCGGCGCAGATGCCATTCGAGCAACGCTCTTCCGTGCGATCGTTAGAGGCGTGGCGGATAAAGGCGCGGTGCTTGTCACCGAAGTTCCAGTCGAACTTGAGGCCTAAATTGTAGAAGTTATCGTTGTTGACGTAGCTGTTCTGGAAGAAATTGTTTGTGCCGTAGCGCTGGCCCGGTGTGCTGCCATTGGGGGTGGGCATGAACTTGATTACGTTGCGGGCAACCGGGTCGATGCGGCTGGCGGGGATGATGTTGCCGGGAAATTGCGAACGAATCGGGTCGCCATTAGCGGCGCGTGAGACGTTGACTGGGTCAAAAATCAGGACAGGTTGGCCGTTGGCCTGCGTCAGCCTGCTGAAGTCTCCGCCACGCATTTCAGTTGCGGCGTAGGAGTTTCGCAAGGGGTTGGGAGTCGTTTCCTTATACCCTTCGTAGGTGCCCATGTAGAAGAGCTTTACGGCAGAGTCTTTCTTCAAGAGCTTGGGGATGTAGATCGGGCCATCCACTTCAAAGCCATATTGGTCCATTGCGCCATTGGGGCGAGGGCCGCGCGCCGTTCCGTCGCTGAGGCGACCGAGCGCGTTGTTCTGGAATGAGTTTGCATTGAGAGGTGCGCGGCGCATGAATTCCCAGGCGGCACCGTGGTGCTTGGCGCCACCGCTCTTGAGGATTACGTTGATCACGCCACCGCCGGTGCGGCCGTATGAGGCGTCATAGGAGTTGGTCTGAATCGTGAATTCCTGCACCGAGTCCACTACAGGCACCAAGGCGATATTGTTACCGCCGAGTTGAGCGTTATTGGGAGCGCCGTCCAAAAGGAATTCGTTGCGGCTCTGCTGGCCGCCGTTGATGGACCATTCCGCAATGGCACCGTTATCGAAGGGACGCTGCCAAATGGCTGCGCCGCGGAAGGTAACACCAGACTGAATCGCCCCCAGCATGAAGGGATTGCGGGCATTCAGCGGCAGGTCGGTGATGGTTTTGTTGTCGATGACGGCCGAGCGGCTGGCGGTCTGGGTTTCGAGCGTGGCGGCATTGGCTTCCACCGTCACAGAGTCGGTCAATGCACCTACGTCGAGAGTGATGTCGAAGCCGGCCACCTGGCTGATCTGCAACGTGATGTTGCTACGAACCGCCGTCTTGAATCCTGGATGGGTAACGGTGACCGTGTATTGGCCGGGCCGCAATGATGGAATCGAATAGATCCCCGAGCTATCCGTTTTGCGCACGTTGCTTTCGTTGCTGCCGGTGTTAACAGCTTTGACTTCGGCACCGGCGATCGTGGCACCGGAGCCGTCTAAAATCCGTCCCGTGAGTGTGGCGCGAATGTCCTGCCCAAAAACGACAGAACTAAGCGCAGAAATCAAGATCGCGATCAACAGTGATCGTTTGTTCATGAAAGAACCCCTTTACGTTGACTACTTGGTAATTGCTCGGACAAGTGAGAACACCCCCCCGTTGTAAGGGCACTTTATCACAATCGGGGCACTGCAGTTAACCCTATTTTACAGGTAAGACTGTTCAGTTATTTTATGGCTCCAACATCTTGGCCGGACCCAAAGGCGACTAGCCTCTCGTGGTGTGGATGCGATTGTGATTTGTGGACAGCCTAACTCTGGGCGACCCCGGGAAAGTCTCTGAATTCGATAGTAGAGTAGGACAGCGGATCGCAGCTTGACTGTCGCCCGCCGTCCTGCCTACTGGCTACCGTTTTCAAAGACGCCAACTCTCACCTCAAAATGCCGGGCCAGGACTTCTTTGGCGATCAACATACTCTTCCTACCCTACGCCTCATCATCCTGCTGGGCAGCAAGTGTGGACAGTATGCTCAAGTCCTCAAGCGTAGTCACGTCACCGACGACCGTATTGTTCGTAACCAGTTCTCGCAGCAGACGCCGCATGATCTTACCGCTGCGCGTCTTGGGGAGGGCATCGGTAAAGCGAATCTCCTCAGGCCGCGCAAATGCGCCGATCTCGTGGCCCACCCATTGTTTCAATTCCTTCGCGAGGGCCTCCCTGTCGTAGTCGCCCTTTTTAAGCGTCACAAAGCAACAGACCGACTGTCCGGTGATCTCGTGTGGCTTGCCAACAACAGCGGCCTCAGCGACGGCAGGATGATGCACCAGCGCGCTCTCCACTTCCATCGTGCTTAGTCGGTGGCCACTGACATTGAGTACATCGTCGACGCGTCCCAGAACCCAGAAATATCCATCCTCATCCCGACGCGCCGCATCCCCAGTGAAATAACGACCTGGCAACTTGCTCCAGTACTGGTCGTGAAAACGTTCCGGGTCGCCCCAGATATTGCGCACCATGCTGGGCCAGGGCCGGTTCACGATCAGATAGCCTTCATGATTTGCAGCCACCGGATTGCCCTGGAGATCAACAACCTCGGCCATCACACCCGGCATCGGCAGCGTCCCGCTGCCCGGCTTAAGAGGCACAGCCCCTGGCATCGGGGCGATCAGAATCGACCCCGTTTCAGTCTGCCACCAAGTGTCCACGATGGGACAAAGCGACTTGCCAATGGTCTTGTGATACCACTCCCACGCAGCGGGATTGATCGGCTCGCCGACACTGCCAAGCAGTCGCAGGCTGGAGAGGTCGCAACCATTTGGCCAATGATCGCCCTGGCGAATCAAGGCGCGGATCGCCGTTGGAGAAGTATAGAAAACCGTGGCGCGATATTTGGCTACGATCTGCCACCAACGATCAAAGTTGGGCGTATCGGGTGCTCCTTCGTAAATAATTTGCGTGGCACCCATCGCCATCGGCCCGTACACGATGTAGCTGTGACCCGTGACCCAACCAATGTCGGCGGTACACCAATAGACGTCGTTCGGCTTGAGGTCGAAGACCCAATGCACGCTCCTGGCGCATTGCAGTAGATAGCCGGCAGTGGTGTGCAGGATCCCCTTCGGCTTGCCGGTTGTGCCAGACGTATAGAGCACAAACAGCGGTGCCTCGCTGTCCAGCGGCACAGCGGGACACACATCACTTTGACCGGCCTCAACCTCGTGCCACCAGTGATCGCGACCAAGGATCATGCTGACTTCGCCTTTGGTGCGCTCACAAACAACAACATTCTCGACGCTCGGACAATCAACTAACGCTTCGTCGACCGCCGGCTTGAGCTTGATCTCTTTTCCGCGCCGCCAGCCCCCGTCAGCAGTGATCACAACCTTTGCACCCAGATCCTGAATCCGCGCCTTGAGCGCTTCGGCAGAGAAGCCGCCAAACACAACGCTGTGGATGATGCCGAGACGGGCACAGGACAGCATCGCGATGATGGCTTCAGGAATCATCGGCATGTAGATGATCGCGCGATCACCAGTCTGCAGGCCCAGCGCAAGTAGGCCGTTTGAGAAGCGTGAAATCGAGCTGAGCATCTCGCTGTAGCTGATGCTCAGCGTGTCGCCCGGCTCTCCTTCAAACAGCAGCGCGACCTTTTCGCCGTTGCCAGCCAGAACGTGACGATCTACACAGTTGAAGCAGGCGTTGATCTTGCCGCCAACAAACCATTTGGCAAAGGGTGCTTCCCAGTTGCAGACTTCATCAAAAGGCTCGAACCAGTGCAGATGCTCCTTCGCCAGGGCACCCCAAAAGGCGTCAGGATCATCAGCGGCCTCCTGATATAGCTTGCGGTAGGCGTCCATACCGGGGACGTTGGCTTGACGGACAAACTCTTCAGATGGCGGGTAAATATGCACTTGACTCATGGCGAACTCACAATTCTATCAATCACCGCTTGATTCCGCTAATATAGAGACAGCCAAGGGGCGCCCCGCCCGGTTTGCCGAATGGGGCTGAGACACTCGAAATTGCGCGCCAAAACGCGTCAGGCAGAGAGTCCCTTAGAACCTGATCCGGGTCATACCGGCGTAGGAATGGCGGCTTCGGCCACATAATC
>JBBRBI010000067.1:0-35271 GCA_038206015.1 Bryobacterales bacterium | reverse complement strand
CAGAACTCAGCCCGTGTCTGCCCGCTCGCTCGGTATGCCGCTGCAACCCCAACCCCAACCTTCGCCTCTCGCCCAAATTTCATACCCTCAGCAAATCATAAATTAGACGGCTAAGAAAGATGGGATGCTCGCACGCTTACGATTGAGGTGCATTGTCAGATCCTTGCGGCAGGTAGGCGCGCCATCTTGGACGGTAACCCACTGAGAGCTGTTACTGTCAAATCGATTGCAAGATGCTGCTTGAGAATCACCCACTTCGGCCGAGCAGGTGATCGACCGAGAGATAGGAATTGACGGTACCGCGAAAGAGCGGTCCTGTGGAATGACAGTCAGAAGTATTCATTCGCTCAAGGGGAAGCTCGATCGCACGGGAGCTTCATCGCTCAACGGGAAGCAGTCGACATCGAATACGCGCTCTTCAAGCGCGGGCGGCTCGCCTCCCTTCCATGTCGCGATGTGAAAATCCCGACGGCAGACTCTCTCGCCAGGAAACTTTCGATTTGATCATGCCGGAAACAGCTGCCACTGCCATCTTCATTGGAACCCGTAAACCCTTGAATTGAAATCATGGCCTCGTCCCGTTCGGGCGTCCAGCGGATACCTGGAACAATCTCCCGCAGATTCCGTTATGATCAGTGGAGCCTTTGGAGACTAGATGAGCATCCTCGACAACCTCAAAAATTTCGCTGCAAAGCAATTCATTGACGTCATACAGTACGTCGAACCAGAAGACGGAATCCTCAGCTATCGGTACCCGATGCAGGATATGGAGATCCAGAATGGCGCGAAGCTAACGGTTCGTGAGAGCCAGATGGCCGCTTTCGTCAACGAAGGGCAGGTTGCCGACGTATTCGGCCCTGGACTCTACACTCTCAACACGCAGACGATCCCGATTCTCACCAATCTTAGGAATTGGGACAAGATGTTTGCCTCGCCCTTCAAGAGCGATGTCTACTACTTTTCGACCCGTACCCAGGTTAACCAGCGTTGGGGAACGACCCAACCAGTCACGATCCGCGATAAGGATTTTGGCATGGTTCGCCTTCGCGCCTTTGGCATTTACTCCTGGCACGTTTCAGACCCCAAGACCTTCCACAGCAAGATCTCCGGTACGCGCGATCTCTATCGTCTGGCCGAGATCGAAGGCCAGCTTCGCAATAATATCATCAGCAATATCTCGAACGCCTTTGCCGCTTCCGGCGTGCCGTTCCTGGATATGGCAGCCAATCAAATCGAAGTCGGCAAGGCGATGATCGCTACTCTGCAGCCGGAATTCGCTGCCCTTGGCCTGATGCTCGATACGCTGGTCGTTGAGAATCTGAGTCTGCCCGAAGAGTTGCAGAAGCTGCTCGACGAGCGCATCGGGATGAATATGATCGGCAATATGGGTCAGTACACGCAATTCAAGACAGCGCAGTCGATCTCGATCGCTGCTGCCAATGAAGGCGGGCTTGCTGGCATTGGTGCCAGTCTGACCGCAGGCATGGGAATGGCAAGCCAGATGGCCGGTGCATTCCAGGCTGCGAATCAGCCGCAGGCGCAGCAGCCGCCTCCGCAAGCTCCGCCCCCTGTGGCTCCGGTAGTTGCAGCCGCTGTCGTCGCAGGAGTTGTTGCTGCGAGCGGTGAGACCAGGTTCTGTATGAACTGTGGCGCCAAGAACCCCAAGGCCGCCAAATTCTGTGGCGAATGCGGAACCAAGCAGCCAGACGCCTGATATGACCGGTTACGAATGGGTGATTGAGGCTCACGATTGCAATCCGGCGAGCCTCTCTAACCTCGGTATCCTGGAGCAATTATTCGCAACGCTGGTGGACGGGATGGACTTACATCCCGTCCAGCCAGCGTTGTGGCATCAGTTCCCTGGTACGGGCGGCATTACGGGTTTGCTGCTGCTGAGCGAGAGCCATCTTGCCTGTCACAGTTTTCCCGAATATTCGTCGCTTTGTCTAAATGTGTTTTGCTGCAAGCCGCGACAGGAGTATGATTTCAAGACAGCCCTTCATCGTTCCCTGGGCGCAAAAAGAATCACAGTGCGCAAACTCGAAAGACCCTACAGCGGATGAGCCAGGTTTCCCAAAACTGCCCACAGTGCGGCGCGCCCGTCGTTTTCCGCTGGTCGCAGGCAGTGCAGACCACCTGTCCCTATTGCAGTAGCATCCTCGTGCGCACAGACGTCGACTTGGAGAAAGTTGGCGTAGTTTCCGACTACCCGCTTGACCCCAGTCCGATCATGATCGGCACTGAGGGTATTTATGACAACAAGCCTTTTGTCGCTATCGGGCGGATCTGCTACGAGTACGACGGCGGCGGCTGGAACGAGTGGCACATCATTTTCAATACCGGAGAGTCGTCGTGGCTTTCAGACGCACAACTGGAATACACGGTTACCAGACAACTCCCCTGGGCCGAATCGCTCAACGGCCAAAAACTCGATCCTGGCGTGATGGTTGATGTTGGCGGGGCTTATTACACCGTTACTACCTTAACTAACGCCAACTATCGTGCAGTTGAAGGCGAGCTTCCTTTTCAATTCTGGGACAAGACGGTCTGCCGCTTCATTGATTTGCGCAGCCCCGATGATCGCTTCCTGACGATTGATTACACTGAGGAACCTTCGTTGTTATTTGGCGGTCGCTCCGTAAGTTTTGAATCGCTTAAGCTCAAGAATCTTCGCCAGTTCGAGGGTTGGTAAATCATGCCTGCTGAGCGTCCCCAACCAAGAGTTCGCGCAATATCCTGCCCCAATTGCGGCGGCTCAGTGGAGTTGCGCGGTATGGGCTCCAGCCTCCATGCCACCTGCATCAATTGCCTCAGCGTGCTCGATGTTTCGCATCCTGCCGTGCAGATCGTTCAAACCTTCAACAAGAAGACCAAACGCTTTCTGCCCAAGATTCCGCTCGGGTCTCGCGGCAAAATCGACGGCAAGCTGTACGAGGTAAATGGTTTCCAGACACGGGCGCTCTACGCCGACGGCGATGAGTACACCTGGGACGAATACGTACTCTACAATCCGTTTTACGGCTTCCGCTACCTATCCGAGTATCAGGGACATTGGAACGATATCGTTAGCTACCCACGCTTGCCGGTTTCCACCTCCAACGGTGTGTTTGCTGAAGGTAGCAACTACAAGAAATTTCAATCCGCTACGACAAAGACTATCTTTGTCATGGGTGAGTTCCCTTGGCGAGTGCAAGTAGGCGATTCTGTCGCAGTTGAGGACTTCGTCGATCCTCCATTCTCGGTGTCGCGCGAGGGTTTGGCCGGGGAGTTCACCTGGAGTAGGTCGACATACGTTGAAGGCAAGGATATCTGGGCGGCGTTTCAACTGAAAGATGCTCCTCCAACGCCGGTTGGCATTTACTCGAATCAGCCAAATCCCTCTCCGTCAAGCGCCGGCTTGTGGAAATTGATGGGCCTCTTTACGCTCCTGCTGTTTCTTGCTATGTCAGTTTCTACGGTCTTTCATAGCAACAACAAAGTCTTTCAGTCAAAATACTATTTCACTCCAGGTTCTGCCGAGCCCAGCTTTGTCACCCCAATCTTCGACATGCCCGGCGGGGAGAAGAACGTGCAGGTGGAAATCAAGACCGATCTTGAGAATGACTGGGCCTTCTTTAGCTTTGCGCTTATCAATGACCAGACCGGAACCGCCTATGATTTTGGCAAGGAAGTCAGTTACTATCATGGCCGCGACTCTGATGGAAGTTGGAGTGAAGGTGAGCGCGGCGACAAGGTCACCATTGGTGCTGTCCCCGGCGGCAAGTACTACCTTCGCGTCGAACCAGAGATGGAAAAGTCCGAGGGTTCCTCCGGTCTCTCGGGCAATCGCGTCAACTATCAAGTCACCGTTACGCGCGATATCCCAGTGCTGTGGCCATATTTTGTGGCTTGGCCCTTCCTGCTGATTCCACCGATATTTGTCGCAATCCGTCGGGCAAATTTCGAGGCCAAACGTTGGGCAGAGTCTGATCCATCCGGCGCTTCCGGGGACCCCGAAAATTCTAAGGAGGACGACGATGACTAAGTTTTATGGCGGCTATGGCCTCTTGCTGACTATGTTTTCCAGCATTTTGGCATTCAAAGGTTTTGTCCTCAATAAAGGCGACCAGGTGCGCAACGTACCGCGCAGCGTTCGCGACAATCCGGGCTCTTACCGCTCGGTTTATTCAAACTATCACCACTACACCGGAGGCAAATAGACTATGACTGGCTTTCACATCGAAGCTTTTTTCAACGCCTTCATCTACGCGATGTTGGGCATCGTGATCTTCGCCCTGAGTTTCATAATCTGGGATAAGATCACTCCCTATGACTTATGGAAAGAGATCATTGAGGGTAAGAATATTCCCCTCGCCATCATGGTTGGTTTTATGAGCCTCGGCATTTGTATCATCATCGCCGCCGCGGTTCACTAAACGTCCAGCGATGGCTGTTGCATTATTTCTATCTGTCCTGCTTATCGCAGCCTGCGGCCTCGTTTACGAGCTCATCGCGGGTACCCTTGCCAGCTATCTGCTCGGCGACAGCATACTCCAATTCTCGACCGTAATCGGCAGCTACCTCTTCGCCATGGGCATCGGAAGCTGGATGAGCCGCTATGTCACCAAGGCGCTCGTCGCCCGCTTCATCACGATCGAATTAATGGTCGGGCTGGTGGGTGGATTCTCAAGTTCGATCCTCTTTCTGGCCTTCGCCTACACCCAGGCCTTCCAACTAATTCTCTATCTGCTTGTCATCCTTGTGGGCATCCTCGTTGGGCTTGAAATCCCACTGCTCATGCGGATTCTTGAGGGACGCTTCGCTTTCCGAGATCTCGTTGCTCATGTCCTTACTTTCGATTATTTGGGAGCGCTCGGAGCCTCGTTGCTTTTCCCGCTGGTACTGGTGCCTAAGCTCGGTTTGGTTCGCGGCGCATTGCTTTTCGGCATGGTCAATGCGGGAGTTGCACTCTGGAGCACCTGGCTTTTCCGTGAGCAGTTACCGCGCCGCAACAGCCTGCGGTTAGCGTCGATTCTGGTTTTGGCAGCACTTGCCGGTGGTCTCTTCACTGCGGATCGAATCATGGCCGCTGCCGACGACAACCTGTATGCAGACGAGATCATTCTCAGCAAGCAGACCCGCTACCAACGCATCGTGCTGACCCGTTGGAAGGATGACGTTCGGCTTTTCCTGAGCTCGCACTTACAGTTCGCATCGCACGACGAATACCGCTACCACGAAGGCTTGGTTCACCCCGTTCTCTCATCGCTCCCGGGTGCCAGGCGCATTCTCATCCTTGGCGGAGGCGACGGACTTGCCGCGCGGGAAGTTCTCAAGCACCACGACGTGGAACAGGTCACATTGGTGGATCTCGACCCGGAGATGACCCAGCTCTTTGCGACACACAGCTATCTAAAGCAACTCAACGGCGGTTCTCTCACGGACAAGCGAATGCGCGTCATCAACGCCGATGCCTTTGTCTGGCTCGAACAGTCCAAGGAAGTCTTCGATGCCGCCATCATCGACTTTCCAGACCCCACCAACTTCTCTCTCGGTAAGCTCTACACCACTGCCTTCTATCGCCTTTTGGGCCGCCATATCGCTGAGTCTGGCTTCTTTGTCGTTCAGAGCACCAGCCCGCTGTTTGCGCGTCAGTCCTACTGGTGCATCGTCGAGACACTGAAGGCAGCCAAGTTTCATGCCAGTCCCTATCATGTCTATGTGCCCAGCTTTGGGGAGTGGGGATTTGTGATCGCTGGCAAGGGCCGCTACGATCTGCCAACGACACTTCCCGGTGGCCTGCGCTTTCTCTCGCTCAGTAACTTGCCAACGCTGTTTGACTTTCCAATCGACATGCAGGCAATCCCTGCTGAGCCAAATCGGCTGAACGATCAGTCGCTTGTGCGCTACTACGAAGAGGATTGGAAGAAACTGACCCATTAGCGCTTTGCCAGAATAGAAGGAGCATGGCTACTTTCAAGGAAGCACCGCGGCAGATCGGTCGTCAGGCCTTCCGGCTCTTCGGCAATCTGCGGATTCGTCCCAAGTTGCTCCTCCTGCACAATCTCTTCTTCCTGGTACTCGCCGTCGCGGTGTATCTGAGCGTGATTCCTTTGTTCGAGAAGCGCGTTGCCAGTGCCAAGCAACGTGAGTTCGTCCTGCTCGCCCAACTTTTTACTGACGATGGCGGAATCCCGGCCTTGCGATTGATGGGGCTGTATAGTTATCGGCAAGGCGATTCGGCAACCCTCGCCATGCCACAGGTGGCAATCGACTATCTGAATGACAATCCGACGCGTGTCTTTGTCCGCCCCTCGCAGTTTGACACAATCTATAAACGGGCACCAATAGCTGGCCTATATCGCGCCATCACCATTCCTGAGGCTTACTACGACGGCATTGTGACCCGCGCCAAGTACACGTTACTGTTGGTCCTGGCAATTGTTTACCTTGCCGCAATCCTGCTGCTTGAACTCGTGATCATGCCCGCCTATGTTTACCGACCCATTCAGTTGTTTCTGGACGCCGATAGCGCCGCCCGCGACGAGGACCGCGGCCACGAACTCATCCCCGACCGCGAAATCCTGGGTGACGAGATTGGCCAGATCATGACTTCGCGCAACGAAATCGTCGGGCGCTTGCGCCAACAGAATGAAGAATTGGATTCAGCCCGGCGCAAAATCCTCGAGCAGGATCGCCTCGCCTCGCTTGGCTTGCTGTCCGCCTCTGTGGCACATGAACTCAATACCCCACTAGCGGTTTTGCAAGGTTACATCGAGAAATTTGCGGAAGATAACCAGGCCCCTCAGAGTGCCGAACGCCTGGGGCGAATGCTCAAGATGACACAGCGACTACGCCGGATCTCCGAGTCCCTGGTCGGTTTCTCCAGAGTTCGGCGCGAGCAGAACGAACCCATTGCTGTCCGCGAGTTGATCGAGGAGGCCTGGAACATCGCTTCAATTGAGGAAAAGGCCAGCCGCATCCTCTTTCACAACGAAGCGAAAGTTGAGGATGCGGTTCTAGGCAACGCAGATCGGCTGCTCCAGGTCTTCGTCAATTTGATCCGCAACGCCCTGCAGGCGGTGCCTGATCGGTGCGGCGAAATCAGAATTCTGACGTCGCGAATCAAGGGGGAGGGGAAGCCGCTGTTGTCCATTAGAGTGGAGGACAATGGCCCCGGCATTGCGCCTGAAGTGTTGCCAGATATCTTTGATGCCTTCGTTTCTACCCGTCTCGATTCCAAGGGTACCGGCTTGGGGCTGACTGTTTCTGAGGGCATCATTCAACAGCATGGTGGCACTATCTCAGCCGCAAATCGTCCCGGCGGCGGTGCCCGTCTTGAGGTACGCTTGACGGAGCATGCGCCATCGGCTGCGGTCGATGAAGGACTTCCTCCAAAAAACTGAATCGCTGGCGCACTCCCCTCCTATCCCTGCTGAGCGGAATCTTTCTGGTCTTAAGAGTGGTTCAGCTTGAGTCGCGCCTCATTTGGAGCGACGAGCTCCCTACCCTTCATGTCTCGAAGACCTTCGCGATCATAGAACCCCCGTTCATTCTCAGCCACACTGGGGATTCGCAGCCGCCCCTGTATCCTCTATTCAACTGCACCAGATTTACCAGTTCGTTATTCAAACAAATCATGTCCCAGACGAGTTGCTGAGGTTACTTACTTGGGAGATGGCGAAGTCCCATCGAGATATGTTGGGGGGGATGAGTTCGAGCAGCTTCTGATCACTCTGCAGGGTGAAGTTAACTGAGATAAATCTAGTCAAGCCGCCAATACTGTTCACTTAACAACTTCTGATTCTGATGATCGGCTTGATGCGTTGCGTAGGCATTCGCTTTCTGAGGCGCAATGGGTAGTTACTCATTTTGCGCTTCACGCCACGCGGGTGGATCCGGTTGCGGCTCGAGACACACTATTCCTGGAGGAATTCTTCGAGGACCGTCTTATGAAGCGTTTTTCTCCGTCGAGCGCGGTCTCGATCTCCCATCTTTGGTGATACAGGGTCGCCAATTCTTCGGCGGCATCGAGCGTGCGCCCGTCCAGACTGACCATGGGCCACTGCCGATACCAGACACCCTTGGTCTCTCGCTTGGCGATCGGAAACACTACCGACTCATATAACTTCTTGAGCGGTTCGGCACCCAGTCGGCTGCGGGCGTGGGCAATGCCCGTCTTGTCCTCAACCACTGCACGCCTTCCAGCAAACAACGCAGCACTTCTCGATAAGCCGAACGCATATAGAGAGCCAACGCGATGACTTAACAGACCACCACATGAGCCGGTAAATCGCGCTCGCAGATGCTTGCGCGGTTGGTCTCATTTAAGCTCTCATGAACTTTCCCAATCGGAAAGAACTTAGTGACGACGCCAACGCTGATGTAGTCAGTGATCCGGCTCCCGGCCAGTAGGGACGCAATCGTGCGAGCCACTCTTGGGCCTCCCGCCCGGAAACGGAATCGCATGGAAATGTTCTAACTGAACAGTATTGCGGCTAGCGCCGCACCCACACCTCCCGCTCCGGCATACCGTTCCCGGCAAAGATCTGCCCGTCGCTCAAAACAAGCCATCAAAATTACTGATGGATTATTTTTCTAAAAATTCTGCCTCAACGTTTCAGTTTTGTTTATACTCTCATCATTGAGGGTCTAGAAAGCCGAAGTTTCGGTCAAACCCTCCCCGTACAAATCCGCCCGCCAATAGGCCATGTTCGGCCTCACTGTTTTCCCCGCCTCGTCGCGATCCTGCTGCCCTCTTAGTTGTGGGCTCACAAATCAAACGTTCAGGGGATCCTAATGAAATCAATGCGATTGAGTTCGCTTATCACGTTATTGGCTTTGCAGCTGTGTTCATCTGCCGGCTGGGCTCAAACTACCTACGGCAATCTTCGAGGTGACATCAAGGACGCCGCTGGTGCGTCAATCGTCGGTGCCAAGGTGACTCTTCTGGAGGAGTCCACAGGCCTGAGCCGATCTGCACTCGCCACAACAGTCGGCGAGTTTGTTTTCGCCAACATCGTCCCCGGCACCTATTCCGTCTCGGTCGAACAACCCGGTTTCAAGAAGACTGCCCGCAAGGGCATCATTGTCGGTACGCAGCAGTCCGTCACTGTCGACATGAAAATGGAAATCGGCGATGTCTCCCAAAGCATCATGGTCAACGAAGAAGCGCCCATGATTGAGACGGCTTCGGCATCACAAGGCCAAGTCGTTGATCGCCAAAAACTGATCGACCTCCCCAACCTCGGCCGCAACCCTTTCATGATGAGCCGCCTGACACCCACCGTGGCCCAAGTCGGCAACCCCGCTTATAACCGCATGCAGGATCAATCTGGCTCCTCGTCGATCACCATCAACGGCGGCCCGATCCGCGGCAACAATTACCTCGTAGACGGCATTCCGATCACCGACTTCGCCAATCGCGCCGTCATCATTCCGTCGCTCGAGGCTGTCGAAGAAGTCAAAGTTCAATACTCCACCTATGACGCCGAAATGGGCCGCACCGGCGGCGGTATGTTCAACACGCTGCTCAAGAGCGGCGGCAACACTTATCACGGTTCTCTCATGGGCTATGTTCGCAATACCGAGTGGATGGGCAATAATTTCTTCAACAACCGCTCCGGCATCGCCCGTCAAGAACAGCCTAACCGCACCTACGCCGGCAGTTTCGGCGGTAAGGTCTGGATCCCCAAGGTTTACGACGGCAAGAACAAGACTTTCTTCTGGCTCGGTTTTGAAGGCTATCGCGACACCCAAGCCGCCACCCTCGATGCCTACACCCCCACCGCCGCCGAGCGCATCGGCGATTTCTCTGGCCGCTCTACGATCATCTACGATCCGGCCACTCTGCTGAATGGCACACGCACGCCCTTCCCCGGAAACATCATCCCATCCAATCGTCTCGACAGCGTCGGCAAGAACATTGCCGCCACCTACGCCCTGCCGACCCGCACTGCGAATTCATATGGTTCGAACAACGTAACAGCCGCCAGCACCCTTCCCTCAAAGGCCGATCAGAAGTTCATCAAGCTTGACCACACTGTGTTCCAGTGGTGGCGTACCAGCCTGAGCTATATGAAGTACAATTCGTCGGAGCCCGGCGAGAACAACTTCCGCAACCTCAGCTCTCCTTCGCAGTGGTTCCTTGCCCGCATCGTCAACGCAACGGCCTGGAACAACACCATCACGCCCAACGCGACCACCGTCATCAGCATCCGCTACGGTTTCAATCGCTTCCCCAACATCGGCACCCAGACTAGCCAGAACTTTAATCTCGGCAGCCTCGGCTTCTCCCCCAAGTTTGTCGGCGACGTGACTTCGCCGGTCTTTCCCAACATCGGGATGAACAATGCGTACAGCCTGGGCACCGACAACAACTTCAACTTTGTCCATCACTCCAAGAACTTCGGCGGCCAGGTCGCCAAGTTCATTGGCAAGCATAGCCTCAAGGCCGGTGTCGATATCCGCCGCCTCCACGTCGACGGAATTGATCTCGGCAACAGTGCCGGCGCGTTCTCCTTCGGCGGCAATTTCACCCGTTCCGGTGCCAGCAGCGGCACCGGCGGCGCCGACATCGCCGACCTGTTGCTCGGCGCGCCGTCCGGCGCCACGGGCTACCTCGGCACCAAGCTCTATCAATACGCTGATTACAAGGGCCTCTTTGTTCAAGACGACTTCCGTGTAAGCAAAAATCTCACCTTGAACCTCGGCCTGCGCTGGGAGCGCGAGAGCGGCCTGCAAGAGAACAACGGCAACCTGATCACCAGCTTTGATTCAAAGGCGGTCAACCCGATCCAAGCCACCAGCGGCTACAACTCCCCCGGCGTCTTCCTTTTCTCGGGTAAGAACGGCGCGCCCACCCAAACCTCCAACTACAAGCAGAACAAGCTCTCGCCCCGCATCGGCGCGGCTTATCAGCTGAACTCCAAGACTACAATCCGCGCTGGCTACGGAATCTTCTGGGCTCCGGCCTTCGCCCTCGGCTCCCCCTTCAACAGCGAAGGCATTACCGCCACCACCTCGCCCAACGCAAACGTTGGCGGCGTCCCGCAGATCTCGCTCAGCAACCCCTTCCCCAACGGGCTCGACAAGCCAGTGGGCAGTTCGCTCGGCGGCCTCACGGGCATCGGCAAGACGGTCAATGTTTACTCGCCCAACGCCACTAGTGGCCGGGTGCAGCAGTTCTCCTTCGACATCCAGCGTGAGATCGGCTTCGGCACGGTTCTCAGCCTGGGCTACTCGGGCAGCCGCTCCACTAACATCAGCTTCAACGCCTCCGGGTTGGCTGAAAACCAGCTCAACCCGTCCAACTTTGGTCTCGGTGCGGCGGCCCTTCGCACCGCGGTCCCCAACCCGTACTTTGGGAAGGGTGGTGCCAACGGCGTCGGTGGCGCAACCGTCGAGCGTCAGCAGCTTCTCCGCCCCTTCCCGCAATTCTCCGGGGTAACCTTCTTGAACGATTCATACGTTCAGGGTAAGTACGACGCCTTGACGATGAAACTGCAGAAGCGCTTCTCCCACGGCCTCAACTTCCTCACCGCCTACACCTACGGCAAGAATATTGACAATGCCGGCGGCGGCATCGGCAACAACCAGAACTCCGGCAACGCCGGTCCGCAAAACGTCTACGATCTCGGCGCCGAGCGCGGTCTCAGCTTTGCAAACGCCCCGCAGCGTCTCACCACCTCGGTTACTTACGAACTGCCCTTCGGCAAAGGCCGCAGCTTCCTCGGCAGCGCCAACTACGCCACCAACATGCTGGTGGGTGGCTGGAGTATCAACGCTGTCAGCACCTTCTCCGCCGGCTTCCCGACCCAGTTCTACATGAACAACAATCTCAATAGCCCATTCGGCACCGCTCGCCAACGCCCCAACGCGACCGGCGTCGATCCGGCCTCCTCGGGCAGCTTCGGCAGCCGCATCAACGGCTGGTACAACCCCGCCGCCTTCTCCACCCCCGGCGTACTTGAGTTCGGCAACGTCTCTCGCACCGTCGGCGTCCGTGGCCCCGGTCAAGTCAACTGGGACACCTCCATCTTCAAGAAGTTCGCCATCACGGAGAGCTTCAAAGCTGAGTTCCGGGCCGAAGCCTTGAACTTCACCAACACGCCCTTGTTCCGCGCTCCAAACTCCGCTGTAGGAAACGGTTCCTTCGGCAAGATCACACAGCAGGCCAACTTCCCGCGTATGATCCAGCTTGGTTTGCGCTTGTTCTTTTAAGTTTGCGAATCCAGACGTGCGAGCCGCCGAAAGCGCCAAGAAAATGGCTCAAACGGCGGCTATGGCACATATAATAAAGGCACAGTATATCCTCCCCAAAATGGGCGTTAGACCCTACAAATGGTGAGTGAGTGAGAGAAAGGATTGAATAATCAGATGTCGTTCTTTAGTCAAGAAGTCGAACAGGATCTTCTCAAGCGCGGTTACAGCCGGCGCAACTTTGGTCGCATTGCCTCGCTGGTTGCGGGCGGCGCGGTCCTCCCCTTTTACAACGAGGCCGCAATGGCCCAGCTTTCCATGCGCATGGACGTTCCGGCGGATGCTGTTCGCATCAACGCTAACGAAAACCCGCTCGGCCCCTGCCCGGAAGCAGCCGAAGCGATGTATGCCGTCATCAAGGGCGGCGGTCGCTACATGTATGAGAAGACCTTTGAGCTTCAGAAGACTCTTGCTGATCTCGATGGCGTAAAGCCCGATTATGTGGAAGCATATGCCGGTTCTTCAGCTCCGCTCCACTACTCTGTCATCGCCTTCACGTCGAAGGATCGCGGCCTGGTCACAGCAGATCCGGATTACGAAGCTGCCGGTCGTGCCGCGCAGTTTGTCGGCGCCAAGGTCACACGCGTCAAGCTCGATGCGGCCAACGGCTACAAGCATGACGTCAAGGCCATGCTCGCTGCCGATCCCAACGCCGGTGCTTTCTACATCTGCAACCCCAACAACCCCACCGGCACTCTCACGCCCAAGGCTGACATCGCCTGGTTGATCCAGAACAAGCCTGCTGGCAGCGTCGTCATTCTTGACGAAGCTTACATCCACCTCACGGGCGCTGAGTTCGGCTCCGACTTTGTCCAACAGGACAAGGACGTCGTCATTCTCCGCACCTTCTCCAAGCTCTTCGGCATGGCCGGTCTCCGCGCCGGTGCTGCCATCGCGCGCCCTGATCTACTCAAGAAACTGCGGCCCTACTCCGCCGGTGCCCTTCCTGTCACCGGTATGGTCGGTGCCAATGCTTCGCTCAAGGTCAAGGATCTCGTCGCCAAGCGCAAAGCGATCATCGGCAACACTCGCGAAGACGTTCTCGGCTGGTGCTCGAAGAAGGGCTACTCCTTCATCCCGTCCGTTTCCAATAAGTTCATGGTCGATGTGAAGATGCCCGCCCGCACCTACATTGAAGCCATGGTCCAGGAAAAAGTCCTTGTCGGTCGTGCCTGGCCCTCCATGCCCACCCTCGTCCGCGTCTCCATCGGCCTCCCGGAGGAAATGGCGAAGTGGAAGGTTGCGCATGAAAGGGTCATGAACTCCGCCAAGGCATAGTCCCGGTTGCGTTGATTTCGTTGATTTCAGGGGGCAGCCGCCGCGTCCGCGCTGCCCTTTTTAAAGATGCTTTTCTCTAGCTAGGACGACATTGAAACTCCCAAAGATCGACTACTCGTGGAAATCGTTTGGCGGTGATATTTTCGGTGGTGCCATCGCGGCTTTGATTGCTTTGCCCTACGGCCTCGCTATGGCCACCCTCATGGGCATCCCCCCGATCTACGGCCTCTTCACTTCTCTCATCTCCGGCCCCATCACTGCACTTCTTGGCCGCAACCCTGTTCTCATCGGCGGCACCTCAACCGTCACTCTTCCGTTTCTGGCCTCTGCTGTTCGCCAACAGGGCCTTGCCGGCTGTGCCAAAGTTACCCTTGTCGCGGCTGTCTTCATGATGGTCTTCAGTGTTCTCAAACTCGGCCGTCACATCAGCAAAATTCCTCACACGGTTGTCTCTGGGTTCTCCTGCGGCATCGGCGCAATGATGGTCGTCAATCAGCTCCGCACCCTCCTCGGCATTCAGGTCCCCAAAGACATCACCTGGCCTTCAGCCGTGCTCCTGCAACTCAAGCTCGTCGCACTCTACATTAGCTCCGCGCAGTGGGCGCCAATCACCCTTGGCGTTGTCGTGATCGGCGGCGCGTTCTTCTTCTCCAGCTTGAGTAAGAAGCTTCCCGCCCCCCTTCTGGGTGTACTCGCCGCTATCGGCGTTTCGATCGTCTTCGGAATGCACGAGAAGGAAGTCGGTCGCTTGGATCTCGATATCCCGCAGTTCATGGGTTTCACCTGGAACCCACTCGAAGTCTTTGATCTCGTTTACGAGGGCTTCGGCCTCGCCGTCGTATCCAGCATCAATTTGCTGATCACTTCCCGCGTCGTCGATCACTTCCGCGGCCGTCACACCGCCGTGCATGATGATGATGCCGACGGCGAACTCGGTGCCTATGGCATCGCCAATGTTGTTTGCGGCATCTTCGCGGCACCAATTAGCGTCGGCATTCCGGCTCGGTCCCTTGCCACTGTCCGCTGCGGCGGCACCACCCGATTTTCCAATCTGGTCCACGCCGGTCTGCTACTTCTATTTCTCGGTCTGGGCTCAGAAATGGTTTCTCACATCCCCCTGCCGGCCCTTGCCGGCGTCACCGCCTATGTCGGTATCTGTCTGCTCGAATGGGGAACCTGGGGGCGACTCAACAGGATGCCTGTGGTCGATTCCGGGGCGTTCCTCGCCACCGCCCTGGCAACTCTCCTGATCAACGCTGTTGCCGCCGTCGCGATTGGCTGCGGCTTCTATTTCGTCCGCTGGCTTTATCTCACCGTTCTGGAGAGGCCTCGGCTGGCCGAAACCCCCGGTGCCAGTGCAACCGCAACCTCTGTCTAGCACCAGCAGATCTATGCTGCACTATTTCCGGAGCCGTCGGACGGTCGCTTCCATGTCTCGCCGTTGCTTCGAGATCGCTTTTCCGGGCACCGTCGGGGGTACCAGTTCGAGCGCTCGCGTTGCGGCTTCCAGCGCGCCAGCGCCATCTCCCAGCTGGTCTCGCGCTTGGGAGAGCCCTGCCCAGCCATCCGGATCTTTTCCGTCCGTCAGGGAGATCGCCTGATGGCAGAAGCGGGCGGCCGATGCAGGATCTCGCAGCGGCAACACCTCCGTTTCGGTCAGCCAACCGCAAGCGCCCAAAACATGAGAGAGCGAGGGATTTTGATCTGAGGCCAGGGAGACCAGGATCGACAAGCCTTCCGCTGTGGCTGCGCGTGCCGCAACCGGTTTTCCCGTTGTTTGCAGCAAATTACCAGCCCGGGCCAGCAGTTCGCCCCGAAGATAACGGTAGATCTTATTGGCTGGATCCTTTTCCGACAGTTGCCGGTGCATGTCCGCAGCAGTTAAAAAGTCACGGATCGCCGCCCGAGGGTCGTGATTGTAATTGTGTACGATGCCGCGACTGCGGAAAACGGTGGTGAGTTGATATTGCGCGGTCGCGTTCCCTGGGTCAACTGCAGCCAAGGCCGCAAGGATTTCACCAGCCTTGCTGATGTTCGCGATCGCCGGTTTATAGGCCTGGGTTTGGCCCTGCGCCCAACCTAAATTCATCAAGCTGTTGGCTCGCAGCCGCCTGACATCCAATCGTCCGTTCTGCGGTGACGGAATCCGGTCAAGCCATTCTGCCGTCTCGCGCTGATGTTCTATCGCCAACACGGGATTGCTGGAGCCCCACAGAATAGCCTGCCGAAACTCGATCCGTGCCAGCTCCAGAAGCACTCCGGCATGTCCTGGATTGGCCTCCAAAGCACTTTGCAATACTTCGCGGGCTTCCTTATACTTTTCCTCCGCTTTGACCGCGTTACTGTTTTCGGTCTGTCCCCCGCCCGCGCTGATCCTGTTCCCCAGCAATTCAAGACCGCCCGCTAGAGCCAGCATCGTCGATAAGTCGCCAGGGCCCTCCGCAGCGAGCGTCCGAAGATCGCCGGTGGCTTGGCTCAACTGCTGTAAACCTTCTCCCGCACTGCCCCCAAAATCGCGGGTACCAGCTTGCTGTGTTCTGATTTGGGCGGCCAAACGCCGCGCGGCCAGATCTTTTGGGTGCGTCGCCAACAATGGCCCAATCGTCCGCAGAGCCTTATCGTAGGTTTCCTGGGCACGCTTTCGGTCCCCCAGGCTGGCCCGGTTCGGGTTCCCCAACACATCCCCCAGCTTCTGATATCCAGCTGTCAATTCCAGCCTCGACTCCCGCCCCGCTGCCGGGTCCAGCGACAAGGCGTCCAGAAATTTCAATGCTCGCTCCAGTACCTGCTTCTGTAACGCGGTCGACCCGGGCAATCCCTGCAGGCTTTCGTGAATGTCGAACACAAGGTAGTTGCCTAGCTCGCGTATCTCCTGAAACCGAGCCTCCGCCGACCGCTGTGCGGCCTTCGCCCGCCCAGCCTGCCACATCGTGGCAACGCTTCCACCGCATATCGCGAGTAACGCCACCGTTGCGGCCGCAACGGGCCAACGATTGCGGTGGATGAACTTGCGGGCTCCATAGACGGCGCTCTCCGGGTGCGCCAGCACGGGCCGACCCGTAAGGTAGCGCCGCACGTCTTCGGCAAGCCGATCCACTGACGAATACCGCTCGGCTGGCGTGGGCGCCGTCGCCTTGCGAACAATTAGCACCAGATCACCTCGCAATTCGCCCAGGTATTTCCGTTCCGCATCGGCTTCAAACCGCGTTGCGATTCCGCCTGCAAAGGCGCGCTGGCCGCTGATCAATTCGTAAAGTAGAACCCCCAGCGAATAGACGTCGCTTAACGTGGTCGCCTCCTCCCCGCGCAACTGCTCCGGACTGGCGGAGGCGACCGTCAGCAGCCCTCTGCTCGTCACGCGATCAAAGTCGTCTCCGCTCATCAGCTTGGCCGTGCCAAAGTCGAGCAGTTTGGGCACTCCATCTCCTGAGACCAATACGTTCTCCGCCTTCAAATCGCGGTGCACGATCAAATGCTGGTGCGCATAAATTACGGCCTTCGTCACCTCTAAAAAGAGATCTAGTCGCTGCAATTCCGAAAGCGCTTCCCGCTGGGCGTAGACGTGAATGGGGACGCCATCGACGTACTCCATCACGAGATAGAGTTCGCCATCAGGCGAGATTCCACCGTCGATCAGGCGGGTGATGTTGGGATGGTTGAGGCTCGCCAAAAATTGACGCTCTTGTCGAAATCGCTCCTGAACCACTTCCAATTCGAAAGGAAAGCTCAGAAGTTTGATCGCAACTTTTTGCTCGAAACTACCATCGGCTCGGTGCGCCAAGTAGACGGTGCCGATGCCTCCCCGACCAATCATCCGTTCCAGCCGGTAGGGACCGAAGCTTCGGGTGGCGGGCCCCGAAGATCCGTCAATTGGCTCTGGATCTCTCCAAGCGTCGGCGCGGTCGTGGGCTTCCAGCAGCGTTGTCACCTCGTCGATCAACTCGCTGTCGCCATTGCAATAGGCCGCCAGCGCCTGCCCGCGGTCCTCCTGCGGGCAGGCCCAGATCGCCACTAGAATTTCCTCGACCATTAGCCATTTGCGCGGAGTCGACAATTTCCCCTCCCAGTTGTTGTTATGTCGCCCGTTCCACTAGGCTGGCTGTTCGAAGTGTCATTTCTTCTTACGCGCTGCAGTTACCAAAATACCGCAAAGCCCAAGGCCTAACACTCCCGCTGTTGCAGGCTCGGGAACCGCGCCCGTGCCGTCCCTGGCGTTGCGGAAGTTCAATGGGTTACCCGTTAAATCGGTGTAGGCCCATGTAAAGCCATCCGGTAGGGTAACGCTGGATATCCTCGCCGTGTTGAATGCGGCCGAGACGGCGCTTGCAGCCGCATTGACACCGACCGTCACCTTCAGGTATCTGTTGAGGCCCGTAGTGTAAGGGATTAACGCGCTGATGGTACCGGCGTGTCCGCCGCCGCACTGACCGAACATTTGCGCGGTCACGCCCGGGCGGTCGAAGCAGCCCTCGCTATCGAAGCCGTTCGTGGTGGTGTGGGCGTAGAATCGATGGGGATGATAACCATCGTCGTTGATCTCAAGGTCGAACGACGCAAGGCTGGTGCCCCGATCTAACGTAAAGTCGTAATCGATGTTCACCCGCAATTGAAGGGCTGTTCCATCGGGTGCGCCCAATAAGTTGAAATTCACCGACCATTCCGATTGAGCCTGAGGGTATATAAACTGGTTTGTGGCGCCGGCCGACGCGAACGCTTTATTTACGCCATAAAGTGTCTGCGCCTGCGCTGTGTAGTTGGCTCCGGTAATGCTGTCGAACCCGCTCCGGCTCCGACTCGCGAGAGTTGGGTCGTAAACTTGTTCGGTACCGTACGGCGTGCTAACAAGCGCGTATACGTAGGATGCATGCGCCTGCGGCGCGCCTACCAACGTCAGCATTCCGCATACCACCGCCAACCGCACACTGGAACGGAATGTCGCCGCACCAAACGCGGCAGACTGAATAACAGATTTCATGAGATCCTCCTATCAACTGAAGGGTCTTGCTAGAGCAAAACTCTGCGCGCCTTCAAATGGTTAGCGCAAAGCCAGTAAAAAATGCCTCACTCTTCAGCGGAATTTTCCGCAGGGGGTCCTTGGAGTCGTCGAAATAGCCAGGCGCGGGCAATCTGCAAATCGCGATCCACGCTCGCCTTGGAACGCCCGAGAATCTCCCCCGTCTCCTCCGCGCTACACCCAAGAAAGTAGCGAAGTTCGACAGCCCGCACCTTGCCCGCGTCAATCAGCTCCAACTCATCCAGCGCGCGGTCCAGATCAATCATTTCTGCTCCGCCAAGCGATACCCACGCCATGTTTTCGTTGAACGGGACGCGCTCCGCCGACCCTCCGCGCTTTTGCGCAACGCGAGCCCGGGCATGGTCGGTAAGAATCAGGCGCATGACCTTTGCGGCGAACGAAAAGAAATGCTCCCGGTCCTCCCAGGCGAGCCGACGCTGCCGCAGCAGTCGAACATAGGCCTCGTGCACAAGTTCGGTCGCCTGAAGGCTATATTCAGAGGATTCGCCCCGGTTCAGGCTACCCGCCATGGCGCGCAGACGGGGATAAATGATCGGCATGAGCCGGTCAAACGCCTCCCGGTCGCCCGCTTTCCACTGAAGCAGCAGCGCCGTGATCTCTCCAATTGCCTGCACTCACTCAAGTCTACTCTTCCAGGGGGCTGTGCGCCTCCGCCCGCCTGACCCAATGCGCATGACCTTTTGATGCTAAATAGAGTGATGCCTGCGATCCTCATCGCCGAATCTGCCCCCGCTCCAGACTCGTATCCGCAGCGGAAGCTCTGGACACGCGAAGAGTGCGACGCCCTCAACAACGCAGGCTTGCTGGATTACGACAATCTCGAATTGATCGAAGGGGAGTTGATTCGCAAAGTAAGCAAAACTCCGCGCCACGGCAATACAATGAAGCTGATTCAGCGATGGCTGATCACTGTTTTTGGCTTTGACTATATTCACTCTGAGTTTCCGATCGATGTGGCGCTGCCCGACATAGCCGCCAACCAGCCTGAGCCCGATCTTACGGTTTTGCGCCGCCCGTTTACTGAACTCGGCCACGGGGCTCCCCAACCGTCGGACCGCTGGCTCGCCATCGAAGTCTCCGTGTCTACTCTCCGTTTCGATCTCACCGTCAAAGCCGCCCTCTACGCCCGCGCCGGAATCCCCGAGTACTGGGTCCTCGACGTCTCTGGCCGCCGCCTGATCGCCCACCGCGCCCCCAGCGAAGGCGTCTATACGTCCATCGAGGCCTACAGCGAAGAAGAGTCCATCAGCCCCTTAAGCGCCCCCGCCCACTCCCTCCAAATCGCCACCCTCTTCCCGGCCTAACCCGCCCGCCACCCTTCACTATGCTTCTGCAGCCGATCCAGCAGCCCCAGAATCTCCATCTCATCCACCGGCTTCCGCAGCATCGACGAAGAAGTCCCGTCGAGGATATCTGCACTTTGCACCTCTGCGCTCTCGCTCATCAATACGAAATGTGGCGTCCGATGATGAATACGGTGAAACAACTCCGACCACGTACCACCCTCCGGCCGGGCACTGGAAAACACAACGTCAAAGCGCAATTTTTCCACCAGGTCCGCAGCCTCCTCGATGTTGCTTACAATCACTAACCGATGATTCAACTCTCCAAAAATAGCCAATAAGCGCCGTTGCGCCTGCGTCTCCGGCTCCACTAACAACGCCGTAACCTGGCCCCGCTGCGGCGCTGGTTTCATCCGATCCCCAAGTTCCTCCGTCGGACTCGAACTCAACGATGGCAACTCCACTTCATAGCGATACCTTCCCGCCCTCATCGTTGTAAATCGGATCTCTCCCCCATGGGACTGCAGCAAACCCCGGCTGATCGCCATCCCCAGTGCCGCCCCTTCAAAGTCCGGTCCCATTCCCTCACCAAACGGCCCCGAAAACTCAATTTCGATTACCGCACTTCGCCCGATCCGGTTCACATTCAAAATCAGCATCTTTTCCATCGAATTCGCCGCCGCCGTTCGCGCATGATGCATCAGGTTCTCGAACACATTGCTTAATTGCTCTTGCGAACCCAACACATACAGACTGTCCGGCGCCATGGTTACCTCGATCTCAAGCCGCACCTCTCCTGCCTCACTTTGCGCTTCCCCCAGCAGTCGCTGAAACAGGAACCGCATCTCCACCGGTCTCGCATCGATCTGCTCTGCACGCGCGACAGAGATGATCCGTCGAACCATCTCGCTCGCCTTCTGCACCTGCTCATGAATCGCTGCTGCGTCATTCTCCGGCAGGCGCCATGTCAACACCCGGATGCTCTCCAGCGGAATGGTTAACTCCGAAATCACTCCATGAATGAGTTGCCCCGCCACCGCCAGTTTCTCGCTGCGATGAATCTGCTCGCGCAACGCCACCTCCTCCATCTCGTGCAAATACTGGCAGGCGTCGTTAGCTAAATGCTGCGCAGCCGATTGCAGGGACGCTGCCAGAAGTTGCTTCCCAGGACTCGCGGTGATTACGATCACCCCCAGCACGTCTGTCCGGTTTCGCATCGGAATCAATAATAGTGACTTCGACTCGCCCTCCGCGCCGCTGAGTAAGTCGGCGGCGCGCGTATCGCTAAACTGCAAAACCGTCTTGTTACGCACCGATAACGTGATCCCCCGCTCGATTGCCGTCGCGCTTTCCTCAATGTTGAACGAATGCGGCATCGAACTCACCGCATCCGGCAATCGCTCCAGTAGCTTGCGCAATGCATCATAGTGATAAACACTCAACACGTCCCCAGGTATCACCTCCAGCAATCGCGATCTCAGTACCTCCGCCACCTCTCGTGGAGTGTTCGCGCAATACAGATCGTCACTGATTTGCAGAATCCTCTCTATCACCCGGTTCTGCGCTCTTGCTCTCTGCTGTAAATACCAGGTCGCCAGGATACCAAGCAGGATAAACAGCACCGCCGCCGGAACAACCTGCGGCGGCAGCGCAGGCCGCGGTTCCAATAACTCGATGTCCTTTGCATTTGCAACCAACAGTTGAAAATACCGATTATAGGGCGGGCTAGGGCAAAATTGACTTACCAATCCGCGCACCCTCACTCGATCCCCACGACGGAAGCTGGACAACGGCTTATCAGCGCTTTGCTTCGATCCCGGCAGATACACGCGGATCGTCTGTCCGGCTTCAGTGAACTCCAGCAATTCTCCACTGGAAGCTTCTCGATACTCGCCCACTTCACCACTTATGCTGACCAACATGCCCTCATACCGAAACTTTGCCGCCTCCGCCGGTCTGAGTTGTACGGGTTGCGGTGCGGTGGTCGCACCCACCACCCTGATTTCCGATGGCTTCAATACCGCCTGTCCCGCGTGAAGACTCACTACCCCTTTCGCCTCAATGATCGAACCACTAGCCATGGATTGTGGTTGCACTGTTTTGTTGTCCCCGGAGAAAATCAACATCAAGCCAGTGCCCTGATGATCCACATCCAAAATCGCCAGATACCCCGCATCCGGTGCCTCCAGCACCGGTGCCGCCACCACGCCCCTCACCGTCACATGCTCCCCTAGTAGCTTCGGCCGATAGTCTGGCGTGCTGCGGGCCGCCGCTTCCGCCAGCGTCATCGCGCGATAGTCCTGCGAGTCTAAACTCGGAACCTGCGCTATCGTCAGCGCGACCGCTAAGGTCACCCCGGTGATCAGAGTCGCGCCGCTTGCAATTCGTCGAGCCATTGATTCAATCGACCGTCAAGAAAATGATCGGCCTCGACTGCTTGTCCAATTAGGGTTGTCCGATGCGAATTAATCGCAACTACCGTCATTCCAGCACTCAGAGCCGCATCGATTCCCGTTTGTGAGTCTTCAAAAACTATACAGTCCGACGGTGATTTACGCAATAGATCGGCGGCTTTAAGATAAATTTCCGGATCCGGTTTTCCCCGCTGAACTTGCTCCCCATTCAACACAACTCTGAAGTGCTTCGCCAACTCCGCCCGTCGCAACACAAACTCAACATTAGCGGCCACCGCATTGGATGCAACCGCTTTAGGCACACCGTCAAATCTCCCCAGAAACTCTCGAATCCCAGGTAGCAACTGGGCCTCCAGTTCCGGCCCAATCAGCTGCCGATACAGCGCTTCTTTTTCCGCGCTCATTCGCCGAATATCTTCCGTCTTTGCACTTTCTCCCAGAAATTCCCGCAAGAGTTCATCATTGTGTTTCCCGTGCATTCGCGAATTTAATAAATTGGCGTCCATCCCCAGGCGCTCCAGATAAGCCTCCCAGGCTCGCGAGTGAAACGGCATCGAATCGACAATTACGCCGTCCATGTCAAAGATCATCGCTAGTTCGTTCACAGTTTTTTCCAGAGGGAGCTAAAATCAAGATGGCATGGATTTGTTCTCCGAAATCGTTCGTCTTCGTAAAGCAGGGCAGAAGTGCGCCCTCGCCACAATTGTCGAGGTCAATGGCTCGATCCCCAGTTATGAAAGCGCCAAGATTCTCGTTCGCGAGGATGGCAGTTTCATCGGCACCATCGGCGGCGGCTGTGTGGAGGCCGAAGTCTGGAATGCTGCCCGCGAGGTTATCGCGACCGAGAAACCCCGCCACCTCAATTTCAACCTCGGCCAGGACGCCGCCTACGATAACGGCCTCATCTGCGGTGGCCAGCTCAACGTCTTTGTCGAAGCCATCGTCCCTCGCCCCCACGCCTTTATCTTCGGCGCTGGCCATATCTCCAAGAGCCTTGCAAAGGTCTCCGATCTCGCAGGCTTCGGCGTTTCTGTCATTGACAATCGCGAGAGCTTCGCCAATCGGGAACGCTTCCCCGACATCGACGACGTCATCGCTGAAGAGTACGAGGCAGTTTTCCCGGAGCTCAACGTCAACTCCTCCAGCTACATCATCATCGTCACCCGTGGCCATCGCGATGACATGCGTGTGCTCCGTTGGGCCATCTCCACCGATGCCCGCTACATCGCCATGATCGGCTCCCGGCGCAAGGTCATCGCGGTCCTCAAGGAGTTTGAAAAGGAAGGCGTCAGTCGTGAGAAATTTGAGCGCGTGCACGCTCCCATGGGCCTCGAAATCGGTGCCATCACTCCCGAAGAAATCGCCGTCAGTGTCGCAGCCGAGATGATCGCCGTGCGTCGCGGCGCAGACCCGCGCTGGAAGTCCGTCGCCAAGGGCATCTTCGCCACCGCCGACAGCGCGACCGTACTCAAATGATCGCTGGCATCGTTCTTGCTGGCGGTGCTTCAACGCGCATGGGCCAGCCTAAAGCGTTGTTGCAACTCGGCGGCCTCACACTGGCCGAGCGCGCTTTCAATCTCCTCGTTCCCCATTGCACGGCCACTGTCATCATCACCGGCGCACACGATCTCGAAATTCGCCAGGCTCTCCCCCATCTCTCCACTTTCATGCTCTGCAACACACACCACGCCCTCGGCATGTTTAGCAGCCTCAGCCTCGGCCTTGCAAACTTCCCCCAGGCCTCGGCCATCCTCTTCACGCCGGTCGACTTCGCCGCAGTTCATCCCGCTTCAGTCCAAAAGCTCTTCGATGCCGCCCCCGCCCCCCTCACCAAGCCGCGCTGCCAGGGCCACAGTGGCCACCCCATCCTGGTGCGCGATACGGCTCTGGCCGCCCTCCGCGCCGCCGCGCCCACCGCCAATGCAAAACAGATCCTCAGCGCTTTCCCGTCGCAGTATCTCGATGTCGATGACCGCGCCGTCGCCGAGGATTGCGATACGCCGCACGATTACCAGCGCCTCCTGAGCTGGTGGCAGCCACTACAACCAGCAAAATGAAACGCACCCACGTTTGGTGGCTCATCGCCGCTTCATTTCTCGCTCTCGTCCTCCTGGCCCCTTACTTCAGCGCCGCGCCCCTGCGCCAGCGCCTCCAGCGCTCACTTGAATTTGCGCTATCCCGCCCGGTGCGCATCGAGGGCGAAACCCACTTTCGCCTCCTTCCTTCGCCAGCCCTTCTCGCCGATCGAGTGGTCATTGGCGAGGACCCCGTTTTCTCGCTCGAACCCTTCGCCTATGTGGAAAATCTTGAAGTCCAACCAAGTATCCTGGGCCTCCTCAGTGGGCGCTTTGAAGTAAGTCGTATCCGACTTACAGAACCCAGCGTCAACCTGATGCGTGGTGCCAGCGGCTGGAACGTCCAGAGCCTCGGCACCCCCGGCCTCCGTCCTCCCGAAATCGAAGTTCGTCAGGGCCGTCTCAACTTCAAACAAGGCGACTCCAAGAGCGCCTTCTATCTCACCAATGTCTTGCTCGATCTCAGTGCGCCCAGCTCTCAGGGCGATGTCAAAGTCTTCTTCACCGCAGAACCCGCCCGCACAGATCGTGGCACACAGGGCTTCGGCAATCTTGCAATCAGAGGTCAAGTTCATGCCCCGCCTGGCCGCGTTCCCGATCTCGATTTGCAGACCGAACTTCAGCCCAGCGCCATCCACGCTTTCAACTTTTTCTTTGGCGCCCGTGGTGCCGATTTCGCCGGCAAGCTCGGTGCCAAAGCTCGCGTTCAGGGCCCCTGGACAAAGGCTCACATTGTCGGTGGCGTCCAACTTGACGGTCTGGAGCCACAGAGCTTCCTCCCCTTCGCCGGCAACAACAATCGCCTCGCCTTTGAGGGTTCCATCGATCTGCCAGGTCAGCGCCTCGCCCTCGATACGGTTGGTGGAGAAACACTCCGTGCCCGCATTCGTGCTCGCGATTTCTTCCAGCAGCCCAAAGGTGCCCTGTTGCTGGACCTGCGCCAGGTGGATGCCGTCAAGCTTCTCGAATTCGTCCGCGCCGCCAAGGCCAAGCTTCCTCCCGGCATTGCCGCCTCAGGTCGTTTCAATGCCGTCGTCGGCTATTCCTGGCCCAGTCCTGAAGAGGTTCCCGCCAAGGGCATGATCTGGTTCGACCAGACGCGCATCGACCTCCCCAATCAACCCAGCCTTCAGATCCATCAAGCCAACGCCGTCGTCGACGGCTCCCGTTGGTTGCTCAACTCAGCCGAGATTCTTGTCGGCGATACGGAAAGCGCCACAATGGACGCCTCCTGGGATGCGCGCAACGGACAGATGCAAGTCCGCATCGCCACGCAACTACTCAGTGTCAAGGGCCTCAAATCCGGCCTCGGCCTGATGATCCCTGCCGGTGGCCTTCCGGTCCTCGCCGCTGCTCAGGGCGGCAGTTGGCAGGGTCAACTCCGCTATAACCGCACGGAAGATTCAGACCCCGGCGTTTGGAGCGGTCGTCTCAACGCCCGCAACATCAGCGTCGATCTAGACGGCATCTCTGGCCCACTGGAGATCTCCACCGCCTCAATCCTGTTCGACCCCAATCGTGTCTCGCTCCGCCGCATGCGTGCCTCCTGGGACGGCATCGAAGTGGAGGGCGATTATTCCTACTCCCCCGATCGCGCCCGCCCCAGTGACTTCAATCTCACCGTCTCTGAGGCCGACGCCTCCGTCGTTGATCGCATTCTGCACGATGCCCAGCTTCCCCCCTCAGGCCTTCTCGACAGAATCCGCCTGCGCCGCTCAACGATTCCCGATTGGCTCAAGAATCGCAACCTAAGCGGAGTGCTCCGCTTCAAGACCCTCAACTTCGCCGCCGGCGCCTTTCAGCCCCTGGTGCTTCGTCTGGACTGGCGATCCACTCAGCTCAAGGCCGCAATTTCTTCAGCCATCTTCGCACCCCATGACGCCGCCACTTCGATCCAGATCAAAGGCCGCATACAGACGCTTCTCTGGCAACCAACGCCCGAATACAACTTCCACGGCGAAATCCTCAATTGGCCGCTCGAACAAGGCACCGCTAACTTCGATGGTGATCTCAAGCTCGCCTCGCTCGGCGAAAATTGGCTCGATGGCCTGGATGGCGAAGGCACCCTGGTTCTTGCAGAGCCCACGCCGATCCTCATCAAACAAGGCCACGCGACGCTCGAGTTTCCAGAGCCCAAACGCAAGACCCTCGTCCTCGCCTCGCCCTACTGGCCGCTCGCACTGACACCAGAGCCATAGCCATACAGCGCCGCCACCTGCTCCCAGAGCGCCTCCGGCACCAACTCCCGCCACTCCACCCCACTCATAATTCGATCCCGAACCGCGCTCGACGAGATCTCCATCTGCGCACTACCCATTTCCAGCCAGCGGAAGTAACTCGCGAACTCTTGCGGCACAACCCAGTCCCCACTTCGCCTCGTCGTCAAGATCGGAAAGCTCCGGAGATTCTCGTGCAGATACTCACGTTTCCATACCTCGCCCTCGCCGTAATCCCATTCCAGAATTCTGCGCGCACTGTCCTCGCCCGTCAGAATACTGACCTTCACCCCGGGCATCGCCGCACTCAGTTCTGTTGCCACCGCAAAGTAAAGATTCTCCCGACTGACAGCCACCGCATCCCCAGTCGCCCCCATCACTAACTGAAGTCTTTGCTCCCGCCCCACGCCCTCATAAGTCTTGTGAGGAAACGACTCAGGCATCGCCCAAACCACTTCCTGTACATGGCTGCGGGCCGCCTCCGCCAATGCCACGTGCGCTACGGTCGGTGGATGAAAGGCCCCCGGAAATATCGCCACCTCCCTCGTCTCGCGCCCCAACCCCCTGAGAAATCGCATCAGAAAATCAACTTCAACCCAAGCTGCGCAAAGCGCATCGGCCGCGCCGTCTGAATCTTTCCAAATGTCGCCGTTGTCGCCGCGCCAGTCGCCGGGTTGTTCAGGTTCACCAGATTCAATGCGTTCGTCGCCTCTGCGCGAAACTGCAGCATCGTCTTCTCAGTTACACGAAATCCGCGTGCAATCGTCATGTCTACATTCTTCAGCCCAGGGCCATCCATGATGTTCCTTCCTGCTGTGCCAGCAAATGAATTGGCGGCCTGCGTGGCTCTGCTGAACGCCGCTGTATTGAACCATTGAGCGACCACTTCATTCCGCGGCCTGCCCGCGTCCAGCTTCGGGTTGCCGATCAAATCCGTGCGGTCGTTCGTATTGCCGTCAAAGTTCACATCGGTCCCGTTGCTTACCGTTAGCGGAAGCCCGCTGCGCAAACTCACAATCGCTGCCAGCGACCAGCCACTAGCTACAGCCCGCACCCACTTCGATCTGTTGCCAAAGTACTTCAATTCCCAGATGCCAGAAATCACCGCACTGTGTCTCCGGTCGTTATTGGCCCTTCCACGGTCCAGTGAAATGTGATTCCAGTCAGTGGCCTGTTGTTGCGTGCTGTTCTGCGTGTTGATAGCGTCCAGGCCTTTGCCAAACGTATAAAACCCTCTCACCAGAAAATTCTTCGAGTAGCGCTTTTCCCCGCTCATTTGCAGCCCGTGATAGGCAGAATTCAAAATCGACTTAGTCAATCCCAGCGTCGAGATGACGCCCGGCAGATAGGGCCGTCGCGCATTCACATTCGCCGTCGTTGCCCCTGCTGCCAGCACCGGATAATTCTGGTCTGGGCTCGATGGAATGCGATGCGTCAGGTTATTCACATAGGCAACCGTAACGCTCGCGTCCTGGGTGAGTTGCCGTTGCACCGCAAAGTTCATCTGATAGGTGTAGGGCGATTTATAGTCCAGTCCGATTCCGAGAATCGCAGACGGCGCGATAAAGCGCGGTGCCCCTGGCGTGTAAGAGTATGGGAAAGGTGACACGCCGCCGGGCTGCAGTCGATAGGGGTCCGATAGGGTGTAAACATCGTTAAATTGCTGGCGGATGGCAAAGGGCTGATTGTCCGAACTGCTATTCCACTCATTGCCCGACATACTGCCGTAAAAGATGCCCGCCCCCCCGCGAATCGCCGTCTTCCTGTCTCCAAACGGGTCCCAGGCAAAGCCCAGTCTCGGGCTGATATTGTCCCAGCGTGTTGCAATGATGCCCCTGCCCACGCCCGTGTCTCCGGGAAACAACAAGCCCTTCGGGGCGCTGGGCACCATGCTGGATTGCCTACCAGACACGAAGGTCAACAATCGGTCAAAGCGGTCCGTAATCGGCAATTGGATGTCCCAACGAATGCCCAGATTCAATGTCAAGCGCGTAGTTACCCGGTAGTCATCCTGCACATACAATGCGTAATACCAGTCATTGTTGATCTTCGTTGTCGGAGTATCCTGGTTCATCGTTGCAGGCAGCCCCATAATGAAGTCTGCCATTGCATTCTTGGTCCCCCGAGGGTTATTCGTATTGAAGCTGAAGGTGCCGTAGTTATTCAGCAGCGTGTCATGGATCATCTTCTCCAGCACCGCCTCGCCCCCAATGCGCAGCGAGTGCTTTCCCGTGGTAATGCTCAGTGTGTCGCGCAGTTGATATTGATTGCTCCCGGCTACCGGTCCGGGGATCCCGCTGTTCATATTGAAGCGGCCTGCAACCGTAAGTTGTGGCAGCGACGGCGTCCCTTGAATCTGAAACTTCGACCCCAGGTCCCCCAGCGAGATCCCGGGCAGATTCGTCCTGCCGCCAAAATTACGCACATATGCGACACGAAATTCATTGATCATGCTCGGCTTCACGATCCAGGTGTCTTTGAAGTTGTAGTTATACTGCCGCCACCGAAAATCGCGGCTCACCCAGGGGATGTTCCCCAAAAGCCCCACCAGATCAAATCCCTTCGTGTAGAAAACACTTCCGGTCAGCCGGTGCGTCGCTCCAAGATTGTGGTCCACTTTGCCCAACACTTCATCTGTCTCGCGCGGATGTGAAATTCGCGCCTCGTACAAGCCGCCAGCCAGATTCGGTAACGGAATGTAGGTATCAAAGATCTTATTAGCCACCGGGTCTATCCGGGTCACGGGGATGATCCTGCCCGGAAAGGGTTGATTCGTCAGCGGGTCCACCGGCGCGTTTCCTGGGCTTTGCGACAGGTCCCCTATACGCTCCAATGCCGTCAGTGGCAGCGCAGTATTTTGAAAGATACTCGTCCGCTCCCGCATCCCTGAGTAAGTCCCAAAATAGAAAGTCTTGTTTTTACGGATCGGCCCGCCCAGTGTCCCGCCAAACTGATTCCGGTGGATCGGGTCTTTTGACAGGTTCGATGCACCCGGCGTCCAGCGGTTGGCATTCAGATGTGTATTGCGAAAAAATTCAAACAAAGTTCCATGCACGGCGTTTGTGCCGCTTTTCGTTACCATCGTCACCGTCCCGCCCCCAAAGCGCCCCTCATCTGCCGGATAGCTGTTCGTCGTCACTCGAAACTCCGCAATCGCATCCGGGTTCGGCGGCACATTGCCGGTGTTCCTCAATCCGTTCGTGTTACTCCCGCCATCCAGGTTGTAATTGACAGATCCGATTCCTGAATTCGGGCTGCCATTGATGATCGTCACTTGCATCGGCGCGCCAAAGTTATCGGTCGCTGTGTCAGTCGTGTCCACGCCCGGCGTCATCGTCAAAAGCGTGTATATGTCGCGATTGACGAGCGGCATGTTCTCGATGTCCTTGTTGGTCACCGTAAGACCCAACCCCGGCGTCGACGTTTCCACGATAGCTGCATCGGCAGTGACTTCGATTGTGTCTGCCAGGGCCCCAACCTGCATGGTCGCATCCACCCGTGCGTTCCGGTTCACCACTAACACCACCCCGGTCTGGTCGAATTTCTTAAAGCCCGCCGCTTCCACCTGCACCCGATAGGTCCCGATCGGCAGAAATAGCAGCGAGTAGCCACCATCGGTCCCGGTTGCGGTCATCCGGGCAACATTGGTCTCTAGATTCACGGCCCGCACCGTGGCCCCCACGATGGTTGACCTGCTGGTATCCATAATCGTACCCGTGATACTGGCCCCCGTTCCTTGTCCCAAAACCGTCCAGACCAGAGCAACCAGAAGCAGGATGATGCGCATTTGCCCCTCAGCTTACAACGAAACGCAACGAAGCAGATTCTGCGCGCGTCTTTCCCACGTGTCGCTACAACGATACACTCGTAGATAACCAACAATGTTCACCTGGATATGTCCGAAGTGCGGAAGAGAAGTTGGCCCTTCTTATTCCGAATGCCCATTTTGTGCCGACTTGGCTGCGAAGTCCGCTCCTGTTGCATCCCAGCAGCCGGCATCCCAGCCGCCTCAACCCAGCTATCCACCCCAAGGCTATGCGCCGCCGCAACAGCCGGGTCAACAGTACCCTCCCCAGCAATTTCCACCCCCGCAATACCCGCCCCAGCAGTATCCGCCGCAGGCATACCCGCCGCAACAGTATCCTCCCCAGCAATATCCGCCGCCGCAGTATAACTATCCGCCGCAACAGCCTCTTCAGGCCGCACAGCCTCCTGCCGTTCCGCCTCCTCAGGCGCTCTACAATTACCCGCCGCAGCAAGCGCCGCAACAAGTTACTACACCCCCTGTGGCTCCGCCCGCCCCTGCGCCATTTACGTCCCTCCCGGTGCCAGAGCCTCTGCCTCCATCGCAGAAGGTCTATTACGTCGGTGAAGATGACAACAAGTCTTCCCTCCCGCCCTGGGCTGCTGCCGTCCTCGCCTTCGTCCTGATCGCTGGGTTGGTCTCGGCCCTTGTCTGGTACACCCGTTCAAACCGAAACGCGGCGACTTCTCAGAAGAAGACGGAACGCACCGGCGATCACCCTTACAAGAAGTCGCTCGAACTTACCGGCTTCCGCATCTCTGAAGCAGCGGGCAAGAAGCTCAAGGTTGAGTTCCTGGCGATCAACCACGGTTCTACGGACATGGGTGAGCTCGCTGGCGTCGTCACACTGCGTGCCCGCGGCGCTGCTGCGGACGCTCCGGCCTGTACCTTCAAGTTCCGCATCTCCGGTATCGCTGCATTCGGAGCCAAGGAGATCTCAGTTACTGAGTTCACTCAAAAGCGTAAGTTTTTCGAGATGCCCGATTGGCAGTTCTTAGAGCCTGTCGTCGAAATTACTTCGGCACCTTAGCCAATTGCAACAATGCCTCGCGCGCGGGCTTGTGCGTGGAGTCAATTCCCAGCGTTCGCTCAAAGTCTGCACGCGCGGCGTCTTGCTGTTTTAAGGCGAGCAACGCCACACCGCGGTTATAGAAATTCGATGCCTTCGCCGGGTCGTCCGCCAATGCTTTCCCGAATGCCCGCAAAGCCTCGGCAGGCCGCCTTAACTCCAGATACACCCGGCCAAGCTCCGTCTGATAGTTGGACGCACTCGATGGACGCCTCTCCAATTCCAGCAGCGCCTCTGACGGCTCCAGGTAGCGGCAAAGCTGCAGCAACGCCCGTTGGTCCCCAGGCTGGCGCTCGATCGTAGCCCGCCAAAGCGCCACTGGTTGCCGATACAATTCAAATGCCCGCTCGGCGCTCACTCCCGCCAGCAGGACGATCCAAAGCCCAGCGACTGTCGGACGCAGCACCGGCAACGCGGCAAACAAAAACGCCACAGGCAAATACATCCGTCGAAACGCAGCCAGATCCGCGATTGGAAACACGCTGGACGTGGGCAAAAGAAACAGCAGGCCTGAGAGCACCCAGAAACTCGCCTGCCACCGTCGCGCCCAATAAAGTCCACCCAGCATTCCCAGCCACAGCAGCGCGCAGGCGGTCGGCCAAAGCTCCGGTTGCCAGGTAAATCCCCAAAAGTAAGGAACGACTAGTTGCGACAAATAAACGCCAATCACCTTCGGTTGAGTCGCCAGATAGCTCAAGGCACTCACCCCCGCCTGTCCACCCGCCCCCGATCCCGCAATTTGGCTGCTCGCCACAAAGGTCCCCACCACGGCGATAACCGCCAACCCCGCCATCACTGCAATCGCGCGCAATCCTTGCCTGCGATTCAGCCATAAATATTCCAGCGCCAGCAGGAACAACGGAAACGCCGCCGCCTCTTCCTTGGCCAGAAGTGCGACGGCATAACATCCCAACGCCACTAGGCGCTGTCCGGCCATCCAGCGATCCAGAGCCAACCACAGCATCAGTCCCATCAGCGCCACTGGCCGGCCAAACACGTAAAGGACGGCGTCGGCCTGAATCGGGCACACCGCAAACATCGCCGCCGCTACAAACGCCCGGTGCTCTCCAACGAGCCGCCGCAACGCCCGAAAACACAGTTGCACGCCGACCGCATGAATGAGAATATTCGTCAGCCGAAAAGTCCACGGGATATTTCCGGCCAGCTTCCAGTTCAGCCAATAGGTGACATAGCTTAGGAAGCGAGGTCGAAGCAGGGAAGGGAAGTCGGGGTCAATCAACGAGAAATCATCGAGCAGCCAGTCCCCTGGCAAACCCATCAGCCAGACGCAGCAGAGTGCGAGCAGCAACCGTGGATACAACGCCGATGTTATGCTGCTAGTTTCGCATGCGCCCACGTACCAAGGCTGATAATCAGGCGCGGCTCAACGCCATCCTAACCCGGCTTGACGAGATGTTCCCCAACGTCACCTGTGTCCTCGATCACTCCACCCCCTGGGGGCTTCTGGTCGCTACGATCCTGAACGCCCAATGCATGGACGAACGCGTCAACAAGGTGGCCCCCGCCCTCAACGAGTCATCTGCGTCGACGAGGGCTTCGCGGGAAACGACCAACTCAAGGCCAATGCGGTTCGCGTGATGAAGGTCAGGTGCGTTACAAGCTTCCGCACAGTGTAGGCATGAACATGAACCAGCCCAAATCGGAGATCATCCTCTACCAAACCGAGGATGGAATCACGCGAGTTGAAGTCCGCCTTCGCGACGAAACTGTTTGGCTGACCCTGGCCGAAATGGCGGAACTGTTTCAGCGCGACAAGTCTAGCATTTTCAAGCATGTACAGAACATTTTCGAGGAGGGTGAACTCACTTCAGAGGGAACCGTTGCAAATTTTGCAATAGTTCAATCCGAGGGTAGCCGGGAGGTTTCTCGGGAGATCGACCACTACAACTTGGACGTAATCATCTCCGTGGGCTACCGTGTAAAGTCCCACCGAGGCACCCAGTTTCGCATTTGGGCTACCCAACGGCTTCGTGAGTATATCGTCAAGGGGTTCACCCTCGACGACGACCGGCTGAAGCAGCGGGGAAGTGGGAATTATTTCGATGAGTTACTCGCCCGTATCCGGGACATTCGGTCCTCGGAGCGTGCCTTCTGGCAGAAGGTTCTCGACATCTACGCGACAAGCATCGACTACGATCCGAAAGTAGAGGCATCGCAGAAGTTCTTCGCAACGATCCAGAATAAGATGCACTGGGCAGCACACGGCCACACTGCGGCTGAAGTCATCTTCCGCCGCGCCGACGCAAGCAAGCCCAATATGGGGCTCTTGACTTGGCGAGGTCTAATCCCACGCAAGGAAGATGTAGCGGTCGCGAAGAACTATCTACAGGAAGACGAGCTGAAGGCGTTGAATCTCATCGTCTCTGCCTACCTGGACTTTGCCGACCTTCAGGCGCTTTCGCGCCGGACTATGTATATGCAGGACTGGATCGGAAAGTTGGATGACTTTCTGCGACTTACCGAAAGAGACATTCTGACCCATGCGGGTCGGACCTCTCACGAACAAGCGCTCGACCGCGCAGCAGAGGAATTTCGGAAGTATCACGCTTTGACTGCAAACGATCCGTCGCGAGTAGACAAAGACTTCGTCGCAGCAGTGGACGAACTCAAGAAGATTTCGAGCCGTGTCTCGAAGGGCACCATCCAGGAATCCAGCGCGAAGGCCGGAAAGACGCAATCTAAGGCGCACAAGCCACCCCGGAAGAGAGAGACGGAATAAAGTACTGGTTCAGCCAGTAGGTGACATGACTGAGGAAGCGAGGTCGAAGCAGGGAAAGGAAATCTGGGTCAATCAACGAGAAATCATCGAGCAGCCAGCCCTCCGGCAGACCCACCAGCCAGACGTAACAAAGTGCGAACAGCAACCCCGGATTCAACGCCGATGTTATGCTGCTAGTTTCCAATGCGCCCACGTACCAAGGCTGATAAACAGGCGCGGCTCAACGCCATCCTCACCCGGCTCGACGAGATGTTCCCCAACGTCACCTGTGCCCTCGATCACTCCACCCCCTGGGAACTTCTGGTCGCCACCATCCTCAGCGCCCAGTGCACAGACGAACGCGTCAACAAGGTCACTCCCGCCCTCTTCGCCAAATACCCCACGATGCAGGATTACGCCGCCGCCAATCTCACTGAGATGGGCAAAGACGTCTACTCAACCGGCTTCTACAACAACAAGGCCAAGAGCATCATCGGCGCGGCGCAGCGTATCCTCGCCGTCTACGGTGGCGAAGTGCCACAGAACATCGAAGACCTTCTCACGGTCCCCGGTGCCGCACGCAAAACTGCCAACGTGGTGCTCGGCACCTGCTTCCAGATCGCCAGCGGCGTGGTCGTCGATACCCACGTTTCGCGCATCACCCAGCGTCTCGATCTAACCCGAGAAACCGGTCCCGTCCAAATCGAACGCGATCTCGTAGCGATCCTGCCGAACGATCGCTGGATCAACTTCAGCCACCAGTTGATCCACCATGGGCGCGGTCATTGCAAGGCCCGCAAGCCCAACTGTCTGGAGTGCCCGCTCAATTCCCTCTGTTACGCAAAGGACAAGAATGCATAAGCTCCTTCTGGCCTCCGCCCTACTCCTCACAAGCTGTGTCGATTTCCCAAATCAATACGCCTCCACCCACGCTCGCCAGCCCGACGTAGGCCCGGACCCTCGCAAGCTGAAAGCCTTCATCGAAATGAAGGACGGTGCCGCCGCCGCTCACTTTGCCTGGGGCATCAACTCCGCCGCATTCGATGGCGAAAAGCGCATGGCCGCCGCATCGGCTGCCCTCCGCTTCAACGTCACCCAGACCAGCGGCAACAAGCTCGTCATCGACTACGTCTCGGC
>JBBRBI010000066.1:0-35628 GCA_038206015.1 Bryobacterales bacterium | reverse complement strand
ACCAAGTTCCTGGTCGGCAAAGACGGCAAGGTAATTCAACGCTTCGAATCGAATGTAGCTCCTGAAGATCCGGCCTTCATCGCGGCAATCGAAAAAGCGATTAAGTAGCTGGGGCTCGCTTTCCTCTAATTCGGGCGGACGCGAAGTACGGCGTCCGCCCGAACTGTTTTATAGGGCAGCAAAACCGGTTGCCCACTGTACCAGCTGTCCCAATAGTCCTTGCTGTGGCTAGAGAAGGCGTGGCCACTCTGCCCAAGTGTGATCGTGAAATAACTGGCATCCCAGTTGGATGTATCGGCGATGAAACGAAAGGCCGGGCCCACACGATTGCTTACTTGTTTCACCGTTTGGCTTGCTCCGCTCAGGGGCGCAGGTCCTGCCTGAACATAGTTATCCAGCAACGGTAGGCGGAGGCTGCGAATCACACTGGAAAAAGGCATCCACGGTCGCGCAATAAATTTGCCAACCGACACCGCTTCGCCAAGGACCTGATTGGGAATATAGATCCGGTTAAAGCGCCCATAATCCCAAAACCGTGGATTCTTGCCCTGCAGCTTGATCCCGGCGTCCAGGCTGTCCAGCAATGCCTGAACCAGAACTTGATCGAAGTCAGGGAACCAGTCCTTTGGCCGCCGGCGCAGTAGCTCCTCAACAACCGATGGCGCAAAGTGCGACGCATACGGAGCCGGTCTTGGCGCGGCTCGCCGAATGACGGCGGCCTTGATCTCTTCATAAGCCAGGCTGACGATCATCGGAGCTGATTGTTCGATTTCCATTTGCCCGTTCCAGTTCTCAAGAATCTCCAGGGCGGCACTAAAATCCTCCCGAGTGCTCTTCCGGCTCCTGCCAGCTTTGGCGATTTGCCCCGCAAGAAAATGGTGGAACGCAGAATACACGTCCTTCTGAATCATCGCCATCTCCACCGGTTGCCACTGTGCCTGCTTGGCCAGCATGTTGGCGATCTGGCGCTGGCGATAGGGCGGAGTGAAGATCCCGGCCACCGGATACTTGTAGTCTTTGGGGAATGGGTTCTGATTGGAATTGATCAGCACGCCCCCAGGGGGATTGTATGCAGAGGGCAGTTCGTCAAACGGAATGAAGCCAGCCCAATCATTAGCCGAGTTGCGGGCATCCATCGGCAGAGCGCTGTCCTGTATTTTACGGAGCGGCATGTGGCCAGCCGCCTGATAGCCGATATTTCCAGCGCTGTCGGCATACAGGAAGTTATGGTTTGGTCCCGCAAAGTTGGATAGGGCTGCGCGAAACTGCTTCCAATTCTGCGCGCGATTGATATCGAGAAACGTAAAGTGAAACTCGCCATCAAACGGCACCCACCTGAGGGCATACCTCACGCCGTTGCGCTCAACCAGCGGGCCATGGGCGGCGATTTGATTGTTCATCTCGATGGCAGCAGCGCCCTTGATGCGAATCGTTTCCTTCTCGACGCCAAGCAGCGTAGTCTCGTTAAGGTACAAATCCTGCACATCAAACTGGAGAGTCGTCATCGACCAGGCAATCTTCTGGTTGTGTCCGATGATCACCGCCGGCGAACCTGGAATCGAGCCGCCAATCACGTCAAGCTCGCCAGCCTTGAGGTGGTTGATGTAAAAGGTACTGGGCCAGCTCTGCTGCAAATGCGGATCACCGGCAAGTATGGGCTTACCGGTCTTGCTGTGCGAGCCGGATACCACCCAGGCATTGGAACCCGGCATAATCTCCGCCCCAGAGCGGGTTGGGAAAAGTAACTTGATCTTGGCTGCGTCCCCGCCTTGGGACAGCATCATGAACTCGTCGGCTTCTGTCGTCCAGCTTGTGGAGAGCTGACGAAACATATGCAGGCTCAGCAACAGCGTATCTGCCATGCTCCACTGGCGAGGCGTGTAGTTCAACGCACGTATCTCCAGCGGCAGCCGGTCCAGATGGGTGCTCAACCAGTCGTTCACCCCGCGCGCATACGCCGCAAGCACCTTGCGATCCTCACCGGCAAGGCGTTCGTACATTAGATTGGCAACACGCCTAAGCCTCAGTCGCCGGGCCTCAAGATCACTTTCCACCGCTGCGGGTCCGACAATCTCAGCCATCTCCCCCGCAGCGATTCTCCGCGTCGCCTCCATTTGCCAAAAGCGATCCTGCGCGTGAACGTAGCCCTGCAGATAGATTGCGTCCTCGACATTAGCCGCTTCAATGTGAGGGATCCCGTGTTCGTCTCGCACGATTGTGGCAGGCTGGCTAATCTTCAGATTTAGCTCCCCCGCCGTCTCGGGCATGCTCTGCCAAACGTAGCGGTAAAAGAGGCCGAGAGCCGCGATCAGAATGATTGCCGCAAGGCCATTGGTATATTTGAGAACGCGTCGCACTTAATCAAAGTCTAATGGAAGCCAACAGCAGCATCGGATTACGTTTGTTATTACTCGGGGTTCTCACCGCGATCAATGGCTTCTTTGCGTCTTGCGAAATCGCCCTGCTTAGCTCAAGACGGCCGCGTCTCAAGCAGCTCGCCGAAGAGGGGAATCTCGGTGCGATCGCCGCCCTGAAGCTACTATCCAACACCGAACGGCTCCTAAGCGTCGTACAGGTTGGTATTGGCATCACCAGCCTCGCAATGGGAGTCGCGGGTGAAGAGGCCATCAACCACTGGCTGCGCTTCCAATTGGTCCCGCTCGCACCGCCCGGCTACACGAAATTCGTCGAGATCTTTTGCCTGCTGATTAGTTTTGTGTTTCTGACCCTGCTCCTGGTCGTCGTCGGTGAAGTCGTGCCCAAGAATATCGGCATCGTCGCTTCGGAGAGAATCAGCATCCTCGGTGCGCCTTTGTTGCTGGTCGTAAATCGGGCACTGGCACCACTCGTGTTTCTTGTTGAAAGTCTGTCTAACTTCTTTTCGCGCCTCCTTGGCCTGCCGCAAGGCGGAATCCACGGCATACATTCGCTCGAAGAGATTCGGCACATCGTCGAATCCAGCAAAGAACACTCCACGGTAACCGAGTTTGAAGCGCATGCCATTGACCGCTTGCTCGAGTTGCGTGAACTTGTCGCGCGAGAAGTGATGACCCCGCGAAGCAACCTGGTCTGTCTGCCCATGAATGCCTCGCTCGATGAATTACTCCGGACCATGGATGATCACCACTATTCGCGCGTGCCTGTGTACAAGGACAATCCCGACAATATCGTCGGCATCGTCCACTTTCGCGATCTCCTCGGTGTGTGGCGAGAGCGGCGCATCGCGACAGAAAAACGGCGTCAGGTAAAGCCCTTCCGCGTCGAGCAATATGTGCGCAAGCTGCCAGTGATTCCCGAGACTAAGTCGCTCAGCGACCTGATCGATGAGTTCCGCGAAAACCGCGCACATATGTCGCTTGTGGTGAATGAATTCGGCGCGGTTAGCGGAGTCCTGACGCTCGAGGATGTTTTCGAGCAGGTCTTCGGCGAAATCAATGACGAGCACGACCTCGTGGCGATTGAGCAGGAGAGTGAGTCCGACGACCTGGAGCTTGAAGGGTCAACCACCACCCGCGACCTGGAGACTAAATTCGATCTCGAACTGCCCGCCGATGCTGGCTTTGAAACCTTGGCCGGGTTTATTCTCTTTCGCCTCGGCTACATACCCAAAACAGGGCACGTCATCGAAGAGGACAACCGTCGCTTCACGGTCCTTGAGATGGACCGCAACCGCATCGTTCGCGTGCGGATCGAACGCATCAAGCCCGCCTTAGAATAGGGCGGCAGTGACCCGGCGGCGGCTAACGCCAAAGTAATCGTAAGCCCGCTCCGTGGCGATGCGGCCACGCGGCGTGCGATCCAGAAACCCCTGCTGAATCAGGTACGGCTCGTAGACGTCTTCAATCGTTCCAGACTCTTCGTCTACGGCACTCGACAGCGTGTTCAGTCCAACCGGACCGCCATCGAATTTCTCAAGTATCGATAACATGATCCGGCGATCCACTTCGTCCAAGCCGAGCGGATCGACTTCAAGTAGATTCAGCGCGTCCACGGCAATCTGTTCCGACATATTGCCATTGGCCTTGACTTGAGCGAAATCCCGCACTCGACGCAAAAGCCGGTTGGCGATGCGGGGTGTGCCGCGGCTGCGCCGCGCGATCTCCTCCGACGTAGGCCCGTCGATCGGCACATTCAGGATCTTCGCAGAGCGGCGTACAATACCGGCCAACTCCGCTGCATCATAGACATCCAGCCGCAGCATCAGGCCAAAGCGCCCGCGCAATGGCGCACTGATGTTTCCCAGGCGCGTCGTCGCCCCGACGGCTGTGAACCTGGGTACGGGCAGCGAGTGGGTCCGCGCACCAGGACCGGCACCAACAATGATGTCTACCCGAAAGTCCTCCAGCGCTGAGTAGAGCATTTCTTCAACATCCGGTGAAAGGCGATGGATCTCGTCAATGAAGAAAACCTGCTTGCTTCGAATATTACTGAGCAATCCGGTCAGGTCGAGCTTCTTCTGCAAAACGGGCGCAGCCGTTTGTTCAAATGCGACGCCCAGCTCATTTGCGATCAGCGTGGCCAGCGTCGTTTTGCCCAGACCTGGCGGACCGTAGAGAAGCACATGGTCCATTGCCTCGTCGCGCATCTTGGCGGCGGCGATGGCGATCGAAAGATTTTCCTTCAGCTTTTCTTGGCCAGTGAAATCCGCTAGACTGCGTGGCCGCAGGGAGGCCTCAAATTGGCGCTCATCGTCGTGTATTTCCGCCCCGACAATGCCTCGTTCGATCATGCTAATTCAGGTTAGCGTACAAGCTCCAAACTCTTGCGAAACAGTGCTTCAAAATCGACGCCAGTCACCAGCCCCTTCGCCTTCCCCACTGCAACTTCTGCCGCCGCCGCCGGAGAACCCAGGTTGATCAGCGCCGAGAGTACGTCTGCCTCTAGCGGCGAAAAATTGTTTGAAGGCGTGCTAATCCGCAAGTTGCCAGAGCCCGAAGGCAGGTCGTCTAGCTTGTCTTTCAGGTCTACGATGATGCGCTCTGCCGTCTTCTTCCCAATCCCCGGTACCCGCGTCAGGCTGGCAATGTCGCCGCCACGGATGCAGGCCACCAGGCTTTCAACTGCAATGCCGCTCAACACTTTGACGGCGAGCGACGGTCCAACTCCACTGACGCTGATCAAACGCTCGAATGCCCGTTTCTCAATTGCAGTGAGGAATCCAAAGAGCGCAATGTCGTCCTCGCTCACTTTTGTATAGATCCGCAACGCGACTTGTTGGCCTGGATCTGGCACCGCCGAATAGGTGCTAATCGGCACCACTACCTCATAGCCCACGCCGTTGGCCATTACAATCACGGTGCCAGCCGCTTTCTCCAACACTGTCCCCTGCAAGTACGCAATCATAAAAACACCATAGCCTATGGCGCGACGACTATTTTTTATTTCTGCAGTGGATGACGGTATTGCCGAGTTGCGTGGCGACGAAGCCAAGCACCTCTCACGTGTATTGCGTGCCGAGCCGGGTCAGATGTATGAGCTCTCTGACAACCGCCAAAAGTACCTCGGCAAGATTACGGCTGTCGATAAAGATGTTGTCCGCTTTGAAATTATCGAGACGCTGCCTGCCGAGAGCGCCACACCAGCCATCCATCTCTACGTGGCGATCATCAAATTTGAACATTTCGAGTGGGGCATCGAGAAGGCAACCGAGTTGGGCGTTGACCGGATTGTACCGGTGCAGGCTTCGCGAACAGAGCATGGGCTGGATAAGGCCGTTGCCAAGCGGATGGACCGATGGCGCCGCATCCTGGTCGAAAGCAGCCAGCAGAGCCGCAGAAGCTTCTTACCGGAACTGGGCGAACCAATGCGCTTTCGCGACGTCGTCGTCCAGGTTGCTGGAGTGCGGATAATCCTCGACGAGAATCGTGAGGGCCAAAAATTGGCGGAGTTTGGCAAGGCAGGCGATCCGATCAGCCTGCTAATCGGCCCGGAAGGCGGCTGGACCGATGAGGAGCGCGCTCTTGCCTCAAGCGCAGGATGGACTGCTGCAAGCCTGGGGCCCCGCATTCTGCGAGCCGAAACTGCCTGGTTGGCAGCGCTGGCGATCTTGCGCGCCTAACCTTAGGCACTGCGCACAACGGCCGCAACAGGGGCCGAACCAACTGGAATCAGCGTGAACAGCGGCGCGGTCTTATGGCGTTTGCTAACGATGTTGGCCAGCCGGATGATCGCGATATCGCCCGAGCGCTGGTTGAGCACCAGTGCCATCTGGTTGTCCGGTGTAAGCACGACGCAGCGAGGGTCGTTGCCAACGGCCACCACCGCTGCCAGCTTCTGCGTTCGGTAGTCGAGTACTGAAACCGTGTCCGTGCTCGGGCTAGTCACAAAGAGAAATTGCGGCTGGCTCGACACAGCCATCGGTCCCGGCGCCTTGCCACTCAGCAAAGTTGCCGCCACTTGCGACTGGTAAGGATAGACGACAACAACGCCGTCCAGGCCTTCGCCGGTGATGAAGAGCTGACCACCATCAGCACTGAAGCAGAGATTTTCGGGCTGAATGGGCAGCGGCAGATGGACGACGACTTTGGCAAGTGTCGTATCGACCATCGTCAGTTGCCGTTTTGCCTTTTGAGCAACCAGCAGCATGCTGCCATTATTCAGGAAGCGAATCAGGCCCGGAGGGTCGCCGATCGAGGCCCACGCGAAGTCCTGGCTCGCCGCAGACCCGAGGATGCCGACCCGTGAAGAATCCGCCAGCGCGACCGCAACTTGCGCGGTTTCAGGCGCGACAGCGATCGCCGTCGCCCTCTCTGGCAGCTTCCATTCACGTTTGAGGTCCAGGCGCTCGCGGTCGATCGCCAGCAGCTTCTTGCCATCTGCACTCAGCGCCCAAAGCGTCCTGGCATCGAAACTCAACCAGAGGTCTTGTGGTGCGATGGGGATCTTGAGCTTGCGTGAGATCGCAGATTCCGTCACGCTGACTTCTTCCACAATTCCGTTGCCGCCAACGGTGTAGAAGAAATCGCTATTGGGCACATCCAGCAATTGCACCGGACGACCGCTGGGCTTGATGCGGCTTGTATTGAGCCGGAAAGCGGCGAGATCCACAACGGCGATATCGCCAGAGTCGCGTGTTGCGACAAAGGCAGAACCTACGAATGCATTTTTGTTCCGGAAGTTACACCCGGTGGTGAGGCCACAGAACGCCCCGCCTAATATCGATCTTCGCGACAGCACAATCGTATTATGGACTGAGTACGATGTTGCCCGTCCTTTTATTGGCTCTCCAGCTACCGATCACTCTCCCGGCTCCACTCGAACAGTGGAAGGCGGAGATCGAATCACTCACGCTTAGCAAGATAGAAATCCTGAGGATTCCTGGGGACACTGGCGCTGGGGAAGACCGCAAAGCGTTGATGTCTTATTTCAACAAAGCAGACTTTGCAGAGTCTTTTTCCCGCTCACAGGCCTTGACCTTTCGCTATGAGATGGCTGGTCGCTCGCGAAGTTTGATCCTGCTCAATACGGCCCGGATGCAGCAGACAAAGAATTCTGCGGATGCACTGATCGCCCATGAGATGGGGCACATCTGGCTTGCGTCGCTTGGCTTGTTGCCTCCGAGATACGAACCAGGGCCCGATTCCTGCCTGGCGGTGCACTATGGCGACATCGTGCAGCACATACTTCTACGGGCAGAGAATGACCGTCGCGGCCTCGATTGGCGCCCGGCTTATGCTCGCGATTACACCGCTGCCTATGAGCAACTGCGGCAATTGACGCCCAGCACAGACAAGGGCGACGCCTGCTTTCGTGTACAGCGGCTTAGCCTGATTGTTGATGTGCGAGAAGGCTTTGCGCAGGGTGCGTTCCCGGCGCGGGATGCCTACTTGGAGTTGCTGGCGAACCAGGATCGGGATGCCGAGGCGATAGCGATTGAACTGCTTGAGCAACTGGATGGCAAGCTCACGCTGGACAAGCCAGATTATGAAGCCGCGCTTGAACTTGCCAGGCGGGCAGTCTATCGGCTGTTATCCTGAGGCCTGGAATGTTGGAGATTCAAACTGAAGAGATCCGGCCGGGCGTAAGCTTAATTCACCTCGTTGGAAAGTTAATCATGGGGCCAGAGGCGGCTTCCCTTGAGTTATTGGTAAACACGCAACTGGATGCGGGTGCGCGTCACATTGTCTTTGATATGCGTGACGTAAAGCAGATCGATTCAACAGGCATCGGGCGATTCATCTCGACTTACGGACGGTTGATGCAGGTCAAGGGGACTTTGGGCATCGCGGCGGCGTCAAAGGTGGTGCGACAGAGCTTTCGCGTAACGCGCCTGGACACGGTCTTCGCGTTTTACGACACGCCAGAAGAGGCGCTCAGCGCCATCCCGACAGCCTAGGCAACGATGTCGAGTTCCTGTTTGGCATCTACCAGATCGGTGTCAGCAAGCAGCTCATAGACAGCGTCATGCATAGTCTGAGCAAGTGCTCCACGATCTTTGGCCACCAATCCTGCGGTTGAGACGGGTGTACCAATTCTCACTACGACTGGTCCCGGACAAACGGTTCCAGAGCCGAAGGGCAAGACCTTCTCGCTTCCAGAAATCGCCACGGGCACGACAGGAACTCCTGCATTGATAGCGATGTAGAAAGCGCCCTCGCGGAAGGGCTGGAGCTTGGCGTTGGACGAACGGCCGCCTTCAGGGAAAATCAGGATGCTGATGCCGCGCTCGCGGACGATCCTGCCTGCCTCTGCCATTGCCTTAATCGCTTCGCGCGGGTTGTCCCGAGGCACAGCAATATGGCCAGCGCGGCTGAGGTGATAACCAAGGAAGGGGATCTTGAACAAGCCCTTCTTCGCCATAAAGCGGAACTGTACAGGAATGCTCGCCAGGATGCAGGGTGTATCCATGTAGCTCAGATGGTTGGCGACAAAGACGTAGCTGCCAGCGGGGTCGATTTTTTCAAGCCCCTCCACCTTCAGGCGAACAAAGCTGACTCGCAGCAGCATCCGCGCCCAGGCTCGCGCAATGCTGACCTGCATTCTGCCTGTAGTCTCAAAGAGCGAGACAATCAGATTGACCAAACCATAGGCGAAGGTGCAAAAAATGATGAGTGGGTCGATGATGAGCAACGCCCGAAGTTGAGCCAACATGTACTGCTTCTATTGTAAGAGTGGACGGGCTTCCCCGACGACGAAGAGTGACCCGGTGATGAAGATCACGGCCTCGGGCGGAGCGTCCTTAAGGGCTTCCAGCGCTTGAGTGACGCGCGGGTAAAGCGCAGCGTTGGCGTGCGGTGCCAGCGCCAGGATCGCCTCGGGCTCAAGGCTGCGCGCCTGATCGGCGTGAGTGATCAGCAATCGGGTTGCCAGCGGGAAGAGTTCCGCCGCAATCTCGGCGACCTCTTTGTCCCGCATGACGCCAAACACCATCCAGACTTCGCGGCCGGAAAAGTGTCGCGCAATGAACTCGTGCAGGCGGCGGGCGGCGGCGGGGTTGTGTGCGCCATCGAGATAGATCATGGGTGAGCGACGAATGAGTTCCAGTCGTCCTGGCCATGTGGCCTTGGCGATGCCAGCGCGGATCGTCTGCGCGTCAAGACCAAGCTTCTTCAGGGCGACGGCTGCCGTAAGGCTGTTGCCGACCTGATGTCCACCGGCAAGCGGGCAATCGATTTCGAGACTGGTGCCGGCCTTTGTCGCAACATAGTGGCAACCATCGACGCGCAACTCCAGACCAGTGATGGCCCAGGTGGCGACGTCCTCGATCTCATCTGCCACAAAGAGGTGGCGCAATTGAGGATGCTGCAAACCCAGGACAAGAGGACGGCCCGGTTTGATGATGCCGGCCTTCTCCATCGCGATCTCTTCCAGCGTGTTGCCGAGGTACTGCTGATGGTCCAGGTCAACGGGAGTTATGATGCTCAGGAGCGGGTCGACGACGTTGGTGGCGTCCAGCCTGCCACCGAGCCCAACCTCGAGTACGAGGCGTTCGACCTTGGCCTCGCGAAAGAGCCAGAAGGCCATCGCGGTGACGGTCTCAAAGTAGGTCGGGTGGCAATCGATTTCACACTCTACGAGCAGCTTGACTGCCGATGCATGCACGGCGTCAAAGGCGCGGGTGAAGTCTGCCTCGCTGACAGGCACGCCATCGATTCGGACGCGCTCGGTAGGGCTGACCAGATGGGGACTCGTGTAGAAGCCTGTATGGAAGCCAGCCTCGCGCAGGCCAGATTCGATCATCGAGCACACACTGCCTTTGCCATTGGTGCCGGCTACATGGATGACAGGGCAGCAGTTCTGGGGGTTGTCGAGGTCTACCAGCAGACGGCGAATGCGCTCCAGGCCCAGCTTGATCGACTTGACCTCGTTGCCGAGCGAGTAGAGATACTGGACCGACGAAGGGAAGTCCATTTACGACTAGGCGGGCGTCACAGCGCAGCCGTAGGACTTGGGCACCCGTCCACCCTTGTTCAATTCCTTATAGCCAATCTCGGTGTTGTAGTAGATCCGCGATACCATGCTCTTGGCCATGCGGAAGAAGCGGTTGCCCGGGTTCAGGCCGGGCTCGGTCTCGGCATCGATTGCGTGCAGGACAGTGGCCTGGTCGGCCGGGCTGAGGTTGAGAAAGGGCTTGGCGAACTTCGAATTGCAGTAGCCGTCCAGCCAGCCGAGGCCATCGAGAAAGCGGCCTCGTTCGCTATCGGGGCCATCGGTGAGGAAGAGATCGACATAGCGATGAACGCCTGCGGCCTTGGCACCGGGCGTGTCCGTGGCGGGGATGATGAGTTCGCCGAGGGCCTCCACCGTGCGCAACTGATGGTCGTCCAAAGTCTGGGCTTTCCAACCGGCAGCGGGCTCTGCGGCAGGCAAGCCGACTGCGGCAACTGACACCAGTCCGGCCCCTGCTTTGAGGGCTTCTCGCCTTGGTAGCTCGTAATCGCTCATATGAATCTCACTTTATAACAAGCGCCAGGTCTTCAACAGCCAGGCAAACTCAAAGGCGACTTCGTGAATGCGATCGTAGCGCCCTGACGCTCCAAAGTGACCAGCGCCGAGATTGACTTTGAACAGGATCTCGCTCTTGGCAGAATTGTGCTCTCGCAGGCGCGCCACCCACTTGGCGGGCTCCCAGTAGGAGACGCGCGGGTCATTGAGGCCAGCGGTGACGAGCATCGGCGGATAGGCGGCGGGACGGACATTGTCGTAAGGCGAGTACGAGCGCAGATACTCAAAGGCTTCGCGATCCGCAGGGTTGCCCCACTCCTCATATTCGCCAACGGTGAGCGGCAGTGAGGCGTCAAGCATGGTGTGCAGGACATCGACAAAGGGGACGTGGGCAAGCACGCCGCCGAAGAGCTCTGGCCGCATCGTGACGGCAGCGCCGACAAGCAAGCCGCCGGCGCTGCCCCCTTCGATGATGAGCTTCTCAGGCTCGGTCCAGCCCTGTTTGAACAGGGCTTCTGCGCAGGCGAAGAAGTCATGAAAACTATTGCGCTTATTGTTCATGCGGCCTGAGTCGTGCCAGGGGCGGCCCATCTCAGAGCCGCCACGGACCTGAGCAATGGCGTAGACGACGCCGCGGTCGATGAGGCTGAGTCGCGCACCGCTGAAGCCAGCATCGGTGTTGGCCCCATAGGCACCATAGCCGTATAGCAAGGTGGGATGAGTGCGATTGGGAGTGAGTCCACGCCGGTAGATGAGCACCAGTGGGACACAACTGCCGTCGTGGCTATTCGCGTAGATGCGCTCGACTGTGTAGTTGGAGCTATCAAAGCCGGCCGGGAACTCAGTGCGTTTGCGCAGCTCCTGAAAGCCGCTGGCGAAGTGGTAGTCAAACACACTGGGCGGCGTGAGCGGCGACTCAAACTGATAGCGCAGGGTGTGGGCATCGAACTCAAGGTTGCCGGTGAGGCGCACGGTGTAGGCGGCCTCTCCGAACTCAATTGAATGCCACGCTGTCTCGCCGCTGCGCTGGTAGCGGAAGCGGCGCAAGCCACCGCAACGCTCGGTGACGATCAGATAATCGCGCAGGGCAGTGACGCTCTCCAGATAGACGTCATCGCGATGAGGGAGCACCTCAACCCAGGCCTCCTCAAGCCAGTTATCGACGGGCGTGCGGATGAGCCGGAAGTTGCGGCCGCCGTCATTGATGCGGACGTAAAGGTAGTCGCCCTGGTGGGTGATGCTGTACTCGATGTCCTGCTGGCGGGCGCGGAAGAGTTGGAAGTCATCGGTCTCGGCAAGCCAGATTTCGGTGGTGGTGGAGGACTCCAGCTCCATCAACAGGAAGCGCTTGCTGCGGGTCTTATAGAGGTCGAGGCGAAAGCGCTCATCGGCTTCCTCATAGAGGAGCGTGTCCTCGGAGGCGGGCTCGCCCAGCTTGTGGCGGAAGATGCGATGCGGACGGCGGGCGGCATCGAGCACGCTATAGAAGAAGGTGCAATTGTCGGCGGCCCAGGCGAGGGCATCGTAGCTGCGCTCGATCTGATCGGGGTAGACGCGGCCGGTGGCGATGTCTGTGACGCGGATGGTGTAGTCTTCGTCGCCTTCGATATCTGTCGAGTAGGCGAGGAGGCTTTGGTCGGGGCTGGTCTCGATGACGCCCAAGTGAAAATAGTCGTGCCCTTTGGCGAGGACGTTGGCGTCGAGGTAGATCTCTTCCGCTGAGCCAGCGGCGATTGCCCTGCGGCAATAAAGCGGATATTGCCGACCTTCCTCGGTGCGCGTGTAGTAGAGATAAGACCCGTCCTGGACGGGGACGGTGAGGTCTGTTTGTTGGATACGCGACAGGATCTCATCGTATAAAGTGTCCTGCTGCGCGGCAGTATCCGACATGGCGGCGGCGGTGTAGGCGTTCTCGAGATGTATGTGTTCGATGAGTTCGGGATTGGTCTTTTCCCGAAGCCAGGCGTATTCGTCAGTCCAATGAATTCCGTGAAGTTCGTGCGCTTGGGGACCTTTGCGCGGGATCGGAGCAACCTGCATACCTTTGAGGCTAGCTAAACTCGATGCATGAAGTGGATGAAACTGCTGATTTTCGTTGTTTTTGTTGCGCAGGCGCAAACCGTTGGGGTTGACGGCACGAGGCTGCGGGCGCATGTAGGATACCTGGCTAGTGACCTATTGGAAGGGCGTGCGGTGGGTACGAGAGGTGGGTTATTGGCGACGAATTACCTGGCGGCAGCCTTTGCGGCAGCGGGTGCGGAGGCAGCGGGCGAGAACGGGAGCTACTTTCAACAGGTGCCATTAACGGGCGTACTGGTGGAGCCGGGGGCGAGTTTGAAGATTGGCGCAAAGACCCTGGCATGGCGGGAACAATTTGTGGCGACGACGCAGACCCAGGAGCCGGCGTTGGACTTCACGGCGGGGCTGGTGTTTGTAGGGCATGGCATCCGCGCGCCGGAGTATGGATGGGACGACTATGCGCGGGTGGATGTGAAGGGCAAGATTGTAGTGCTGTTTACGGGGGAGCCGCCGAGCGAGGACCCGGCTTTCTTCAAGGGGGCGGCGCTGACTTACTACGGGCGCTGGAGTTACAAGTTTGAGGAAGCAGTGCGGCAAGGGGCCGTGGGCGCGATCATCATTCATACGCCGGAGACGGCCACTTACGGTTGGAGCGTAGTGGAGAACTCATGGGGCCGCGAGGACGTGCAACTGCGCCGGGTGGCGAGCGATCCGGCACTGCGGCTGGCGGGTTGGATCTCAAGCGCAGCGGCCCAAGCGGTTGGATGGAACGTGGAAGATTTGCTGGTCCGGGCCAGGGGCCGGGGCTTTGAAGCGATACCGCTGGAGGCCGTGGCGATGATCCGGATGAAGGCCGCGATAAGGCCGATCCTGTCGCAGAATGTGGCAGCGCGCATCGAAGGATCAGACTCGAAGTTACGCAACGAGTACGTCCTCTATAGCGCCCATTGGGATCATCTGGGCGCGACGGGCGAGGGGCGCGACGCGATATTTAACGGAGCCGTGGACAATGCAACGGGCTGTGCGTTGTTAGTAGAAGCAGCGCGGGCGTGGGCGGCGTTGGTGCCAAGGCCGCGACGGAGCGTATTGTTTTTGGCGGTGACAGCGGAGGAGAGCGGGCTGCGCGGCTCGGAGTTTTATGTCCGCAGCCCTCTGGTGCCATTGGCGGCGACGCGGGTGGTTATCAACCTGGACGCGATCGTGCCTGGGGGCAGGCCAACGGGGCTGATGGTGCATGGGGAGAGGACGACCGGGACTTGGCCGCTGGTGGAGGAGGCGGCCAAGCGAATGGGTTTGCCGATCAAGCCGGACCCGAGACCGGAGGCAGGAGGGCAGTTCCGCAGCGATCACTTCAGCTTTGGCAAGGCTGGTGTGGCGGCGTATTCGCTGGTGCCGGTGGGAGTGCCGGGGGGCTTTGCGGATAACTATGGTGCCCGCCACTATCACCAGGTCTCCGACCAATATTCGCCCGACTGGGACATGACGTCGAACGAGGTAATCGGAAACCTGGCGATGCTTTTGGGAGTAAACGCGGCTTCGCGGCCGTGAGGCGTAAAAGGTAGTAAGTTGTCAAAGAACGGTGGGGCAGCGCTTCGCGCGACTGCTGGATGACCCGAATTGAACCATCAAGAAGGCCGCCCTTACGCAGATCGCGATCACTACATCCAGAGGGGGAGGACGCGGCGGCGACCGGGAACTGTAAGCCCACGAGGCGGACCCTGAGGAGTTCACCAACCCTGCCGGGCCAGGTCGGGGGAAGCTAGCTACCGAAGATCGTGCGGGCTTCCGAGAAGAAGCGGGCGACTTTTATCTTTGGGTCGCCAGCGCCGAGAGTTTCGATGGGGAGCAGGCCACGGTAGCCGCCCTTCTCAATGATGGCTTTGATGCGGCGCAGGTCCGTGGGGACCTCTTTACCGTTGACCCAGAGCTTCTCCTTCAGTTGCCAACTGACGGCGTAGGGCAGCAGCTTTTCAATTTCGGCATAGGGGTCTGACTGGCGCAGGCTGCCGATGTCGAGCATGAGGCCGAAGCCATCGGAGTTGACCGCGTTGAGGACGCGGATGGTCTCGTCGGCGGTCTTCAGGAAATCGTTGTGATTCTGGAGGGCGACGACGACACCGTGGCGTCTGGCGTATTCAGCGCATTCCTGAAAGAGGGGCAGCATCCATTTGAGGACATCGTCCACGCTTTGACCTTCGGGAATTTTGAGGCCAGAGAAGACGCGGACGGTGTTGGCACCGAGTTTGCGGGCGACCTCGATCCAGTTCTTAACGAGGGTGAGATCGGCTTGACGCTTGGCGGGGTCGGCGACGGCGAAGTCGTTGCGGACGCCGGTGCCGCAGATGGTGATGCCGTTGACAAAGGCCTTGCGCTTGAGGCTGTAGATGTAATCGTCGCTGGGGACGGCGGGGTAATTGGGGAAGTAGTAGCCGGTGGCATCGAAGGCGTCGATGTTGTGTTGAGCGCAATAGTCGAGGACATCGGGGAGGGTCATTGCGCCGCTGCGGAGAGCTTCGTTGAAGGAATAGGCGTTGAGGGCGAGGCGGGTGCGGGCGCCGGGATTGCGCGTGACGCGGCCCTGGGCGGCAAGCGGGAGGGCGGCGAGGTTGAGGAAGTGGCGGCGATGGAGTTGCATAGGTTGAAGCTCGGGTGCAGTTGGATTTTATCAAGTACCGGGGCGGCGCGGGTTAAGCTGGAATTCTACGAAATGAAACTAGTGACCCACGCTGCCCTGCACGAAAAGGAAATTGAAGGGCTGTGTGTATGGGGATGCCAAGGGTTCTTGAAGTTTCGGGAGATGACCCGATGAGGAGTTCCGTGGAGCTTTTCGCGGGCGCTGGTGGTTTGGCGCTCGGTATTTCGACGGCTGGATTTAAGCATAAAGCGGTCGTCGAGTGGGATGCCGATGCCTGTAAGACAATTCGTGTGAACCAAGCGCTTCGCGTGAAGCACGTATCGGATTGGAAGCTCCATCATGCCGACGTCCGGGACTTTGATTTCAGCGGGATTGAGCCGGATATCGACTTACTGGCGGCTGGAGTCCCCTGCCAGCCATGGAGCATCGGGGGGAAGCACCGCGGGTTTGAGGATGATCGTAATTTGTTTCCCGATACGATTCGTGCGGTGGTTGCGTTGCGGCCCAAAGCGATCTTGATTGAGAATGTGAAGGGTCTGACGCGGCAGTCTTTTGCAAACTACTTCAGTTACATCCAGTTCATGCTTGAGTTTCCGGAAACGGGGCGGCGGGCGGGCGAGAATTGGCTGGATCATCGGATGCGACTGGAGAAACAGGTTAGTTCACGCGGGAAAGGAAGCAGTTACGGAGGGTTGCATTACAACGTAGTCCCGCAATTGATCAATGCGGCAAATTATGGCATCCCGCAGCGTCGCGAGCGAGTTTTCCTGGTGGCCTTTCGCGATGATTTGGGTGTCGAATGGTCATTTCCGGAAGCCACACATTCGCAAGAGGCGTTGTGGGCGGATCAATGGCTGGACGGAGCTTATTGGGATCGACATCGAGTTGCGAGCAAGGATCGACCACTTCGCCCGCCGCAGGTTGAAAAGAGGTTGGAGGCGTGGTCTGGGGTCTCAAGAAGGCCATGGCGCACGATTCGCGATGTAATTAGTGACCTGCCAGAGCCAATCACAGCGGGCAGTCGATCCTTCCATAATCACGTGTTCCAGGCGGGGGCCCGCGCATATACCGGGCATACCGGTTCTCCGCTGGATGAGCCCTCAAAGACGATCAAGGCGGGGGATCACGGCGTGCCGGGTGGGGAGAATATGATTCTCTTTCCCGATGGACGAGTCCGCTATTTTACGGTCCGGGAGACGGCGCGGATTCAGACCTTTCCCGATGAATATGTGTTTGGTACCTCGTGGACGGAGAACATGAGGCAGCTTGGAAATGCCGTGCCCGTGGAGTTGGGGCAACAGATTGCTAAAGGCATAAAGCGGCGGCTGGCAGGGCGATGAGAGTTGAAGTCCCCTTCAATCCGCTGGACAAGAAAAATCTTGGCAGCAGCGTGGCCGATGCGCTCCTGGCGCAGCCGAGGAATCCACTACCGCCTTCTGCCCGATTTATCGCTGCGGGAGTATATGCCATCTACTATGGAGGCCATTTTGAACACTACTCGGCGATGGCCGCGCAGAATCGTAGCCAGGATGGAAAGTTAGATCTGCCCATCTATGTCGGCAAGGCGGTGCCTAAAGGAGCGCGGAAGGGGGGATTGGGTTTTGACGCGTCGATGGGTACCGTACTCTATGATCGATTAAAAGAACACGCCGAATCGATTGGCGCTGCTCAAAATCTAGAGATCGATGACTTCTTCTGCCGCTATCTGGCGGTTGACGACATTTGGATCCCGCTTGGCGAAAGCCTGTTGATCGAAATGTTTTCCCCGTTATGGAATCGGTGTATTGACGGCTTTGGCAACCACGATCCCGGCGCGGGCCGCCATCAGGGAAAGATGCCGAGTTGGGATGTCCTTCATCCTGGGCGTGCTTGGGCTGCTCGATTGCAGGCTGGAAAGAAGCTCGACGTTATCGTCACTGATTTAGCTCAGTTTTTCAATCGCCGCCCTTAGCACTCCGCTTCGCGTTTGGTGCCATCTCGACAAGAAAATCCAGAGCGATCTTCAAATAGATCTCGGCAAGCGTGGGATCGACATCGAAGAGTCCCTCGTATTGCCTTCGCAATTCCGCCCGATCTGCATCCGCAATCGGCCCAGCCCAGCCTCGTTTTCCGGCGCGTAAATAGGACCGCAGCGCATTGGTGACTGCCATCTCGATCACACCTTCGGCAGCTTTGGCATGCAGCCCTGCGGCCCGCAGGCTATCAACGGCCGATGCAATCATCGGAAAGATCATGCCTGAAGCGAAGGTCAGGCCAGCCTCATACACCGGACGCATCCTTTCATGGATGCGAATTATCCGACCGGCACCTTCGCATTCAACGAGGCGACGGACGCGGTGCAGCGCGAGGTTATCCCCTTCAAACAGAAAACGACTCGCCTTCGGTTCCATCTCATCGAGCGAAGCAGTCGATGCGCCTCGGGACCGTAGCGGCTCCAGCGCGGCACTGTCGAGCTTGCTGGAACAAATAACGATACTGGTTCCGCTCCAATCGACGCTGCAATTGAGCAGTAGTTCCAGCCACTTGTCGAATTGTGAGTCGGGCACGCCGATCAACAGAAGCTCGGCTTTACCGATGGCGTCGAAAGAGTCGGTTGGTGTGCCAGCCTTGATCGAGTTGACAAGGCGACTTGCAATTCGCAGCGAGCTTGATCTGACCGGGCCGAGATTTTGACGCAAGCCGGGTAGCTTAGCCACCCAGGATTGGCTAACTGGCCCCACTCCGATTAGCGCCGTCCGCGGTGCCTTCGCCATCGATGAACTTACTCCTCAAAGCCTTAAGTCGGTCTCGAAGTTGAGCAGCCTTTTCGAATTCAAAGTTCTTGGCAGCATCGCGCATTTTTTGCTCGATCTCGGCTAGGAACTTGACGCGCTGTTCTGCGTTGAGTGAATCCACTTCATCCGGCTTCTCTTCCTCCAGCGCAACCGTCACATAGTCCGCCTCTGCCATCCGCACAAGGTTCATGTCGATGGGCTTGATGATGGACTGCGGGGTTATGCCGTTGCGCTTATTGTAATCCGTCTGGATGTCGCGGCGACGGTTTGTTTCATCAATCGCGCGGCGCATGGAATCCGTCATGACATCGGCGTAAAGAATGGCCCGGCCATTGAGATGCCGCGCGGCGCGCCCGATGGTCTGAATCAGGGAGCCTGCCGAGCGAAGAAAACCTTCTTTATCCGCATCGAGAATCGCCACAAGCGAGACTTCCGGCAAGTCCAGACCTTCGCGCAGAAGATTAACTCCGATGAGGCAATCGTAAATGCCCTTGCGGAGATCACGCAGTATCTTGACGCGGTCGAGCGTAGTAACTTCAGAATGCAGATACTGACATTTCACGCCGACTTCTGCGTAGTATTGCGCCAGATCCTCTGACATGCGTTTGGTGAGTGTGGTAATCAAGACCCGCTCGTTCTTGGCTGCCCGGATGCGAATCTCCTGCAGCAAGTCGTCCACTTGGCCCTTGATCGGGCGGACATCAATCTCAGGATCGACCAGGCCCGTCGGACGGATCACCTGCTCAACGATGACGCCCCCGCTTTTAGTCAGTTCATAGGGGCCCGGCGTGGCAGAGACGTAGATCGCCTGACTTACTCGATTCTGAAATTCTTCAAAGGTGAGCGGCCGGTTGTCGAGGGCGCTGGGAAGGCGGAACCCGTAGCCCACCAGGTTGGCTTTGCGTGAGCGATCCCCACCCCACATTCCCTGAAGCTGGGGCATCGTCACGTGCGACTCATCGATAAATATCAGCGCATCCTGCGGCAGATAATCCAGCAGTGTGGGAGGCGCTTCACCGGGCAGTCGCCCCGTAAAGTGTCGCGAATAATTTTCGATGCCATGGCAGTAGCCAATGGTGCGGATCATTTCGAGGTCGAACTGTGTGCGCTGCCAGATGCGCTGCGCCTCAATCAACTTACCCTGACTTTCAAGGTCGGCATGCCAGGAGACGAGTTCCTGCTCAATCGTTAACTGGGCGGCCTCCTTGGTTACCGGCGTGAGGACATAGTGGCTCTTGGGGTAGATGGGCAAGCGCTCGTAGGTCTGCTTGATCGTGCCCAGGAGAGGGTCGATTTGCGAGAGACTTTCGATTTCATCTCCCCATAACTCAATGCGGAAGGCGTTGTCATCGTAAGTGGGAAAGACTTCGATTACATCGCCGCGGACGCGAAACATGCCGCGAGCGAAGTCGACGTCATTGCGCTGGTAGAGGATCTCGACCAGTTTTGCGATGATGTCAGCGCGCTTCATCGTCTTGCCCTTTTCGAGCATCAACATCATGCCGTAGTAAGCCTCTGGGGAGCCGAGGCCGTAAATGCAACTTACGCTGGAGACGATGATGACGTCGCGGCGCTCAAAGAGGGAACGAGTGGCCGCCAGGCGCAACTTGTCCAACTCGTCATTGACGGTGGACTCCTTTTCGATGTAGGTGTCGCTATTGGGAATGTAAGCTTCAGGCTGGTAGTAGTCGTAATAACTAACAAAGTACTCAACGGCATTTTTGGGGAAGAACGACTTGAACTCCTGGTAGAGCTGCGCGGCGAGCGTCTTGTTGTGCGCCAGGATGAGACTGGGGCGGTTGACGGCCTCGATCACTTTGGCCATCGTGAAGGTCTTGCCTGAGCCGGTTACGCCGAGCAGGGTCTGATGGGGTTCAGAATCCTCAAGGCCGCGAACGAGTTCGGCGATGGCGGTCACTTGGTCGCCGCGCGGAATGTAGTCTCCCGCAAGTTTGAATGCTGTATTGGACAACTAGGATCCTTGATCTGTGAGGATGGCGCGGTTCTTGGCTTCTCGAGTTGCCATGCGGCGTGGGCCATCGGGGATGGTTTGGGCCTTTTGATTGACGACACGTGCAGCCGCGTTGCGCCGCTTGGGTGCTTTGATAACGAGAACGGTTGTTGGCTTTTTCGACTTCATTGGATGACGCCTGCTGCTCTTAGTTTCTCCGTCTCAGCGTTGTAAGCGCAACCGAAAAGCGCGATCAGGCTGAGCAGGTACATCCAGATGAGCAGCGCGATGGCGGCACCGATGCTGCCATACATGATGTTGTAGGTGCCGATATTGCGGACGTACCAGCCAAAGCCGAGGGTCGCCAAGCTCCAGAGCGAGGTGGCCACGAATGCGCCCGGCCAGACGCGATGCCAGCGGTTCTTATGGCCGGGTGCAAAGCGGTAGAGCCAACTGGTTACGATCACCAGCGTGCCGATTGCCAGGACAATTGTGATGACCCGACCCAGGAACGCCGCGATGCCCTTGAAATCGTCGTTTGCAGCGACCAGGCCCATCCAGGACAAGACGTTGGTTCCTACATCTGGGGCAAAGACCAATAAAAGTGATGCTCCAATTGCCGGAAGTAGAGTGGAGAAAACCAGGAGCACCGCGACCCGGCGCTGATGCCAGAAGCTGCGGGTATTGGGGAAGCCGTAGGCGGCCTGGAAGCCGCCCATCAAACTGACAATTACATCGGAGGCGCTCCAGATGGAGAGCAGCGCCGCGCCGGCGATAAGGTAAGTTGGGCGGTCGCCGCGAAGGGTGAAGGCGTATTGGACGACGTCTTCGGTGCCGGGTGGAACCACCTCAAACAGAAACTTCGCAATCGATTGGGAAACCCGTTCGGCATTGGCCTGAACGAGAATCGTCGCTAGCGTTGTCAGTACCGGGAAGAAGCTCAAGAGTGCGGAAAACGCAGCTCCTTTGGCGATGTCGATGAGCCCGACTTCGTAGGTTGCGATGCCTGCCATTCGGACGATTAGCCAGAATCGACGTAGCGGATTCATAGTGAGTGGCGTGCCATGAATTCGTCGGCACCCCCTCCAAATGCATTGGCGATGGGCGCCAGTTCTGCTGGCGTCCATTGCTGTTGCCAGGCCCAATTTGTGGAGCAGGTGAGGAACTCTTCGAGCGTCGAGCAGCCTTCTTCTGTCTTGGCCCAGGCGATGCGGGCGTCGACGGATTTGGGGCGGAGCGTAGGGACCGTGAAGGGCGCGCTGCGGGTGGGATGCACGACCGCCAGTTCTGGGGCAATTCGCAGGCAGGCCAGGTCCGCCGCCTGTTCTGCCATCAGTCGGTAAGTGGTGTACTTGCCGCCGATGATCTCCATGACGCCATCCGGGCGATAGGCTATGTGATGTTCGCGGCTGGTTGCACTGGCGCTTTTGCCGAGGGCGGACATTAGCGGCCGGAGCGAACTGAAGGAGCCGAGAATCGGCATGTTGGCGCTTCCAGGAAAGAGCATATCGGCGATGTTCTGCAGGTACTCTGTTTCACTCCAGGAGATCTCAACGTTGTCCGGCGAGCCGGAGTGATCGACGTCGGTGGTGCCGATTAGCGTGACGGGGTGGAGGTCTCCCCACGGGATGAAAAAGATGATCCGACCATCGCTGTGAAAGTGGGCAACCGCGTCGTTGCCATGAAACAGACGTGGCAGGACGATATGCGAACCACGAACCAGCCGCATCGACGGGGAGCTATTCCAGGGCCCACGGGCGTCAATGACAGTCGATGCGTTGACGCGGATGCCGCTGTCGAGATCGACGTAGTCGCCTGTAATCTTGCGCACGCCGCATCTCGGGATACAAGTTGCACCGTGGTGTTGGGCATCGCGGACGTTGTCAATGACGAGGGCAGCTGAATCGCTGGTGGCATCCCAGTAAGACAGGTTGGAACCAAAGTATTGGCTCTTGCCGATCCGGTGCTGCCCGGCGAGCAGGTCGTAGAGGGCAATGCCGACACCGTACATCAGGCTGTCGAGCGGCCCAGTTGTGGACAGCTTGAATCGTAGGGGGCGTACTGTGTTGGGTGCCAACTTGAGCAGTGTCGCTCTTTCTCGAAGTGCTTCCCGAACGAGGGCGATATCAAAGTACTTCAGATAGCGCAAGCCACCGTGGATGAGGTGTGAGTTCTTTCCGCTGGTGCCCGATCCCCAGAATGATTTCTCGAGCAGGAGGATTCTTAATGGATGGCTTGCGGAATGGGCACGCAACGCCAGATCGCGCGCGAGTCCAGCGCCATTAATACCGCCACCTACGATGACGGCGTCGAAGTGCTGACTTGCGAGCTCCTCGATCGAATGCATAGGGCTATGCTACCAATCCAGGCCAGCAAGCTAATCAGGCCGAACAACTTTTGTTGAGTTGTGCCTTCGTAGCGCAGTACGATGCGTGACTTGGCACTGGGTTCTGGTTGCAGTTGGATGAGGCCCAATTCGTTGCGTCCGACGGCAAGAGGACGGTCGTCCTGGGTGGCGGTCCAGCCGGGGTCCCAGTTCATCGAGAAGCTCACCTGGAAGCCGGGGGGCAGCTGCCCTTCAAGGGCCCACACACTGGGGTTGATCTCCTCGACGGTCAGCTTCGGGCGCAGGGCGAGAATAATTGCATCCGAGAATGCCGGCAGGGCTTCTTTCCAGCGATCTTTGGGCAGCTCTTCGGGTTTGATCAAGTGTGCGAGCGACGTAAACGGCACCTGAAATATGTGGTCATGCGGGGTTGGTGAATAGACCCGTTGCCCAAGGCTTTCGAACTTCCTGGTGTTCTTGATGTCCTTGTAATATTCAGCGCTTTCGAGGTCATGGACAACGACATATTGCGCACCGATGGCGGCGAGCTCTCGCATGGTGTCGGCCGCCTCTGTCTCTGGCTTGGACGATTCGCCAGTGCGGATCTGGTAGTAGTGATCGACGGCGATCCGATTGCGCAAGCCACTTTCGAAAGTGCCTCCGACTTGCTGCAAAGGGAACCAAGCGTTCAAGCGGAAGCGCAAGCCGCCGGTAGCGAAGACTCGCCCCTTTGGGTGTCGATCCTTGAGCCACTTTCCCAACTGAAACTCGACAGTTTGCTCGCGGTCTTGAATGCCCCAATCGGCGGCGGTTCTGGTCCAGCTTGAGCGCAATTGCCCTGAGCTTGCGACCAGCATCGCAAGCACTGCGATGCCGACACAGAGTTTGTCTACGCCTTCCTTTGTTCTCGAGCCGGCCCAGCACCAGGCGAAGATCGCGAGCATCAGGAAGAACTCAAACTCGAGGGCATAGCGGCGGCTCTCTGGCAGCGTGTCTACGCCGAACCAGTAGAAGCCTCCGACGACGTAGAGGAAAGCGGCCATAGAGACGGTCGAGTAACGCACGAGCCAATTGACCTTGAAGGCGCGTAATAAGAGAGTTAGCAGGATGACGGTCGCGGCCAAGCCGAGATAGAGCGGTGCGTGCGACTGCGTTACCTGATAGCCATAGGCATCCTTGGGCCAATTGAAAAGCGTCGTCGACACATACTCGGGGGTGAGCCAAAAGGCTGCGAGCAAATAGCCCAGGAGGCCGGCCTTGACGAGGCGGGTGACGCCATCAAACATCCACAAGACACAGAGTGCGACGGAGAAGGCGCAGAGCCAATTCGTTAACGGGGCCATGGCGAGAGCGACGGCCATCACAAAGACCGAGAAGAAATCTCGCCTAGCCATTCCCCATCGCAGAGCAACCAGAATCATCGGCAACATAGTCAAGCCGACAACATGGGGTGCCTCTCCGTACTTGAGTTGCACGAGGAGCCGCCAGGGCAGATAGTAGACGCCACGGTCTGCATCTACCTTTTCAAAGATCCCGTAGATTGGCGAACCGAATGAATATGCGAGGCCCAAGGCCAGCGACCAGAAGAGGCTGCGGGTGAAGTAGAAGAAAGCGAAGGCAAGTGTCACAGGGCCGAGGCAGGCTGCAATTGCGACGGTGATACGGTAGGCGCGAAATATCTCGATGCCGGTGATCCAATGCATCATCGCGGCCTTGTAAGGAATCAGCGGCGGGTAAGTGAACTGAGTGGGCTGGCCTGCATATTGCTGCGGGTTCCAGCCCCAGGGATTGGGGTGTTCGGAGACGAAGCGCGTGATGCCAGCGTAGCCGGCTGCGATGGAACCTTTATAGGGGGTTTGCTGCGGGTTGAACAGCGGGGCATAGAGCCAGAGATTCAGAGCCAGAATGGCGGCGAGGCCGACGCCGAGAGCTAGGTGCGTGCGTTTTGTTTCCAAAGTACCCATCCTGAGCTGAGAAGTGTGAGAACGAAGAGCAGTTCACCCAAAGTCTTTTCGAGGGGCTTGTCAAAGATCAGGTCGATCTGTGTGACGCCTGCCGGGGTATCGACGCGAACGAAACCGAGTTGATCCTGAGTCACAGGCAAGCGGCCAAGGTTGCTTTCCGCACGCCAGGCGGGGTCGTAGCTGGTCTGAAGAATAACAGCCTGATTTTTGCTGGTAGTGCCTTGGAAGTGCATACGGTCGGTGCCCTGCCACTGGGTTGTGGTCGGGGCCTCGGGGCCTTGTTCGTAGACAGCGACGTACTTTTCCAGCCCCGGCATGTCGGTTTGGTCTTTGATCTTTGGCAGAGCATCGAGCGCTGGCCGATCTACGATTCGGGCGAAAGAGCGATAGCGACGGGGGACCTCGAAGATGTGGTTGTCACGCTCAAAGCTATAGACCTCCTTGAGTTGGCCGTCGAACTTCTTTGGATAGAGGAAGTCCTTGTACCACTCGTCGGATTTAGCCCCGTGAACGGCGACGAGATCGACACCCATGACTTGCAGCCAGGCGACCGCGAGCTTCGGGTCGGGCCCCATGACGATCTCCCATTGGCTGGGCATGACCATCGTGTTCTGCAGGCCTTGTTCTGAGCTGCCGCCGAGCTGGTAGAGGTCGTGCCAGGTGTTGTACCAGAAGCGGACGGCTCCGGTGACATAGCTGCGGGCGTTGGGATGGTTGGCGGCGATCCACTCGGGAGTTCGCCAATAGACGGTCGCCTTATAGTCTGTGCCGAGCGGGAAAATGGCGCGGTTGTGGCGGAGGTAGTTGTAGTGGACGCCGAGAGTGGCGATGGCGATGGCTGCGACGACGAGCTGACCGGCGCGGCCGATGCGCCAGATTGCGAGGATTGGAATGAGCGCAACATAGATCCAGATCAAGTCCAGTTCTGGGACGAGTCGCATCGGCTCACCAATGACCCGGAAGTTCAGCCAATAGTTGCCAAGAACATTGATCGTAAAAAAGAGCGCACTGCCGAATAAAAAAAGGTGCCAGGCGCGATGGGGCTTGCCCTGAAACATGCGATTGGAGAAGGAGAGGAAAGCGATCAGGACCAGCAGGCCGAGCCAGCCCGACCAAAGATTGCCGCTAGAGGAGACAAACTGCATATTGCGCAGGGTGATCTGCAGGTAGCTGGGGGTGAGCCAGAAGGCGCTCAGGCCATAGGCGACCAGAGGCACGACGGCCGAATAGGCGAAGAGGCGCCAGTTTTTGTCAGTGACCCAGATGGCCCACACGAGCAACGGGAAGAAGATGGCCAGGGCTGTTGCGCCGTAGAAATTATTTGAGACAACCAGCGTGGCCGCGATGCCAGCCGCGATGGCCCAGGAGACACTGCGCTTGCGCAAGGCGAGCCAGGTGAAGGCGAGGGCAAAGGGAATGCAGGCGAAGGCCGTCATGTGCGGCCCTTCGCCATAGCGGACCAAAACGTTCAGGCGTGTAGGGCCGGTGCGGAACATGTCCTTGGCGATGTCGGGCAAGACGAGGTAGCCCGGAGAAACGATCGCTGCCGCGACTGCTGCGGCGAGCGCGATACCTCGATTCGCAAAGCCCAGGCGGGCCAGCAGGTAGACACCGCAGATGCCCAGGCAATAGAAGAATCCGGTGTAGATGTGATAGGCCTGCGCGGGGTCGAGCGAAGTGTATTTGGCAAGGCCGGCGGTGCCGTAACGGAGGGCGGGCGGATAGACGTAATCAAAGCGTGTGCCGACGTACCAGTAGGGCTGCCAGAGTGGCCGCGGCCAGTGGTCACGGAGCATTCGGGCATCGGCGATGAATGTGGATTCGATCGACGCCCAGTTGTCGGTGTACTTCAACTTCCAGTAGGGGCGAATGAGAATCGCTGTGAAGAGGAAGAGTAGGGCGAAGTCGAGAAGCCAAGTGCGGCGGCCTTTTAGCATTTTGCCTGAGGCCCATGGTAACACCGGGGTACCGAAGTGGGCGAAACTAGAGACATGGCATATCCAGAACAATTCCTGACGCCGATGCGTGAGGATCTAACCAAGTATGGCGTCGAAGAGGCGCGGACGCCAGCGGCGGTTGACGAGGCCCTCAAGGCCGAGACGGTACTGATGATCGTAAATTCGATTTGCGGTTGCGCGGCTGGCAAGGCCAGGCCGGCAATTGGCGCGGCGTTGCAGAATGCCAAAAAGCCAACCAAGTCGGCAACGGTGTTTGCGGGCGGCGACGAGTTGGCGACGGCGCACCTGCGTGGGCTGTTGAGCGAGTATCCTCCTTCGAGCCCGGCGATGTTCCTTTTCAAGAACGGGAAGCCGGTGTTTGCGCTGCATCGTCGCGACATTGAATCGAGCGACCAATTTTCATTGTCAGCACGCCTGAAGGAAGCCTTCGAGCAACACTGCTAATGTTCGATCCGATTGAACTGACTTGCCGGTTGGTGGACATCGAGTCCATCACCGGCAACGAGATGGCGGTGTCGGTGGAGCTTGAGTGCATCCTCAGAGGTTTGGCGGAACGCTTTGGCGGGACCGTTGAGCGCATTCCGGTGGAGCCGGAGCGGGATAATCTTTTTTGCTATTTCGGTGAGCCGCTGGTTACGTTGTCGACGCACATGGATACGGTGCCGCCATTCTTTGGTTCGCGCGTAGATGACGAGTTCATCTGGGGGCGCGGGGCATGCGACGTAAAAGGCATCATCGCGGCGATGCTGTGTGCTGGCGAGAAGCTGCTGGAGTCGGGCGTTCGTAATATCGCGTTCCTGTTTGTGGTGGGTGAGGAACGGAACAGCGTTGGGGCGTACCACGCAGGGCGGAACGGCCGCGGGTCGCAGTTCATCATCAATGGTGAGCCAACTGAGAATAAGCTGGCACTGGGGTCAAAGGGCGCACTGCGCCTGGAGTTGACGGCATCGGGCAAAATGGCGCATTCGGCGTATCCGGAGTTGGGTGAATCGGCGATTGAAAAGCTGCTGAATGCGCTCCAGCGCATTCGACAGATTGACTTGCCGTGGGACAAAACGCTGGGCCCATCGACGATGAATATTGGCCTTTTGAGTGGTGGGCGGGCGCCGAACGTGATCCCGGATGCGGCGAAGGCGGAACTGCTGATTCGGTTAGTGGACAATGGCGACTCGACCGTGGCGGCGATTCGCGGAGCGTGTACGAACCTGTGCGAAGTGAAGGAAGTATTGCGAATTCCCCCGGTTCTGCTGGGGGCGATCGATGGTTTTGATACGATGGTAGCTTCCTATACCACTGACATTCCGGCATTTCAGGGTGCCTGGGGTCAACCATACCTCATGGGCCCTGGCACGATTCATGTCGCGCATACAAGCGAAGAGCGAATCCCGAAAAGGCAATTGCTGGATGCAGTGGAAATTTATCAGCAAATGCTAAGGACGCTCCTCGAAAGATGTCACCCCGTATTGAAGTAGGTGTTCTCGGCGCCACCGGAATGGTGGGTCAGAATTTTGCCCGGTTGTTGGCGAATCACCCCTGGTTTGAATTGACCTGGGTGGGCGCATCAGACCGATCGACAGGCAAGAAGTTTAAAGACGCGACCAACTGGCGCCTGGATGGCGTGATGCCGGAGAGCGTGGCCAATCTCACGGTGAGTGAGTGCAAGCCGGGCAAGGCGCCGAAACTCGTTTTCTCCTCGATGGACGCCAATGTAGCCACTGAGATCGAGCAGGCTTTTGCCGAAGCAGGCCACCTGGTTGTGTCGAACTCGAAGAACTTCCGGATGGAGAGCGATGTGCCACTTCTGGTGCCTGAAGTGAATGCAGATCACCTGGCGCTTTTGAAGGTACAACGGGAGAGGCGAGGCTGGAAGGGTGGCATCGTAACCAATCCAAACTGCGTCGCTGTGCCGTTGGCGATGGCACTTGCGCCGTTCAAGAAGTACGGCATCACGCGGCTGATCACGACCAGCATGCAAGCGGTCAGCGGCGCTGGTTATCCGGGTGTTGCGTCGATGGACATTATCGGCAACGTGATCCCTTACATTGGCGGCGAAGAGCCAAAGGTTGAACTCGAGCCATGGAAGATTCTGGGCGATCTGGCAGGCGATCACGTTGTCGATTTGAACGCCAAGATGAGTGCGCACTGCAACCGGGTAGCTGTTATCGATGGGCATACGCTGACGGTGAGCGTCGAGCTGACAAAGAAGCCGAGCCTTGAGGACTTGCTGCGCGACATCCACGCGTTTCGCGGTTTGCCGCAGGAGCGGAATCTGCCAAGTGCGCCTCCAGTGCCGTTGGTATACATGACCGAGAATGATCGTCCCCAGCCGCGCCGGGATGGACCGCGCGATGGTGGGATGACGGTGTTCATGGGCCGATTGCGGCCGTGCCCGATTTTTGACTGGAAGTTTGTGTGCATGGCACACAATACGATTCGCGGGGCGGCTGGAGCGGCAGTGCTGAACGCAGAGTTGATGCATAGCGAAGGCCTGCTGTAAGCCGATGATCGTGATGAAGTTCGGCGGCTCGAGCGTCGAATCTGCAGTTGCGATAGAACGGTTGCGCGGGATCGTCGAGTCGCGACGGTCGCAGCAGCCGATCGTCGTCGTATCTGCGATGGGCAAGACGACCAATCGTTTGCTTGAGGCAGCAGGGCTGGCCGTGGCTGGTCAGCGCACGGAAGCACTCGAAAAGGTTGAAGCGTTACGCGTCTATCATCATGCCGAGGGCGACGGCTTTGGCGCGGCGACGATCATCGATGAGCACTTTCAGGAGCTGACCGAGCTGGTGCGCGGGTTGGCGATTCTGGGCGAACTGACACCTCGGAGCATTGATGCCATCTCCAGTTTTGGCGAGCGCATCTCCAGTCGTGTAGTAGCACTGGCGCTGGGCGCGAAGCATGTCGATAGCCGGACGGTGGTTGTGACAGACGAACGGCATACGCAGGCCGCGCCGCTTTACGCCGAAACGAATGAGCGCCTGGGTCGCGAGACGTGGGGCCCGGTAAGCGTGATGGGCGGCTTTATTGGCGCGACGCTAGCTGGAGTGACCAGTACGCTCGGTCGCGGCGGCAGCGACTTCACGGCAAGCATTGTTGGGGCGGGGGTTGGCGCGAGCGAAATCCAAATCTGGACAGACGTTGACGGCATGTTGACCTGCGACCCGACGGTATTACCAGGCGGCCGCCGCGTCAAAGCAATCAGCTTTGCCGAGGCTGCTGAGCTGGCCTATTTTGGTGCAAAGGTATTGCATCCTTCGACAGTGGTGCCGGCGATTGAGAAGAACATTCCGGTGATGATCCTGAACTCACGACGGCCTGAGGTAGCTGGGACGCGAATCACGGCGGAAGGGCCGAAGTCCAAGGACGTTGCCAAGTCGATTGCGTGCAAGAAGAGCATCACGCTGGTCAATATACAGTCGACCCGGATGTTGATGGCACACGGCTTTCTGAAGCGCATATTCGAGATTTTTGATCGCTTTGAGACGTCGGTGGATATGATTGCGACCAGCGAAGTGAGTGTCTCGCTTACGATCGACAATGCGGCTCGGATGGAGACGATTCGGCGGGAGCTGGAAGAGTTTGCCGAGGTGGAGATTGAGAATGACAAGGCGATTGTATGCCTTGTCGGCGACAATCTTCGCTGGCAACCTGGGGTTGCGCACCGCCTGTTTCGGGCGCTCGACCCGATCAACGTGCGGATGATCAGCCAGGGGGCGAGCCTGCGGAATATCAGCGTAGTCGTGGCGCAGAGTGAATTGCGAGAAGCTGTGGAGCGCTTGCATCGGGAGTTCTTTACCGACGTGGATGCGGAGGTTTTTGAATGAAGATCGCGATGGTTGGCTACGGCAAGATGGGCAAGATGATCGAGAGCCTGGCGCCGGAGTACGGTGGCGAGGTGGTGTTGCGCCTTGATGAATTCAACAACGCCGGACAGGCGATGATGACGCCGGAGCATTTCAAAGGCGTGGACGTGGCCATCGAATTTACGACGCCGCATACGGCTGTGCCGAATATTCTAAAGCTGCAGGAACTGGGCGTGGCGACGGTGGTTGGATCGACGGGTTGGCTGGAGCAACTGCCGATGGTGACCGAGGCGGTGGTGGCGAAGAAGGGTGCGCTGGTGTGGAGCCCGAACTATTCGATTGGCGTGAATCTGTTCTTTGCGGCGGTGAAGCAGTTGAGTGCGCAGATGGAAGCATTTCCTGAATACGGTGCCTGGGCCTGGGAAATTCATCATGCGGCAAAGAAGGATGCTCCGAGCGGGACGCTGAAGATGGCGGTGCAAATGATGCGGAGCGGCGGCTACACCCGCGCAGTGGACGAGAGTTCGAGTCGCGCTGGGGCTGTGCCGGGTACGCATGAAATTGGCTTCGATTCTGCTGCGGATACGCTAACCTTGCGGCATACGGCGCGGAGTCGCGAGGGCTTTGCACGCGGCGCGCTGACAGCGGCGAAGTGGCTAGGTGGCAAGACGGGCGTGTATGAGTTTGGCGAGATTCTGTTCAAGAAGTAGGTCATGAGTATATTTAACGGTTGTGGCACGGCGATCATCACGCCATTTCAGAAGAACGGCAGCTTGGACGAGCCGACGCTGAAGAAACTGGTGCGGCGGCAAATTGAGGCGGGTATCCACTTTCTGGTGCCTTGCGGGACGACGGGCGAGAGCCCGACGATAACGCGCGAGGAGCACCTGCGCGTTATCGAGATCACGGTCGCTGAAGCTCAGGGCGAGGTGCCGGTGCTGGCGGGGGCAGGCGGTTACAACACGGCGGAAGTGATCGAGCTGTCCAAGGCTGTGGCGGCGCTGGGCGTGGATGGTTTGCTGAGCGTGACGCCCTATTACAATCGACCAACGCAAGAGGGTTTGTTTCAGCACTACAGGGCGATTGCCAAGGCTGTGAAGCTGCCGATCATGATCTACAGCGTAAAGGGCAGAACGGGCGTTAATGTTGAGCCCTCGACGCTGGCGCGTTTGGCCGAAATCAAGAACATCGTGGGCGTGAAGGAAGCCTCGGGCGACATTGCGCAAATGGCTCGGGTGGTGCAGGAAGTGCCGGAGGAATTTGATGTGCTGAGCGGCGACGATAGCTCGACGATCCCGCTGATGGCGTTGGGCGGCAAGGGCATCATTTCTGTGGCGGGCAACCAGATCCCCGGTGAGATGGCGAATCTGGCGGAGGCGTGTCTGAATCAGGATTTTGGCACGGCACGGGCGATCCAGCGGAGATTCCTGCCGCTGATGGAAGTGAACTTTATCGAATCGAATCCGATTCCGGTGAAGGCGATGATGGCGGAGATGGGACTGTGCAAGGCAGTGTGGCGGCTTCCTTTAGTGCCACCGTCGGAGGCCAGTATGGCCAGGATTCTGGAAGTGTTGAAACAGGTGGGAATTTAATGCAGGCGGCGATTGAAGCAGCGTTTGAGATGCCAGCCAAAGAGCTGGGCGAAGAGCAGCAGCGGCTGTTTCGCGATTTCAAGATTGGTTTGAACGAGGGGCGTTTTCGTGCGGCGCAGCCCGATGCGAGTTCGCCAACCGGCTGGGTGGTGAACACCTGGGTGAAGAAGGGGATCCTGATGGGGTTCCGGCTGGGGCAGACGGTGGACATGAGTGTCGACACGCAGCGGCAGCCGTTCTTTGACAAGGCCACTTTCCCGGTAAAGCAGTTCAGTGTGGCGAGTGGGGTACGGATCGTGCCGGGCGGGTCGAGCATTCGCGATGGCTGTTATGTCGGGGCGGGTGTGATTTGCGCGCCACCGATGTTTATCAACGTGGGCGCATATGTAGACGAGGGCACGATGGTGGATAGCCACGCGCTGGTGGGGAGTTGTGCGCAGATCGGGAAGAATTGTCACCTGTCGGCAGCGGCGCAAATTGGTGGAGTGTTGGAACCGGTTGGTGCCTCACCCGTCATTATTGAAGATGACGTGATGGTTGGCGGCAACTGTGGCGTTTATGAAGGTACGGTTGTGCGTAAACGAGCCGTGCTGGGCACGGGCGTGATTTTGAATCGTTCGACGCCGGTTTATGATTTGGTGAATGAGCGGGTGCTAATGGCGACGGATGATCTGCCGCTGGTGATTCCTGAGGAAGCCGTTGTTGTGGCTGGTGCGCGGCAGGTGGCGCGTGGCATTGGCAAGGAGTGGGGCATCTCGCTCTACACGCCGGTGATCGTAAAGTATCGGGATCAAAAGACCGACGGTAAACTGCGACTAGAAGATTTGTTGAGGTAAGAATGCGTTTTGTGATTTGTTCGGTAACACTTGGGTTCTCGATGCTGTTTGCGCAGCAGGGGGCGCGCTTTGGCGCGCAGATTCCGGTGCAGACCGAATATCTGGTCAATCCGCAGGCGATGACGACAGATGGTGTGAGCGGGATGCCGCACTGGGCGAACGACAATGGCCGGATGTTGATCGTGTCGAAGGGAACAGGCGAGGCGGGCAAGTGCCCGCAGGCTTACTGGCTGGACGTGGTCACTAAAGAACGCAAGTTAGCTTCATCTGGGAAAGGCAGCGTGCGGAGCGCGGCACCTTTGGGGAGGAACAAGGGCTGGATTTTCGATTCGACACAGGATGCGGGAGACGGCTGCGTGCCGACTGTGGCTGGGGGCGTCGCGGTGGATTCAAATGTCTTCCTGGTAACCGAGAAGGGCAAGATGCTACGGCTGACCGGAGCGACGGGCTTTGACGGGGAACTCGATGTCAACATCCAGGAGAAGTCGATTGTCTATACGAGCCAGGGCAGCGGCGACCTGGAGATTTGGACGATGGAATGGGACGGGATGAACAAGCGGCAATTGACGCATTCGCCTGGATATGATGGAGAGCCGAATTTCTCGAACGATGGGAAGCGGATCGTTTTCCGGAGTCATCGGGCGCGGACGATGGCTGCACAGAAGGTTGTGAAGGAGGAGTTGGCGGCGGGAAAGGCGGAGACGCAGCCGAGCGAGATTTTCGTGATGGATCGCAAGGGTACGGATGAGAAGCAGATCACGAGTTTTGGTTGCTCTGTGTTGCATCCGGTTTGGGCACCGGATAATCGCAGGATCGTGTTTTCGTCCAACATGCCGAGTTGCCTTGGGGACAGGTTTGAGCTGTTCATGGTGAACCTGGACGGATCGGGGCTGGTGCAATTGACCAAGGGGAGCAAGTTTACCGGGCAGGCGAGCTTCACCGGAGATGGCGTGCGCATTGCGTACATGCGGGATGGGAACGTTTACACGGCAGACTGGATTGTGCCCGAGGCACCGCCGTTGGAGAGTCTGTCGCCCTTGTCGAAGCCGTAAGGTGGTTGGGCTTGGGAGAGTGTAGCGCGTGCCTATTGGGGCGCAACTCGGGTGCGCCCCTGGAGCGGACGGGTTCGGTTGTCGAAGAACTGTGAGGGCGAGGGGCCCTCGAACTTGTAGGGCGTTAGGCGGCGATTGGGTTCGTTTCTAACTTTTCTTGTTTTTCTGCTTCGGCTTTGGTGGCTTCGATTTCGGCTTTTTCGGCTTCGAGCTCGGAGTAGAAGTAGGCTAGCTCGTCGGGGTGGTCTTCAAAGGTGTAGTGGAGGAGGAGATTCCAGAGGTAGTTGCCGGGGAGGCCTTTGAGACGGGCGCGGAGGGCGGGGTCGGCACCCTGGTTTTCGGCGTGCGTGCTTTCCGAGGTGGATTCCCTGGTTGCAGATGGGTCGGGGCGCATGGGGATATGACGGAGATCGTCGATCTGATCGAGCGCGTCGGGTTCGTCAGAATTGGCTTCGTTCCGTTCTATTTTCAAATCGGCTTCGATTCGTTCCTTGATTTGCTTGCGGAGGGCCTCCATGGTGCGGCGGATGCGGGTGGGCATGCGGTCGAGTTCGCGCAGGAGGAGGGGCAGGACTTTGGTGTCGTTGGCGAGACGCTCGAAGGAGAGGGCGTCCTCAAGCTCTTCCTGACAGACGAGCGTGGTTTTTGGGGTGCCGGGTTTTGACGCGTAGTAGTTGATGAGGACCGTGTAGTGAGCCTGGATGTGCTGGTAGCGGATCTGCTGGTGGACGAGTTGCTGGAGGAGGATGTGCTCGCTGGGGGTGACAGGCTGGAACTCATCGCTGAGATTGTGGATGAGAGCGGAGGTGAAGTTTGGGTCGGCGTTTAAGACCTGGAAGTGCTTGGGCGCGTAGAGGCCGTGCTTGAAGGAATTGGAGGCGGCGCGGGCTTTGCCTTCGGGGGACCGGGGACCGGAGGACCGCTGCGCGTTGGCGCGGTTGGCGGCGATTTGGGCGGATGAGGCCATGACGGTTGATTACCTGCTTTCGTTGTTCAATTGCGGAGCTTTCCGCGATAGACAAGGTAACAGGGCGGTGGGCGGGGATTGGGGTGGGTTGGGGAGAAAGTGCGTTTTTATTCGGGTTTTAGGGTAAAAGAAATCGGAAAAAAGCGGTGAACGGGATTTGGGAGAGGGTCAGCAATGGAGAATGCCATAGGCTGCCCACAAGGCCATGGCGGCAACGAGGGCGAGGATCCACGGGAGCAGAGTGCCTTTAGCGGGAAAGAGATAAACGAGCCAGCCCGCGGTGAGACCGAAGACCAACATCCCACCGAGCATCCAGGGCGCAGGGAAGTGGAAGATCTCGCCGATGATGTGACAAAACTCGGTGGTGTAGAACCCGATTACAATCGTTTCAATCTGACCAACGTGTTTTTGGGTCTCCTGGAGTCCGGAAAGTTGTTGGCTTGCCAGGCGGTCGCGATAGACGCGGTGCAGATTGCCGATGGTTTGGTGGATACGTTGGGAGCGCTGGGCCATCCGGTAGCAGCGATTTACAGATTCGCGCCGACTGACGTCGATCAGATAGCCTTTCGCTTCAAAGGCACTGAACTGGTCCCAAGGGGAGGTTGCGGGTACCCCATGGCCAGAGCGCAGTTCCTGAGACTGTCTGAGAAACCAATGAATCATGAGCCGCTGCGAGAGCGCGATGAGGAAGGCGAACGCGTATTTGTTCTGAAGCACAAAGACACGCTCTTCGTCGAAAGTGCCTTTGCGTTCGGCAGGAGGGTACTGGTATGCAGCCAGGTGGCATGCACCCAGGCCGGAGTAGGCGGCGACGTGATTGGTGTAGAGAGCTTCGGAAGCGGAAGTATCCAACTCCACGGGGCGGGC
>JBBRBI010000065.1:0-36122 GCA_038206015.1 Bryobacterales bacterium | reverse complement strand
AGATGCGCTCGGATACAGTTGGAGTCTTTCAGTCCCTCGTGGCACTCACGCAGATTCTGAATCGCAATCACCTTCTCACGGCCACCACCGATGCGGCCATCGAACCAATTCTGAGCCTCGTGTCCGCCGCCAAAAACTCGCGCGATCTGTATGACGCGGCCAAGTCCAGCTTGCAGAACCTTCTGAAGTCCTCAGGCATCGATGAGAAGGCAGACCCGCAAGCGTCCATGCTCTCGCTGCTGGCCGGGGCCTCCAACCCCAGCGACACCGAGACCCACCGCGCACTCGTCGTCGAAATGCAGAAGGTCTTCGATGCGCAACGCCTGGTGTCGCTCAAGACGATCTTCGATATCGATGAGAACTTGAGCGCTCCTTCGACCGGCGGCAAGATGAATGTGGCCCTGGTCAATCGGCTGAGTGCCCGCATCATCGAGCAGCAACCACCGCGCAGTTCACTCTCTGGCGCTGAACGCAATGCGATGGCCTTCGGTTATTGGGTCGATAAACACATTGAAAATGAGCGTAAGGTCAACTTCCGCGCGATCGTCGATAAGGCTGCTTCGGATCCGGTCAAGCTCAAAGAGGCCCGTGGTAATTTGACTGGCTTCCTGCGGGATACTCTTGTCGGCCTGGCGTATATTCATTACGCTCCGCCGGGTGCGCAGATCCTCTTCACCAACCCCCACTTTGTGCGCAGTCACGACTTCCTGGGCGTCCAGGGCACCAACCAGACGTGGCGCGGCACCGAGGTATTTGGCACTGGCTGGCCCTCGTCTGCTGGCGGTCGCCTCGTCGGGTCACTCGTTAGTTTGCCCTACGCACTGGCCGAAGCAGAACAGAACTTCCTCATCCCGACCAGGGAGCAGGCACTCATCTGGGGCGACCTTGTGCCGCAAATGATTGTCGCGGCCAAGGTGCCGCGATACTGGCGTGTGACGCCTGCGCAGCTCCACTATGCAGGTCTGCATTATCGAGCCGGTGAGTCGCTATTGGCACAGTCTGCGGTGGACGAACCCCTTCGCGCCAAAGTCATCACGGCACTCGCTCGCTTCGCTCCACCCGCCCGCGCGGAAGCAGTCAACGCGTATCTTGAATCCGGTCGTGTTGCCGACGCTCTGGATCTGGTGACACCGTCAGAAGCTTTCAATCTGGTGGCAAATCTCATCGCGACCAACGATGCTGATTCTTCGTCGCCACAAATTTCAGAGATTCGCCGCCTCAAAGAATTACTGCCGCAAGAGTTATCGGTTGCCTCCATCTCGCAAAGCTTTGGTACACCCAAACCAACTCTCGCCAATTCCTATCAACCGCAGCTGCTCAGCCTAAGAACCTTCCCCACATTGATGGGCTACTCCAGTCGCATCCTGGCTGAGAGCTGGGAGTCGTCCAATATTTATTACGCGGCACTTGCTGATGAACTCGGCATGAAACCGTCGGAGTTGAATCTGCAGATACCGCAGTGGACGAAGCTGACGGTCGAAAAAATCTTCGCAACCCATCTTGAAGATTGGCCTGCACTTCTTCGCAGCCTCCGCCTGCTCGGGCAGGAAGTGCGACAATCTACGAAACAGCCTCAGCAAGGGAGCCTCTAAGAATCGTGCGCAAGTTCTTCGCTTTACTACTCACAACGGCCGCTTTGCTCGGCATCACGCTGTATGCCCAGGACGCGATTTTCCGTGTGAAAGTGGACATGGTCGTCCTCAGTTTCACGGTGACAGATTCCAAGGGTAAGTATGTCAACGGCCTCAAGCACACCGACTTCCGAGTGCTCGAGGATGGCATTATCCAGAAGCTGTCCACCTTTGCGGAGGGAAACCGTCCGCCCATTCAGATCATGGATGACGGCACCAGCAAACCGCTGAGTATTTCTGACAACACAAACAAGGAAGTTGATCTCAAGGGTCCGTCAGACGCCTTTGTCGGCACCAATGTTTTCGTCCTCTTCGATACGTCCAACTACATGTATCGGAGCTTCGTTTATGCTTCCGACGCGATCGCCGATTTTGTGCGCGGGCTGGACAAAGCGGACTCGGTGGCCGTCTACACGTTTAGCCGTAATCTCACGCGCGCCGCAGACTTGACTCGTGATCGTAACTTCGCCATCGCTGGCTTGCGCAAGGCCGTGGCAGGCGACGACTCTGCCCTCTACAACGGGCTGCTGCTGACGCTGCGCGATGCGGCCAAGGTGCCGGGGCGCAAGGTTGTGATCGTGTTCTCAAACGGCCCTGATAATGGCTCGATGGTTGCCCCGGATGACGTCCGGGCTGTGGCCGAGGATGAGGGCATTCCGATCTATGTCATCTCGACGGCAGAAGTGAACAAGGACCCGATTTCAAGCGGCGTTTTCCGACGGATTGCCGGGCGCACCGGTGGCAAGGCCTACTTTGCCAAGACCTGGCAGAAGCAGGTGGAAGCCTTCGAATCGATCCGTGAGGATCTCGGCAACAGTTACACGATCACTTACTATCCGCAAACGAATCCGAACGAAGGATTCCGTAAGATTTCGGTCGAGATCGTAAGTGATACGGCCAAGAAGCTGCGGGTAAGAGCACGGCCGGGATATCGACCGCGGACGAGCTAGCTACTCAGTCGCGCGGATATGATCCAGCCGGGCTCGCAGTTCGGCTGGCAGGGCGTCGGCCATCGCAGGCGTAATCAGGCCTGCCGCATCCAAGCCATCGAGATGGACTCGATCAATCGTACAATTTGACTCTAATTTCATCCAAACCAAATCGCGAAGCGGCGTGACCGGAACGATTGCTTCGCCCAGTGGCTTCCATTCAGGCTGAATCTCATCACCATCATCAGCGTAAATTGTCCGAATGGGGTGTCCGGGGAATGAACTGGATTCAAACTTTTTTCCGTCGCAGCTAAGAAAACCGCAGTCGCCCAAGAGGCCGGAGATCTTGTCTCGATAAGCTATACCCACACGCAGATCGACAGCGCGGGTTAGAGCAAGATCCAGCAAAATATCCGGCCCAACGTGAGCAGCCACAGCCCACTGGCCGACGACCTCATATGGCACTTGGGCGCTCTGCAAAGCCGGGCAAACACGAAGGAGCACGCCCACCGGATCGAAGTGAAAATCAATTCCCATGTTCGTGCTCCTTAATTAACAACTTACCGCTTCACTAGCTAAGCCGGTTCCACCACGGCTTGGCCGGTGCCAGCGCAGCATTTACGGCATTGATGTTCTTCATGCCTTCCGTCGCCAACCACGCCTCGAGCGCTGCCGGACCCTGCTTGGCAAAGACCGGGATCGCATCCTTCCAGGTTGCGCGGCCACAAAGAACACCACTGAACGGAGTCCCCGCTTCGCCCGCCATCGCCAGGCTCTCCGTGAACTGATCGTTACTCACACCCGCGCTCAAATAGATGAACGGCAGATCTGTAACATCCGCGCTCTGGCGATAATAGTCCAGAGCTTCGGCGCGCGTGTAAGCCTTCTGGCCCTTATAAACGCTCGAACCTTCGACATACTCGGCATTCACCGGCACTTCCACCTTCAGCACGTCTACCTGGTAGCGCGGCTTGGTGAATTCCGTCATGCAACCCATTACGATCGAGGGCTTCGCCTTGGCGTACTCTAGCCCCTTCTCGTCGCCACCGTTGTGGTCATAACCAATAAACTCAAGGAAGAACGGAATTTGCTGGTCCTGGCATTCAGAGCCGATCCGCTCGATAAAGGCATGCTTCTGGACATTGATCTTCACGTCGTCGAAAGGCGTGTAGTAGAGCAGAATCTTAACGGCGTCAGCGCCCAGTTCTTTGATCCTCATCGCGCTCAAGTCGGTCAACAGATCGGGCAAACGTCCGGCCACCGTCGCGTCATAGCCGGTCTTCTCATAGGCCAGCAACAAACCGGCGTTGGAAGCGCGCGCCGCAGCAGCGGGTAAACCGAATTCAGTATCCAGCAGGATCGCAGTCGCGTGGGGCGTCAAGGCACGCACGACGGAGGTCTTGAATTCCTCCATCATCGTTTGGGAAACTTCCTTCTGTGTCACGCCCATGGCGGCCGCCAGGCTCTTGGCCAGACTTCCCCGTTGATCCATCGCTGCTGCGGCGATGATGCCGTCCTTATTGGACAGCTTGTGCATGTGCAGCTTTTTGCCTTCACTCAAACTCATGTGGTTGTTCTCTTCTTTCTGTCAGTATCTAGCAATCATGTGCCGGGCGGGTCCAGCGTGCGCGGCGTCGCCAGTAAGCTTGCGCACGGCCCACATCCCGGAGGATTTGCGCCTTAAGTTCTTCGGGGTTCTCAAACTTCCGCTCATCGCGGATAAAGGCGCGAAAATCAACTCGAATCTTCGCCGGGCTCTCCCCGGTCAAAGGCTCAAGCAGATAGGTCTCAATGCTCAAATCGTTACCGCCGAACGTGGGCCGGTAACCGATATTTGTGATGGACTGCCAGGTACGGCCATCCACCAAATCTTGTGTACGCGTCACATAGACGCCCCCACCAGGGATTACGCGCTCGCCCTCGATAAAGGGCTTCGGGTCCAGGTTGAGGGTCGGCACGGTTTGCTTGCGTCCGATACCCTCGCCGGACACAACATCACCAGAGAGGCAAAACTCATAGCCGAGCAAGCGATTGGCCAGGCTGACACGCCCCCTTGCGAGAAGCTTGCGAATGCCGCTGCTCGACACAACCCGTCCGCGCGTGCTTACGGCCTCTGTGATTTCTGTTTCAAAACCCAATTTCGGCCCCAGCTCGCGCAGCATCGCGACGTCCCCGCCCTGCTTGTTCCCAAAGCGAAAATTGTCCCCCACCAGAACCTGCTTGGCCCCCAGTTTGCCCACCAGGATGCGCCGCACAAACTCGCTTGCGCTCAGCGCCGCCAGTTCCGCGTCAAACGGCAGTATTAGCACCTGATCAATTCCTTCGGCCGCAATTCGCTCCAGCCGCCTGGCAATCGAATCGAGGGATCGCGGTGCCATATCCGGGGCCAGCAGTTTTTTCGGGTGCGGATGGAAAGTCAACACTGTCGACTTCAAGCCACGCTCAGCCGCCGCGCGTGAGCACTGCCGTAGAATCTGCCGATGTCCCACATGGACCCCATCAAAATTGCCAACCGCCACTGCGCTGGGGCCAGCCGTCGCAGGCAAATCGTCAACGCTCCAATAGACAGCTAATTCTTTCCGTTCAACCGGAGCAGCAACGTCAGCGCTGACCACAATCTCCAAACCGTCGTAGGCAAGGCGCACCTTGGGAGGCAATAAGCTCTCGGTCCGCGCATGAGGCAGGTCATGGCAAATGTGAGTCAGGTAGGTACGATGCGCACCCAGTTTTTCGGCGTTGACGACGCTTCTAGCAACATGGGAGTGCGTCGGATGCGGCTTGTAGCGCAGGCCATCGAGAAACAAAACATCCAGCCCCCGCAGCATCGCCATGCTATCCAGCGGAATATCATTGTGATCCGTCAGGTACGCTGCGGCACCAAATCGATAGCCCGTGCTGCGCCCCTGTCCATGATTCAATGGGATCGGCTGAAACTCAATTCCGGCCGCCTCAAAGGGCTCAGAATCGATTTCATGCAGCACCAGTCTGGGCTTGGTGGATTGCGTCGGTTTGTCTTCAAACGCATACGCGTAAATGCGCTCCACGGCCTCAATCACATCCCTCGTTGCATAGATCGGGATCGTTTCTTTCTGGCGAAAATTGTATGGCCGAACATCATCCAGGCCGAGAATGTGATCTGCATGCGCATGCGTCAACAAGATCGCGTCGATACGCGGCAACGCAGCCCGCAATGCCTGCTGTCGGAAGTCAGGTCCGGCATCGATTAGCACCACGCGCCCCCCCGATTCAATTGCGATGCTCGGCCGCAGCCGTCGGTCTCGTGGGTCTGCACTCTGACAAACAGTGCAATGACAGCCGATCATCGGGACGCCAACGCTGGTGCCTGATCCCAATACCGTGATGCGCGAGGCAGGTCCCAACGCTACTACTTCTGCGCTCCGGCGATCGCCTGCACATAGCGAAAGCGCAACTCTGTCAGGGAGTTCTCCAGCATCCGCTTCTCTTCGAGGGTCAAATTGCCTCGCGTTTTTTCTTCCATTACGCCCAGCAGGTCAATGGCATGCTTGGCCCAAGCCAGATTTGGCTTCGTTTCCTCACCATCTTCGCTTGGCACCGCAAACATGCCCATCTGCATTTGCGCCTGCATGATAAAAGATGCAATCAGAAATTCAAAACTTGCCTGAGGCGGGGCCGCCTCTTGTTCGCTCATGTTCTAAGTGTAGCGGAGCCATTCGCGCGGCGCTAAACTCTATAGATCATGTGGACTCTGCGAATTTTCCTCTGTCTGACGCTTGTTGCTTCGATCAATGCCCAAACCAAACGCCCCATCAACTATGGCGACACGGATGCCTGGCGATCCATATCTGGACAAAAGCTCTCCGCTGACGGCAACTTTGCTGCCTATGGGCTGTTCCCGCAGGACGGTGACGGCGAAGTGGTCATTCGCAACCTCGGCACCGGCCAGGATCTAAAGGAGCCCGCAGGCGCACGCCCCGCTCCGCCGGCGCCGGACCCGGATCGCGAAACTCCCCCACCCCAGCGCACCACACAGATCGCCTTCTCGACAGACTCGCGCTTTGCCGCTTTCACCACTTTCCCCAAGAAGGAAGAAGCCAAGAAAAAGGAGAGCGAGAGATCGAAGGGCGGCCTCGTCATCGCAGACCTCAGCAGCTCCAAGCTCACCCGCTTTGACAACATCAAGAGCTATCAGCTTCCCTCAGAGGCCACCAACGTCATCGCGTTTCTCAAAGACGAAAAGGACAAGGCCCTCACGCTGCTTCGGCTCTCTGACGCCGCTCTAAAAACGATTCCCGGCGTTGTCGATTACGCACTCGCTAAAGACGGCCAAACGCTGGCGTATGCGACAGCCGAAGGCGTCTATGCACTTACTCCCGCAAATTGGGACGGCGCGGCGCAGGATCTGATCGTCGCCAAAAGTAAGTACTCCAAGCTCACCTGGGATGAGAAGCAGACCCAACTTGCCTTCCTCTCCGCAGATACAGTCTACCTCTGGGATCGAAAACCGACTGCTGCCCGCGTCGCCGTGACCAATACGACCGCTGGCCTGGGCACTGCCCTCAAGATCAGCGACCGCAGCGCGCTTAGCTTCTCGCGCGACGGTGCCCGCCTCTTCTTTTCTACAGCCTACGAACGTCCTAAAACCGTCAAAGAGGACGGCGACAAGCCGGGCTACGACCTCTGGCATTGGAAGGATGACGTCATCCAACCGATGCAAAAGATGCGTGTCGGCCAAGATCGTGCGCGCTCCTACCGCGCCGTCCTGCACATCGCCGACGCCCGAGTCCTGCAACTCGCCAGCCCGGAGCTTGCCGAAATCACCCCCAACGAGAACGGCCAATGGGCATTTGGTGCCGATGATCGGCCCTACCGCAACATGGCCGAATACGACACCCGTTACGCCGATCAATATCTCGTCAACACGCTCACGGGCGAGCGCAAACTGCTCGGCAAGAAGCGCTCTGGTGCCTATGCCTGGTCCCCCGATGGCAAATACGGCTTGCGCTTTGATTCCAAAGACTGGCTGGCGCTCAACGTCGCAACCGGACAGGAAGCCAACCTCACCAACGGCCTCAACACTGCCTTCCATAACGAGGAATACGATTCTCCTGGCCGCCCAGGTGCCTACGGCAGTGGCGGTTGGACGCGCGACGGCAAGTATGTCCTCCTCCATGACCGCTATGATGTCTGGCAGCTTTCCCCCGATGGGCGCTTGGCCAAGAACCTCACCGATGGCATCGGTCGCCAGAAGCACACCCAGTTCCGCGTAGTCCGAACCGATGCCGAGGATCGTCAGGATGGCATCGACTCGGTCAAGCCGCTGCTGCTGCGTGGCGAATCGCTCGACACCCGCGAGACCGGATTATTTGTTGACACGATCGACGGGTCGGCTGAACCCCGCCAGCTCATTTGGGCCAATAAGAACTACGCCGTCCCGGTCAAGGCCAAGAACGCGGATCGTTACTTACTCACCGCATCTACTTTCCGCGAGTACCCTGACTTACTGGTAACTAACGGAGAGATGATGAGCTTTCAAAAGGTCTCCGACGCCAACCCACAGCTCGCCAACTTCAACTGGGGCAGCTCAGAGCTGATGAGCTTCCGCTCCAACGACGGACAGGTCCTCAAGGCAGCTGTATATAAGCCCGAAGGCTTCGACCCGACCAAGAAATACCCGTTGATGGTCTACATCTACGAGCGTTTGAGCCAGGGCGTCAATACCTTTGCCGAACCCCGTCCCACGAACTCGATCAACGTGCCGATCTATGTATCCAACGGTTACATTGTCGTCACGCCGGACATCAGCTACCGCATCGGCTACCCTGGCGACAGCGCCATGAGTTGCGTGCTGCCGGCGATCCAGAAGTTGGTCGAACAGGGCTTCATTGATGAGAGCCGCATCGGCATTCAGGGACATAGCTGGGGCGGTTACCAGATCGCCTATATGGTCACCCGCACGAACATGTTCAAGGCCGCCGCGCCAGGGGCCGTGGTTGCCAACATGATCAGCGCCTACAATGGCGTCCGCTGGGGCCCTGGCATCCCCCGGCAGTTCCAGTACGAACGAACCCAAAGTCGCATCGGTGGCACGCCATGGCAGTATCCGCTGCGTTTTCTCGACAATTCGCCGGTCTTCCGGGCCGACCAGATCCAGACGCCGTTACTGATGATTCACAACGATGCCGACGATGCCGTGCCGTGGTATCAGGGCATCGAGTTCTACCTGTCACTGCGCCGACTGAACAAAGAGGTCTACATGTTCAGCTACAACGGAGAGCCGCACAATCTGCGCATTCGCGCCAACCAAAAGCACTACGCTGCCAAGTTGAAGGAGTTCTTCGACTACAACCTGATGGGTGCGGCGAAGCCGGATTGGATGGAGAAGGGCCGGTCCTTCCTGGAGAAAGAACCGAATGGGCGGGCGGTGCCGACGGAGGATGATGAGGACGAGGAAGAGCAGCCCTAAGCGAAGAGACATGTCCAGATTCTCGGTGTACAATTCGAATATGCAGGCAGCCACTCTCATCAGTGCCGAAGAATTCGACCTGCTCGCCGAAACCGACGAGCGCCGCCTCGAATATTTTGAAGGAGAAGTAATCGAGATGGCGTCCGCCCGCCCCGAACATAATATCTTGGCTGGCAACATTTGCGACGAGTTGCGACCGTTGGCTAGGAAGCGCTCACTGGGTCTGGTGTTGGCGGAAAGCGAGTTCCAAATCGGCCCAGACCGCCGATTGATCCCAGATCTGGCCTTCCTGTCGAGAGCGAAGGCAAAACGCATTGATCGTGCCAAAACCCCCATCCTCGAAATCCCCGACCTCGCGATCGAAGTCCTCAGCCCATCGGAGAGCGCCGCTCATGTGGACCGCAAAATCACCGCGTACCTAGACGCCGGAGTCACGGAAGTCTGGGTCATCATCCCGGAAACCCAGCACATCTACATTCACGCTATCGGCAGAACGTCGCCGCTCACTGTCGCCGACACTCTGCAATCGGCCTTTTTCCCCGGCTGGTCGATGCCGGTCTCAGCAGTCTTTGATCAAAGCGTCTAGTTAATTCTGCATATGCAGGTTGCCACTCTGATCAGTGCCGAAGCTTTCGATGGACTCATCCAAACGGATGACCAACGATTGGAATTCATGGACGGATCGGTGGTCCAGATGGGTAGCTTCGCCCCAATTCACAGCGTGATTGTCCGCCACCTCTTCCTTCAGTTGGAAAGTTTCGCCCGTGGGTCAAAGCTTGGAATAGCACTTATGGGAAATACGTTTCGTATCGACCAAAACTATCGTTTCATTCCCGATTTGGTCTTTGTGAGCGCCAAGAACGTCGCACTCATCGACGCGAACACAACCCCTGTCGACATCGTTCCCGATCTCGCTGTCGAAGTCATAAGTCCATCTGAAACCGCCTTCGACGTCGACACCAAGATAGCCGCCTACGTCGAAGCGGGCGTCCAAGAGGTATGGACGATTTACCCGCACAACCATCGGGTACACATCGAGTCGGCCACGGCAAACCATATCTTCCGATCTCACGACACCTTGCGCTCCGATCTCTTCCCTGGCTGGTCCACGCCGATTGCTTCACTGTTTAGCATCTGAGGCTATGATCAACGCAGTCATCAGTGCCGAAGAATTCGACATGCTGACTAAGACCGACGAGCGCCGCCTCGAATACTTCGACGGACAGGTCATCGAAGTGCCACCGGCTTGCCCAATTCACAATATCGTCGTTGGCAACCTTGTTGTCGAACTCCGCTAGATGGCCAAGCGCCGCTCCCTCGGCCTAGTACTCGCCTGGAGCGATTTTCAGCTCGGGCAGGACTGGCGTATCATCCCCGAAATCGCGTTTCTGACGCTGGCAAAAGCAAAACGGATCGACGTCTCCCGCACCCCAATCCTCGAAATCCCCGACCTCGCCATCGAAGTCCTCAGCCCATCGGAGAGCGCCGATACCGTGGACCGCAAAATCACCGCCTATCTCGACGCGGGAGTCACGGAAGTCTGGGTCATCATCCCGGAAACCCAGCACATTTACGTCCACGGTATCGGCAGAACGTCGCCGCTTACTGTCGCCGACACACTGCAATCGGCTTTCTTCCCAGGCTGGTCGATGCCACTCTCTGCCGTATTTGACCACAGCGTCTAGTTAAACGGAATCGTCCGCGTGCCGCCGGATAGGCCGTGCACATAGATGAAGCGACCCCGCGCCTCGCTCACCAGCTTGCGCCCGTAGCGCGCCTCTAACAGTTTTTCCAACTGCGCATCGGTTAGCGAAATTGTCGTCACTACAGTTTTGCCGCTCTTTTGCACCCGGGCTGCGTTGGGCAGGTCTATCGCAACCACTTCTCCCGGCCGAGCCTTCAGCTTTTGCGCCGCCACCAGCACCCCCACCATCTTCTCGAGCTGTTCGGCACTTTTCTCGGTCGGCGCTTCCATTTCCAGATTCAACTGCAAGGCATCACTGACTCCCAAGCCGACGAGCACCCCATCCATCTCCCTGCCAAGCAATTGGCTGGCGTCGAGCCGCTTGCGAGCCGCCACTCGCGGCAGGTCGACGCAGTTGTTGCCGTTGGCGCGGCTGACCGTGGTCGTTTTCCTCTTTAGCGGCTGCTTTTTCTTCGTCTCCGCCCCCACCGCCAACAGCGAGACCAAGAGACACAGTACAAATTTCATTCTTTGATCATCACCCGACTGCGTGTTTCGGGCAATGGTACTCATCGTTAAGATCGGGCTACGGTGGGCAGGCCCCAAAAGCATTGGCGATCATTAAGTTTTGTACTGAAACCGTCGTCTCAGTGTACAGTTGGATCTTATATGAAACAGTTTGCCATGGGACTTTGTCTCCATCGGAACACCCAGGAAATGGTACTAGCCTAGTACTTTGTTGAGTTTAGCGGCAAAAAAAACGGATTCTTCCTCTCAAAACTTCTTGACGATCCCGGTAGGAATCCCTATACTCAGGAAGAACGGGTGATTAGGTGTGAGCCTAGACCCGAATTCAACTATCTCTTAGGAGGGATAACTTTTCATGAAAAAAATCCTTATGCTTTCTGTCGCCGCTCTGGCGCTCAGCTCAGCTTCATTTGCCGCTACCTTCACGATCGGCTGCACAATCGGTGCGGCAAGCGCCGCGTCACCTGGCGTTCTAACTGGCGTTGACATTAGCGTTTGCCAAGGCTTGAGCCTTGCCGCTGGCAGCACGATCTCGAGCGTTGAGTTCTCTGTGCTCACCGGTTTTACGGGCAATGGGTTCTCGAACGACTCGTTGACGATCACCGGAACCTACACTCCGACTGTTGGCACCTTCACCGTTAATCCGGTGATGTGCGCTACGACCGGTACTGGCAACGTGTCCTCGACCACCTGTGGAACGATCCCCAGCCCCGGATTCACCAGCCAGACCTCGGGCCTCGGTGGCGCGTCGGTCGCTGGCACCACTTTTAACGTTGGTTGGGGAATTTCGGGTGATGCCGGTCTTCCTTTCAACGGTAGCGTTTCTGGCCAGGCCGTTGTAACCTTCACCTACGACCTCCCTCAGTCGGGCATTCCTGAGCCCAGCACCGTTGCCCTGATCGGTGCCGGTCTGGTTGGCGTGGCTTCGATCGCTCGTCGCCGCCGTTAATCGGATTTTTAATCCAATCCGAAAGGGCCATGCTTCGGCATGGCCCTTTCTTTTTTATATCGGCCCAATGCAAACTAAGCTTTCCTACCGTACGCCCCTTCTGGCCCTGATCATCGCGTTCGCCTGTGCCGCGATCACTTCCTGGTTATTGGGCAACATCCTCTCCCCCAGCCTCGACGAGGGAATTTATCTAAACGGTGGCCACCGCATCGTCGGTGGCCAGATCATCTATCGCGATTTCTTTGCCTTCGCAGGTCCTCTTACATATTGGTTGGTCGCACTACTCGAAACTTTAGCGGGCCGCTCCATTCCCTCCCTTCGCGTCCTCACCGCCCTATCCGTCGGCTGCATCGCGGCCAGCGTATTCGTGCTGGTGCGGCGCTTAGCGGGACTGCGTGCAGGCTTGGTTGCGGCAGCGTTCTGGTTCGGAATCACGCTCGATCTGTGGAATCGCCTTGAAGTAAATCATCGCTGGCTCAGTATGGCGTTTTATTCGATCGCCGTCATCGCCTTCTTCCTGCCCGAGAAGGCTGGCCGGCGCTCCGCCGCCGTGGCCGGGTCCGCGCTGGCGCTGGCGGCGTGGACGACGCAGAGCTTTGCGTGGCCGCTTGCGCTGGTCGCGGTTTACCTCCTGGCATGCGACAGGCGTTTGGCTTGGCCATTCCTGGGCGCGGCGGCGATCACGGCGGCCCTTCCCGCGATCGCGCTGGGGTGGCAAGGTGCGCTATCGCCCATGATCGAAAACCTCCGCTGGATCGCCGTCAATTATGCCGATGCGAACCGGGTTCCCTATGGCTACTTCTTCCGTAAGACTCCATTGCGATACCTTCCGCACATCGTCCTGAGCATCTCGATGGCACCACTGGTCGTGATCCTGGGCGTCATAGTCGTGACCGTACGTAAGCAGCGCGATTTCATCTTTCCGCTCGTCCTCGTCCTTGCCGTCTTTCCCACTTCTTACCCGAAATGGGATGCTTTGCAGATGCAATTCCTAACCGGACCCTTTTTCGCCCTGCTCATCGCAATGATCTGGCGGCAGCTTCCCGAAAAGGCCGCTCCGATCGCTCAGGCTCTGCTTCTGATGCCTACCGCCTTCTTCGTACTCCATATCTACAGCCTCAGCGATGCGTTCACGAATCACCCCTCCCGTGCCGGTAATCTGATGGGCAGTCCTGAGAATGTTGCCGCGATGGAGAAACTGGAAGAAGCGATTCCGGCTGGATCCAAAGTCTTCGTCTATCCCTATCTGACTGCCGTTTATCCCCTGCTTAAGGTCGAAAATCCTACCCGTTACGAATACCTGCAGCCGGGCATGATGACCGAGAGAGACGAGAAGGCAGTAGTCGAGGACCTTCAAAGGAGCCCCGCCCAATTCATCTTCTGGCACAACTTTCCCGATACAGAGATCATGAAGATCTGGCCGAATACCGACCCGATGCGACTGCGATTTCCCGCGATGGAAGAGTACATCCGCGCCAACTACGATCCTGCCATCGAAATCGTAAACTCGCACTTTGCGGGTCGCGTCTGGACTCGTAAGCAGTAAACTGGCGGTAACATGCTGCGACGTACTGTCCTTGCCACCGCCGCCTCTTACCAGCGCATCCTGGGTGCCAATGATCGCCCCAATGTCGGATTGATCGGCTCGGGCGGTCGTGGCCGTTTCCTTGCTGGCGAGTTCAAAGAAATCGGCTTTCAGATCCCTGCTGTTTGCGATGTCTACCAGCCGAACCTTGAAGCCGGCCTCAAAATCGCTTCCACCGGGGCCAAGGGTGCCAGCAACTACAAGACGCTGCTCGATGACAAGACCCTCGACGCCGTCGTGATTGCTACGCCCGATCATTGGCACGCCCAGATGCTGATCGACGCCGTCCACGCCGGTAAGGATGTCTATGTCGAGAAGCCGCTCTGCCACACGATCGAGGAGGGTTACCGTATCGTCGACGCCGTCAAGCAGACCCGCCGCATCGTTCAGGTGGGCACGCAGCGCCGCAGTTCTCCGCTGTTTCAAGAGGCCAAGGGTGTGATCGATTCTGGTGTTCTGGGCGACGTGCGCCTCGTCACGAGTTGGTGGATGAACCATCAGGCCACGCTGAACCCGGCCGCGCTCGCCGGCCCCCTCGACTGGCAAGCCTGGCTGGGCACTTCCCCTCAGCGCCCGGTGGACGCCACGCGCTTTTTCAATTGGTATTACTTCTACGATTACTCAGGTGGACTCATCGTTGGCCAGGCCGCGCATATCTTCGACGCCATACAGTGGTTTATGAACTCCAGGGCCCCGGTAGCGGTGACGGCCGTCGGTGGGCAGCTCAATCTCAAAGGCTCTGAGATCCCCGATACAGCCACCATAGTTCTAGAGTTCGCTGAAAACTATCTTGCCAATTTCACGCTCGGCTACAAGGCCATGCACTACCACCAGTCGCAGGATCAGTTGAAGCAATTCCACGGCAGCAAGGCGCGTCTCGACGTCTCGCGCGATGCCTGGGCGCTCTATCCCGAATCGCTGACGCCGGAACTCAAAGCCAGCCGCCAGCATACCGAGCCCGGCAACTTCGCCCGCGCCACGCGCGATCACATCCGCAACTTTCTCGATTGCATCCAGAGCCGCAAACAGCCCAACGCCCCGGTAGAAAACGGCCTGGCCACAGCAATCGCGCTCGTGATGACTATGGAGAGCCTCCGTACGGGCAGGCGGGTCAGCTTTGATGCAACGACACGCAAAACCAGCGCTTAGCCTGCTTCTGCTGCTGGCCGCGCCACTCGCGGCGCAGTCGTCGCTGGACGAGATGCTCAACGGCATCCGCGCCTATCTGCTCAAACAACCGGTGCTTTCCAAGGCCCTGCCCGCCCATCCGCTGCTACTGGCCGCCGACCATTGCGACCCCGCCCGTCCACGCGAGACGCTGGTGCTGCTGAGCTATCGCAAGCTCGACTGCAAAGACTATCCCGGCATCCGCGTTATTGCCCCGCGCCTCATTCATCCAGGCAAGCGCGAGCGCATCCGTCGCATGGGCGCGCCCTTTGCTCAGGTCCCGCTTGGCTATGAGCTGGCGGCTTACTACGATGCTCTCAAGCGCTACAAGCAGGTGCGCCTGGAGCCGCCGCTGAGGCAGTTGTTTGGCAAAGTCGATTTCCCGCGTCCCCAGGAGAACGCCTTCGGCATCGGCATCCGCCCGCACGACGAAACGACAATTGAGCGTGCAACCGACGACACGACGGCCATCGAAACCCATCTGCTCGACAGCATTCAACCGGCGGAAGCCCGCCGCACGGCTCTGATGCGAGCATCGCCCAAGGAGGTCGCACGCCGCTGGCACACCGAAGTTACCGGCGTCCTGCCGGCCTTCACCGGCCCACTGCAGCCGAGAGAACGCACTGTCGCCGAGAGCCCGAAGTTTACTGCAATCTCCATCACTATCGACACTCTGCGTGGAGTCATCGCGCAGGGGGTGCTGCTACACCCGACGGGCATGCGGCCCTTTGAGCGACGGCCACTGGTGATCGTCCAGCATGGCCTTATGGGCGGGCCAGAATCGCTATTCCTGCAAGCAACCGACAGCAAAGACTACCGCACTTACCGCAACTTCGCCGAGCGATTGGTAGAAGAAGGCTTCATCGTCTATTGCCCGCAAAATCCTTACAGCGGCGACTTTCGCCCGCTGCAGCTGTTGGCCAATCCGCGCGGGCTGTCGCTGTTCTCGTTCATTGAAGCGCAATACAGACGAACACTGGACTATCTGGAAAAACTGCCTATCGTAGATGGTAATCAGATCGTGTTCTACGGCCTGTCTTATGGCGGGACAACGGCGCTGCGGGTACCTGTATTTGATCCCCGCTTTAAAGCCATCGTCTGTGGCGGCAACTTCAACGAGTGGATTCGCAAGCTGATTTCGCCCAAGCTCTCCTACAGCTACGTCCACACTGCCGAGTACGAAATCTACGAGTGGAATATGGCCAACGTTGCCAGCCATGCAGAACTCGCCGCGCTGGGCCTGCGCCTGCACTCGCAGCCGATTCCGTTCCTGGTCGAGCGCGGCCATCAGGATACCGTGGGTACGGACGAGTGGGTGGAGTACGAGTTCCTGCGACTGGCCAGCTACGCCCCCAAGCCAGGCCTGGTGTCGCTCGCCTTCTTCGATGGCCCGCACCGGACAGATGGCGCGGCGGCGATACCGTTTTTGAAGGCGAAGAATTAAGCTCGTTGACGTTCGAAGCTCATTGTATGGCAGTATGGTAGCTATATGGCGATGACCAAAGTCACTCTTACGCTGGACGACCTTTCGCTGAGCCGCCTCGAGGACGCCTCGGCCAGGCTCTCCATGCCCAAGAGTGAAATTGTCCGCGAAGCGATTGTGGAATTTCACGATCGCATTGGCCGCTTGAGTGAACGCGAGCGCACTGCTTTGTTGCGCGCTTTTGATGACTACGTTCCCAAAATCCCCCGCCGCGCTGCTTCCGCCGTCGATGCCGAGATCGCTGCCATCCGGACTGACCGTCGTGGGGGCGGGCGTGCAACTCCGCCCAAAGGCAAATCGTGATCGTCCTCGACACATCGTTCCTGATTGACAGTCTGAGCGGCCCGCGACGATCCGCAGTGGCGCTTCGTGCGTCGATCGAAACAGGAGAGAGGTTGGTTCTGCCTGCTCTTGTGCTCTATGAGTGGCTTAGAGGTCCACGCCTTCCCGCCGAGATCGCTGCGCAGGAAGCGCTGTTTCCCTCGGAGGCTGCAATCGCTTTCGGGCCGCAGGAAGCCGCGCTCAGCGCAAAGCTCTACCGATCGCTCCCGCGCGCCAGGGGTCGCGAGATTGACCTCGCCATCGCGGCCACCGCGCTGCTGCGAAATGCCGATCTTTGGACGTTGAATCAAGCTGACTTTTCCGATATCCCAAACCTTCGTCTCATCTAAGCCAGTCGCAGACTGAACCCTCGGCGCGTCGCGCCTGTGATACCGTGCAAAGGACATGAATCGTCGTCAGTTTTTCGCTACCGCATCCGCCGCAACTTTCTCGGCCCTTGCCGCCCCCCAGGCCCGCCCCAATGTCCTCATGATCGGCGTCGACGACATGAACGATTGGGTCGGCTGTCTCGGCGGATACCCTGGCGTAAAAACCCCGAATATCGACCGCCTGGCCAGCCGTGGTGTCCTCTTCAGTAACGCCCACTGTGCGGCACCCGTCTGCAACCCTTCGCGTACTGCACTGTTCACCGGCAAGCGTCCATCCACATCCGGGATCTACGACAACGAGCAGTACTGGCGCCCTGCCCTGCCCGGCACGCTGACCATCCCCGAATACTTCCGCAAGAACGGCTACTACGCCGCTGGCGCTGGCAAGGTCTTCCATCACGTCGCTGGGTTCAATCCGCCCGACCAATGGGATGAGTTTCAGTTGCAGGTCTTTGACGATCCGTGGTACCGGCGTGCAGCCTGGTATCCCTGGGTCAAGCGGGAGCCCATGCCCGCAGCTTACCCGTACAACGGGATTAAGGACCTTCAAGGCGAATTCGACTGGGGCGTGCTTCCCAAGAATGAAGCTGAGTATGGCGACATGCGCGCAGTAGACTGGGCTGGCAAGTTTCTCAACAAGGTGCATGCCAAGCCGTTTTTCGCATCCGTCGGTCTGTGGCATCCGCACATCCCGATGTTTGCGCCTCAAAAGTATTTCGACATGTATCCAAAGGACAAGGTCAACCTGCCGGTGACGCCTGAGGACGACCTTGCCGATGTGCCGCCGCAGGGCCTGGCTTTTGCCGCCGCCCGCCGTGAAGAATTTGAGCACATCGTCAAGGACGGCAAGTGGCGCGACATGGTCCAGGCTTACCTCGCCTGCATCAGCTTTGCAGACCAGATGGTCGGCCAGATTCTCGATTTTCTGGAGAAGAGCGCGTATGCAAAAAACACGATCGTCGTGTTCTGGTCTGACAACGGCTGGCACCTTGGCGAGAAGCGACACGTACACAAGTCCACCCTCTGGCAGCGGTCAACGCACGTGCCGCTGATCATCGCTGGCCCTCCTGCCAAACAGAAGGGGCAGGCCCGACCACAGCCCGTAAGCCTGGTTGACCTGTATCCAACGCTTGTCGAACTTTGCGGCCTTCCGCCCAACCCTAGCAACGACGGCCTAAGCCTGAAGCCGCTTCTCGAAAATCGACTCGCCCCGCGCCAGCCTGCACTGACCACTTACTGGCCGGACAATCACTCCGTCCGGGATGAGCGATGGCGTTACACGCGCTACAAAGACGGTAGTGAAGAGCTCTTCGATGAGACCAAGGATCGCAATGAGTTGCACAACCTTGCAGGCGACCCTCAGTACGCTGAGGTCAAACGACGCCTCGCGCAAGCCATGCCGGTTAGGAGTGCCGAACCGGCCTTGGAGCGCTCCGTCTATGACTTCGACTACGCCACTTACACATATAAGTTAATCCCCCGCAAACAGTAGGCTAAAATCAGCGAGTGACCACCGCTGCCGCCGTCCTCTTTTTCGCCATCACCTCTGCACAATCGCAAAGCTTCGAAGTGGCTGAAGCCTCCATTGCAGATCAGCAACGCGCTATGTCGGAGGGCCGCGTCACTGCAAAGGCGCTGGTCCAGGCATACCTCGCTCGCATCGCTGCCTTTGATCAGCGCGGCCCTCGCCTCAACGCCATCATCACCCTCAACCCGAAGGCCCTGCAGGAGGCCGAAGCGCTCGATCGCGAACGAGCCGCCAAGGGCCCCCGTGGCCCGCTGCACGGCATCCCGGTGATCGTAAAAGATAACTACGGCACGGCTGACATGCAGACCACGGCCGGCACCATGGCGTTGCTAAGCTTTGTCCCCTCAGCCGATGCCTTTCAGGTGCGTAAGCTTCGTGAGGCCGGGGCCATTATCATCGCAAAATCCAATCTGCATGAGCTGGCCTCCGGCGTCACCACAGTTGGCTCCGCTTTCGGCCAAACGCTGAACCCCTACGACCCGACGCGCAACCCCGGCGGATCCAGTGGCGGCACCGGAGCGGCCATTGCGGCCAGCTTTGCTGCTGCCGGTATGGGCTCAGACACTTGCGGCTCCATTCGTATCCCCGCCTCGTTCAATAACCTCGTGGGCTTGCGACCCACCAAAGGCCTCTCCAGTATCGCCGGCATCGTCCCACTGTCCACCACTCAAGATACAGGCGGCCCGCTCGCCCGTAGCGTGGCAGATCTGGCTGCGATGCTTGATGCCACCATTGGTGAAGATCCAGCCGACAAGGCCACTCATCTGGCAAACGGCCAGTCGCGTCCCAGCTTCGTCGGGGCCCTAAAAACAGGCTCTCTGAAGGGTGTCCGCATCGGTATCCTTGAGCCCCTTTTCGGCGACGCCTCGGATGACCCGGAAGTGATTCGCATCGTTCGCGGCGGCATCGACGAGCTCACCAAACAAGGTGCAATCACCGTTCCCGTCCCGATGCCTGAACTGCTAGCTGCGCTGGATGGCTCTTCTGTCATCGCACTCGAATTGAGAGAAGACCTCAACGGCTACCTCGCAGGCAACACTAGTGCTCCCGTACACTCCTTCGACGAGATCGTCCGCAGCGGCCTTTTCCATTCGGCTCTCGAAAGTATCTTCGTCGCGCGTCTCACTGGCAAGGGCCGGGATTCCCACGAGTATAAGATTGCCCTCGCCAAGCGCATGGCCATTCAGGAAATCATCGTCAAGCTAATGGAGGACCAAAAGCTGGATGCGCTCGCCTATCCGACGAGTCGGCGCAAGCCCGCGCGCATCAACGATCCACAGGGCGGCGGAACCTGTCAATTGAGTGCATCCACCGGCTTCCCGGCCATCTCGATGCCAGCCGGCTTCACCGCAGACGGCCTGCCCGTCGGACTTGAGCTGATGGGGCGGGCCTTTGATGACGCCAAGCTTGTCTCGTATGCTTATGCGTACGAACAAGCAACGCCCCACCGCCGCGCGCCCGCGAGAACCCCGGCGCTTGCTGCCATCCAGCCCATCGAGTGGCAGTCCAACACTAAGGCGGGCGCTGCTGCGCTAAGTGCCGAGTTCAAGCTCGATCCTACAACCAACGAACTGAGTTACAAGCTAAAAGCCAGTGGTTTCGCTGACGCCGACTTACTCGCGGCAACTATCCATCGACAGGGCAAAGAAGCAAACGGCCCGGTTATCGCTGTGCTTGCCTACCATCCTTTTGAGACGATCACAGGCACAACGATTCTCTCCGATCCCGATCGCGACAAATTGATGTTGGGTGGCCTCTACCTTCGCCTGAGCGCGCGGTCCAAGTTGACCAATAATCTTCGCATCTCACTGCAGCCAGTAGCACCACGATAGACTGGGCCAGACCCGATGTCGATTCTCAAACCGTTCTTGTCGCGACGCCAATTTCTGGCATCCTCCACTGTCGCCTTTGCGCAGACCCGCCGCCCTGCGCCGCCAAATATCGTGATGATCCTCGCCGATGATCAGGGCTGGGGCGATCTCTCGATGCACGGCAATACCAATCTGAAGACGCCACACATCGATTCACTCGGCCGCGACGGCGCGCAGTTCGAACGATTTTTTGCTTGCGCCGTGTGCGCTCCGACCCGCGCCGAATTCCTCACTGGCCGATATCATCCGCGCAGCGGGGTTCGTGGCGTCTCCACAGGCGCTGAGCGGCTCAACCTGGACGAACATACCATCGCGCAATACTTCCAGGCGGCAGGCTACGCGACCGGTGCCTTTGGCAAGTGGCACAACGGCTCACAATTCCCGTACCACCCCAACGCCCGCGGCTTCGACGAATACTATGGCTTCACCTCTGGGCACTGGGGCACTTACTTCAATCCTGAACTCGACCATAACGGCGAACTGGTCCGCGGCCAAGGTTACATCACCGACGACCTTACCAATCACGCTATCGACTTCATCGGCATGCACCGTGATCGCCCCTTCTTCTGCTACCTGCCGTTGAATACACCACACTCGCCGATGCAGGTGCCAGATACTTATTTTGAACGCTTCGCTAACATCGAACCGGCGCTGCGCGCCCGCGATCCAAAGCTGGAGTCCGTCCCAAATACACGAGCGGCGCTTGCGATGTGCGAGAACATCGACTGGAACGTCGGCCGCGTACTGGATAGCCTTGATCGCTGGCAACTGGCAAATGACACCATTGTCATTTACTGGAGCGATAACGGCCCCGCCGCCTGGCGCTGGAATGGCGGCATGAAAGGCCGTAAGGGTAGTGTTGATGAAGGCGGGCTGCGCGTACCCTTCCTTCTGCGCTGGCCTGGTCAGGTCCCTGCGGGGACTCGCATTCCCCAAATCGCAGGAGCCATCGACATTCTGCCCACGCTTGCCGATCTTACGGGGATCGCGATAACGCCAATGAAGCCTCTGGACGGCAAGAGCTTAAAGCCACTTTTGAGTGGCCAGGCAAAGTCGTGGCCAGACCGCATGTATTTCTCGCACCACAATGGCCGCATCAGCGTTCGAACTCAAAAGTACAGGCTTGACCCAAGCGGCGCTTTGTTCGACATGGAAGCAGACCCGATGCAGGACCAGAACATCACCGCCAAGCAACCCACTGTCGCGAAGCAACTAAGCCAAGCCGTCGCGGATTGGGGCAAAGAAATGCTTCCTCTTGTTGGCCCAGATACGCGTCCGTTCACCGCAGGCCATTCGCCGCTCACGATGCTGCCCGCACGCGATGGCGTCGCTACAGGCAGCATCAAGCGCAGTAACACCGCACCAAACTGCTCTTACTTTACTAACTGGACGAATAGTCAAGATCAGATCACCTGGGACATCGAGATTGCCCAAGCTGGAGATTTCACCGCAGAAGTTTATTACACCTGCCCTTCGGCCGATGTAGGCACGCGATTACAACTCAGCTTTCTTGGCAATTCAGCCTCCGCCAAAATCACAACGCCGCATGATCCCCCAGAAATCGGCAGAAAGCTTGATCGCGTTGATCGCGGAACCGAGTCCTACTGGAAAGAATTCTGGCCGTTGTCATTGGGTGCCATCCAACTCAATCCAGGACGCGGCAAACTTACGCTTCGGGCTCTGGATATCCCCGGCAATCGCGTCGGCGACATTCGCTACGTCGCACTCAAAAGGTCAAAACCCGCCGCAGCAAAGCCGTAAAGCCGTCTCGGTCACAGCGCGTCAGTACACGCACCGCCCTCCCTTTTGCATCGCGAATCAAACGGCCTCCACTGGCCCAACGAAGTAAGATCGGATTTTCACGAAATAGCCCTGGCTCGACGATCGACGCTGCCGCCAGCTCATCCCACCAGTAGCGATCCTTCTCGGAGTAGGCTTTGCCAATCTCCTGCAATACCGGCACCGTCCCTGAGACAATATCGGCCTTGGAGGGGAACTGGTTGGTGAGGTCCAACGGGCAGATCGTTAAAGGCACTGGTGAGGCAAGCACCACCCGCAAAGCCCCCGCATCGGCAAAAGCATTCCACTCTGCCCCGCCCTTGGCGTTGCCCTCCACGTCCAGCGCCCCTCCCATCCAGGTAACGGCTCTGGGCCCGCGTCGTGAACGAATCAGCGCCGCCACGCGCGTCAATGGCCCCGTCGCCAGCACATCGGCCCCTGCCGGAATATCATCCACGATCCGAACCATTTTTTCGTGCAACGCATCCAGCAACATCAGGGTCCGCTCACGCGCAACCGCAGCCGTCGCGATGCCCGGTGTGATCGTCACGCCCTTGACGATGACGTTCCTGCTTTGTAGCAAAATCGCCAAAGCTACGACGTCCTCCCAGCCCCCGTCCTGGTCCAGCCAGATCTCCCTCGCCCCCGCATTTGCACTCAGGGCGTAACCTGTATAGAGAAAGATACGCCGAGAAATAACTATGCGATTTTTGTTCATTGCCTTAACCGTTGGCTCCATTCTCGCCCAGTCGGGCTACCAGAAACCGCCTAGAGCGATCCTTGATGTACTGAACGCGCCGGGCACTCCCACCCCAAGCGTGAACCCGACGCACACCCACGTTCTGTTCATGCAGACGGTGCGCAATCCCAGCATCGCCGACCTGGCCAAGCCGATGCTCCGCCTTGCCGGCCTGCGCATTGATCCAGCCAACTCCGGCCCGCACCTCACGGCCTACGGCCACTCTCCCTTTCTACAAAAGATCGATGGTGGCCAAGTCATAAAACTTGACCTGCCAGCAGGCGTCGCACTCACTGGCCTCAATTGGTCGCCCGATGGCCGCTTCTTCTCGATGATGAACCATACGCCGACCACCATTGACTTGTGGGTTGGCGAAACGGTCACAGGCCGCGTCAAAAAGATCGAGAAGGCTACCCTCAACGCGTCCCTCGGTGACGCCATCGATTGGATGCCAGACTCTCGAACTCTCCTGGTCCGCCTGGTTCCGGCCACCCGCGAAAAGATGCCTGAGCCGCCGACGACGCCCACCTCCCCTGCGATCCAGCAATCTATCGGTAAGGCAGGGGCCACTCCCACCTTTCAGGACCTGCTCAAGAATCCCTACGACGAGCGCGCATTTGAGTACTTCGCACAAACGCAGCTCGCCTTCGTGAACGCCGTCAACGGGCAAGTCACTCCTATCGGCAAACCGGCCCTCGTCATCAATCAGCAGCCGTCACCCGACGGGCAGCATATCCTCGTCACCCAGATCCACAAACCCTTTTCCTACGTCCTCACCTTCCAGAACTTCCCGAAAGAAGTTGAAGTCTGGAACCGTGCGGGTCTCATTGAGTTCAAGGTCGCCAGCCTCCCGATGCAGGAGCGCATTCCCCTGGCTGGCGTCGCCACGGGTCCCCGCAACGTCAATTGGAACCCCAGCGAGACCGCTAGCCTTTATTGGGTCGAGGCACTCGACGGCGGCAACCCCAAAGAGAAGGTGCCCAATCGTGACCGGGTACTCACCAGTAAGGCACCTTTCAAAGGCGAGGCTGTGGAACTTGCGAAGACGAAGGAGCGTCTGATGGGTCAGCTGCTCTGGAGTTCCAAGGGCAACGCCGTCATCATGAACGACATGGAGCGCGAACGCCAATGGCTGCGTACGATGATGATCGATCCCAAGAATCCAACAGCCCCCGCCAAGATCCTGAACGAGCGCAATATGCGCGACCAATACCGCAACCCTGGCACCTTCATGATGACGACGCTGCCCACTGGCCAGAATGTTCTCGCTGAATCAGGCGGCTATCTTTTCCTCAACAATATCGTCGGCTCCTCCGCCAAGGGAGACCTCCCCTTTCTTGATCGCCTGGATCCAGTGACCGGCAAAAAAGAGCGCCTCTTTCAATGCGACGCCGACCATTTCGAGACAGTAGTCGCACTCCTGAGCGATGATGGAAGCCGCTTCCTGACGCGACGCGAATCGCCTACGGAAGCACCAAACTTCTTCATCCGCGACGCCAAGGGTTCGCTTGACACCTTCACGAACTTCGCTGACCCCGCGCCGCAACTGCGTGGCATCACCAAGCAGCTGGTTCAATACAAGCGCGCCGATGGCGTTGACCTCAGTTTTACGCTTTACCTGCCGGCTGGCTACAAGCAAGGCACCCGGCTGCCCACCGTAGTTTGGGCTTACCCGTTGGAGTTCACCGACACCGATACCGCTGGCCAGGTCAGCGGCTCCACCAAGCGCTTCACCACCATCAACGGCTACTCGCACCTCTTCTTCCTGCTTGAGGGCTACGCGATCCTTGACGGCGCAACCATCCCGATCGTCGGCTCGCCTGACGAAGCCAACAACACCTACGTTGAGCAACTCTCGTCGTCGGCCAAAGCAGCTATCGATAAAGCTGTCGAGATGGGCGTCACTGACCGTGACAGGGTCGGCGTCGGGGGCCACTCTTATGGTGCCTTCATGACGGCCAATCTGCTGGCGCACACCGATCTGTTCCGCGCCGGCATCGCACGGTCTGGCGCCTATAATCGAACACTGACACCGTTCGGCTTCCAGAGCGAACGCCGCACTTTCTGGGAGGCGCCTGAGACCTACCTCAAGATGTCGCCCTTCATGATCGCCAACAAGATCAAAGCGCCCATCCTGCTCATCCACGGCGAGGCCGACAACAACACCGGTACATTCCCCATCCAGTCAGAGCGGATGTACCTGGCCATTCGCGGTAACGGTGGCACGGTTCGTTACGTTACGCTGCCCCACGAGTCTCACGGCTATGCGGCCAAAGAGACCACGGAGCACGTCCTCTGGGAGCAGATCAACTGGTTCGACAAGTACGTCAAGCATGCAGCGCCTCGGGTGCTAGGCTCGAATGATTGATCACCTACGATCCTCATAAATGGCTCGACCATTTCTTCGATGTTCGCGGCTCGCTGGTCAAAGAGATCAGCGGTCGTGTTCTCGCCTGTGTCCTCTGGTCGGCGGCCGTCGTCTGCTTCGATAAATACTACTTAAACGTCCACATCTCGTCGGTGTTGCATACCTTGGTTGGCCTCGCACTGTCGATGCTGCTGGTCTTCCGCACCAATGCCTCTTACGACCGCTTCTGGGAGGGCCGAAAGCTCTGGGGGGGCATCGTCAACGAGAGCCGCAATCTCATCCGCGCTGCCTATGTTCACTTTGGCACTGAGCGCAATCTTCTTCTGCAGTTGACTCGATTGACAGTCGACTTTGCTGTGGCCTCAAGGCATCAGTTACGCGGTGAAAAAATGCCCGGCATGGCCGGAGCTCAACACGCCGCATTTGTGGTTGCCACCCGCATGACTGTCGTCGTAAAAGAAGCCCACAAACGCCAGGCGATTTCCGATATCGTCCTTGTCAGCCTCGACCAGAACATCCAACGGTTGGTGGATTGCCTCGGCGGCTGCGAGCGCATTCGCACCACTCCCGTGCCCTTCGCCTACGTCATCCATCTGCGTCGGGCCCTCGTCGTCTATTGCTTCTCGCTGCCCTTTGCGCTTGTCGACAGCTTTGGTTGGGCAACGATTTTCGACACGCTCATCGTAAGCTACATCTTTTTCGGTATCGAAGAAATTGGAGTCGAGATTGAGGGCCCCTTTGGCTCTGACGACAACGACCTGCCGCTGGAGACGATTTGCGAGACCATTCGACACAACCTGTTCGCCATCGTCGGCATCGAGCAATCAGCACCCGACCTTATGCCTGAGGGCCTCTAGCGCGATGCGCCTGCTGCCGGTACACGAGACCGTCGCCCGCCGCATTCTCTCTCCCGTATCGGGCTTTCTCAAGGAGGCTGGCTTCACGCATTCTTTGACGCCCGCCCGCAACTGCACCTACAGCTGCTCTTACTGCTATGTGCCCACGATGCGCATCCAGGCTGGCCTCAAGCCTGACGACTGGCAACATTGGGGGGAATTCACGACCTTCAAAACCAACGCAGGCGAGCTGCTGAAGAAAGAACTTCGCCCCGACCAGCTCATCTACTGCTCCCCTCTAACCGACCCCTATCAGCCCGCCGAGATGAGTCAGGAGTTGATGCCTAAGATCCTCGAACAGATCTACATCCACCCTCCCAAGGCCTTCATCATCCAGACGCGCTCGGCCAATATCCTTCGCGATGTCCATCTGTTGCAGGCCGTCGCAGAACACACCGACTTACGCATCAGCTTCTCACTCACCACCGACGACGATCGTATCCGCAAGATCTTCGAGCCACGTTGCGACTCGATCCCCGACCGCCTCCGCACCATCCAAGCGCTCCGTGACGCCGGTCTCAATGTGTACGCGACCCTTGCTCCAATCCTTCCTTGCGATCCCAAGCTTTTGGCGCGCATGGCAGTTGACGCCACCGACAATCCAATCATTGGCGACCCTCTGCACATTCGCGCCTCCAAGGCCCGAGGTGCAACCACCCGCGAGCCTGCCTTCAAGATCCTTGACCATTACGAGCAGCCCCAATGGGCGGAGGCAGCTTTCCAACAACATCTGTGCGAAGTGTTGGAACATGAGATCAGGGCTCTCGGTCGCAACTTTGCAATCGGCCCCAAAGGCTTCTCATGCTTAATCCAATCCAGCTCGCCACCCGCGACGATTACGAACGCACCATCATCGCCTCCATCGCCGCTTTTGAAAAGTGGCGTCTCGTCCCGGCCCCGCAGCGCGGCGCAGTCGTCCGCGAAATCGCCGAGGCGCTCCGCGCGCACAAAGACGAACTCGGCCGACTTGTAAGCCTTGAGTCCGGCAAGATTCTGCAAGAGGGCTTGGGCGAGGTCCAGGAGATGATCGACGTCGCCGACTTTGCCGTCGGCCTTTCACGCCAACTATATGGACTCACCACACACTCAGAGCGCCCTGGCCACCGCCTCTATGAGCAATGGCATCCGCTGGGTCCCGTAGGCGTCATCAGCGCCTTCAATTTCCCAGTCGCCGTCTGGGCATGGAATGCGCTCATCGCTGCCGTCTGCGGCGACACTGTTGTATGGAAGCCTTCAGAGGAAACGCCCCGGACTGCGCTCGCCGTTCAGGCCATCGTCGAACGACATTCGCCGCCCGGCGTCTTCACTCTTCTCATCGGCGACGTCCCCACGATTGGCGAGGCGATGCTCGATGACAAGCGTCTGCCGCTGATCTCGGCCACCGGCTCGACGCGGATGGGCCGCATCGTGGCTGAGCGAGTGGGCCGCCGCCTCGGTCGCACGCTTCTCGAACTGGGCGGCAACAACGCCATCATCGTGATGCCTGATGCGGACATGGACCTTGCCGTCCGCGGTTGCCTCTTTGCCGCCGTCGGCACTGCGGGCCAACGCTGCACCAGCCTGCGCCGTCTCTTCCTGCATCGTGACATCGCCGAGAGCTTTCGAGCGCGACTGATCGAAGCCTACAAGCACATCCGAATTGGTGACCCGCTCGATCCGTCGACGCTCATGGGCCCGCTTATCAATCAACATGCCGTCAGTAACTATCTAGCGGCCATCGAGCAAATCAAGGCAGAAGGCGGCACAATCCTTTACGGCGGCGAAGCGATGCATGACAACTTTGTACAAGCCACCATCGCCGCTTCCCGCCACGACATGCCGATCGTCCACGAAGAGGTCTTCGCGCCGATCCTGCATACGATGGTCTTCAACGACCTGGCTGAAGCAATTGCCTGGAACAACGAAGTGCCACAAGGCCTGTCGAGCGCCATCTTCACGAATAACCTCCGCAGCTCAGAGGCCTTCCTCTCGGCGAGTGGTTCCGATTGCGGCATTGCGAATGTGAACATCGGCACGTCCGGCGCAGAGATCGGCGGCGCATTTGGTGGGGAGAAAGATACAGGCGGAGGGCGCGAGTCCGGCACGGACTCCTGGAAGGCCTATATGCGTAGACAGACGGTCACGATTAACTATTCCGACACTCTACCGCTTGCTCAAGGCATTCGCTTCGACGTCGGATAGGGTCACGAGCGTCTTGTCCATGTCCTGCCAGGTTGAGATCATGTCGATCACATGCAGTCCACCCAGTTTCATGCACCAGGAGTCGGTAATGGGGTGTTCCAGCTTCATCAGGATTGGCAACGGGAGAGCGACCACCTTTTCCTGAACTTCGCCGTCGCACTCAAGGTCCCACTTAGTGTCGATCGTGTCGGCGTGACGGATCGAGATCGCATTCTGTTGCCAGCGAAAGCCGACCTTCCAGGTGCGTCCAAACGGATCGGGCCCAGTCTCAAAATTCCGGAAGTTATCAACCATCAAGTTCAGGCTAACGCAGGTTTGGCCCGATCAGCGCCAGAAATTCGTCTTTCGACGCCTTGTTGTTTCGGAACTCACCCAGCATTGCGCTGGCAATCGTCGAACTGCACTGCTTCTCGACACCGCGCATCATCATGCAGAAGTGCTGCGCCTCACTGACCACGGCCACGCCGCGCGGCTCCAGAATTTCCATCAGCGTCTCGGCAACCTGCTGCGTAATCCGCTCCTGCACTTGGAAGCGGCGTGCGAAGGCGTCGATGATCCGCGGGATCTTGCTCAGCCCGATGATCTTTTTGTCGGGCAGGTAGGCCACATGCATTCGACCGAAAAAGGGCAACAAGTGGTGCTCACACAGCGAATAGAACTCGATCTCCTTCACCACAACCATGTCGTCGTTCTCTGATTTGAACAAAGCTCCGTTCACGATTTCCGTGATACTTCGCGAATACCCGCTCGTCAGGTACTTCATCGCCTTCTCTGCCCTCAGCGGAGTGCGAACCAAGCCCTCGCGGCTGGTGTCTTCACCCAACGCCGAGATGATCTTTTCGTACATATCACCGATTGGGCCACGGTCATTACTTAAGGTCATTTGCCTCTGTCTCGAATCGATTATTTTTTGTCTCCAGAATCCGGACTCGCTCAAGGCTGAGCCCCGGGACAGGGAAACGTTTTTTTAGAAGTGCGGCCAAAACAAATGTCAGGTTTTCCGTGGTCGGAACCATGCCACTCATTTCTGGTAGCTGCTCGTTTAGATTCCGGTGACCCACTCGCGAGAGAATTTCTTCTGTAACAAGCTCGTCCAGCTTGTGCCGTTCGAGGATCAACCCAGATTCAGCGTCCGGCTCGCCAGCCACCGTCACCTCGAGCCAATAATTATGACCATGGCCGTATGGGTTGTTGCACTTGCCATAGACCTCGTCATTCCGCACTTCACTCAACAGGGACGAGTGCAGGCGATGCGACGCCGAGAACGAATATCGGGCAGTCAAGGTCATTCGCCGCTGTACTCCACATAAAGGTTCTCAGTCTCAAATAGGCGCACCGCATGCAGTTGCACTGTCTCAGAAGTGAAATGGGGCAGGATGCGCCGCCAGATCTCCCGTGCCAGATTCTCAGCGGTGGGCACCACCCTGTCAAAGGGCGGCACCTCAGCATTGAGATAGCGGTGGTCCATCGGCTCAACTACTTCCCGATTCAGAACCGCCTTGACATCCTTGAGGTCGACGATCATTCCTGTGACCTCATCCACTTTGCCACTCAACGTGACTTCGAGGACATAGTTATGACCGTGACCGTAGGGGTTGGCTTCTTCGCCAAAGACTTCGCGATTCCTGTCGTCGCTCCAGGCCGCAACGGCGCATCGATGAGAAGCCGAAAATTCGACCCGGCGTGTAATCAGCATTTTGTTCCCAAATAGAGAGATGTTCGACGTGGGGCCCGAGATTCCGTAAAATGAAATCACATGGCTCAAGCTTCATCATCGCGAATCTACATCGTCGGAATCGCGATCACTCTCGCCGCACTCTTTTACATAATGGCGGATACCCTACGGGAGCGGATCGTCAATCAAGGAGACCGGGCTACCGCCTTTTCCGTTACGACGGACCGTGGCAAGACAATCTCACTGGCGAGCTTTCCCGGCAAAGTGTTGGTGCTCAATTTCTGGGCCGCCTGGTGCAAGCCGTGCGTCGATGAGATGCCGTCTCTGAATCGATTCGCGCAGATGATGGCACCTGAAGGCGTCACGGTCCTGGGAATCTCAGTCGACCTTGATGACGTCAAATACAAGAAATTCCTGAAGGACGCCAACATCTCCTTCGAGACTTATCAAGACAAGTCCGCGCTCATCCCGGCCTCCTACGGCACCTATAAATATCCGGAGACCTACATCATTGACAAGAGCGGTAAAGTTGTCGAAAAGATCATCGGTGAAGAATCCTGGCTCAACCCTAATGTCATTAAACGCATCCGCCGCCTCCTTTAAGCGCCTTCTCGGCGACCGCGCAGTCCTGGAGCGCGCAGAAGACCTGACGCTATACGAGTACGATGGCGGGGTCGATAAGCATCGCCCCGATCTGGTGGTGTTTCCTCGCACACGCGAACAGCTCAAGAGCGTCGTCGAACTAGCCAACGAACAGAACCTGCAGTTCATCGGACGGGGTGCGGGCACAGGCTTATCGGGCGGCGTCATCCCTCGCTATGGCGGAGTGATGGTTAGCTTTGCGCGCATGAACCAAATTGAAAAGATAGACCTCCCGAACGAGCGCATGCAGGTACAACCCGGCGTGGTCAATCTCGATGTCACCCTTGCCGTACAAGCCCAGGGTTACTTCTTTGCGCCCGATCCGAGTTCGCAACGCGCTTGTACGATTGGCGGCAACGTGGCAGAAAACGCCGGCGGTCCGCATACCCTGGCCTACGGCGTCACGACGAACCATGTGCTAGGCCTTGATGTCACGATGCCTGATGGCAGGCAGTTCCACACCGGCGGCACAGAGCAGGATCTTCCGGGCTACGACTTGACCGGTATCATTACCGGATCGGAAGGAACCATGGCGCTGGTCGCGGGCGCGACGCTTCGCCTGATGCGCCAGCCTGAGATGGTCAAGACAGTGCTCGCGATTTACGACACAACTAAAGACGCTGCCGATACGGTTTCTGAAATCACGGTCCGCGCCATTACGCCTGTCGCAGTGGAGATGCTCGATGGCGAGATGCTGCGGATGGTGGAGGAAGCAACGCACGCTGGTTATCCGATGGATGCACAGGCCGTGTTGCTCATTGAAATGGAAGGCTTGCGCGAAGCCGTCGAAGAACAGGTTGAGCAGGTTCGACTAGCTTGCGAGGCCTGCCACTGTCGCGAATTCAGGATCGCCAAAGACGCCACCGAACGCGACCTGCTTTGGAAGGGACGCAAGAATGCCTTTGGGGCAGTGGGTCGAATGAGCCCGTTCTACTATGTGCAGGACGGCGTGGTGCCGCGCACCAAGATCACGGAAACTTTACTCGAGATCGCCCGCATTGCGCAGAAGTATCAGTTGAAGATCTCCAACATTTTCCATGCAGGCGATGGCAACATGCATCCGATCATTCTGTTCGACGCCCGCATCCCTGGACAGTTGCGCGCGGCGCAAATGGCGGGGGACGATATCCTGTCCTACTGCATCTCGGTCGGCGGGTCCATCACCGGCGAGCACGGGGTTGGCATGGAGAAGATGGAACTCATGGCGCAGCAGTTCTCAGACGACACTCTGAATCTGATCAAGTCCTTCAAGAATCTCTTCGATCCGCAGTGCCGACTCAATCCGGGCAAGCTGCTGCCGCTCGGTAAGTGCTGTGGTGAAATCCACCAGACCCCGGACAGCGTCTACTAGCGCGACTTGATCGTCATCTTGTCGAGCGAAGGATCATCTGCGCCCAGGGCGGTGCCGGTTGCTTTATACCCATTCACCTCAAGAATGTACGCAACGATGTTGGCGTAATTGTCTTTGGATAGCGACGACGGAGCGGCTGGCGGCATGGACTTCTGGGTGCGATCGTACAACGCACGGACCGACTTGCCCGACCAGGCACCATTGAAGTATTCACCCGCCAGCGGCGTGCCAAAGGTTCCATTGGTCATGGTGTTTCCATGGCAGACCGCACAGTTGGATTCGTATGAGGTCTTACCGGCCAATGCCTGAGCAGCTGTGAACTGCGGAGTCGCACCGGTAGCGGCAATGGGCTGCACAGTGCGCGGTGCTGCTGTCTCGCTTTTCTGAACTGACCTCATCGTTTCAGTTCCCGTGCCTTCGCCCTTGTAAGTAAAGGCCAGGATGGCACCGGAGTTTTCCATCTTCGTCGTAACCCCACCGTCGCGAGATTCTGCGAGTCCGCTAGCATCAGTCGAGATGTAGATCGTCTTGCCGTCGGGATCGAGAGCAGTGTCACGATAGCGGTTCTCCGACTGGAAATAACGCGACATCTTGCCGGCCGCCGCCTGCCCATTGGCCGTCAGAGGCAGGACATAGAGTGAGCCCCGTTTGAGAGTCGTCACGAGCAAGACCCGGTCCCAGCCGGGGATGCCGTTGCTACCTGACTGATAATATTCGATGCTGGAAGCACCGACCGTCGGCCAACAAATGTAGTCGACGCCCTTACACGCCGGCTCATGGAAGTTGAAGCCGGTCGGCACTGTAAACATGGTCGCAATCGGTTCGACAATCGGCTGCTTGAATGCTGATTCCGGCGTGCGCGGCACCGACGCCTCGATCTCAAGATCGCTGAATTTCAACTTCGAGCAAGGCGTTTTCGATTCGGCCCAGCGAGCATACTGAAAGGCCTTGTCGTCCTTCATGCCAGCAACATTAGGCCAGCCGTAGTTGGAGCCCGCCTTCAGGATATTGATTTCGTCATCGGTCTTCGGACCCTGCTCAGAGGAATAAAGCGTGCCGTCCGGGCCAAAGTCAATCCCCTGCGGGTTGCGATGGCCATAGGTAAAGATATGACTGACAACACCAGCAATCTTGGGATTGTCCTTAGGCACGGCCCCATCCAGGTTGATGCGCAACGATTTCCCGACATAGGCAGCATAGCTCCGCTCGTCCACTTCTTTCTTTGTCGCCAGGCGCTGAGATTCAATGGGCTGGCAGAAATTCCCGAGTTGATTGTGGCCTCGATCTCCGATCGTAAAGTAGAGCTTCTCGTCAGGGCCAATCTTAAGACGCCCGGCATTGTGGTCGTTGCCGGAAGGCAGACCCGTAATCACGTCAACAGGATTGGACAGCTTACCATCAGCGGCGTTGTAAGCAAATCGGACGATCTTGCTATAGAGGTAACGGTAACGGCTCTCCGGATCAGTGACGCTCGGCACAGCTCCCTTCGCCTTGTCCACATAGGTGTAGGCAGCGTAGACGAAATTTTCGCCCTTGAGCAATTTGGGGTGCAACGCCATTCCCAACAGTCCGTCTTGCCCGCCGGGCGCGGAGACTTCAGCAATCGTAATCGCGACTGTTTGTTTTCCGGTGACTGGGTCGACGCGGCTGATTCGCTTGCCTGTCCGTTCTGTTACCCAGAGCATGTTGTCTGGCCCCCAGGTGATTTCCCAAGGTCCGGCTAAGCCCGAAATGACAACCCGCTTATCAAATTGCTTTGTCCCGCGAGTGACCGAAGCCGGACTGTCCTGCGCAGGAACAAACTGGGCGACAAAAAAGGCCATCAACAACATCGGCACACCAGCCGAAGCTCTCAAGAACATCATGCCTTCAGGATAATCGCTAATCGGCAGCTAAGGCTCACGAACCGTCAAATACTGTCGAGCCTTGACGTTCTTCAGTACTTGTACCTGTCCGCTAGGCCAGCGGACTTCGACCTCATTGACTAACGCGTTGCTGCCGAGGCCGAAGTGGATTCTTGGGTCTGAGGCACTGGCGTAGCCCACCGCCGTCGTTGCGCGGTTCCACTGCTCGCCGGATGCAGCCTTAATGCGAACCATCGCGCCCAGGCCCTGGGCATTGCTCTTGGTACCGACTAAGACGATACCCAGCCAATTGTTCCGGGCTTGGCGGGGCGGCTTCCACCAGATCGGACTGTCGCCCAAGCGGGTGATGATCGCCGACATTTGTCCAGTGTTGTCAAAGTCACCAAAGGCTGCCCCACGGTGCCAGGCGGGCGGCGTAATCTCCGTAAGCTCAAAGATGCCAGTTGCGTTGCGCTTCAACAGGATCGATGGCTGCTTTGACTTGCGGCTGGAGAAGAGTTCAGTGTTGTCATGTACGTCGCCGTTGGCCACCAGGATTTCACGCTGCCCATCGTTGTCAAAGTCGTAAGCGCCAGTTGCCCAACCACTGAATGGCAACACCTTGCCACCGATCCCGGATCGATAGGTGATATCGAAGAACTGCAGCTTGCCAGCATTGCGAAATAGCGGGAAGCTCTCATTGGCGAGGGCCGAGACAAACAAGTCCTCCCGACCATCGCCATCTAGATCGCGAAAGTCGACACCCATGCTCGACAGCTCCAGCCCATCGTCGTTGACCCCGATACCGGCTTGCATGCCGATCTCTTCGAATGTGCCATTGCCGCGATTGCGGAACAGGAAGTTGGGGGTCGTATCGTTGGCAACAAAGACATCCAGCCAACCGTCCTGATCCGCATCGCCAAACGCAACCGACATTCCCTTCCCCAGGTGTTTGGCGATGCCGCTCGATTCTGAGACGTCAGTGAAGTGGCCCCCGCCATCGTTACGCAAAAGAACATTGCTGATCGGTGGGTAGAACTTTGGGTGACAGTAGCTGCGATAGCTGAAATCAGCGGCACCACAAAAGACTTCGGCCTTGGCATCGTATTGGACGTAGCGAACGACAAACAAATCAAGGTCTCCATCGTGATCGTAGTCAAACCAGCCTGATCCGATGGCCCACCCACCGACGGGTGGGAGTTTCACCTGAGTGAAGCGACCGTTGCCCAAATTGCGCCACAGCGCGCTGCCTTCCAGGCTTGCGATGAACAGGTCGGGACGGCCGTCGTTGTCAAAATCAGCGGAGGCCAGGGCCATCGAATAGGCGGAATGCTTGATGCCTGAGGCTTCCGTCACATCCAGGAAGGACCCGTCATGCTGATTGCGATAGAGTTTGAGAGGCCCGGCCCCATTGGCGAAGGCGACATCGAGCCAACCATCGCCATCAAAATCGAAAGCCGCTACGCCGCCCGGCATGGATTCTGGCTGGTGATGCTCAGCGGTCGAGGCGTTTTCGAGCCGGTGCGCAAAGGGTCCGGCGCTAGCGGCGAGGGCAAGAAAACCGATAATAAAAATAATAAATGTCATGGGCCTTTACTACTCAGGGCAAACCATTCAAGTTATAAAATAGTCCCACGCTTCAAGTCAGGCGAACAAAGGGGAAAATTCAAGATTCAGAATCTAGTCAGCCTTGCTGCTGACGGTGCTTATTTCCACATCGGCATGGACACAGGAGTTCCGTGCGACGATTTACGGACGCGTCGTGGACGGTTCCGGCGCGCTAGTTCCAAAAGTTAAGGTCACTTCGGTGAACCTTTCCACTTAAGAAACCACCAACGTTAAAAGCGACAACTCGGGCTCGTATACCCTGCCTTTCCTCCACCGTGGACAGTTCAAGATTACTGCCACAGCCAGCGGCTTCAAAACTTGCAATCGTGAAAATCTGACCGTTGAAGTCGGCAGAATTCTGGCTTTGGATATTGCCCTCGAAGTGGGTGCGCTCACCGATTCGATTACCGTCAGATTGCCATGAAGGTCTACTGGTAGACCCGGACCAACCACCCAAAAGACAAAGGGCCCGCCTCCGCAAGGCCCTCCGTGCCAACATAGCTGAGACACTTCCGGTTTGCCTAATTAG
>JBBRBI010000064.1:0-36131 GCA_038206015.1 Bryobacterales bacterium | reverse complement strand
CTAGTGTCATCCAGATGCTCACCCGGTTGCGGGCGAATGTTCTCGGCGTTGTGCTCAATCAGGTCAATAAGTCAATGAGCGAGAGTTACTCGTATTACGGATATTACGGGAAATATTACGCGGCGAAAGAGCGGGTCTAGGCTTCATGGCCCAAGCTACACCAGGCTATGGAGTTCTGGCCACAACGCCACTGATCTTACAGTCGCAGACGCGTTGGCTGTCCGATTCTGCTTGGGCAATTGTTGCCAATCTCTCGCAGGCGGCAGGACCATTCCTCGGGCTGATTCTGATTTCTCAAACTCACGGGCTTGGGGCCGCCGGTCGCTTTGCGTTCGCCCAGGCCCACACAACGCCCAACAATCTCCTGCTGAGTTTTCAGCTAAAGGCGCTCTTGTTAACGCACAAGGCCGCAGAGCTTTCAACGGCAGCTGCAGTCGGTATTCGAGCCTTGTCGAGCGCGCTCGGCGTGGCTGTCACTTTTGGCCTCCTCATCTGGGTCTCGCCGCTTGCCGGGCTGCTCATGGCTTCTCGCCTCGTTGATTCCTGGGCGGAACTGTTTCAGGCCGATCAACAGCGTAATGGCCGAATGTGGCGGGCTGGCAGCAGCGCCTTCGCCCGGGCTTGTTGTTTTCTTGCCGCGATTGCGGCTACCGCCAGTGCCGAAGAAGGTGTCGCAGCGTATGTCCTGCTGAGTCTCTTCGTTCTGCTAGTCTTCGACCTCGATTCTTCCGGCTTCGGCTTTCAGTTCGACCCAACGATTTGGACAACTGTTTTCAGGCGCGGCTCCGTTCTGGCTGGGGCTATGTTCTTACAAGCGTCCCAGGCCAGCATTCCCCGTCTCGTTCTAGGTCATTTCGCCAGCGAAGCTGCGTTGGGATTCTTTGCGATGCTTTGTGTCTTTCTCCAAACCGGCAACCTGATTGCCTCTGCATTCGGGCAGGGTCTTTTGCCCTTCCTGGGCGATGCTCCCATCCGCCGAATCGTCATTTGGGCAGGGTTGCCCGCAGCGATTGCTGTAATTGTCCTCGGCGCAACCTTGTTAGCCGGAGACCTGCCCCTTGTCCTGTTTCATATCCCTGTGCTTCCAGAGGCAAGGCAAACGATTCTGGCCCTGAGCCTGTCGCAGCTTGTCGTCTGGCCAGCCGCAATGATTGGCTACGCATTGACGGCTCGCCGGATCTACGGCCAGCAAATTTATCTTGCGCTTGGCCTGAATGTTGTTTCAGCAGTATCCAGTCTGCTCTTGATTCCGCGATTCGGCGCCCCGGGTGCCGCCGTCACGCTCGGCGTGACATCCGCTGCGATGTTAGCCGCAGCCTTTGTGCTATTAAGGCGAAACTCAATCCTCTTGGAGCCTAGATGAAAGTTCTACACGTTCTGCGGCAGTTTAATCACGGAGGGATCGAATGCTGGCTGGAGCGACTCTTGTTGGCTTGGCCACGCGACCGCCGTCCCGAATTTCACTTCGCACTGGAAGAGCCGGATTTCGGCGTTCTCGCGCCAAGAATGCTGTCCCTTGGTGCTCATCTGCACCATTGCCCTCCGCCGCGGCAGACCGCGCGGGCCGCCTCTTCGCTGCTATCGGTGTTGGCTGACCATGGTCCCTTCCAGGCGATCCACTGCCACAACCATCATGCGAGCGTGTTTAATCTGGCTTTTGCCGCACAGTTGGGGGTTCCGATTCGGGCCTCGCACAGCCATGCAGATTTACGAAATTCAACAGCATCCCATTCTCGCTTTCGTCGATGCTATGCCGGAGCGGCGCGTTTGGCCGTTCGTGCCGTAGCCAACGTCCGCCTCGCTGTCAGCAAGGGTGCCGCCGCTGACTTGTTCGGTGAAACCGGATCCTCTGTTGAGCTTCTCCCCTGCGGCATAGACTTCCAACCCTACTTTGCGCCCAGCGGCCATCGCGATCCCTCGCGTTTCACTTTGATACACGTCGGTCGGCTCGTTCCTGAAAAGAACCATTCGTTCCTGTTTCGTGTCCTCAAAGTACTAACCCAAACCGTGCCAAATGCCCAACTCTGGCTCGTCGGCGACGGCCCATCGCGTCCTGCTCTTGAGGCGGAAGCCTCCGCCTACGGTATCTCGGACCGAGTTCACTTCTGGGGTGCCCGCAACGATATTGCAGACCTGCTTGCTTCTGCTGATGTCTTCGTCTTTCCAAGCCTTTCAGAAGGTCTCGGCTTGGCCGCAATTGAAGCCCAGGCAGCTGGTCTTCCTGTCGTTCTGGCCAGCCACCTTCCAGCCGAGATCGACGTGTTCCCAACACGGTGTATTCGTTTGGCACTCGATGTGCCTATAGAGCAGTGGGTGATTTCCATATTGAACAGCAGAGATATTGCGCCGATTGATTCGACCCAGCGCCTCGCCCACCTCTCGCAGTCCGAGTTTTCGATACATGCCAATGTCCGCAGTCTGAGCCAGGTATATGCCAACAAGTAGAAAGATCCACACCTTGAACGTAGTTGTCGATCAGCGATTTAAACGAACGCCAGACGGTCGGGTCTGGACACACACTCCTCCGGCCTATGAGTTCTTTGAGGGCGCACTCGGCGTTTTTGATCGGGTCCGCATCATTGCCAGAACTTTCGATACTGATCGCATCCCTGAAAACGCCCGCGCTGTTAATGGCGAAAGCGTAGAGGTCGTTGCAGTACCCAGCTTTGTTGGCCCGATCCAATATTTGCGCCAACGCTCAAGGGTCACTGAGGCACTGGCTCGCGTCGCCGATCTTGATGGTGCTTTCCTGCTGCGGATCCCATCACAGACCGCCTTCGTTCTCGCCTCTATGCTTTGCCAGGCAGGGCGTCCTTATGCGGTCGAGTTGCTGACCGATCCATATGACTTTTTTGCACCCGGTGTTTCGCCGAATGGTCTCGCCTATCTATTCCGTCCATACTTTTGCGCACGCTCTCGGGATCTTTGCGCCAATGCAGTGGCTGTGAACTACATTACCGGTTCTGCTACTCGCCGGGCAAACCCGGCAACGCGTGCCAAGTGCGATGTTAGTGTTTCGGATGTCGATCTGTCGGAAGATTCATTCTTAAACCTGCCCCGTCCCGCCGCTAACAAAGGCCCAATCGAAATTGTCACTGTCGGGTTTCTTGACCTTCTCTACAAAGGGCAGGATCTCCTCATCAAGGCTCTCGCGGCCTGTGAGGGTCAAGGTCTCAACTTTCGTCTTACCTTTGTTGGCGATGGCCAGAGCCGCGAGACACTCATGAATCTTGCAGCTTCATATGGCATCGAGCATAGAATCCGAATTACTGGTGCCCTGGGCGGTGCCAATGAAGTTCGCAAATACCTGGAGGCATCGCACCTCTTCACCCTCCCGTCTCGGGCCGAAGGCATCCCCCGCGCCCTGCTTGAGGCGATGGCCGCCGGCCTGCCAGCAATCTGTTCCAGCGTCGGTGCTATGCCAGACCTGCTTGACCCTCGCTGGATTGTTCAGCCTGGTTCTGTTCACCAACTCCGCACGAAACTTCTCGAGTTCTTGAAAGTTCCCGGTGAGTGGGATGCCATCGGCAAGCGCAATCAGGAGGTTGCGCGACGCTACCACCGAAGACAGGTCCAGCCCAGCCGGATCGAGTTCTATCGCAAGGTTCAAGAGTTCGGAAACTCCGCATCTTGTTCGCGCTCCGCCGAGGTATTTTATGCAGCCTAACCTCGATACGCCGGTGATACTCCGGAAGCAGCCTGGTTACCCGAATCTTCAGCACAACGAGGTCATTGAAGCCCACCCAGGTCTGGCCGCATTACTAGAGCAGGCAGGCCTCGATCCAGAGAATCCCTTTGCACCCTGGATTCAGCCCGGCATGCGCGTACTGATCAAACCCAATTGGGTTCGTCACGCTGCCGATGGCTGGGCGACTGTCGAAGCACTGACTACCCACCCGTCGCTCATCCGGCCAGTGGTTGAACTGGTAGCACGCGCACTTCAGTCTAAGAGTGGAGGCTTCGAAGGCGAAATCATTCTGGCCGATGCACCGCTCCAAAGCACTGATTTCGACCGCCTTCTCTCGCAAAGTGCAATCCTCCCGTTGCTCAAACACTGGCGGGCCCTCGGCCTCCCAGTCTCAATTGCCGACTTGCGCCGGGTAATTTCCGATACCGATGAGTCGACTGGGATCGTTGCCTCTACTCGTGAGGCCCATGGCGACCCTCGCGGCGACACTGTTGTTGACCTCAGAGAGCGCAGCAGTCTCGATGCGCTGTTGAGGAGTGGCGGTCGGGTAGGCGTGTCGAACTACGATTGCGACACCACTACGCATCACCATCGCCCAGGTGTCCACCGCTACCGGATCGCCAATTCGTTGCTGGACTCCGACGTCGTCATTAACCTACCCAAGTGGAAGACGCACGTCAAGACCGGTATCACCGGTGCGCTCAAGAACTTCATTGGCGTTAACTGCGACAAGGCCTACTTGCCTCACTTTCGCGTTGGCTCGCCTCGGCAGGGCGGTGATGAATATCCAGACTCATTTACCGGCGTCGTCCTGGCCCGCCTTCGCCCCTGGCTTGAGCGCGTCATGCCCAATGAAGTAATTCGATCAGCGCGTAAGTCTCTTTTATCTTCGACTCAAAGGTCTGGCACTCCGCTCATATTTGGCGGTGCATGGCCTGGCAACGACACGTTGTGGCGCACTGTCCACGACATGGTCTTTATTGCCCGTTGGCTCGGTAAGGATGGCACGAAGCTCTCCTCTCCTCGTCCCATCCTTACTCTGCTGGACGCAATCGTGGCCGGCGAAGGCGATGGCCCTTTGCGTCCCGAGCCACGCGACATGAACTGTCTTCTGTTCGGAACTGACCCCGGACAAATCGACATCCACGCAACTGCCCTTTCCGGTTTCGACTGGAAGGCCATCCCGTTGCTCTCAAATCTTTCTCGCGAGAGCGCCAAGTCGATCACACGTTTCAGCCGAATCGACCTCTTGCCAATTCACGAACTTGTCCTGAAACCGCCCATGGCCTGGGCCAAGACGCTTGCACCCAAGGAAACGAACTATGAAGCAGCTTGAATCTCTCTATGCGCAACTGCCAGTCTGGCTCCAGAATGTGGCCGTAAGCGCCCAAGGTGCAATCTACAAGCGCCAGCGTTTCGGTCAGGCCTTTCGCGATGAATACGCTCTGCTGAAAGGGACGGAAATGGCTCCGCCGCTGCAGTTGGAGTTGTTGCAAACCGCCCGCTTGAAACGCATGTTGGCTCATGCCTCGGCCAGCGTCCCGTTCTATCGTAGCTCTATCGAGCGCAACCATCCTGCCCGGCTCCGAGCCGGGGACTGGTCTGCTTTCTACGATATTCCCATCACCGAAAAATCAGACCTCCGGCGCTGCCCCGACCAGTTCTGCGCAGGCGGCAGCCCCCAAAAAGCGTGGATTCCCTGGCATACTTCCGGTACGACAGGCACTCCCCTGACACTCTTTTATGATCGCGAGGCCGTATCGAGACAATACGCCTACGTCGAACGATACCGCGAGCAGGCCGGCGTCAGCCGCTTTGAGCGTCGGGCACAATTTACCGGCAAGATCATCGTTCCTGGAGACCACTCCGGCCCCTATTGGCGCTATGACATTGCCAATCGCGCGCTCATGCTCTCCACCGTACATTTGAATTCAGAAACGATTCCTCAATATCTCGAAGCCCTCGCGAAGTTCCGGCCAAGCTATCTCACTGGTTACCCTTCTGCCATCGCGCTCCTGGCCCGGCACGCGATCCGCTTTCCAGTCGAAAATCTGCGAATCAAAGCCATTCTCACGAGTGCTGAAACTCTACTTGACGAACAGCGCGATGTAATGGAAGCAGCCTTCGGGGCAAAAGTCTTCGATCAATACGGCCAGACCGAGATGCAGAGCTTCTGGTTCGAATGCCGCTATCGGCGTATGCACGCCCACCCATTGTTTGGTGTAACCGAGATCGTCCGGCCCAACGGACAGCCCTGCCGTCCTGGCGAGGTTGGCGATGTCGTTTTGACCGGACTGCTGAATCACGCCATGCCTCTGGTCCGCTACCGTGTCGGCGACCGGGCCGCCTGGTCTGACGAAGGCCGCTGCCCGTGTGGTCGGACGATGCCCATGATCCAACAAATCGACGGGCGTAAGGAGGATTATCTCTACAGTTCCGAACGCGGCTGGGTGGGACGCATGGATCCTGCCCTCAAAGGTGTAGGCGGAATTCTCGAATGCCAGTTCATCCAGGAACAGCCCAATCGCCTGAAAATTCTCTACGTACCACTACCCGGCTTTCGCCTCGTCGATAAACAACTGCTCGAAGCCAATCTTCACGAGCGCCTGGGGACCTCCATCGCCCTTGATTTTGAAGTTGTCGCAAGTATTCCTCGCGGGGCGAACGGCAAATTTCGAGCAGTTGTCTCCAAGCTTCCCCGCAGCCAACAGCCGTTTGACAGTATGCAGGAGGTAGCCTGATGGCCCGCAGTCGACCGCTAGTAATGCGAATTATTACCCGCCTTGCCGGTGGCGGCCCTCCAGTACATGCCACGCTGCTCAATCGAAACATCGATCATCACGGCTTTGATTCCGTCCTGGTCTTTGGAAACTGCGGCCCGACAGAACGAAATATGGAGTATCTCATTGAGCCGGGTGACAAGATTGAGCGAATTCCGGATCTCGGAGCAAGCCTAAATCCTCTTCATGACCTCCGCGCGCTCTTCCATCTATGGCGCTTGATCCGCCGCTTCCAGCCAGACATTGTTCATACGCATACCGCAAAAGCGGGGGTTCTTGGGCGCATCGCTGCGGTACTTGGAGGCTGTTCCTGCGTGGTCCACACTTACCATGGGCATGTACTGGAGGGCTACTTTCGCCCTTGGGCCAACCGCCTCATTCGTCTGGCAGAACGAACCCTTGGTCGCCTCTCTACTGCTCTGTGCACAGTTAGCCAACAGCAGGCCGGTGAACTCTCGGATCGTTTCGATATTGCGCCCGAGGACAAGTTTCGCGTCGTACCCCTCGGGCTCAATTTAGAGCCTTATCTTGAAATTCCCCTACCCAATTTCCAACAGGGACGACTCCAGATTGGCTGGATGGGTCGCTTCGTCGCGATCAAGAATCTGAAGCTGCTTCGTGAAGTCGCAGAACTAAGCCAAATTCGAAAGCTCCCGATCGACTTCCTCATCGCAGGCGATGGGCCGGAACGCATGGAGTTTGTTGAACAGATTCGTGCCAGAGCGTTGTCTAACATTCACCTTTTACCCTGGCAGGATCGAGTGGAACCATTTCTGAGTCAATGTCACGTCATGATCTTGACCTCACACCGCGAAGGTACACCTCTTGCCCTGATTCAGGGCATGGCCGCCGGTCGCCCCTTTGTCTCAACGCCAGCCGGTGGTACGGTGGATCTTGCCGTCGGCGTGGGTCGTATGGAATCGAGATCCTGGTGGTACGACAACGCAGTGCTAGTCGCATCCGACGCCTTCGCTTTCACCGATGTCCTTGAGCGACTCCTAGCTGACCGGTCACTTCTTGAAGGCATGAGCCTTGTTTCCCGTGGCTTTGCCCGCAGTACCTTCTCCGAGACCCGCCTGGTCAGCGACGTCGCGGCCCTCTATACCGAACTCCTCGCCTCCAAAACTCCCGCGCCTCACAGAGTTGCTGAGGCCAATCTATGAGCGTCTTGACGGCCGCTCCTCGCTCTTTGCCGACATTTCGCTCGTCGGCACCTCTGACCAGCTTCAGTGTCGCCTCAAGTCGTATCGTCCTTTGGGAACTCCCTTTCTGGCTCGCCCTTCTTTACGGATCGCTCGTGCCTGCGACCATGGTGACCCGGCGCGAATGGTTTGGCATACCGATGAAGAATTCCGACCTCTTCACTCTACTTAGTGCCGCCATGTATGGTTCAGCCGCGCTGCTCCAGTACCTTGTATGCCGCCGCGTCCAATTCTCAAAAGGTGTTCTCGTCGGTACGATTGCTCTCTTTACCTATGGGCTGCTTCGTGTCCTGCTCGGCTCACTCGAAGGAGAAGACCAGATCGCGATGTCTTTCACTCTCCTCCTGGCGGCCTCGGCACCGATTCAGGCCGCCGGAGTTTTGTCGATCTATGACCGTGAAAAGACGATTTCCTTTCTAAATAGGCTCGTCCTCTTTCTCGCCCTTTTGTGCCTTCTCTATACAGCTGAAAGCGTGTTTAATCTCGGACTGAGAAGCGAAGAGGGCCGAAACCTCGGTGCTGATTTTGGAATCCAGCGCGTTCGCGGCCCTCTATTCGGGCCCAGCACCGGCTACCTGCTCTTGTTACCCGCCGTTGGCTGGGGCCTGCAATCCTTTTTTTCCGGAACTCAAAAGCGCTTCTTTGCAGTTTTTACGACTCTAACCTTGCTTGCCACTCTGCTCGGATTGGGCAGCCGGGCGGCCCTCATCCTTCTGGCCTGTTACATCGTCGTCCTGGCATTGATGATGAAGCAACTCAAACGAAAAATCATCACGGCGACCCTGCTCGCAATTCTCAGTGTTGGAGCAGCCGCCCTGATTTATGGCCGCGCTGACACCCAACGCCTCCAAAGCTTTGAAGACAGTTACCGCCAAACCACCCATGAGACTGCCTGGAATATCATCTCAACGGATGGCATCCTTCCTGCTCTGATCGGCCAGGGATACGGCTCCATCTGGGCTTGGTACCGACGCGACATTCTCCGAGGGGAATCGGTTGCCATTGGTGACAATACAATCCTCACCGGCTATGGCATAAGCCTCTACCACTGCCATTCCACCCTTCTGGAGTTGGCGGTGGAATTCGGCTGCCTGGGAATCGCCTGGCTCGGCTATCTAGTCTGGAAGATCGGCAAACTTCCATTTGTCCGGAATGCCGATACAGCTTGGCGAGCATTTAGCTGGTCAATCGTCATATCGATGTTAGCCCTTGGTTTTGACCTGTTCATTTTCAAGGAAGTTCGAGTCAATTCCGTCTGGTGGGTCTTCGTAACAGCAGCGTTCCAACTTCATTCAACGATGGATGCAAGGCGCAGATGAAATCGCTTATTGCTCTCTTCGCCATCTCGCTGTTGTTGAGTGCCTTCCTGGTCCCCGCCACTCGCTGGATCTTTCTCAGGCTCGGTAAGCTCGACCATCCCGACGCACGCAAAATGCATACTGAGGCTGTCCCTCGATCCGGCGGCGTCGCAATCGTGGGAGCTTATCTCCTGTCGGTCGCGATTCTGGAATTGCTACCCGGCGGCGGAAACCTTGTATTCGAGCGCTACACCTCCTTCCTGGTTCAACTCCTGCCAGCCACTGCAATCATCTTTGCCACTGGCTTTCTGGATGACTGGCAAAACATCAAGCCAAAATACAAAATCCTCGGCCAGTTGATTGCCTCAGGATTCGCATACTGGGCCGGGGTCCGGCTCTTTGATGTTGCGCCTCCCTGGGCTTTGCTCAGCTTTCTGGCCACCGCCTTCTGGCTTGTACTTTGCTCGAACGCCTTCAACCTCATTGATGGTACCGATGGCTTGGCTGGCACCCTGGCAATCGTCTCGTCGGCCGGCATCATCATCGTCGCGCTCTCGCTGGACTACTACCCGCTAGCCCTGGTCTTTGCCCCACTGCTCGGAGCGACAATCCCATTCCTGCGTGCCAATTGGCCCCCCGCCAAGCTATTTCTTGGCGACACGGGTAGTCTTACTCTCGGCTTTCTGATTGGCTGCGGTGGGGCCACACTTGCCCGTCGTTTCCCCGATGGCGGCGGCCTCGCGGCTGCCATGCTCATCTTTACCTTACCGCTGATGGAAGTTATCCTCAGCACCGCCCGCCGCCTCCTTCGCGGCCAGTCGGTCTTTGAGGCCGATAGCTATCACATCCACCACCAGCTCAAACGACAGGGCCTCAACTCGTCCAGAGTCCTCTGGCGCCTGGGCGCGATCTCTCTGCTGGGCACCCTGATCGCGATCGTCCAACTCCGCATCGGGCCGTGGGAGCGGGCTTTCCTCGTTCTACCCTTTCTGCTTCTGCTCATGAAGGACATCACCAGGCTCCGCTATCCGGAATTTGTGGTCCTCGGCGAAGCCCTGATCGGTGGCCGTTTGCGAGGCTGGCTTCGCCAGCAAATTCAATTCCGCACGATGGAGAATGACATTCTTCAAGCGACTGGACTTGAACAAAGCTTCAACGTGCTCGATGCCTATGCGCGCAAGTTTCGCCTCATCGATCTAAATGTCAATCTCAATGGGAATCGCTTCCAGTCTCAATTCAGCCACCCAAATGCACCTACCTACACGATCCGCATTGACCTTCCCCATGGCTCATGGGTCAACTTCCGCGTACCGATGCGCGACGCAGTCTCCGATATCCCCGCCGCCGACTTCGCCTCAACGGTGCTCCGAGTCTTCAACACTCAGCGCCTGTCCTGCCTCAGGCGTGAACTAGCATCCTCTCAGACCCTTTCAACGGAAGCTCTTGCGTTGGATCGATCCGGGTAAACAGGTAGGCGCTGATGAACAGGAAGCCCGAAAATAGCTTCAGCGGCATGTCGTAATTGTGGAAGTACTCCACCATGTAGCCAAACGCAACGCTCGAACAGAACGAACCCAATTGCCCAGCCATGTTCATCGACCCCGATAGCGCTCCGGCATAGCGTTTTCCAACATCAAGACAAATCGCCCACGATACTGGCAACATGCAATCCATGAATCCATAGCCGAGCGCCAACAAGCCCACCGAGAGGAATCGATCCGATGTAAACGAAGTCGCCAACATGCAGACTCCACTCAGCGCCAATCCAGTCGCGCCCACCGTACGTCGGCCAATCTTGAATCCAAATCGACGGCAAAGATAGTCACTCGTAAAGCCGCCGCACAGATTGCCACAAAACCCGACCAGAAACGGCAATGCCGATAGCGTTTTCATCTCATCCTGGCTCATGCCGCGTCCCTTCACGAGAAAGGTATGGAGCCATGACAGGTAGAAATAACTGCCCCAGCAGTAGGTGTGGTACATCAGCAGAATCATCCAATAATTGGAATTCCGTAACGCCGCCTTCCAGGGAAGGGAATGGTGAGCAGAATCCCCTGGTGTCGCATCCGCAGCCATCTCGGCCAGCTCTGCCTCAGACGTCCCAGCCTTTTGGGCTGGCGAATCACGAAACCACCAATACCAGATCGCCACCCAGACTAATCCGAGGCACCCGAAGATGAAAAACGACATGCGCCAGCCATAGGCCTTCTGGATGGGAATCACCAGAAACGGACTCACAGCCCCGCCCAATCGGCTGGCAGCCCACACCACGCTGGATGCCCGCGCCCGCTGGGCACTCGGGAACCACCGCGAAATTGTCGTCGATGCATTGGGATAAGCTCCAGCCTCGCCCGCGCCAAATAAAAATCTGGTCGCCAACAATACCCAGAAATTGGATACTGCCCCTGTCAGCGCCGTAAACGCACTCCACCAAACGACGATCCGGCTAAGTGTGACCCGTGGCCCCAACCTGTCCCCCATCGCACCCGTCGGAATCTCAAACAGTGCGTAGGAAAGTGTAAATAACCCCACGACCCAGCCCCAATCACTTTGTGACAATCCCAATTCGTCCTGCATCACCGGGCCAGCCACCGAAATGCAAACCCGATCAATATACGTGATCATCGAAAGGAAAAATAAGAGGCTAAGCACGCGATGCCGGTTCTTCATGGATCAGGCACGATTCTTTCACACGGTAGACCGTATTGGTGTACGTTTGATGAAATGAATCCGCGCTATGCCGCACTCGCCGCAGCCGTGCTCTTTTCGACCGGTGGAGTCGCGATCAAGTCGACAGCCCTGACAAGTTGGCAAGTTGCCGGGCTCCGCAGTCTGGTCGCGGCCGTCGCCGTTGCCGCCCTCCTGCCGGGGTCTCGCCGCAACTGGACTTGGCGCTCTGCACTCGTCGCACTGGCTTATTCGATCTGCCTACTCACCTTCGTCTTGGCGACCAAAAACACAACTGCCGCCAATGCGATTTTCCTCCAGGGCACCGGACCGCTGTATCTTGTCCTGCTCGGCCCCTGGTTGCTCAAGGAACTGATCCAGCCGGGGGACTGGCTTACTCTCGCGCTTATCGCTGTCGGAATGGCGCTCGTCTTCTGGGACAACCAGACAGCCCAACGCCTCGCCCCCAACCCAGCTCTCGGCAATTTCCTGGGTGCAATTAGCGGCTTGGCCTGGGCGTGCACCGTTTGCGGCCTGCGCTGGCTTGCCAAGCTTGGAGAGGGAAATTCAATGGCCCCAGTGCTGATCGGTAACCTGTTCGCGATTGTCTTTTGCGCTCCCGGCTTTTTTCCGGTTGACCACATCGATGTTCGGGACGTCTGGGCTCTGCTCTATATGGGCGTTGTCCAAGTTGGAGTCGCCTATTGGTTGCTCACCAGAGCGATGGCGAAGCTCCCCGCACTGGAAGTTTCCTTGTTGATGATGCTTGAACCGGCCCTCAATCCACTTTGGACCTGGCTTGTTCACAATGAGATTCCCACGATCAGCGCGATGATCGGAGGCTCACTAATTATTGGCGCAACTTCGGTGAAAAGCTGGCTTAGCCGAGACTCCGTGATAGAATAGAAGTTTCGCCCGCCAAGCAAGGCAGCGCAGCTTTTGGACTCTTAGCTCAGTTGGTTAGAGCGCCTCCCTGACACGGAGGAGGTCGGACGTTCGAGTCGTCTAGGGTCCACCATAAATTTGAGGGCCCCGGTGTTCAACCGGGGCCTTTTTGAATTCGAAACCGCTTCAACCATTCGTCTGGGGCTAAAACCTGGGACGTGAGCCGTGACTTCCAAACTTCGCTTGTTTTTGCTTTTTGTTGTTGAACTTCTTGTACACCGGCGGCTTGCTAGGCGGTTTACGCGGCAGCACCGATTTTCCCGCGCTCAGCTCTGCCGGGAATAGCAGCGCCACAAACAGCATTGCCATCAAGGTCGCAAGTTTTCTCACGGGCAGAGTATCGGCAGATCCGACCCGCTCCTTTAGCCCTTTTCATTTCCGCTGAAATGCTAGCCCTCCGTGCCAACATCAGTGAGACAGATTCTTTAGGCGGAATTACACCCTACCGGAGGGCGGAGAAAATGGATCACAATGTTGAGCACAGTGTCTCAGAAGAAAGAAATTGCGATGGATGCGCTGGTGGGCCTGGAGCGCAAGGCCCGCCAGCGCGGCGCCTCCCAATCCAGAGGTCCGCGCCAAAGCCCAACGGCGGAAATACAGCGCGGCCGAGAAGCTCTCGGTGGTGGAACGGGCCGACGCGGCGAAGGAAGAAGGCGGAGTCGGCGCGCTGCTGCGCCAGGAAGGCGTGTACTCTTCGCAACTGGCCGATTGGCGGCGCCAGCGCGATGCCGGGGCGCTGAGCGCTCTTGGCCAAAAGCGCGGCCGCAAACCAATCCGCGATTCGCGCGACGAGGAGATCGCCAAATTGCGCGCCCAGGTTGGCCGTCTCGAACAGAAGTTGGAGCAAGCCTCTCTGATCATTGACGTTCAAAAAAAAGTTGCGACGCTGCTGGGCATCTCTTTGCCGGCGACGAAGGGCAGCGGAGAATGAGCGCCGTTCTGGACTTTGCGGCGCAATCCAGTTGCCTGTCCGCCTGCGACGCGCTGTCCGTGTCCCGCGCGTCGTTCTATCGTTGGCGCAGGCCCACGGTGAAGCCGCTGGTCACCCCGCGAAAATCACTGCGGGCGCTGAGTATGGCCGAAGGCCAGGCGGTCCTCGCCGCGCTGCACTCGGAGCACTTCGCCGATCAGGCACCGCCGCAGGTCTACGCGAAGCTCTTGGACGAAGGCGTCTATCTTTGCTCCTCCCGGACGATGTATCGTTTACTCTCCCAAGCCGGAGAAATCAAGGAACGTCGAGACCAGCTTCGCCACCCGGCTTACCGGCGTCCGGAGTTGCTCGCCACGATCCCAAATCAACTGTGGAGCTGGGATATTACTAAGTTGCGCGGCCCCGCCAAGTGGACTTACTTCTACCTCTATGTTGTCCTCGACGTTTTCTGCCGCTACACCGTGGCATGGATGATCGCTCCCCGCGAAAGCGGCAACCTGGCCCGCAAGATGATCGCCCAAGCGGTTCACCAGCAAAAGGTTCCGCCCGGACAACTTACAACCCACGCCGACAACGGCGCGCCGATGACATCAAAGACGTTGACCATCAAGATGGCCGATCTAGGCGTCACCAAGTCTCATAGCCGACCCCATGTCTCCAACGACAACCCTTACTCGGAAAGCCAGTTCAAAACCCTGAAGTACCGGCCTGCGTTCCCCAACCGCTTCGGGTGCATCGAAGACGCCCGTCTGTTCTGCCAGTCGTTCTTCGAGTGGTACAACAAGGAACATCAGCACTCCGGCATTGCCTGGCTGACGCCCCAGCAGGTTCACTATGGTCAGGGAGCCGAGCTAATCGAACTCCGCCGGAAGACTCTCGATCTTGCCTTCGCAGCCTTCCCAGAACGCTTCGTTCGCCATGCGCCGCGTCCAGCTCCGCTTCCCGAAGCCGTTTGGATCAACCCTCCTCGGCAACCCACACAGCCACCCAAAGAAACTCTCTAATTAAATCGCTTTACTGTCTCACTGGCGTTGACAACTTCCGAGCGCCACTGCCCCCAAAATCATCACGAGCGCCAGGGCATAGTTCCAGCGCAGCGCCTCCCCAAGGTAAAGCCACGCAAATACAATAAAAACCGCCAGCGTGATTGCGTCCTGAAGAATCTTAAGCTGATAGCCCGACATCACTCCATAGCCAATACGATTGGCAGGCACCATCAGGCAGTATTCAAAAAACGCGATCAACCAACTGGCCCCGATCGCCATCCAGAGCGCCCTGTCTTTGAAATTCAGGTGGCCGTACCAGGCAAAAGTCGTGAAGATGTTGCTCGCCACCAGCAACAAAGGTGTCATCCACACGTTTCGCATTCCGACTAAACTCTCGGTGGAGTCGTGATCACGATCGCTTGTGAAATCCCGGCTTCCAGTCCGCGATAAGAATGTGGCACAGAGGAGTCGAAGTAGACGCTGTCGCCCTTGGATAAGGGGTGATCTTCATCCTGGTACCGGATGGAAACACTCCCTGAAATGACATGAAACAATTCCGCACCATCGTGTGTGTGTTCGCGAACGTCATCTGCCTTCATGACAGGAAATTCTGCCAGATAAGCCTGCAAACTCTTGTCCTGCGTCGAAAACGCCAGGCATTCGAAAAAGTAACCCGGCGTCGGCGACTCCGACCGTTCGGGAAAGCGCATTCGCTCGTTTGCTCGAACTACACTAAACAGCCCCCGCCGTTTCTTCTCCGTAAAAAAATATTCCAGCCCGACATCGAACACCATCGCAATTCGGGCAAGAGTCGGCAGCGTTGGCACTAATTTCCCGTTCTCCAGTTGCGAAATCATGGATGCAGAGAGCCCTGTGTGCTTTCCAAGATCGACCAACGCGATCTTCTTTTTCAGCCTCAATTGCCGAAGCTTGCTGCCCAGTTCGTAAGAAGCCAGGGCCCGGCGAATCGTGGCCCCCGTGTTTTCAGTGAGCTTTTCTGAATCGGCAATAACTTCAGTCTCACTGGTAGATTCAGACACACTAGCGGAATCTTTAGCGTCAATGTTAGATTTCGGCATTTGTGTTAGCGTCTCCTCATGCAGTGCTCACTCTGACTTACCGGAAGTTTAGCATGAGTCAAATATGGTCGACAAACGCTATGCGGCATCGCGATGGAAAGCATCCGCTTGGTCAGCGAAAGCTGCCTCCCTCTTCACTGCCTATGGCTGGAAGATAGATTTGTTTGCCGGTGCTTTCGGCTTAATCTCGGAAGGTGGTGGCGCGTTCAGATCCTCCAACACAATTCGGAGCGCGCTCTCAAGGAGCGTTGCTCGCGGAAAGCTGTTTTTGTCCAGAAACGGCTTCAATACGCCACCCTGGATGTTCTCTAGCGGCAGTGCCAGGGCAAAGTGATCGCTGCGCGCGGCGCCCAGGTAAATCGACCCTGGGATAATCGCATCTGCTTCCGTCAACTGCGCATCGTTTCTGATTGAAAAGCTGTTCAGCAAAGTCCAGCTCTGCATCATGGCTTTGGATACCTTGTCTTTGTCGGCAACTGCGGGGATGGAGTAAGTCGGGACGTAGGGCTTCGGGTACTGTGACAGAAACTGTCGCCGCTTCTCGACACTTAGACTTTTGAAGCCATCGCTCAAGTCCCCCTGGCAACCCGACTTGCCATTCAACTTGCCCAGCATGCCGCTCAGGCTGGCCGGCAGTGCGTCCGCTACGGGTGATCCACCACTTGCCCCCGCCACGCTGATAAACGCTCCCACCATCTTTCGAATATCTGGCTCTGTTGCCAGCGCAGTCTGTATGTCGGGTGTGCCCTTTGAGTAACCCACTAAGATAAACCTACGCTGGTCCTTGACCCATTCCTCGCGTAGATACTTCGCGATCGCCTTCGCATTGTCTTCACTTGAATTATTCGAGATATTCAACAAAGCGGCATCGATACCATGTCTGTCCTTGAGGTATGCACGGGCAGTTTCAAAGGCCGGGGCCTCGCTTGCGCAACTCGAAAAGATTCCCGGCACCACAACAACCCGGTAGTCACGCGACATTGGTCCCAACGCCACAACCTTTTCTGCTTTGGTCTCGACATAGTCGTTGCAGGCTCCCCACGATCCGGCGTCCGGGTTAGTTGCAAACACACTGCAAAACATATTCGCAAAGCGAACGGCTGATTCGTTGCGCGTCTGCTCGAGGTAAACGATCATCGTGCGCCCGTCAGATCGAAAGCTTCCTCCCGTCGCCGTTCTAGCTTCCTTCACCGGGTTCACGTGTTCCATGTAGCTGGTTTTTGCCACCAGCCCGCTCTCCTCCAAAGTCTTGCCAATATAGTCGCGTTCATTGTCGGTTTCCGGGTCGATCTTGTGAGTGATCTTGTTGTTGCGCTGGTCTCTTTCAAAGCCAATATCGTGTGTCCCGGCACCAATCCACGCATCGGTGCCATTCACCTGAAACGGTGCCTTCCAGATTCGAAAGTGATGCCGCTGCGCGACCACTACAAACGGCACGGCATGCGCAAACCCATAGTCCTGGACACGGCCAAACATCATGAGCTCGCTCATGGGAAGCGTCAGATAGGCCTGCTTGGACATACTGATCAGGATTGCGTTCAGGATCGAATCCCGATTGCTCCGGTCCACTTGTACCCACCCCACTGCATTAAGCGCGTTGGTGACAGTCACCTCAGAGCCTACGATCACAAAATTAACACGGTCGCCTTCATTGCCCTTGGCGTCCACAACGCGCAGTGGCGTGCTGTTCAGTTGTGCCTGACTCAGTTCAACCAAAGGCATATTCGGGGCGGCAGGTATCTTTGCCGGGTCAACCTTGGTTACTTTGATAACGATTCTGAAACTACCCTCGCCAGTCTCATTGCTGGGAAGGTTCACGCTGACAAACAGGTTGCCAGCCCCAGATACGATGCCATCCTGTGCCGGTCCAACAAAGAAGGGCAGGGCAGTCTCCCGGTCGCTGACCCTGGCGATCACCGCACCCCGCCCAACCGTATTCATTGGCATAATTCGGAGCAGATCGCGAAAGCCACGCGCCAATCCCGAAGGGCCCGTCCTCTGCACTTCACCGGACTGCCCCCTGAGCTTGATCTCGCCGCTCGCCTCAATCGCAAAGCGATCGCCACGTCCCAGCTTCAGGCCCGTATCCACCCACCTGGACTCTGCCTGTAGGTCGAGGCTTTTCGTCTCCTGCGCAACGGCCAGGCATAGACTCGTGCAGATCAACGCTAAATACCGCATGACTCTAGCTTATAGATAGAAGAGGCTCAAGCGCGGCAAGGCGTTGTCTTCCAGCAATCGCTGGTTCAGAAACTTGCGTTCGATCATCATTAATTCCGGGGCGCTCATCTTGCCACGATACGGCTTCAACTGAGCCTCAAGCAGCTTACGGGCCTCCACTGCCTCGTCCGCACTTTGCTTCGACCGTGCCAGGGCCACCATCTTGTCCTCCAGCGCGGTCAGCGTCTGCTCAAGTTCTTCCAGTTTCTCAATCCAGGCTGCGCTTTCAGCGGCCAGCGCATTCAGCGCAGCCACGATCTCTTCAAAGCCAGCCGGTAATTTCGCGCCCGCCTCGCGAAGGTGTTTTTCCACTTCGACAGCATCAAATGGTGCCTCCTGCGGTGAAGCCTCGCGCGGCGCAACGGCCCGCTTAGCTTCCTCCATAACAGCTTGCGAGCAGTAGGCAATTGAATTCACCAACTGCCCTTTGCTCTTCTTGGAGCGCCACTTCTCAAAGGCTCGATCAATGCCGCGCAGCGCCGCCTCCAGCGGAATGCCCGAATCTTTCCAACTCTCGATCAGCGCCCAATCGAGCGGCGACAAAAGGAACAAACCGGTACCGCGTGCCCCTTGAAAGCGCTCTTCGATCTCTGTGAAGTAGTTGAAGTAATTAAACGGCTCGTCCGGCATTGCGCTCCCAGATCATCCGCACACCATCCAGCGTCAGGTCTTCGTCAATCGTTTTGAGATACTTCGATCCTGAAACCATCAGTTTGGCTTGGCCCCCGGTGCCAATGATCTTCGTTTCACTTCCCAACTCGATAAGCAGGCGCTCGAGAATGCCGTCGATAGCGCTAATCGTCGAGTAGTACAAGCCGCTCTGGATGCAATCCACCGTGTTGCGACCAATCAATCGGCGCGGCTCGCGAAAATCAACCAGCGGCAGGCGCGCCGCCTTCTCAAACAGGCCACTGATTGCGATACCGATTCCAGGACAGATAATGCCGCCCAGGAAATCCCCCTCAGCACTTACGATGTCAAAGTTGATTGCCGTACCCAGATCGACGACGATGCAGGAGCCGCCGTACTTATGAAACGCCGCTGCCACGTTTGCCAGCCGGTCTGCGCCCGCCTCACGAGGGTTGTCGATTGCCACCTTCAATCCCAGATCGAGATCCACAGACACAAAGACAGCTTCGCAGCGAAAGTAGCGGCGCGCCACATCAGCCAGTTGCTGATCGAGTGGTGGCACAACGCTTGCGATCGCGACGCCCGTGATGATGCGCGAATCCAACTCGCCTACGCGAAACAGACTGCGCAACTTGATACCCCATTCATCCGACGTCTGCTCGCGGATCGTCCTCAGTCGCCAGCTTGCGACGAGCGTTGCGCCGTCGAATATTCCCACCGTTACGTTTGTGTTGCCCGCGTCAATTGCCAGTAACATTTTCTAGTCCATCGGCCGCACGCTGCCCGCCAGCACAGTCTCGCGCTTGCCATTCTCTTTCCGGATTCGCAGGAACCCATATTCATCCAACCCATCGGTCACACCATAAATCATATGGCCATCGGAGTCGACGCTCACCCGGCGCCCACTCACATAGCTGGACGCCTGCGCAAACAAGCGCAGTACTGACTCACGACCCAGTTTTGTAAAGCACTCAACAGGTTGCTCAAGCGCGGCCAAAACATCGCTTGCCTCAAAGCATCTTCCTGTGGCCAGGCGCAGAGAGACTGCTGGCGTACGCAGCCCATCACTGAATTCAAGCTGATTCAGGTTCACACCAATTCCAGCCAACACTGCACCATGCTCCAGTCTGGCCAGAATGCCGCAAACCTTTTTTGTTTCCCATAGAATATCGTTCGGCCAACGGATATCCAAGCGCAAACCCGTCAGGCTGCTGAGTGCTTCAACGACGGCCAATCCCAGGGCCAGCGTAATCGAGGGCAAGTCAGACGGAGTCGATTTAATTCTCAGGATGAACGTGCAGTACAGGCCATCGCCAGCCTGGCTCAGCCACTCGCGACCCTGCCGTCCCTGGCCCGCAGTCTGCGATCGAGCAGCAACGACCGTACCAGACTCTGCGCCCAGCCCCGCCAGACGCGCAGCTTCCAGCATGGTCGATGGCAGGCTCTCGTGCCAGAATACTTCGCTCATAGCAGGGAAAGCCGGAAGTTCAGATCCTTGGACACGGCAGAGTGCGTGATTGCGCCGCTCGACACAAAGTCAGCCCCCGCCTCGGCATAGGCGCGCACAGTGGCGAGGGTAACGCCTCCCGAGATTTCGCAACTTGCCCGACCCGCAATGTAGGTGATCCACTCCCGCGCCTCGGCAGGCGTCAAGTTATCCAGTAACAACTTCGTTGCCCCTGCGGCCAACGCCTCGTCGAGTTCGGCGAGAGTCCGTACTTCGATCTCCACTGGCTTACCCGAGGGCAGTGAAGCCTCAAGCGCCTGCCGCACGCCACCCGCTGCGGCAATGTGGTTGTTCTTGATCAAGACCGCGTCAAACAGGCCCATGCGATGATTTGTGACCCCTCCGGTCGCAGCCGCCATTTTCTCCAAGCGGCGCAAGCCGGGCGTCGTCTTGCGGGTGTCCAGCACCTTGCAATTGGTATGAGCAACTTCAGCCGCAAAGCGCGACGCCAGCGTCGCCACGCCGCTCAATCTCTGCATGAAGTTCAACGCAGTCCGCTCGCATTCGAGTAGCGTCGCGGCCAGCCCCTCCACCTCTGCAATCAATTGACCATCGACACATCGATCTCCAGAAGCAGCCATCAATCGAAGCCTCTCGACGCCACCACGGCACTCGAAAATCAAAGGCAGCAATTCGATGCCAGCGAGCACCATTTCATCGCGAGCATAAAACTTACCTACCGCCCGCCGTCCCTCAGCCACCGTGAGTTTGGTCGTTATGTCGCCAGACCCGATGTCTTCACACAGCGCCCGCTCGACGACGTCGTAGATCTCAGCGTGCTTCCAATCAAAGACCACGCAAGTCCTCGCGATTCTTCGCAAGCTGCACCTGATACTCGGCAAGCTTTGCCTTCATCCCATTGATGATGTGCGCCGGGGCCTTGCCGGTGAACTTCTCGTCACCCAGCTGTCGTTCGGTGTTGCCGATCACCTTCTCTAACTGTTCGTTTTCTTTTTCAAGCCGCTTTTTCTGCACTTCTTCCTGACCCGCAGGAGCCTTCAGTGAAATTTTGTAGCCATTCGGTTGCGCCGGAACGATCTCCAAAATCACACGAGCCAGCTTGCCGAATCGCTCAGCATTGGCCGCCAGGATATCGAATTCCGGGCCACTCCCTGTGAGTACTCCCTCGACTTCCAGCTTCGGGTCCAGCTTCTTTTCGGCCTTCTCATTGCGCGCCTTGCGAATCTCGTTTTGCAATAGCGTCATCTGCCGCTCGGCATCCGGGTCGTCGAGTTTGGGATCGTATTGCGGATAACTGGCAACCGAAATACTAATCGGCATGCCCTCCGTGCGCATCCGTTGCCAAAGCTCTTCGGTCAGGAAGGGCATGGCCGGATGCAGTAGGCGCAGCGCGCGCTCATAGGTGCTAAGCAGGTTGGCCCACACACTGGCGCGATTCGCCTCGTCATTAAACTGCAGCTTGATCAGCTCGATGTACCAATCGCAGAAGTCGTCCCAGAAGAAGTGCCACATCGTTTGCGCTGCTTCGTGATAGCGATTGGCGGCGATGGCCTCGTTACAGGTCTTGGCCGCAGCGTTCAGCCGCGACTGGATCCAGCGCTCTTCAAGAAAGATCGGCGTGGCGCTAGTTGGTACATGCGGCTCAATTCCAACCAATTCCATGTTCATGAACAGAAAGCGCGAAGCGTTCCAGATCTTGTTGGCAAAGCCCCGCGAACTCGGCAGCTTGTCTTCTGTCCACAGGATGTCGGAGCCCGGCGTGCATGCGGTCAACAGCGCCATGCGCACAGCATCCGTCCCGTACTTGGCCGTGATCTCAAGCGGGTCCACTGTATTGCCGCGGGTCTTCGACATCTTCTTGCCTTGTGCGTCGCGCACAATACCGTGGATGTGAACCGACTTAAACGGCACTTCGCCCATGAATTCCAGGCCCAGCATCATCATCCGCGCACACCAGAAGAACAGGATCTCGTAACCCATGATCATCATCGTCGTCGGGTAGTAAGTCTTGAGGTCAACGGTCTGGTCGGGCCAGCCAAGCGTCGAAAAGGGCCACAGACCCGAGCTGAACCAGGTATCCAAAACATCGGTATCCTGCACGATGTCTTTGCTCTGGCAATGCGAACATTCCGTCGGCGTCTCACGCGCCACTGTCGCCTCTTTACAATTTCCACAATGCCATGCCGGAATGCGATGCCCCCACCAGAGTTGGCGGCTGACGCACCAGTCCCGGATGTTGCGCATCCAGTGAAAAAACACGGTGCGGCTTTGCTCGGGTTCGATCGTCGTGCGTCCGTCTTCCACAGCCGCGATGGCCTTCTCCGCCAGCGGCTTCATGTTCACAAACCACTGCTTGGACACCAGCGGCTCCACCACCGTCTGGCAGCGCTCGCACTTGCCAATGCTTAACTTATGCGGCTCAATCTTTTCGAGCGCACCAATCGCCGTAAGGTCAGCAATGATCGCCTTGCGTGCCTTAAATCGATCCAGGCCCGCATAGACGCAGCCCATCGAAGTAATCTTGGCGTCCTCGCCAATCACTTTGATTTGCGGCAGCTTGTGGCGCTGTCCAGCTTCAAAGTCATTGGGGTCATGCGCCGGCGTCACCTTCACGACTCCGGTGCCAAACTTTGGGTCGGCCAGATCATCGAGAATGATCGGGATTACTCGGTCCATCAACGGCAGCATCACGCTCTTGCCGTGTAAGTGGAGATAGCGTTCGTCAGCGGCGTTGATGGCGACAGCGGTGTCGCCCAGCATCGTCTCGGGCCGTGTGGTTGCGACAACCAAAAACTCATCGGTGCCGATCACCGGGTACTTGATGTGCCACAGGCTGCCATCTGTTTCGTCATGCTTTACTTCGAGGTCGCTCAACGCGGTGCCACAACTGGGGCACCAGTTCACCATCCGCTCACCGCGATACACGAGGCCGCGCTCGTGCAACCCACAAAATACTTCCCGCACTGCCCGCGAGAGGCCGGGGTCCAGCGTAAAGCGCTCCCGCGTCCAGTCGCAGCTCACGCCGACGGTCTTCATCTGGCGCACGATGTTGCCGCCCGATTCAGCCTTCCACTGCCAAACCCGCTCTTCAAACTTCTCGCGGCCGAGGTCCTTCTTGGTCAGACCCTCCTTAGCCATCTGTCGCTCCACAACCATTTGTGTCGCGATACCGGCGTGGTCTGTTCCTGGCAGCCAAAGCGTATTTTTGCCACACATTCGATTCCAGCGCACGACCATGTCGATCATCGTGTGTTCGAGCATGTGGCCCATATGCAAGTTACCGGTCACGTTGGGCGGCGGAATGCAGAGGCTAAAGGTCGCCCCCGGCTTGGCCGCGTCTGCCGCATAGAGGCGCGACTCCACCCACCAGTCCGCCCAGTGCGGTTCAAATCGCTGCGGCTCGTATACTTTTTCAAATTCCATGGGAACTCTTAGTTTATCAACTGGCCACCACTGGATACCTGAAAACGACGATCGTCCTCAGACGAACTACGCTACTTGGTTTTCTTCATCAAGGAATCGAGCATACCCAGAACATCCGCCGCTACGTAACGGCCGATCGCGCCGGTGCTGTAAACGGCTCCCGCCAGACGGCTGTCGGGCTGCAACAAGTACCCAGAGGCGTGGAGAAACCCTTTATCGGCATCGTAAAAGGCACCGGTTTGATCCGAAAAACTCGGACCGTTCACGCCGTAAGCAAGAGGAAAGGTGATCGAGAGGCGTTGCCGAGTCTCTTGAGCTTTCTCTAGCGGGTCCACGGAAACGGCAAGTAACTGCACCTCACGCCGCTTAAATTCTTCGGCGTTCTTTTCGAAGTCAGCTAACTGCTGACGGCAGTACCCTCACCAATGGCCCCGATAGGCGATGAGCAGTGCCCACGAACCAGACCAATCGTCTGGCAGGCGGATTATGCCACCCTCGACTTTCTGGAATTCCATTTGAGGGAAAGCACTCCCCTGGTCCAATATGAGCGATGAGCTTCGGGCCATGAATTACCTCCTGTTGCCCAGTCGACAATAGTGAAGCTGGACCGGACCTTTGTGTTTCCCAGAATCATGCAGCTGCTAGTTTTTTGCGCTGCGTGGCGGTGGACGCGAAAAAAGGCTGGGGTAAGGGCTGCGGCGAAACCGACCAGCTTGGTTTGAACCGTGGACAGCGCTAAAACCCTAACGGAGTTCGCTATCTGAACAACGGTAAGGATGGCTCGAACTCGGACTCGGTCCGGAGTTTATGGACGCGGAGGCAATTTCTTGGCAACGGCGAAAACATTGTCGCTCAGGGATTGCTGAATGTATAACTCACCCAGGTTGCGATAAAAACCACCTCGAACGAGTTCATACTGGCTGATTGTCGGTTCAACCGCGTGTCACCCGCATGGCGTTTTCTACCGATGGCGCGGAGCATCTTGAATTCCGTCAAGGAAGGTGTCTAGAAACAATGGCAGCGAGGCACCCAAAGCTATCAACGGCCTTCGATAACGTATTGGGAAAGCGGTGCGCCGGGAGCTTCGATGGGAGAGAAGCCAGACAGCTCGCCGCCAAAGTCGTCCATGTACTTCGGATTGGTTGCCAAATCCTTCGGGAGGCCGGAAATCGAGCCAGCGAGGTCGCTTGAGAGATCGAAGCACGAGGGCTGGCGGCCAGAGGCATTGGCGTCCAATGCCGTCTCAAGACTCTCTCTCATTACCTGAGACTTAGTGACTCGTCTGGATTTGGCTTCCATCGCCAAGCGTGCGTATAATTCTGCTGGCAACTTGAGAGAGATTGTCTGCATGGCCTGAGAGTAATACGCAAAATCAATTAGCGCAATACCACTCTAGCCCGCTACGCGGAATGCGTATTGCCGCACCAAACCCGCCAACTCGTCGGCATGCCCCACCCGCACCGCATCTAAGCCCGCCGCCCGCGCGCTCGCCATGCCCGCATCACTATCTTCAAATACCAGTGGGTTCTTGACGCCCAGCCGCCGCGCTGCCTCCAGATAAGGCTCCGGGTGCGGCTTCAGGTTTGCCACCTGATCTCCAAACACAAAGGTCTCAAAGTGGCGCATAAGTCCCAGGCATTCGAGCACCGGCTCCACTTCAATTTGGTAACTCGACGTCACCAGTCCCACCCGATGGCCGCTCAAGTCAGCGAACAAATCGCGCGTAGCCTGCGGCATGGGCGGCGCAGCCAGCATCCTATCCCGCAGCAGCTCTTTCTTGCGCGGGTACTGGGCATACAAAGCATCAAAATCGACGCCCGCCTCAGCTGCCATTTTGAGGATCATCGCCTTGTCCGAGACGCCAATGCAACTCCGGCAATATTCCTCCCAACCCAGGCTCACGCCAAATGGCGCAAGAATAATTTCCCAGCATTCATAGTGGATCGGTTCGCTATCGACGAGAGTTCCGTCGAAATCAAAGAGTAAGGCATCGTACAGCACTACTCCGAACGTAGCACTGTAATCGGGTCAGAGCGCATAGCGCCCAGCGAAGGCAGCACCGTCGACAGGATCACGGCTGCGCCCAGCAACGCCGCCGCAGCGCCAATGCTCACCGCGTCCTGGGGCTCCACGCCAAACAGGAAGCTGCGCACCAGTGAGCCAAGGGCGAGGATCAATGCCATGCCGAGCGCGAAGCCGCCGCCCAACAGCAAGCCCACCTCGCGCCACACGAGGGCAAGGATGTCGCCCCGCTGCGCTCCTAATGCAATGCGCAGGCCAAACTCCGACCTACGCTGTGAGACCAGGAAGGCGAGCACGCCGTAGACACCAGCGGCGGCGAGGATCGTGGACAAGCCGGCCATCACAAGCAGCAACAGCGTCCTCAGGCGCGGGGCAGCGATGCTCTCACTCAACATCGATTCGAGCGTGATCGAGTTCACTGCGATGTCGGGGTTGCGCTTGGCTGCGACGGAGCGTGCGAGTTCCGATAGCGCTGCCGGGTCGCCTTTGGCGCGTATGGCCCCTTGCAACTCGTTGGCGTGAAAAGGATGTTGATTCATCGGCATATACAACTCAGCGTTGAACTCGCCGCTCATCCCGTCGTGGCGCACGTCGCCCACAACGCCGACGATCGTCATCGGTGTGTCGTTGTCCAAGCCGCATTGAATTTGTTGACCGATAGGGTCTGAGTTGGGGAAGCTACGCTTGGCCAGGGTTTCGTTGATGATGGCGACGAAGGGCCGGTTAAGCGCGTCAGCGTCGGCGAAATCGCGACCGCGCTTGAGCGGGATTCGCATCGTTTCAAAGAAGCCCGGCGAGGCGACGCGGAAACCGGCTTGCGGCATCTTGTTACGGTCCCTCGTGGGCTGCTGCCCAATGATCGAGTAACTGCCGTCGGAGCCGTACTTGCCCGTCGGCATGCCCATTACCGCGCTGGCTGCGGCGACGGCAGGGGACTTGCGCAGTTCCCGCAGGATCTCTGTGAAGACCCGCGTCGCCGCCACGTGGTCCTCCAATTTATCCGCCGGCACGTGCATATAACTGACGAGGACATTGCGGCTGTCCATGCCCATGTGCACGCCCATCAGCTTGGACAAACTGCGGGCCAGCAACAGCGCGCCGCAGAGCAAAGTTAACGAGAGGGCCACCTGGCCAATCGCGAGGCCGCGCCGGAACCAACCGCTCCCGCCGCCCACCATGCCCTTTTGCCCCGCCGTCTTGAGCGCTCCGGTGAGGTCGACGCGCGAAACTTTCCATGCCGGGTAAAGTCCAAACAAAAGGCTCGAAAGTGTGGCAATCATCGCGGCGAATACCAGCACCCGCCAGTCGATGCTTGCCTCGACGGTGCTGGCCACGCCCTGCATCATCCAATAGGCGAACAGGATTCCCACTGCGCCGCTCGCCAAGCCCAGCGCCAGGCTCTCGCCGACAACCATCGACAGTATGCGTGCGCTCGAAGCGCCAAGGGAGGCGCGCACGGCGAACTCGCGCTGCCGCGCTTGCGCCTTGGCCAGCACCAGATTGGAAACATTGGCGCAGGCGATCAGTAGGATCAAAGCGGCGGCGGCCATCAGCAGGCCCAAGCTGTCGCGATAAGGCGCAGAGATCTGGTCCTGCAAGCCCATCAGGCCCGCGCTGCGATTTGTGTTGCTGTCCGGGTACTGAGTGGCCATCCGCGCCGCCACGGCCTCAATGTCGGCCTCGGCCAAGCGAATATCGATGTCGTTCTTGATGCGGGCGATCGCTCGGAAGTTGTTGGCCGTCCGGTTGTGCGTCTCGGGACGCGATTCCTCCGGCATCCAGACTGAGGCGTTCGGCGGGAAGGCGAAGCCCCGCGGCATCACGCCTGCGATCGTATAAGTCTTTTGGCTCAGCTTCACCGACTGCCCCAGCACGCCCGCCGCTCCGCCGTAATGTTGCTTCCAGAAGCCGTGGCTGATGAGGATCGTGCCCGGCTCCGGCAGACGGCCCACCATCGGAGCAGCCTCGAAGACCTTGAAGAAATCGGACGAAACCGAATAGGACTCGCTGAAGACTCCTTGCCCGTTGACGGTGATGGCCATCTCGCCGCCACGGTAGTGTGCCATGGCGGCAAAACTATGCGACTGCGTCTGCCAATCGAGAAAGTCCGGCCCCGAAACATTGCGCCGCAAGCCTTGCTTGGGCACCTTGTTCATCACACGCACGATCTTGTCCCCATGAGGGTAGGGAAGGGGGCGGAGAAGCAGCGCGTTAACTGCGCTGAAGATCGCCACGGCACCGCCAATGCCGAGAGCCAGCACCACCACACTGAAGACTCTAAAGCCCGGTGAGCGGCGCAAGCTCCGCAACGAATTTTTGATCATGCCTACTGTAATGTTAGCGAATTCATAATACTGTCGAAGGTCCGTTGCGCGTTGCCCATCTCGCGCTCCGGGGCAACAAACACCAGATACAGCATTCCACCGCGATGCTCCATCGTAACCACGGTATCGACTTCTGTTCCGCCATCCAGCGGCGACTTCGACGTCAGCCGCGTTACATAGATACGACGCCCGTTCACCGTGTTCTGGTTGATCTGTGGCTGCTGATTACGACCCGCAGAATTCTGCTGCTGAATTTGCGCAATCAATTTCTCCGTATCGGCGCGGAATTCAAACTTCCCGTCGTCGTCCACATAGTGAGCGATGACGACTCCGAAGCCGACATCGACTCCGCCATTGCTGGACTGCTTCAGTCCCTCACGCGGAGCAATTGTCACTGCGGGGCTATTGGGTTCGCCTAGGCCAAGCCAGTCGCCGGGGTAGTTCAATCTGAACCGGTCGCCACTCCACGTGCGACTTCCATCGCTATTCTGCGGAGGCTGGTTGGGTATTTCGCCTGCCACTCCGGGCGCTGCCTTCTTCCTCGGCGTGGGCAAGGCTTTGGCCAACATCTTCATTCGTTCGAACTTGCCCGTATCGGCAGTGTAGTTGCGTTGGGGGAGCAGCAATATTTCGTCGCTCACCGACTTGACACGATTGCCAGGATTCGGATGGTCTGCGAAAAACTGCGAACCACCTCTGCCGTATTTCGCTTCAAGGATTTCGAAGAAGCGCGCCATCTCCAGCGGATTGTAGCCGACCTGCGACATCATGCGTGCGCCGAGTAAGTCGGCCTGGTTTTCCGCCCCGCGCGAGAATTTCAAGATCAAGCTCTGCGCGCCCAGGCCCACGCCCAGTTGCGTCAAGGTCCCGATCAAGCCGCCCTTCGACTGTCCGTAGACGCCCGCGATCATCGCGGGAATCTGCAAAGCGTTCGCCTTGGTGACTTGATTGGTGGAATGGCGCAGCGCGACGTGAGAACATTCATGCGCGATAACGCCCATGAGTTGGCCTTCGCTCTCGGCGTTCACCAACACAGCCGAGTGAATGTAAATTGGCCCACCCGGCAGCGCGAAGGCGTTGATGTTCGGGTCGTTCACCATCTTGAAGACATAGGGGAAGCCATTGGCTTGCGGTTGCGCCGCAATCATATTGCCCAACTGCGAGACGTAGTCGTTGAGCGGCCCGGGCGGCAGGACATCCAATTGATGCTCAATCTGCTGCGCATATTCTTTGCCCATCTGAACGTCCTGATCTTTCGAAAACAGGTTCCAGCCCGGCTTGATGTCTTTGAGTTTGGCGCTCTGGCCCAACAGCAACGTGTTGCCAATCAATAAGGTACAGAGCAGTGTGGAGAGTTGTTTTTTGAGTGACATAAGTTGGATAGCTATAATAATTTCATGAAGCCCACTGAAAAAATATGGCACAACGGACAGATGATCAACTGGCAAGATGCCACTCTTCACGTCCTTAGCCATGTTGTCAGCTACGGCAGCGCGGTCTTTGAAGGGGTCCGCTGCTATGAGACAAAGAACGGCCCCGGAGTGTTTCGCCTAAACGAACACGTCCGCCGCCTTTTCGATTCAGCTAAAGTCTATCGCATGGACATGAGCAAGTTTACGCATCAGCAGGTAGCCGATGCCATGATCGAGCTTGTCCAGGTCAACAAGATGAAGAGCTGCTACTTCCGGCCCATCGTCCTTCGTGGCTACGGCATGATCGGTGTCAACGGTTCTGCCAATCCCACCGAGTGCTACATCGCCTGTTGGGAATGGGGGAAGTATCTGGGCGCTGAGGCCGTCGAACAAGGCGTCGATGTCTGCGTGTCCAGTTGGAACCGAATTGCACCTAACACCCTCCCCGCTCTTGCCAAGAGCGCTGGCAATTACAACAACTCGCAGTTGATCAACATGGAAGCCAAAGCCAATGGCTATTCAGAAGGCATCGCTCTCGATGTCAACGGTATGGTCAGTGAAGGTTCTGGAGAAAACGTCTTCGTCGTGCGCGACGGCGTGATCTACACTCCCTCGCTTGCCACCAGTGTGCTCCCCGGCATCACCCGCGATAGCGTCGTCAAGATCGCCAAAAGCCTCGGCTTTGCGATTGTCGAGACCGGCATCCCGCGCGAGCTCATGTACGTTGCCGACGAAGTCTTCTTCACCGGCACCGCCGCCGAAGTTACGCCCATCCGCAGCATTGACCGCATCACCATCGGTGCCGGCAAGCGCGGACCAATCACCGAAAAAATCCAGAGCAAGTTCTTTGGAATTGTGGACGGTAGCCTGCCCGACGAATTCGGTTGGCTGACAATGGTTCCCCAACCAGTTGCCGTCTGAGGAATTTCTGAGGAGTTTTTGAGGAGTTTTTGATCGGACCGCTGCTCTCTTCCACTTGCTGGCCACCTCCCCCGAGATTCTCCAGCAAGCTTCAGGGAGCAGCGTCGATCAGGCTTAGTTTTAGCAGCCGTGTAGACTCTCTGGCAAGGAGAATCTGCGCGGCAAACGTGTTTTTGCACGGCTTTTTTCTCGTTTAGTTTGATAGGCTTAGCGGCTACCCGCTGTGATTAAGGTGTGAATAAAACAATATGACCAATAAATGTTTTTCCCGCGACTACCGCACTGGCGAAGTCGTTCGCGTTGATTTTGGCCTTGCGATCGAATCCGTCGACGAACTCTCGCCCGCCCCTGTCGGCATTGACACCTGGATCGCTCCCGCTTTTATCGATCTTCAGGTCAACGGCTTCTCGGGCGTCGATTATTGTTCTCCTCATTCCTCCCTCGAGGACATCGCCCGCTCCATCGACGACCAGTTCGCCACCGGCGTCGCGCGCATCTACCCGACCGTTATCACCGGCAGCGCAGAAAACATGCAAGGTGCATTCCGCAATCTCGCTCGCGCCAAACGCGACCTGCCCAACGGCCACGCCTTTGAGGCCATTCACGCCGAAGGACCCTTCATCTCTGCCGAAGATGGCCCGCGCGGCGCTCACCCCGTCCGCCATTGTCGTCCACCCAACCTTGAAGAATGGCGGCGCATGCAGGACGCCGCTGACGGTCACATCCGCCTCCTCACTCTCTCTCCCGAATACGAAGGAACAAACGCCCTGATCGAAGAAGTGGTCTCAGAAGGCGTCGTTGTCAGCATCGGCCACACCAAGGCCACCACCGCCCAGATTTGCGACGCTGTTTCCGCCGGCGCAACCATGTCGACTCACCTTGGCAACGGCGCTCACGCCGTCCTGCCTCGCCATCCCAATTACATCTGGGACCAGATGGCCGAGGACCGCCTCACGGCCAGCTTCATTGTCGATGGCATTCATCTCTCCGACAATTTCCTTAAAGTCGCACTGCGCGCCAAAGGCATTGAGCGTAGCGTACTCATTACCGATGCTGTCATGCCCGCCGGCTGCCCCCCTGGCCCATACAAGCTGGGTGAAGTGGAAGTCACGCTGCACCCTGGAAATCGCGTAACTCTTCGCGATGGTACGCGCCTTGCCGGCTCTGCCTTGATGATGCACGTCGGCGTCAGTAATCTGATGCGCAGCGCAGGGCTGAACCTGCGCGATGCGGTGACAATGGCGACAACCAATGCAGCGCGCGCGGGCCGCGTCGGGGGGCGCGTCCGCGGCTTGAACCCAGGCGAGCGTGGCGATATCGTCGAGTTCACACTCGACACCGCCACCAAGGCAATCGAGATTCAGCGCACTTGGCTCTCCGGAAAATTAGTGTACGATAAGGCGGTCTAATGCGAACTTCCATGGGCACGTGGAGCCTCAATCCACTGGTTTGGTTTGAACGTGCCCGCGACGGTAGCGAGGCTTGTGCCCTCGTCGGCATGCTTCATCTCCTCGCCCTCGTAGTTGTCCTGGTTTTAATGTTCCTCGACCAGCGCCAACTGCTCGGAATCAACGTTTGGATCAAGCCCGCAAAGTTCCTCATCTCCACGGTGATCTACCTCTGGACTCTGGGCTGGCTGCTAAATTATGTCGAAGCCCCGATCGTTACGCGCTCCAGTTTGGGTACGATTGCCAGCGCCATCCTGCTCCTCGAAAACACGGGAGTCATCCTGCAAGCCATTCGAGGCGTCAGCAGCCATTTCAATATCTCGACGCCCTTCAATTCAGCCGTCTTCTCAGCGATGGGGATTCTCATTCTGATCAACACGCTCTCCCTCGTCGTGCTGCTCTGGTGGTTCCTGGTCAAACCCGCACCGATGCCAGCCGGTGCCCTTTGGGGCTGCCGCCTGGGCGTCCTCCTCGCTGTCCTGGCAAGCGTAGAGGGCGGTTTCATGGCCGCAAGCATGGCCCACACAGTAGGTGCAGTCGATGGCGGCCCCGGCATTCCGTTCTTCAATTGGAGCAAGCAGGCCGGGGATCTCCGCATTTCTCACTTCATCGGGCTACATGGGTTGCAAGTGCTGCCCCTGGCTGGCTTTTGGCTCAGTGAAATCGGTGCCAGCGCAGGAGTTTTCATCGTCGCCCTCGGCCACTACGGCCTCTTCGCGATTACCTTCCTTCAGGCGATCTCCAAGAAGCCACTTATCTTCTAGCCGCGCCTAAAGCCCCTTCTCCAGCGGCAACGCCAACGGCTTCTCGACGATAAAATCAAGCGCTTCCATCTCGATCAGTGCCTTGCGAATATCCGCTTCCCGCGCCGGCTCCACCGTAATTACAAATGGCAAATTCGCCTTGTCCTCGGTCGGCAACTGCAGCACGGCGTCGATCGAAATGTCGTTCTCAGCCAGGATCCGCCCCAATGTCGCGATGATCCCGGTTGAGTCGCGCACCCGAAAGCGCAAGTAATAGCCCGATCGAAACTCATCGCTCGACGCCAGCGGAGCACCGCCAAGCTTTTGAAAGCTGAACGGCGAAACGCGAGCCTTCGCCCCCGACCTAAGATCCCGCGCCGCCCTCATGATGTCGCTCACCACCGCCACGCCCGTCGGCAACGGCCCCGCCCCTCGCCCATAGTAGAAGGTATCCTGCCCCGCCTGGCCACGCACCCAGATCGCGTTATAGGCACCCAATACGTTGGCCAGTATCGTCGATTTCGGAATCAGCGTCGGCCGCACCGATAGCGCCAGTCCCGCCTCCGTCCGCCGCGCCGCACAAACCAATCGAATCGTATGCCCCAGGGTATGCGCATACTGAAAATCGAAGGGCGTAATCCGCCGGATCCCCTCGCAGAAAATCTCGGCCGGCGATACCCGCTGTCCAAACGCGATCTGCGCCAACAACGCCAGCTTCGAGCGCGCATCATAGCCCTCAACATCGGCCGTCGGGTCCGTCTCGGCATAACCTAGGCGCTGCGCCTCCGCCAGCACATCGTCAAACGCACTCGACTTCGCCTCAATCTCAGTGAGGATGTAGTTCGACGTGCCGTTCAGGATGCCATAGAAAGCTTCGATCGAATCTCCCGCAATTCCCTCACGCAACACAGCATGAATCGGCACGCCGCCAGCCACCGATGCCTCCATGTGGATCGTCGCATCACCCGCAGCCATCGCTTGCAACTCCGGCCCCACCAACGCCATCAATTCCTTGTTCGCCGTGATCACCGGCTTGCCCGCCTTCAGTGCGCACTCGATGATTTCGCGCGCCGTTGTCGTCCCGCCAATCAGTTCACAGACGATATCGACATCCTCTGCCGCCGCCACCTCGCGCCAGTCCGCACACACACGCGCACCCTCCGGGATGTTTGAAACATTCTTAGCCAGAATGTTCCGGCTCGAAACCGCCGTGATCTGTAGCGGGAAGCCTAGTTTTGCGTGAAGCTCAGCGGCATTTCTGGCAAGAATCTCAAGGGTTCCAGACCCTACGTTGCCAGTGCCAATCAATCCAATTCGAACAGGTTGCATGAACCTTTAGGGTAACGCAGGCCTACTTAACCGCGATCACGCTGATCGCAACGCGACCGCGATTGATCGCAAAAGGCTGCACCGTCGTTCGCGTTGGCGCGCGCAGTAGAAAAAAGCTCGCGTAGGCCGCATTCATCTTTGTAAATTCGGAGATGTCGGTAAGATAGACATTCGTTGCAACCACCTTGCCAATGGAGCTGCCCAGCACTTTCAATCGCGCATCCAGCGCCCCCAGCACCGCTGCCGTCTGCTGTTCTACATCCGCCCCGCCACTGGCAACTTCCACGCCACACTGCACAAACTGCTTCAATACTTTGCATCCTGCTGGCTTGTCCAGTGCGGGCGCTTCAATGTCTCCACTCAGCTTTGCTTTGTTCGCAAATGCCGTGATCTCAATCGGAGTTTCCGCCGGCAGTTTCGGCACAAAGAGCTTCGAGTGTGGCGGCACCTTGCCAGAGAAAGTATCCTTCAAAACCTGATCCACAATCGGCTCCTGCGATTTATCGGTCAGATAGACCTGCAGCGAAAAGATGTTCGCCAGATCCATTTGCCCCAGCCGCAGAATATTGCTCACGTTGCTGATGCACTGGATCGCCTGGCCCCGCGTATCGGCAGGCCGCTTGCCGCTGCCGTCACCAACTCCCTGGCCAGAGACAAACACAAAATCTCCAAGACTGATGCCTGGGGAATAGGGGCCTATCGGCTTTGGGCCACTTGTCGGAAACAGCGGCTTAATTTCTTGGCCGTAAATAGAAATAGAGAGGAAAGCAAGTATGACACTGCGCATCCTCTCTACTCTAACCAAAACACTACCCTAGTTGGGTTCTTTATCGGAAGGTCGGCGTTTCAATGTCGGTCGCTCGTCTTCGTCCGTTTTCGTCTTCTTGCCATCGTCGTCCTCAATGGTGGAGGTGCCGTCGCTGGGCTTACGTCGCAGGCGCGGACGATTTGGGTCGGCTGCCGGATCCAGCTTCCGCCGATTCTGCATCGCCATTAACCGTGCCTTCACATCCTGAAACTCGCTGGTAGTTACCACATACTCCGGCTTTTCCTTCAGCATCTGCTGAATGTTCTTCTGCCCGTCGGTTACGCGGTCATCAGTCGGCGGATGCGAAGAGAACACCTTCGCAATCGTGCCAGGCTTGCGCTTCTCTTTCGATTGCAGCTTTTCAAAGAAGTCGATAAACGCACCGGGGTCATACCCAGCCTTGTACATGTACTGCAAGCCCAGCATGTCGGCTTCTCTTTCAAAGGCCCGACCGAAATACAGAAAGCCCGTCGGAATCAAAATCTGTGCCGCCTGTCGGATACCGAAGCCCGCCCAGCCGCCCATGAAGATCAGCGGAATCGTTGCAAGATTCACGATCTGTCCGCGTGTCGCTCCCCGTGTGCCATGCCGCGCTGCAATGTGCGCAATCTCATGTCCCATCACGCCAGCCAGCTCCGCTTCCGTATCGGCGGCAACAATCAATCCTGTGTTCACAAAGAAGAACCCACCGGGCAGCGCAAACGCATTGATCTCTTCCGCGTCCAAAACCTTGATCGTCACCGGCAGCTTGGTGTCCGAATTGCGAACAAGATTCTGTCCCAGCCTGCTCACATATTCTGAGATCACTGGATCGTCTACGATCTTCGCCGAGCGCTCAATGTCCTGGGCCAAGCCTTTTCCCAGAGCGATCTCTTTCTCAAGCGAGTAGAAATTCACGCCCTTCGACACATCCCGTTCCCCAATATCGTCCGGGTTCTTGGCGCTAGTCTTCTTCTTCTCAACCTTCGCAGGCTTCTCGACCTTCGAAGCTTTGTCCTTCGAGGCGTCTTTTTTCGTCGTTGCGGTGGTGTCGTCTTGCGCGATTACAAGGCTAACGCTCATCAGCGTCGAGAGCAGTTTTGTGGTGAAGTTCATAGCGGTGCCAGTATCTCCAAACGACGGAATTCTTCCTATCTACAGCATATGACGTATCGTGGAGAGAATGAGTTTCGATTTTGGTACCCTCCGCGATGATTTTCCAGTAACGAAAAATCTCATCTACCTCAATCACGCTGCGGTCGCGCCGCTCCCTCGCCCCGCCGCCGACGCCCTCCGCTGGTACGCCGACGATGCCATGAATTGGGGCAGCTTCCACTACCCCGAATGGATGGCCGCCTGCGAAGGCATTCGCTCAGAGTTGAGCCAGATGATCGGCTGCGGAACCAACGAGGTCGCCCTCGTCAAAAACACCAGCGAGGGCATCGCCACCATCCAGATGGGTATCGACTGGAAACCCGGCGACATCGTCGTAGCCTTTAAAGAAGAATTTCCCGCTAACTACTACTGTTGGAAACTTTTAGAAGAACGCTCCGGCTGCATCGTTCGCTGGCTCAGTCTCTACGATCCGCTCGACAAAATCGACGAAGCCTGTCGTGGAGCCCGCCTCCTGGCCATCAGTTGGGTCAATTACCTCAGTGGTTTCAGGGTAAATTTACAGGCGATTGGCGAGATCTGCAAGCGCCACAAAGTCTTTTACTTCGTCGATGCAATCCAGGGCCTCGGCGCTTTCCCGCTCGACGTCAAGGCCTGCGGCATCCACGCCCTCGCCTCCGATGGCCATAAATGGCTCCTCGGGCCAGAGGGTTGG
>JBBRBI010000063.1:0-36282 GCA_038206015.1 Bryobacterales bacterium | reverse complement strand
TCATACCCTCAGCAAATCATAAATTAGACGGCTAAGAAAGATGGGATGCTCGCACGCTTACCGTCGAGTGAGGTCGCCGTAACGGGGATCCGAGCGGAAACTATCGAAGTACATCCAAGGTAACTCCTGAATGCGGGTTGCACGAGCCTGATATGCCTTTTCCAACCAATGGAAAGTCGAATCAGCGTCATTCAAACCGGCGTAAATTATTGCAAACTCCATGGGAGAGACATATCTTGTGCTGGACATCGTCACAAGTTCACTCAAAATCCCGCGAGCCTTGGGCCTGTCCCCGGCGCGCCCGTACACATGGCCGAGAAGCGCTCGGAAAAGCGGCCCATCGCTCATACTGGTGGCCCTGGTCAAGCAAGCAATGGATTTCGCAAAATCACCCTTGCCCGCAAAAGATAGGCCTTGCCACCAGAGGGCATTGATGAAGTTCGGGTCAAGATCCAGAGCCTGCTGGCTGGCTCGTATCGCTTCGTCGTATCGGCGAAAGCGAAAGAAAAGCATGGCTCGGCTGTTATAGCTGACCGGCGAAACCGGGTCTAGGGCGAGGGCTTGCCCGGACGCCGCAAGGGCGTCGTTGAATCGTCCCCTGCGGGCCAGAGAGGCGGAGTACCAAACGTGCGTCAGCAGGTGACTCGGATTCAATTGCAGGGCGCGCTTGAACTCCGTTTCCGCGCCCGCCAGATCCCAGTCAAAGCCCTGCTTGACGTCCGCTAGAGCGTTGTGAGCGGCGGCATTCGATTCGTCGAGTTCCAGGGCCTTCAGGGCGGCCGCTCGCGCCTCGGGGTAAGATTCCGTGGAGGGTTTTAGCCCGAAGATTCCCACAAAACACAATGCCTGTGCGAGACCTGCGTAGGGTTCGGCATAGGATGAATCCAACTGGATGGATTGCTTGAAGAAATCGATGCTCTTTGAGAGGCTAGGGATACCCTTGTAAAGAAAGTAGTTACCCTTGAGGTAAGTCACATATGCGTCTGGATTGACCCGGCGTGTCCGAGTCAACCGGGTCTGTTCGTCAGGCGTCAGATGGACCTGTACCTTGCTGGCAATAGAGCGAGCCACTTCGCCCTGTAACGCGAGTATGTCGGTAAGATCGCGCTCGTACTTTTCGTACCAAAGATGCCGATCATCGCTAGCCCGGATCAATTGAGCGGTGATCCGAACCTTGTGGCCGGATTGCAACACGGTCCCTTCCAGGATCGCATCCACGTTTAACTCGCGTGCAATCGCGGGCAGCGATTTACGAGTCCCGCCTTTGTATTGCATGACGGATGTCCGCGAGATCACCCGCAATGATCGGATCCTGGCAACCTCGCCGATGAGCTCGTCGGTCAGGCCATCGGAGAAGTATTCCTGTGCTGTGTCGCCCGACAGGTTCTCCAAAGGCAGCACCGCGATGGACTCGATCCGTGGCTGGTAGGAAGACAGAAGGCGGTATCCAAAGAAGAAAAGTGGCAGCAGGACCAGCCCACTTGCGATAGCCAGCAAGGTGCGCCTTTTCCTGAGAAGGGAAAGGTCCGAGGTGCGTGTGGCGGGGGCTGGGGACGATAAGCCGGGAGTGACCGGAGCTGCTTCCACCTGCACCAGGAATCGATATCCTCGCAGAGGCAAGGTCTCGATGAAGTGGGGATTGTCGGCGTCGTCACCCAAGGCTTCGCGCAGACGGTTGATCGCCTTATTGAGGCCGCGATCAAAATCCACCAACGTATCTGGGGGCCAAAGACGTTTTTGGAGGTATTCGCGTGTCAGGACCTCGCCGGGGCGCTCGATTAGCGCCAACAGCGCCTGAAAGGGTTGTTCCGCAAGCTTAATCCTGACGCCCTGCTTGCGCAACTCGCCGGACGCAAGATCCACCTCAAAGACTCCAAAACAAATCGGCGGCCTTCGCACATTCAACAGCGGAGTCCCTCCCAGATCCGAATCATAACATCGTATGTTTGCCACGAGGAATCGGCGCGCGAAGACGGCTGATTCTAAGCCACTTAACGGGGAACATCGCCGCCACAGAGAAAGAACATCGCCGCCATTTATTTCTGCATGGTCGCAGCCTTACAGTCCCAGTAGACCCCAAGGAGGTCTCTTTGATGCAGCGATTCACTTTTTACTTTTCCGCCCTTGTTCTAGTGAGCACGGCGCAAGCCCAAGGGCTTCTCGACATGATCCGCACGCCGGAGAAGGCAGTAGCGACTGTCAACCAATCGTTAGAGGGCACCTGGCTGTCGGAACTGCGGCCGGCAGGACTACCAGCTGCGCTGCCGTCGATTCCCAATCTCGTCACTTTCAGCCCCGATGGTACGGTGGTTGCCTCGGCCTCGGATGGCACGCAGAGTTCGTCGCATGGAGTTTGGGTGCGCGTTGGCGATCGCAAATTTCTGATGACGGTTTTCCTGTTCAATTTCAGCGAGACACGGGTACTCACCACCATTACGAAGGCCCGCATCAATCTGCAGGTGAGTTTGGATGGCCAGACTGTGAAGGGTACCAATGAGGTAGTTGTGATGGACAGGAATGGGAAAGTGATGGCGACGATTGTCGGGGGCACAACTACCGGTGTCCGGCTCAGTGCCGAAATACCGGGTGACTTCTACGATTTTCAGAAAGTTCAGTGAGGATTTAGGCTTTAGGCTGTCCGGGGCGGAGTGGTCCGAATCAAACGAGGCACTGCCGCCGGGCTACTCGGATTTTTGACAGCGTCTTACTGCTTGATGCCCGGAAATTCCGTAAGCGCCTTCATTCGGTCCTTAGACAGGCCGTTGCGATCAATCAACGGCCCATCGCTGGTCGCCATCGACTCGTCGATCCATTTTTTCTGATTGCCATTCGGATCTCCTATCCTTACGCGCCTTGAGTACCGCGCTTACACTATTTCTTTCACATCCTCGCGAATGGGGAAGCTTTGCGCCGAGACGATGGGGCAGCGTTCGTGTTGGCGCTTGATCGGCCCAACTTGTCGCGATGAAGAGCTTCTTGCCAGCACCGGGATCCAGACGTTGGGGGTTTCCGGTTCGGATGATGCAGTGGGCATGGCGGGGAAAATAGTGAGCATCCTGCCATTTCCCCTGTATTCCTGTATTTTCTCAAGGTAGTCATCTCGAATGATCGGCCAGGTGTTTCTTGGCCGCTGGCATGGGGAGCTTTTTGCTTATCCAACATCTCTTGCATGACCTGGTCGCCGTCAGTGCCATCTGCGCGATCAGATTCACCGAGCGCTCTGTCCATCCGACGGCAGAGTTCCTGGATCTGAATGGCACGAAAGTCGTCCTTGTGCTCCATGAGGCGAAGAGCGTCGCGGACGGCCTCGCTCGCCGAGTTGTAGCGGCCAGATCGAAGCTTAGCGAGGACGAGTTCCTCCAGCTCAGGGTTAAGGATAGCGGTGGCGACCGTAGCCGCCGCCACGGTAGCCGTAACCGTATCTGTAAGCGGGCCGGTAATAGCCTGGCCCCCAAATGCTGCCGAGGCCAACTGTCAGCGACGGGCCGTAATATCCGTAGTATGGAGCGGCATAAGCGATTGGGGGGCGAACGACTAGAGTGCGGGGCTGGTCATACGGTTGCTCGTAGTCGTTGGATCCGACAATGCGGAAGGCCTGCGGGGCGCGAGCCGTCGCGACTTGGATGGGGTCTTCCAGTCGGAAGGTTAGAACACTTTCAGGATAGATGACAGTAGGATTACCGCGCGTGAAGAGGACTCCGATGAGGCCGGCTGTGGCCCCGGCTGCGGCACCGATTCCGGCACCGACCGGGCCGGCGGCGATGCCGCCAATCGCTGCACCTGTAGCGGCGGGTCCGACGATCGTACCGGTATCGCGACCGTAGGAGGTGCCGCCGGTGAAGCCAGTGAGTTGCGCGTGGAAGGGAATCTGGCTGCCATCGACGAGAGTGAGATCGGTGAGGGTGATGGCGAGCTTGGATTGGCCTTTGACCTTGCCCGCTTTCAGGGACTCGACAACGCGGCCGACGACGATCTCACCGCGATCGGCTACTACGCGACCGTTGGCGATGATCGGTTTGACAAGAGTGGCAGTGAACTGGTCGCCGGGGTGGTTTTGATTTGAAGAGAGCGGCTGAGTGGTGCGGATGGTGAAGTAGGTCCCGGCGGGGACGGTAAGGGCATCGGGGATGAGTTGCGGGGAATAGGATCGCCGAGTTAACGGACTGTTGGCTGCGGGGGTGGAGGGGGCTGATTGGTTATCGTTGAAGTCGCTCATCTTGCGCCAGCCGTCGGGGACTTGAGAGGGAGCGGGGGTCTGCTGGGCGAGTGAGAGGGAAGTAGCGAGGGTAATCGCTGAGAAAATTTGACGGTACTTCATGCGATGGGTTGTGCAAATTGATTGCCAAAGCTAAAGCGTTGAAAAGATGAGAAGTGGCGGATAATAACAGTGGTGCAAATGCACCACGGCGGCTGATTTCGAGCAGTCGAAGAAAAGGGGACGAAGGTGACAGTCCCCTTCGGCCCCTTCGGAGGTGGGAAATGAAGCGATGGATTGCAGTGATCGGGTTGAGTATGGTGGCGGCGATGGCGGCGGATAAGGAGATCTTGCTCTTTGCCGGGAAGCCGAGCCATGCGCCCGGAGAACATGAGCATAACGCGGGCGTGCTTCTATTGCAGAAATCGCTGAGCGGCGTGAAAGGATTGCACGTCAGCGTGGCGCTGGGCGGGGCGTGGCCGGAGGCGTCCGTGATCGAAAAGGCGGATGCGATTTTCTTTTTTGCGGACGGGGCCGAGGGTCACCCGGCGTTTTTGGAACCGGCGAGGATTGCGGCGATTGGGAAAGCCGCAGCGCGCGGGGCGGGGTTGATGTTTTATCACTACGCTACGGAGCCACCGGCGGCGCGAGGACATCAGGAGATGGTGGATTGGGTCGGTGGGTACTTTGAATTGAACTACACGGTGAACCCGACTTGGACAGCCAATTTTGTGTCGTTGCCGACACACCCGATCACTCGCGGCGTGAAGCCATTCGCGATTTACGATGAATGGTATTACAACATGCGAATGCCGGAACGGGCCCAGAATATGACGCCGATTCTAGTGGCGACGCCGCCAACGGAAACGGTATCCAAGAAGGATGGGCCGCGGCTGGGGAATGCCGATGTACGGAGCAAGGTGGGGCAAGCGCAGTTTGTCGCCTGGGCGGTGGAGCGGGCGGATGGCGGGAGAGGCGTCAGCTGGACTGGCGGGCATTATCATAAGAACCTTGGGAATGAAAACTTTCGGAGACTGGTATTGAACTCGCTGTTGTGGATCGCGAAGATGGACGTGCCTGTGAATGGTGTCGCGTTTACGATGAGTCCGACTGAACTGAATGGGAATCTGGATCTGAAGCCAGCGCGGAAATAAGAGAGGACACGACATGAAATTTGGAGTGAATACGTTTATCTGGTCGGCGGAGTTTGCCGAGGCACAATTGCCGTTGTTGCCGCAGATCAAGGCCGGGGGCTTTGATGGCGTAGAGGTGCCGCTGTTTCGGCCGGCGTCTTTTGCCGCCTCGACGATTCGGAAGGGGACTGAAGCGAATCAGTTGGAAGTGACGATTTGCTCGGTTCTGGTGCAGGGATTGAGCTTGATCAGCGATGATGCTGAAGTGCGGCGGACGACCGTTGCGCATTTGAAGGACGCGATTGCGGCTGGGGCTGAAGCGGGCGCGAAGATCATTGCCGGGCCGCTGTATTCGCCAGTGGGTTATTTGCCCGGACGGCGGCGGACGACGGATGAATGGAAGTGGGCGGTGGAGGGGTATCAGGCGATCGGAGATGCGCTGGTTTCGCATGGCGTGACGTTAGCAATTGAGCCGCTGAATCGCTTTGAGACATTTTTTTTGAATACGGCGGCGGACGCGGCGCGGTTGTGCGATGAGGTGAATCATCCGAATGTTGGAGTGTTGTTTGATACCTTTCACGCCAATATCGAAGAAAAGAATATTGCGGCGGGGTATCGCACGGTGGGTCGGCATTTGAAGCATGTCCATACTTGCGAGAATGACCGCGGGACGCCGGGGAACGGGCATGTCGAGTGGGCGGAGGTGTTTGCCGTGTTGCGGGAGCTGAAGTATGACGGGTGGTTGACGATTGAGAGCTTTGGGTTTGCGCTGGGCGAGTTGTCGGCGGCGGCGTCGATCTGGCGAGATATCGAGAAAACGCCGGAGACGATTGCCTATGAGGGCGTGAAGTTTTTAAGGGCGAATGTGGGGTGAGGAGAGACTACGCGGCGTACGAGACAGCCAGGAAACTTGCTTGAAGAGTGGTGATGTCGAGGTGCATCTCCCAAGATTTTCTAGGGTCGTCGGAGATTTGGGGCAGGTGCTCGGCGACTGACAACATAGCGGTGCGGAGTTCGCCATCGAGCGCCGTTGCGAGGAGGCGGATGAGGCGGTCCGTGGCGGGGCCGATGCGATCTTCGCCACGCTCCCATTTGGAGATCTTGGTTTTGTCGGTGTGGAGGTAGCGGGCGAGTTCTTCGCCACTGCGGCCAAGATGATTGCGCAAGAAGCGAAATTGCTCGCCGGTTAGGCGGGTAGGGCTCTTGGCTAGGGCTTGTGCGATGGCGCGGTGGATCTTGGCCATACGGGGGATGAAGACGTCGGAGTTGCTGCAGGCCAGGCAGTCGGCAATTTTGACCCCATGAAGGATGACATTGGAAAGGCCGCTCTCGGTGTATCGATAGCTGCTGATTGCGGGGGTGATGGGCTGACCGCAGTTCGTGCATTCGTGGAGTTTGGATGGCGTCATGATGTCCTCTTGAATACGGTGATGAGCACCGCCATGTCCGGCCGGAAAGTGAAGACGATGGCTGCTTTAGGACCATCGCTCGTAATTCCTTCAATCCTGTATTTCCAGTTACCGGTCTTGATGTCCTGCTCCGGTGCCGCAACGATTGCGCCGGACCTGCAAACGGCGAGGATGTCCTCTGTGCTTAGCCCGTCGTCGATCATCTCGTCCCGGAAATGTTTCGTGTAGATCACGGAGCCTTCTTCGAGGCACCAGTTGAGGTTCGCTTTAGCTTGTTCCTTGCTGAGCGGCTCATCTGGCATCAGTTGGTATTATACCAACATCAGTGAGTTTCCGAACGCTCTTCGTAAGCATCTGTACCCGTTGGCAACCGATGCCTTCAAGGGGCCAGGGCTTGGGCGACACGATTGAGCAGTCCTGCCAGCTTGCTCAGAGCTTGAAACTTGGCATAAGCAATTCGACTGTAAGGACTTTAAGGGCCTGCTCCGCAAACTTGAAGGCCTGATCCATTAAGCAGTGTATATGCTCACTCTTTGCTTGGGCCGTTTCACCGGGAAGCTTGCTTCGGAATGCAACACCCATCAGGGTATCGGCGTAGTGCAGCTTTACGCCGTTGTGAAGGCGATCAGTTGATTGCCAGATTTCAAAGGCCCCAACATCGTCATAGTCCAACTGGTCGAGGATTGCTTTACCTAGAGACAGGTCATTGCCCGACGAACCGGCATTTAAATGCGCGGCCAAAAGGTCTCTTAGCGCTTTGAGTTCCCTCCACTTCTGCTGATAGAACTCGACGGCCTCAGTCCATAATGCCAGATGCGAAAGATCGAAGCTATCTCGATGGTCGACAAATGAGGGGACCTGCGAGTCGAGGTTAATGAGCGTCTTGGCTATCTCCCGACATGTTAAGATGCTGCGTCTAAGGTAATAAACGTACTCGTAGTTACTGCCGATCCGGTCAGGATCGGCTTCGAATGGAAGATTTAGACCATTTAACTCTAGCCGCAGATCCTCATAGCCGATTGAAAGGGCGATAAGGTGCTGGGCAAGCTCAGGCTCCAGCTTCGTAAATATCGGCTTTAGTTTTAGTGACACCATTCTTGATCTCTGGGGTGAGCGGGTCAAGCTGGACTCCTGGATTTAGTCTACCGTGCAGACGTCTTTTTCAAACACGCTAGAAGTATTTGGCGAGGACCGGCTTGAGGTGGTGGCCGGTGTGGGATTCGGGGACTTTGACGATGTCTTCGGGGGTTCCGACTGCGACGATGCGGCCTCCTCCGTCGCCTCCCTCGGGGCCTAGGTCGATTACCCAGTCCGCTGCTTTTACGATGTCCAGGTTGTGCTCGATTACCAGGATGCTGCCGCCGTTCTCGATTAGTCGCTGGAAGCTCGTCAGTAGCTTACGGATGTCGTCGAAGTGGAGCCCGGTGGTTGGCTCGTCGAAGATGAACAAAGTCTTTGCACTGCTGCTTTGGGAGAGGTGGGCCGCTAACTTTACTCGCTGCGCTTCGCCGCCGCTGAGCGTCGTTGCGGATTGGCCCAGGCGTAAGTAGCCGAGGCCGACGTCTTGCAGGACCTGGAGTTTGTTGACTAGCCTCGGTGACTCTGCGAAGTGGTGGATCGCCTCACTTACTGTGAGTTGCAGGACCTGGTGGATGTTTAGGCCCTTGTAGAGAATTTCTAATACTTGCGGCTTGAATCTTGTGCCCTTGCAGTCGTCACAGATTAGCTCTACGTCGGCCAGGAATTGCATTTCCACGGTTACCGTACCGTCGCCCTGGCAGGTTTCGCAGCGGCCTCCGGGGATGTTAAACGAGAAGTGGCCTGCCTGGTAGCCTCGCCGTTGGGATTCGTTTGCATTCGCGAAGAGGTCGCGGATGATGTCGAAGGCCTTGATGTAAGTGACTGGGTTGGAGCGGGGGGTGCGACCGATGGGGGATTGGTCGACCAGAATGACGTCGCTCAGGTGATAGTCACCTTCGACGCTGCGGCAGGTTTGGCGTTGGGATTCGCTCAGGGCGGAGTCTGCGGCCTCGTTGTCAGCAGCGGCTAGCTTTTTGGAAGCCTTGGCTGAGAGGCCCAATGTGAGTCGGCGCTCCATTGTCTTGAAGATGACTTCGTGCATCAACGAGGATTTGCCGGAGCCGGAGACACCAGTGACCGCGACCAGAAGGCCGAGGGGCACTGTGACGTCGATGCCGCGAAGGTTGTTGGCGCGCGCACCACGGAAGACGAGTTCGCGCTTGGGGTCGACCGGGCGGCGGGCACGCAAGGGTGCGACATTCTTCTCGTTGCGGAGGTATTGACCGGTAAGGGACTTGGGGGACTTTTCGGCTTTGAGGAGGTCCTCGTAGGGGCCTTCGAAAATGATTTCTCCACCGTGCTCTCCAGCTCCAGGACCTAAGTCGATGATGTGGTCGGCGGATTCCATCACTTCTGGGTCGTGCTCTACGACGAGGATGGTGTTGCCGATGTCGCGGAGGTCTTTGAGGATCTTGACGAGACGGTGAGTATCGCGGGGGTGGAGGCCGATTGACGGCTCGTCCAAAACGTAGCAGGCTCCGACCAGGCGGGAGCCGAGGCAGGTGGCCAGTTGGATGCGTTGCGCCTCGCCGCCGGAGAGCGTCATCGAGAGACGGTCGAGCGTCAGGTAGTCGAGACCGACGTCGTTGAGGAATCGCAGGCGCTGTTGGACTTCGCGCAGAATCTTGTCGGCTACGGCGCGCTGTTCGGGCTTGAGTTCGACGCCATCGAAGAAGAGCATTGCCTCGCGGATGTTGAGGCTGGAGACGTCGCTGATGATTTTGCCACCGATGCGGACGTTGCGGGCTTCCTGACGCAGGCGGGTGCCGTGGCAGTCGGGACACTTGGCGTAGCCCCGGTAGCGGGACATGAAGACGCGAACGTGGACCTTGTATTTCTTGGGTTCGACGACCTTGGCGAAGAATTCGCGGACGCTATCCATGACATAGGTTTGCTCGGCAGGCTTGAGGTCGGCGAAGGGAATATTGAGACGGGCTTTGCCTTTGGCGGCCTTCTTGAATTCCTCGTAGTACCAGAGGTAAGTGGGCTTGGTCCAGGGGTCGATTGCGCCTTCGCCGAGCTCGAGGCCGGGGTTGGGGATGACCTTGTCGATGTCGTAATCCATCGTACGGCCGAAGCCCTGGCAGGTGGGACAGGCACCGAAGGGATTATTGAAGCTGAAGAGGCGAGGCTCGGGGTCGGTGAACTGAGTGCTACAGGTTTTGCACTGAAAGGTCTCGTTGAAACGCAGGGAGCGAGGGGCGTCGGTGCCGGCTTGTTCAAAGAGGAGTTCCCCGCCCTCGCGGTAGGCGATTTCGATGGCATCCACGAGACGGGAGCGGATATCGGGGGCCAGGACGAGACGATCCACCAGTGCGAAGACGGGCTGAGCGAAATTGAGCTCGAGGAGGCTTTCGGGGCTGGAGAACTCAAAGGTCTTGCCAGCTTGATAGAGGCGGTTGAAGCCCTTGCTGCGGAGTTCGAAGAGGCGGTCGCGAAGGGCGTCGGATTTCAGCTTCTCTTTGGTGATTGGAAAGAGGGCATACCAGCGGGTGCCGGGGGCCTCCAGGAGGATGCGCTGGGCGACGATGTCGACGGTGTCGCGGACGACAGGAATGTCGCAGGTGGGGCACCAGGTTTCACCGGCGCGAGCGTAGAGGAGGCGGAGGAAATCGTAGATCTCGGTGGAAGTGGCGACGGTGGAGCGTGGGTTGCGGGTGGTGTTCTTTTGCTTGATTGCGACCGGAGGGGCGAGGCCGAGGATTTCGTCGACATCGGGTTTGCCCATGCGTTCGAGAAACTGGCGGGCGTAGGCGGAGAGGGATTCGACGTAGCGGCGCTGCCCTTCGGCATAGATGGTGTCGAAGGCCAGAGAGGATTTGCCAGAGCCGGACACACCCGTAACCACCGTCAACACGTTGTGTGGGACGTTGAGGGAGATATCCTTGAGGTTGTGAACCCGGGCTCCGTGAATCTCGATGAAATTGGCATCCGAGATGGGCGCGGTGCGCGTTTTCGCTTTTGCTTTAGGGATTTCCTCAGTATACCAACGGCATGAAAATCTCTCAAAGGTTGCGCGAATGGTTTGAGCAGGAGCAACGGGATTTGCCGTGGCGCAAGACGCGGGACCCTTATGCAATCTGGCTGTCTGAGATCATGTTGCAGCAGACGCGGGTGACGGCGGTGATCCCCTACTACGAGCGATTTTTGACGAAATATCCGAATTATGCGGCGTTGGCGGCGGCACCGGAGGCGGAGTTGTTGGCGGCGTGGGCGGGACTGGGATACTACTCGCGGGCGCGGAATTTGCAGAAGGCTGCGCAGAAGATGGTGGCGGATGGGGGATTTCCGACGAGCTTTGCGGCGATCCGCAGGTTGCCGGGGGTGGGGGAATATACGGCCGGGGCGGTGGCGAGCATCGCATTTGGATTGCCGGAGGTGGGTGTGGATGGGAACGTGGTGCGGGTGTTGTCGCGAGTGACGGGCGGGATGGCGGGGCTGCGGGAGGTTGCGGTGCGGGAGATGGACCGGCGCGACCCTGGGACCTATCAGCAGGCGCTGATGGAGTTGGGGGCGACGGTGTGCGTGCCGAAGAAGCCGCGGTGCCTGTTATGCCCGATCTCAGGGGATTGCAGGGCGCATGAGTTGGGGATCGTGGAGATGTTACCTGTGAGGGCGGCGAAGGCGGCGACGATCGAGGAAGCGAAGACGATTTTGTGGATCGAGCGCGAGGGGCGAGTGCTGCTGTGGCAGCGTGGGGCGGATAGTAAGCGGCTGGCGGGGTTTTGGGAATTGCCAGAGGAGGGGATGTTGCACGGGGCGGAGGCAGGGGGAAAGGTGGGGGAATTCCGACATGCAATTGTGAACCATCGATACCGGTATACACTTCGGCTCGGGAGGATGGATGGGGAGGTATCGCAGGGGTTCCGGTGGGTTGAACACGGGGAGGTGGCGACGTTGGCAGTGAGCACTGTGTTTCGGAAAAGTTTGAAGATTCTTGGAAGGAAACTTTAATGCGGATTTGGGGTAGATTCCGCTTGCGAAGGAGCGCGAGTGCGATTATTGTCCTAGCAACGACTTTTGTCGCGCCAGGCTTCAGGGGCTTCGCCGACACTCATATTTTTGATCTATTGGAACTACTTAGTTAGCTAAGCTGAACACCGCATGTCCGTGTGGTGGTTCGTCAAGGATAATTAAGTAGTGGATGTTAAAGGTTCGCCACGACCTGGCGATGAAATAGGGGGTTAGGTGTTTATGAAGCGAAATCGGTGGATACATTTTGGGGCATCAATCGCGGCGGCGAGCTTGCCTATACTGCTGTGGGCTTACTCGAGTGGGCCAGACCCGAAGAAATCGGGTGCGCCGGGGGACGATCCGGCGAGTTGCACGGGCAGCGGGTGCCATAGCGGCCCGATCAACAAGGATTCCGGGAACATTGAGATTTTGTGGGAAGGCGGGGGAAACTACCAGCCCGGAGTGAAGCAGCGCTTCACGGTGAAAATCAAGGACGCCGGAAAGCGCTTCGGGATGCAGGCGTCGATCCGGATCGATAGCGGGCCAATCAACACGAATCAGGCGGGAACATTTACGCCGGTAGATTCGGGGATGTTTGTGCTTTGCCAGGACGGTCGGGAGCGGAACAACATAGCGGGCAAGACTTGCGGGCCGAACGCGCCAGTGGAGTACATAGAGCACGCGACGCCGAACTCGACGGGGACCTTCCAATTTGATTGGACGCCGCCGAATCAGGCCGGATCGGGAGTGGGACCGATTACTTTGTATGTAGCGACGAACGCCAGCAACGGACCGGCACCGGGTGGAGCAAACATCAGCCAGAAGACACTGAAGCTGAACCAGGCGGTGGGCGGCGGCGGCTTCAAGCCGACGATTTCGCAGGGCGGAGCGGTCTCGGCGGGAAGCTTTGGCGGCGGCACGAAGGTTGCGGCGTCATCGTATCTCGAGATTTTCGGGAAAGATTTGGCGACGACGACGCGAAGTTGGGCTGGGGGCGACTTTTCCGGGACGAAGGCACCGACGAACCTGGATAACACGCAGGTGACGGTGGACGGCAAAGCGGCATTTGTGAACTACATCAGCCCAACGCAGGTGAACGTGGTGGTGCCGGATGGCATCGCGAGTGGCCCTGTACAGGTGGTTGTAAAGACGGCGGGAGGGAGCAGCGATCCGGTAGCGATTACCGGGGCGAGCGTAGCACCGGGGATTCTTGCGCCGGGTTCGTTCCTGGTGAACGGCAAGCAGTATGTTGTGGCGCAGTTTGCCGATGGCACCTTTGCCGGACGAGTGGGATTAATCACAGGAGTTACATTCCGCACGCCGAAACCGGGCGACACGCTGGTGATTTATGGCCTTGGCTTTGGAACGACGACACCGGCGGTGCCTGCAGGTACTATCGTAGGAGTTAGTACCGATTTGGGGAGCAGTTTCAAAGTTCAGATCGGAGCAGCACCGGCGGCGGCGGCGTTCAAGGGATTGGCTCCAAATTTTGTCGGGTTGTACCAGTTCAATGTAGTTGTACCCAACGTCCAGGCGGGCGACCAGGAAATCACGATGGAAATTGGCGGCGTCAAGACGCAGGCCAATGTGTTTCTTACTACCGCCAACTAACTTACTCGCAAACAGGGATAACTAATATGTGGAATAAGCTCTTCTGGAGTGTCGCAGTAGCGTCGCTCCCCTTGATGGTGTATGCGTTCAGCAGCGGCCCGCCGATCCGGCGGACAGGCGCGGCAATTGACGGAGGCACCGATTGCGCGGCTTGCCACAGAACATTCGCGCCCGCGAACTCTGATGCGCGGGGATACGTGCGCATTAGCGCCGTGGATTATACGCCCGGCAAGAAGCAGATGATCCGGGTGCAGGTTTATCATCCCGAGGGGAAGCGTTGGGGCTTTGAACTCACTGCGCGGATGACTAAAGACGAGAATCTGAAGGGCGGAGTCTTTACGCCGAATACGCTCGTACAGGTAAAGTGCGACCCCGGCGGAGTTGCGCCCTGCGGGACAGATCGGGAGTTTGCGATGCATCTGGAACCGGCGACGCGGACAGGAGCGGACGGGCTGGCGACGTTTAGCGTGGAGTGGACTGCACCGGACTCGGGATCGGGCGACGTGGTGTTCTATGCCGCCGGAAACTCGGCAGACGGCAACGGAGCGAACTCGAATGATCGGATTTATACGACCAACACGAAGATCAAGCAGGCTCCGGCCAGTGCGATGCCAACTGTAACCAGTAATAGTGCGGTTGTGGCGCAGGGCTTTGGCGGAGGCAGAACGATTTCGCCCGGTACGTGGATCGAGATCTTTGGCACAACGCTGACCAACGTGACGCGCGAGTGGGCGAGTTGGGATTTCAACGGTGCCAACGCGCCGAAGGTGATGGAAGGGGTGAGCGTTACGGTGGGGGGCAAGGATGCCTTTGTACGCTATGTCAGCCCTGGCCAGGTGAACGTGCAAGTGCCGGACGGAATCGGCGTAGGGCCAGTGCAGGTGATCGTGAAGAACGAGGCAGGCACGAGCGATTCGATTATGCTGACGGCGGCGGCGCGAGCGACCCAGGCGCTGGCACCGGCACCCTGGAATGTTGGTGGCCGACAGTTAGTGGCGGCGCTATTCCCCGATAACACGACGTTTGTTGCGAAGGTGGGCGAGATAGCAGGCGTGACGACGCGACCGGCGAAGGTTGGCGAGACGATCATCATCTATGCAATCGGCGCTGGCGCAACCAACCCGGTTGTGGCAGCGGGTGTTGTCGCGAGCGGATCGACGTCGCTCAGGAATGCGACGGCAAAGTTTGGCGACGCACCAGCGACCGTGTCGTACGCGGGACTTGCACCGGGATTTGTCGGCCTCTACCAGTTCAACCTGGTAGTGCCGAGTATCGGTGCCGGAGACGTGAAGCTGACGCTTTCTGTCGACGGAGTGGCGGTGATGCAGGATCTGACGACGGTCGTCGGAAACTGAGAATAATTCGCTATCACAGGCACTAGTAATTTTAGTGCCTGCAAAAATTGTTGTATTTTTCTGGGCGGCGATGGGGATTCCCCTCGCCGCCCAAGTTTTGTTATTGAAGCCTGATTACTCGGCGGCCAGCATCACGAGCGCTGCGGGGACGCGCGGGGACCGACTGGCGGTGAACGGCATACTGACGATTTACGGTAGCAATCTATCGACGTTTAGCTGGGCGATTCGGGAGCAGGATTTGCACTCGGGGTCGTTGCCGCTGACCACGCCCAATGGCGAAGTGTATGTGCAGGTGCAAGGTCTGCGGCTGCCATTGTTCTTTGTGTCGCCAAGCCAGATCAATGCGCTGATACCGCCCGATATGGAGCCCGGAGTGGGTAACTTGCGGGTTATTCGCAGTTTGGTGAGCGGCCCGACGGTGGCAGTGAAGATCGCGGGGGAGGCACCGGAGGTTTTTCGCATCGAACAGACCTTTGCCGCAGCGACGCATGTGGATGGGAGCGTTTTGAGCGCGGCTAACCCAGCCCAGGCTGGCGAGGTGGTGGTGATTTATGGGACAGGCTGGGGATCGGTACAGGTGAAGGAACGCAACACACTGGTGCCGACGTTGCCTTCGGAGGTAAAGCGGCGAGGGGAATATCGCGTGCGAGTGGAAGGGCTGGAGTTGGAGGCGGGGGCGATCTATTATGTTGGGGTGACACCGGGCTTTGCGGGGCTGTATCAAGCGAACTTGCGGTTGCCGGAGGGGTTGGGCGAGAACCCGACGATTGAAATTGGAGTGGGGGAGAATTGGAGTGAGGCCGGGACGCGACTCTATTTGAGGAGAGGCGCAACTCTGCCCACCCCCTGAGCGTTTCAACTATAGAGGCTATGATTAGAGCTATGCGGAGTGCCATATTCGTTTTGTCCGCGCTGTGCGTGAGGGGTCAGGATGCGGCTGTTAGTGCGCCAGTGCCGGCCAAGCAGTTTACGGTGGAGCCAGGAACGCGCATCCCGTTGACGATGCTGAACAGCGTGAGTACGAAGCATGCAATGGAAGGCGACCGGGTCTATCTGGAAACGCTGTTTCCGATGATGGTGCAGGGGAAGATTGTGATTCCGCCGGGATCGAGCGTGGCCGGAACCGTCACCAGCCTGAAGCGTCCGGGCAAGGTGAAGGGCAAGGGCGAATTGTATGTGCGCTTTGATACGCTAATTTTGCCGAATGGGGTGACACGCGAATTCAAGTCGCGCCTGGGTGGGATTGATGGAAGGGACAACCAGGGATTTGATCGCGAAGAGGGCAAGATCAAGGGCGAGGGGAACAAGGCTGGCGATGCTCAGACGGTGGGCGTGGGGGCGACGACTGGGGCGACCATCGGTGCGATTGCCGGTGCGGCGTCACACAGCTCGGGGATGGGAATGGGCATTGGCGCGGCCGCTGGGGCGGCGGTTGGCCTGATGGGGATTCTGCTGACGCGGGGGCCGGATGTGGTGCTGGCGAAGGGTTCGACGATCGAGATGCTGCTGGACCGGCCGTTGCAATTTGATGAGAATGAGCTTGAATTTCAGGCCAATAGTGGCGGCAGGCGGGGGGCGGATGGGGCGGGGCCATCGAGCGGGAAGAAGACGGGCGGGATGGGGCGTCGGCTTCCTATCCCGTAAAAGCGGGTGCGGATTTGGGATGCGTGCGAGACTTGGAGCCCTATGACGAACTTATTGAGCGGCTCGTTGGGCTCGTGCTATCGCGTTTCGCTCTTGGCGACGCTGCTTCCGGTGGTTGCATTAGCGGGTGGGGAGGAATGGGCGAGGTATCGGGTCGGGGACCATGTTGAAGTGAGCCCGATTTGTAGTGATAGTTGGTGGCCCGCCACAATTCAAAAGATCGAGGCGACGAAGGACCCGAAAAGCAAGACGTATACGATCAAACGGGACGACGGCGGGGACGCCTCGAGTACCGGGCGGGAGTTGAGCTTTGTGGCACCCGGCTACGTGGCGCCGTGCGTGCGGGCTGCGGGGGCGGGAGATGCAGCGCGGGCGTTGTTGCCGGCCCCGATGCCGGGAGTTTATGAATGCAATTACCGGGGACAGATTGCGTTTGGATCGACATTCGCATTGCTTGACAAGGGTTTGTACCGGGATTACGACGGGAATCGCGGAAGGTACCGTTACGACACCAAGTTGAAGGTAATCGTGTTTGAAACAGGGCCGAAGGTCGGCTATCGAGCGCGACAAGAAAGCGCGAAGACCTTTCAAATTCTGGATGTGGATGGATCGCCGACGGGCAATTATTGCCCGCATAATCCCGCTCGCGACCCGAATGGAAAGAGGCTGTAGCGACGGCGACGGGACGGTGACGGGGCGGCGAGACCGTGGATAGCATAGACTTCTTGCGTGCCTTATCTACTTGCCCTTGACGAGGGAACGACCAGTGCGCGAGCCGCGTTGTATGACGCCACAGCGCAGCGTATCGCGCTTGAATCCGTACAGTTCAACCTGAACTATCCCGAACCCGGTTGGGTTGAGGTGGATGCTGATGTGGTCTGGGGAGCACAACTGGCCGCCGCCCGGCGGGCGCTTGACGTTTCAAAAATCGAGGCGCGGGAGATTGCGGCGATCGGCATCACCAACCAGCGCGAGACCACCGTTGTTTGGGAAGCAGCGACTGGCAGGCCCGTGGGCCCGGCGATCGTCTGGCAATGCCGACGGACCGCCCGGTTTTGTGAAGAGCTGGCGACGGGGCCGCATAAGAAATTGGTTGAGGACCGGACGGGACTGGTGATCGACGCGTACTTCAGCGGCTCGAAGCTGCGATGGATTCTTGATCGAGTGGAGAATGGACGGGCGCGGGCGGCCAATGGCGAACTGCTGTTCGGCACTATCGACACGTGGTTGATCTGGAAGCTTACGAATGGCCGAGTGCATGTGACCGACACCACGAACGCATCGCGGACGATGCTGATGGACCTGGAGAAGGGCGAGTGGGACCCGGAACTGCTGCGGATCTTCGATATCCCGTCGGCGATGCTGCCGAGAATTGTTGGATCGCGGGAAGTCGTGGGCGTGACGGCGGCGGAGATGTTTGGGGTTGAGATTCCGATCGCCGGAATCGCAGGCGATCAGCAGGCGGCGCTTTATGGGCAGGCTTGTTTTGCGCCAGGGCTGACGAAGAATACCTATGGCACGGGATGCTTTGCGCTGATGCAGACGGGCCCGGAGCGGCCCGTGTCGCAGAACCGACTGTTAGCGACAAGGTCGGCTTGCGCGAGTACCGCGCCCACCTACGCGCTTGAGGGCAGTGTATTTGTGGCGGGTGCAGCGATGCAGTTCTTGCGCGATAACCTTGGCTTCTTCAGCGACGTCCGGGAGACGGCGGAGATCGCGATGGGGCTGCCCGACAGCGGGGGCGTCTATATGGTGCCGGCCTTTACGGGTATGGGCGCGCCCTACTGGGACCCGGATGCGCGAGGGATCATCAGCGGTTTGACACGATCGACATCGCGCGCGCAGATTACGCGGGCGGCACTGGAGAGCATTGCGTTTCAGAGTTTTGAGCTGATGGAGGCGATGCGGAAGGATTGCGGTCATGCGCCCAAAGAATTGCGCGTGGATGGCGGGGCGGCGGCCAATGATTTTCTGATGCAGTTTCAGGCAGATCTGCTGGGTTGCCCGGTGGTGCGGCCAGTGGATATCGAGAGCACGGCGTTGGGGGCGGCTTATCTGGCGGGCCTGGGAGTGGGGCAATTTCGAGAAACGGCGGATCTGGAAGGGTATTGGCGAGTTGAAAAGCGATTTGAACCTGAGATGAGGTCGACGACGCGGGACATGCTGTTGGCAGGCTGGAAAATAGCCGTTGAAAAAGCGCGCCCGCCTCGCGTAGGCTGAAGGATTTTCGAGACTGGAGCAGGCACGTGAAGAGCTTTGTTTCGGCTCACGGAAGCTTGGGGACGGAGGTGAACGTCCCCTTCGATCCCTTCGATAGAAGGATCGGGACGTACTACTGGACGGCTGGAAAGAAGCTGTAAAAAAAGCGCGCCATTGATTTCGGTGGCTGCATCTGTTAGATGATTGTTATACCAATATTTGGTGTCACGGGGTCTTACATGAAGAAAAATACGAAAAATGTCCTTGGGCTAGCCTTGCTGCTAGGTGCTGGAGCGATAACGAGCGCGGTTGCGCAGACGGTAGAATCGATTCCTTTCCGGATGAATATGAGTCCGGCAAATGAAGTTCCAGCCATCAACGATCCGAGTACGAGCGGATTCGGGACGGTATGGGTGCGAGTGGTTCGGGATGCGGCGGGCAAGGTGGTCAGCGGCACGGTGGACTTTGGAGTTCGTTATCAGTTTGCGGGACCGATTACGATCACTGGTCTCCACATCCACAAAGGTGATGCCGGGACAAACGGCCCGGTACTGATCGACACAAGGATCAGTGGGGCGAACCCAGTGGTGGACGAAATTGGCCGGGGCGGGATTGATCGTCCGGTAGAAGTGCTCGCAGGTTCGACGAATGTCGCAGTGCTTGAGGACTTGCTGAAGACGCCTTCGGCTTACTACATCAATATGCATTCGACAGTGAACCCTGGCGGCATCATTCGTGCGCAGCTGACACGGGCTGAGCGCCGCGTCTATGGCGTGTTGATGACGCCGGAGAACGAAGTACCGATGGTGCAGAACTCGCAGGCGCGGGGAGTTGGTTTTTTGACGATCCTCAATTCGTTTGGGGACAGCGGCCAGATAATCAGCAGCGAAGTCACCTTTGACCTGGATTACACGGGCTTTGCCGAAGGAACGCAGTTCACAGGAATGCATATCCATTCTGGCCGGGCGAACGCAAATGGCCCGGTGACGATCGGGACCTCGCTGAGCGGAGCACAGAACGTAATTGCGGGCCCAGGGGGAGCGGGCAAGTTGCGTTATGTCGTCGATGCCAACATGAATGCGGCTGCAACGGTCAACACGCTCTATGACATCCGGAGCGACCCGAGCGCAGCCTACTGGAACCTGCACACGACAACAAACGCTGGCGGAGAGATTCGGTCGCAGTTGCGATCGACAGAGACCATTCCGTTCATCACAAAGATGCTGCCTTCCAATGAAGTGCCAGCGGTCACCGGGTTAGAAGCCACAGGAGACAGCAACTTCACGCTGCAGCTGATGAGGCGTGGCGATGGTACTGCGATGTCGGCCTATGCGGTGTTCGACACGAATTTCCGTTTCCCCGGGGAGACGACGTTTACGGGAATGCATATCCACCAGGGACCGGCGGGCGTAAATGGCCCGGTGACTCTGGATAGCGGCATTCGGGCAGGATCGACGGTGTTGAGTACGACTGGATCGGGCAATATCTATCGAGCGGCCATCATGGCGTCGCCAGCACAGGTGGACGCGCTGAACGCGGTCTTGACCAACCCGGCGAACAACTATATCAATCTGCATACAACGGTGAATGCAGGCGGTGCAGTGCGTGCGCAACTGATGGCGGTCAACAGTGGCTCGCCGACAGTGACTAATGTGATCACCTCTGTTTCCGATCCTGCGTTGACGACGACGGCGATGGGCGGGTTGATGACGATCTACGGGCAGAACCTGGCGAGGCTTGCCGGAAATCTCGATGGTTGGCAGGGCCCGCGGGCACCGATGTCCTTAAATGGGACGAGCGTGGACGTGGAGGGCAAGGCAGCCGCGGTGGTTCAAGTGGCCCCAGGCTTTGTGATCGCACAGGTTCCGTTTGAAGCTAAGCTCGGGGATAACCAACTGATGGTGACAAGCGGCAATGGAACGAGTGGAAGCTTCCGGATCAGCGCAGCCCGGATTTTCCCAGCGTTATTCTTTGACGAGATCAGTGCTGATGGCTATCGCGCGGTTGCCTTCGATCTGGTAAACAACGTCCAGATTGGCAAGAACAACCCGGCGACGTCGTCGATGCTGATTGGTGTGTACGGCACTGGTTTTGGGCAATCCGCTCCAGCGCTGGCGACTGGTGAACTGCCTGTTGGCCGTCCGTTTGAGATCTTCCCTGGATTGAGAGTGACAGTTGGCGGCCGTCCGGCAACCAATGTTGTTGGCTATTTACTGCCCACGTTGCTTGGACTGACACAGGTTGTGTTTACGCCGCCAGCAGGACTGACCGGCGCACAGGCTTTGGAAATTGAGCTGGGCGGCGTGAAATCCAACAAAACCATCATCTATATGCGCTAACACTAAAGGATGAAGTTTATTGAGAGACTGCTGATGCGCTTTATGGGCGCATTCCAGTTTCTGACTATTTTGCCAATCCATGGCTCGACGGCGCCGGTTTACGAATCGGCGCCGTTTTTTCCATTGGTGGGAGCAATGATTGGACTGGTGTCCGCATTGCCGATGGCCTTTTTGCCGACACCGATGGGTCTGAATGCAGCGTTGACTTTGGGCATTCAGTTGGTGCTGACGGGAATGCTGCATGAAGATGGACTGGCGGACATCGCCGATGCGGTGAGAGCGGGACGCAGCCGCGAGCGAATCTTTGAGATTTTGAAGGACAGCCATGTTGGGAGCTTTGGCGTGGCGGCAGTGGCAGTTGCGCTAATTCTGCGTTGGCAGGGGCTGGAGGGTACGGCGAACCCCTATCTCAATCCGTTCCAGATTGTGGGATATGTGGCTGCGGCAGAGGGGCTGTCGCGTTGCGCGATTTTGTGGCTGAGCCTGGTGACGCCAGCGGCGAGAGCGGGCAGTGGAGCAGAGCTGAGCGACAACAAGAGTTTGTTGATTCTATTGGCGTCGATTGTGCAGGCGGTGTTTCTGTCATCGTTCGTTGCGCTGGGATTGAGGCTGTGGCTATTGGGCGGGTTGCTGGTAATAGTCGCAATCGCGCGCCGTTATTTCATCGCACGCCTTGGCGGCGTGGTTGGCGATTGCTTTGGCGCGGTGCAACAAGTGGCGGTGATCTATTGTTTGATCGTGTACTCATGGCCAACCTTCTGATCGTGCGGCACGGCGAGCCGACACTGCGGGGCGTATTTCTCGGAGCGCTGGATCCGGGCTTGAGCGAATTTGGGTGGCAACAGGCCTCGCAATTGGTGGTAGAAAGTGGATGGCCGATCTATGCGAGCCCCTTGCGCCGGGCGGCAGAGACTGCGTCGTGCCTGTCGCGCCTTGGGAAACCAGTAATTTGGATCGAAGAATTTCGCGAGATCGGCTATGGACCCTGGGAGGGAATGACGTGGGCCGAGATCGAAGAGCGCTACCCGGAAGAGGCTGCGCGCAAGAGCGAAGACTGGTTTGGTTATACCGTGCCGGGTGCCGAAAGCTGGAGTGATTTTCAAGCGCGCGTGCAGGCGGGATTGAGGCAAATTGCAGTGCCTGCCATCGTCATTGCGCACCTTGGAGTAAACAGCGTTTTGAGGGAAGCGATTACGGGTGAGTCAGCGATGAGTTTTACACAGGAATACTGTGAGATCGTGAAATTGACACTGTGAATCAGCCATTACGAAATGAGATCGATGCGCGCTGGAATTCTCGCACCAAACCGTTGGGCAGCCTAGGGCGGCTGGAGGATCTGGCGCGCGATTTTTGCCTGATTCGCGGCGAGCTATTGCCAGCCTGTGAACGGTTGGGCGTTTATGTGTTTGCGGGGGACCACGGGGTCACTGAAGAAAGTGTGAGCCTCTTTCCCAAGGCGGTTACAGCGCAGATGGTGGCGAATTTTCGCGCCGGGGGCGCGGCAGTGAATGTACTTGCGCGGAGCCACGGGATCAGCCTTGAAATCATTGACGCAGGTGTAGGGGAGGGCACGAAGAACTTTGCGCACTTTGAGGCGATGAGTGTGAATAAGTGCGCTGCGCAAATTGAGGCGGGACGGGAGACGGCGCGTGGAGCGGCGGGACGATTTGACCTGGTTGGCGTGGGCGAAATGGGGATTGGGAACACGACAGCTGCTGCGGCGATGCTGGCGGCGATTGAGGGTTTGAGCGGGCGCGAGGTTGCAGGGCGCGGGACAGGCCTGGACGATGCGGGTGTGGCGCACAAGGCGCAGGTAATTGAAGCCAGCCTTGCGTTGCATGGCTTGAAGGGTGCCACTGCAGCTCGCGTTTTGCAGTGTGTGGGTGGATTTGAGATTGCGCAGATGGCGGGCTTTTTGATGGAAGCTTCGCGCCTTCGGCTGCCTGTGATGCTGGATGGTTTCATCACGACGGTTGCCGCGCTGGCGGCCGTGCGAATGGAGCCGTCGACGCGGGAGGCTTTGTTCTTTTCGCATCGATCCGCAGAGCGTGCACATGGACTGGCATTAGAGGCGATGGACGGCGACCCGCTGCTTGAACTGGGTATGCGGTTGGGCGAGGGCAGTGGCTCAATCCTGGGTATGCAGTTGATGCGCACGGCGATGTCACTGTATCGCGAGATGGCAAGTTTTGAATCGGCTGAAGTCAGCGGGAGTGGTCAATGAGAATCGTAGGATTGCTTGTGTTGTTGTGTGGCGTTGGATCGGCTCAGGAGGCGAAGCTGGAGCAGCTTCGCAATTTGGGGAAGGCATTCTATGAGAACCCGACGACGCAGGCCGAGGCGGTTACGGCGTTTAAACAGGCGCTTGACCTGGCGCCGAAATCGTCGCGAGAGCGCTTGAACTACGGGCTGGCGTTGTTGCGTGCGGCGCGCGGCCCGGAGGCGATTATCGAATTGTTGCGGGTACAGAAGGAGCAACCGGCGTTGCCGCATACGTGGTTTACGCTGGGCATCGAATACAAGAAGCAAGGCGAGACGGCGAAGGCGCTGGAGCAGATGCGCGGGGCGGTGCGCATTGACCCGAAGGAGCCGATGATCCAGTACAATCTGGGCGCGGTGTTGAAGCAGGGCGGAGACAACGCCGGGGCGATCCTGGCCTTTGAGAAGGCGGCCAGTCTTGATGCGAATCTGGCTGGCGCACACTTTCAACTGTTCAACCTGTATCGGCAGACGGGTAAGGCTAAAGAGGCACAGGCGCAGTTGGCGGCGTTTCAAGCGTTGAAGAAGCAGACTGAGGGCGCGGCTGTGCCGGAGGATGTGGATTGGAGCCAGTACTCGGAAATTTACGACCCGAAGCCGACACCGCCGGCGCGGGACTTGACGCCGGTGAAGTGGCAGCCCAAGAAGGTGGCCGACCGATGGCTGGGGGCGATCGCGTTTGGGGATCAGGTGCTGTATTGGGACGGATCGGGGCCGAGCCTGGGGGGGAAGAGGATTGGAGTGGTCTCGGGGACGTTGAGCGTCTCGACTGGGGATTACGATAACGACGGGCTGGTGGATTTGTGCGTGGTAGGGAGCACGAGTGCGGTGTTGTTGAAGAACACGACTGGGGGGTGGAAACTCATTCCGCTGCCGGTGAGCGGTGGCTTCAACAAGTGCGTGTTTCTAGACTACGACCATGATTACGACTTGGACCTGGTGTTGTTGGGGGAGCGGCAGGTACTGTTGCGGAACCAGGGGAGCGCCGGTTTCGCGGACAAGACTGCGGACTTTCCTTTCGCCGGTGGGACGGCGGTGGACGCGGTGGTGACGCGGATGATTCCGGATACGCGCGGCTTTGATCTGATCGTGAGTTATGCCGAGGGTGGGGGCGCTTTGTATCGCGATCTATTGCTGGGCAAGTATGCGCGGGAGCCACTGGGTATTTTGCCAGCAGGGGCGAGGGCGCTGAGTGCGGGTGATGTCAATCAGGACAGCGGGCAGGACCTTGTGTACAGCGTGGGGGACGATGTGATGGTGAGTTTTGGGGGGAAGCCGGGGGTGGCAGTGAAGGGCGTGCGCGGGCGCGGAGTGATCGCTGATTTGCACAACGATGGACGTCTGGAGGTAGTGGCGGGTGTGGCAGCTGTCGATTTGAATGGCGATGGGAAGACGGATATTGTCGAGGAGAGCGCGGGGAACTGGACGGAGAAGTTGAACGTGACGCCGGGCGTGAACAAGTGGCTGCGGATTGGGCTGGAGGGCGTCAAGAATCTGAAGACGGCACCGGGAGCGGAAATCGAGCTGCGTGTGTGGGGCCTCTATCAGAAGAAGGCGTACGACGGGTTTGCGGTGCGCTTTGGAATTGGCAAGGCTAGTGTGGCCGACGTTGTGCGGATCACGTGGCCGAATGGATTGATCCAGAACGAGATGAAGCAGGCGGCGGGGCCGGGACTGAAGTACAAGGAAGCGCAGCGGCTGTCGGGATCGTGCCCGATCGTGTGGAGTTGGAACGGGAAGGAATTTGAATACATCACGGACGTGCTTGGCGTCGCGCCACTGGGGGCGAGCGCGGGCGACGGCACTTTCTTTACCGCAGATCACGATGAGTACATCGCGGTGGCGGGTGAGCAGTTAAAGGCCAACGCTGAGGGGATGTTGGAGATTCGGCTGACGGAGGAGTTGAGCGAAGCGGCGTATTTTGATCAGGTGCGGCTGCTGGCGGTGGATCATCCGGAGGGGACGCGGGTGTTGTCGAATGAGAAGTGGAAGGGGCCGCCGTTTCCGGAGTTTCGGCTGTACGGAGTGAAGGAGCCGATTCATGCGGTGAAGGCGACGGATGAGGGCGGGCGGGATGTGACGCTGTTGCTGGCGGCGCGGGATCGGAGTTATCCGAATGGCTTTGAGCGGACGGTGGCTGGCGTGGCAAAAAAACACTCGCTGACGCTGGACTTTGGTAAGGCGGCGGCGAAGAACGACGCGATTTTGGTGCTGCATGGATGGGTGGATTGGGCGGACGGGTCGACGTTTATCGCGTCGGCTCAGGAGGGTAAGCCGCTGGAGTCGCCCGTGTTGCAGGTAAAAAATAAACGCGGGGAATGGGTGACGGCCATCGACGATATGGGCATGCCGTCGGGGAAGCCAAAAACGATCGTGGTGAATTTGAAGAGCAAGTTCTTGAGCGCAAATCGTGAGGTTCGGATCGTGACGAATCTCTGCGTGTATTGGGACGAGATCTATTTGGGCGAGACGAGCGCGGAACCAGAGAATCTAGTGACGGCGTTGAGTGTATCGGGAGCGAACTTGCAGTTTCGCGGGTTTTCGCCATCGACGATTCACCCAGAGCGCAAGCAGCCGGAGGAGTTCACTTATGCGAATCCAGAGCCAGTGTCATTGTGGAACCCCACGCCGGGGATGTACACGCGCTATGGCGAGGTGACGGCGCTAACGCGGGACCTGGACGACAAGCTGGTGGTGATGGGATCTGGGGATGAGTTGCGGTTGCAGTTTGCAGTGGCGGGTTTGCCGACGTTGAAGCCCGGCTGGCGGCGAGATTATTTATTGCACGTGGATGGATGGGCGAAGGATCGGGATGCGAATACGGCTTACTCGCAGAGTGTGACGCCGTTGCCGTTTCATCAGATGGGGACTTACCCGTATAAATTGGATTCCGTGCGTGCGCCGAACGCCGACTGGCAGCGGGAGTACAACACGAGGCCAGCGCTGCAGTTGTTGCGACCGTTGCATTGAGGAACATGTTGAAGCTTCACAAACTGATATGGGGCAGCCTGGCTGTTTTGTTGATCAACAGCGCATACCTTGCCGCTTACGCGCAGCCGAGTATTTTTTATATGACGAATGTGCTGGCGCACATTTTTGGGGGAGTGTTGGTGGTAGCCGGGTTGATGTGGGTGTTGCGGCGGGAGAACCGGCCAGCAATGCTGCTGCTGGGCGGGGCGTTGGGAATTGGCGTTTGGATGGCTGTGCGCGGGAATAGTTCGGACCAGGCGTGGGTGTTGTATGCGCATATCGCAGTGGCGATCGTAGGCGTTGGATTGATCGGAAAGCAGTATCGGTTGGCATTGGTTTGTCTGGCGATTTGGCCTGCCGCCACTTACACCTATGAGCGCTTTTATGAGAAACCGGCGGCGCGGATCAGCAACCGGACGATGATGATTCCGACATCGATGCAGGAAGAGGGAGACAGGAAGGGACCGTTTTGGCCGTCGCCCGCCAACACGGATGTGAAGAAGACAATCCCGTCGAATTTCTTTATGGATTCCAAGTTGTGCGGGGAGTGTCATAAGGAAATTTACGAGCAGTGGAACGGGTCGACGCATCACTTTGCCAGCTTCAATAATCAGTACTATCGCCGGGCCATTGAACACATGCAGGAGACGCAGGGGTCGACGCAGGGGTCGAAGTGGTGCGCGGGGTGTCATGACCATGCGGTGTTTTTCAACGGGCGGTGGGAGACACCGATCAAGGACCAAGTGAATACGCCGGAGGCACAAAACGGGCTGGGTTGCTTGTCGTGCCACTCGATCGTGCATGTGAATGGGAGCGTCGGCAACGGGAATTTTGTGATCGAGTATCCGCCGCTGCATGAGCTGGCGTCGAGCAGGAATCGCTACATCCGGATGTTGGATGACTTTTTGACCTATGCCGACCCGGAACCGCATCGGCGCACCTTCATGAAGCCGTTTATGCGGGAGCAGGCGAGCGAGTATTGCTCCACTTGCCACAAGGTGCATTTAGATAAACCGGTGAATGATTATCGGTGGATTCGCGGCTTTAACGATTACGACAACTGGCAGGCGTCGGGGGTGTCGGGCCAGGGGGCGCGGAGCTTTTACTATCCCAAGCAGCCGAGCACGTGCAACGATTGCCATATGCCGAAGGTGGCGTCGAAAGACCCGGCAGCCAAGGGCGGGATGGCGCACTCGCATCGCTTTGCGACCGCCAATACCGCCGTCGCGCATGTGAACGAAGACAAGACGCAGATGGACGAGACGGTAAAGTTTTTGAAGAGCGGCTTTGTGACGGTGGATATTTTTGCCATCACTCCGATTGACGAGATCAAGGGGCAGGCACCGATGCTACGGCGGGGGGGCGAGGCGCAGACGCTTAGCTCTACGATGGCGGTGGGCGAGGAGGCCGAGAGCGGCGGGCAGGTGTTCATTCGCGAGATCTCGAAGGTGGCAGCACCGATCGATACCGCGAAGGTGACGGTGGAGCCGGGGGCGACGGTGCGTTTGGACGCGGTGGTGCGGACGCGGAAGGTTGGACATTTTTTTCCGGGTGGGACGGTAGACGCTTACGATCTGTGGCTTGAGGTGCAGGGGAGAGACGCCGATGGGAAGACGATCTTCTGGAGCGGCAAGGCGGACGAGGATAACCCGGTGGACGCTGGCGCGCATTTCTATCGCAGCTATCTGCTGGATGGGGATGGTGAACACATCCGGAAGCGCAACGCCTGGCAGGCGCGGAGTACTTTGTACGTGAGGTTGATTCCGCCGGGGGCGGCTGATACGGTGCACTTTCGAGTGCAGATCCCGAAGAACGCCCGGGCGCCTTATCGATTTGAGGCGAAGTTGAAGTACCGTAAATTTGCGCATGAGTATAACCAGTTTGCTTATGAGAAGCGGCCGGATGTGTCGGGCAAGATCAAGAATGCGCTGCCGCGGATTCCGATTGTGACGCTAGCGGAAGCGAAAGCGGAAGTGGGCGCAGGGGCGACGAACTGGAAGCCGGTGACGTTGAAGAAGGATCGCGAGCGATGGAATGATTGGGGCATCGGAATGCTTCTGCAGGGCGACCTAAAGGGCGCAGAGTTTGCGTTTCAACGGGTGACTGAAGCGGAGCCTGACTATGCAGATGGGTGGTTGAATGTAGCGAGGGCGCTGATTCAAGAGGGAGAGACGGAGGCGGCCAAGGGCTATCTGGCGAAGGCCCTGGAGAAGGACGGGTCGCTGGCGCGCGTTCACTTTTTCAAGGCGATGGTGGAGAAGGCGGACGGGGATTATGACGCGGCGCTGGTGTCGCTCAAGAAGGTGGACGCGCTGTATCCGCGGGATCGAGTGATGCTGAATCAAATGGGACGCATTTTGTTTATGAAACGCGATTATGCTGGCGCGGTTGCTGCATTGCTGCGGGTGTTGGAAGTGGATACCGAGGATGTGCAGGCACATTACAACTTGATGCTGGCGTATCGCGGCATGGGAGACACTCAGAAATCAGCCTATGAGGAAAAGTTGTTCCGGAGATTCAAGGCAGATGAGGCGTCGACTGCCATCACGGCGCGGCAGCGGCAATTGAGCCCAGAGAATAATAACGAGCGGCAGATGATTCACGACCATGAGAGTGGCAAGCTGCGATGAGAGCTTGGCTGTTGATTGTTGTTGCGGCGGTGGCTGCCGATGGGCCGGGCGTTACTTTTCGCGATGCGAGCGTGGAAGCCGGAATCAAATTCACGCACAACTCCGGTCGGGCCGGAAAGAAGTGGATGCCTGAGACGATGGGCAGCGGGGTTGTGTTTTTTGATGCCGATGGCGATGGCTGGCCCGACCTGTTGCTGCTGAATGGCAAGGACTGGACGCCGCGCGGACGCAAGACGCTGAGCGCGCTTTACAAGAACAATCGCAATGGGACTTTCACGAATGTCACAACCGGGAGTGGCCTGGATGTTGAGAGCTATGCGCTAGGCGGGGCGGCGGCGGATTACGACAACGATGGCCGCGAGGACCTTTACATCACTACGCTTGAAGGTGATCGGCTGTTGCACAACGAAGGTGGATTCAAGTTTCGCGATGTGACGGCGACAGCGGGGATTGCCAATCGCGGCTTTGGATCCAGCGCAGCGTGGCTGGATTTTGATCGCGATGGCAAGGCCGATTTGTTTGTCGGGAATTATGTGCAGTGGACCGCGAAGGGGGACCTTTACTGCTCGCTTGATGGGGCGACGAAGAGCTACTGCACGCCGGAGTCCTATAAGGGCCAGAGCGTCAAGTTGTACAGGAACCTTGGTGGCGGCAAGTTTGAAGACGTTACTCAGAAGGCCGGCCTGTTTGATGAGACCGCCAAGACGCTGGGCGTGGCAGTGCTGGACTACAACGGCGATGGCTGGCCGGACATCTTCAGCGCCAATGACACGCAGCCCAATAAGCTGTATCGCAATAATCGCAATGGCACGTTCACCGAAGAGGGCATGGCGGCGGGAGTGGCGTTTGGCGAGGACGGAGTGGCGCGTGGGGCGATGGGCGTGGATGCGGGTGACTATGACCGATCCGGCAAGCCGCATTTGCTAGTTGGCAATTTTTCCAATCAGATGCTGGGGCTGTATCACAACGAAGGCAAGGGCCTGTTTGTGGACGAGAGCCCGCGCAAGACGGTGGGCAAGGCTAGCTTGCTGCGGCTGGCGTTTGGGGTGTTTTTCTTTGACTTCGATAATGATGGATGGCTGGACATTTTTGCGGCCAACGGGCATATCGATGAAGAGATTCAGCGGGTGCAACCGAAGGTGAGCTATCGACAGCCGCCGTTGTTGTTTCGCAACACAACGAAAGGCTTTGAGGACTTGTCGAGCAAGAGCGGGGCGGATTTGATGCGTCCGCTAGTTGCGCGCGGGGCGGCATTTGCCGACTACGATCACGACGGCGATCTCGACATCGTAATCAACAATAACCATGGTGCGGCGGTTCTGTTGAAGAATGAGGGCGGGAGTAAGCAGAGCTGGATCGACTTGCGCCTGGAAGGCGTGAAGTCGAATCGCTCTGCGCTGGGCGCGGTTGTGCGTGTGGAGATGACGGGCGGTGGGCGGCAGTGGCAGATGGTGAGATCGGGGTCGAGTTATTTGAGCCAGTCGGATCTTGCTCTGCACTTTGGCTTGGGGGCCGAGACGGTAGTGAAGAGTATCGAAGTGGAGTGGCCGAGCGGCAAGAAGCAGCTGTTTGCCAATGTGGCGGCGCGGAAGCGCTATGCGATCAAAGAAGACTCTGAGAAACTAATAGAGAAATGACCGACCTTCAACTGCGCCTTGCCGCAATCACAGATGAGTTCTCTCCGACCGATCTTGAGGCGGCGTTGGTGCCGATGCATTCGATCGGCATGACGGGCGCGGAACTGCGCGTCGTATTTGGCAAGAACATCATGGACCTGACCGATGAGGAAGTGATGCGAGCCAAGGATTTGTGCGCTGCTGCGGGCGTCTCGATCATTGGCATCGCCTCGCCGATTTTGAAGTGTGTGCTGCCGGGAGGGCCGGCAGTGGATACGCGTTTCCAGCAGGATAGCTTTAACGCGAAGCACAGCTTTGACGACCAGCAGCGCTTGCTGGATCGGGCGTTCCGGCTTTGTGAGATGACTGGGGCGAAGATTGTCCGCGTGTTCAGCTACTGGCGCACGGTTGAGCCGACGGCTTGTTTTGGCGCGGTTGTTGAGGCGTTGGACGGACTGGCGAAACAGGCGGCCAAGCAGGGCGTGACGATCGGGATTGAGAATGAGCATGCTTGCCAGATTGGGACAGCGGCGGAGTCGCGCGCCATTCTGGATGCGGTGCAGCACCCGAATCTGAAACTGGTTTGGGATCCGGCGAACGCGCTTGTTGCGGGTGAGAATCCTTTCCCTTATGGGTATGGGTTGCTGCCTGTTGACCGGATCGCGCATGTGCACGTGAAGGATTGTCATATGGAAGGCCACACGCCGATTTGGGGACCGGTGGGGACGCGGCACGTGGATTGGAAGGGGCAGATTGCCGCGCTGCTGGCCGATGGATATCGCGGGTATTTGAGTCTGGAGACGCATTGGACGGGGCCGGACGGGAACAAGATGCTTGGATCGACGATTTGTGGGTGGAATATGCGGGGGTTGTCGGCGAAGTAGGGTATTTGCGGGAAGGGCCGTTAATTTGGCAGAGTGGCGGTCGAAGGCCCTGATCCGATGGGCAGTTCCGTGGTATGGCGGGAGGTATCGTAGTCGTCAATCACTGTGAAACAATGGACGCATGAAGCGTCCGTTTGCCGCTAGCGTTTGGAAAGAGGGGCATTTGTATGTCTCCCAATGCCTTGAAATCGACCTAGCCAGTCAGGGCGAGACGGAAGAAGAAGCCCTTTCCAATCTAAAAGAAGCCTTGGAGCTTTATTTTGAAGCTCCGTGTGCCACGCGCGCGCCCAAGGTCCGTTTGATTGAGGTTGAGGTTGGCGCGGCTTAGGCCACAGCCCTTCCGCGAAATCAAGCGTCGGCTAGAGGCAGCGGGTTATGTGGAAACGGGCCAGAAGGGCAGCCACGTCAAGTTTGCACGCCGCACGGAATCGCTAGTGGACATCGTAATTGTGCCGAAGAAGCAAGAGGTTCCGGTGGGCACTCTGCGCAGTATTCTTAATCAAGCTCACATTGATCTGGATGAGTGGGAAAGCCTTTGACCATGCGGGTTTTTTGTTGCCCTTTAGCGCCTTAGTGACCGGCCGAAGGCAATGGTGCCAGAAAATAACCTAAAGGCGTGCTTCCTGACTTGCCTGAAGTATGACCCGCCCCGCCTTGGTCGCACGCAAGCAATCAGCCGCGTTACCACCGCCGGAATCGTGCGGTTGACCACGCAAAACGACGGACCCTCGTTGCGCGGGGCTTAATCCAGCGTTTATCTTGATACCAACTCTGCCCCTCACTGAGATTGCGGCACAGTGGTACACCTAGAGTTTTTTAGAATAGAAAAGCAGGAAGTCCAATTGTTATATTCGAGAAATGTGCAAGGCAGTTGAAAAGATTCCTCCAGGGGTACGCGGTCGGCGATGGACGCTGCGAGACGACAACAAAGGTCACTATCACGGGGTTGTGGCACTCTCTGAGTCTCCGCTATATCTTTGTCTATCATGGCGGATATCTGCTGCCAGCGCGATTCACCCAGTTGGCATCTTCTTGTTAGATTTAAGCGCGCTTTTGCGAGATGGTTACATTCGGCTAGAACCATCTCGCGTCGATAAGAGGGCAGCACGAATAAGGATTGTACGAGAGAAGGATGGGCGCTTCTATGTCCAGCTGAACCATGACGGTCCTCGGATGCAACTGCTTGTCGCATGATCGTTTCAGCCTGCCTCTGGCATGAAGCCAAATATTAGGTGGCCATGATCCATGGGTACCGCAAAGCGGTCATTCAACTGCAGTAAGGTACATGACCATACTTGTGTTCCCGCGACGCTCTGGTGGCAACGCAGCGCCATATTTTTCCTGATCTTTTTCGAGGCGCTCAAACCGAAACTTTCCCCAATATTCCCATTGATTTTCGGCCAGCTTAATGAAGATCGGGATCGGAGACGATTGGCTGGCAAGTAACTCCGCCTGTCTGATATTCGACTCTGACATGCCGACTAAAATCTCCCAAGGCGCTGATGGATTCAGTTCGGCGCGAAGACAAGCACACACAATGCGACCATTATTCTCTCGAAGGTAATATCCTGGCTTTTGATCATCCCACTTAAAGCGTTCTTTGAGTGACTCGTAGGTATAGATGCAACCATCGCGGAGGTCCGTGTTCTGACTAAAGTCGGCAGGAACTTTCGGGGCTAGAGGGTTCTCAGGATGAGTGAGGGGTTCTTCTTTCGGCAGAGTTGGCGGAATCTGGATCAGTGATTCAATCGGTAGCGCGATGGATTGGGACGATGCGGTATTTTGCCCTACGGAGGCATAAGCTTCGTCATGCTTGTCCACACGGAGGAGAATGTAATCGTCTTCGCGTTGAACTAAGATCGCACGGTAGCTGTAGTCGACCCGTGCCGAGAATAAGTCAGCGCTTGCTAGACGCTCAAATTTAAGGCTAGGAATATGCCTGTTCTCGTGAAGCATCCGGACAAATTTTGGAATCTTCCTAATTTTTTCGGGTGGCAGATCAGCTAATGATTTGAAAAAGGCGAGAGAGACTTTCAACACCGGAGAACCTCAGGGCAAAGACAGATAACTAAGCCTCGACTTTATCACCTAAGGAATGCATGCGGACCTAAGCGGGGGAAAAGGGAAAATCCCATGGTCGCTGGCCATTACCCACCGCCATTACGCAAGCCAGGGAACCCCATCGGGTGTATCCCGGTCCACTTTGGTAGTCCAACCCTGAAAGTCCATCTGGGTGGCTGGCGATAAGGGCGTAGCGGCTGGGGTTTTTAGGTGGGTCGAACATGACGCATTGCTTCATCCAGTGCAGCGGAGGCTTCCGCCTCCGCGACCGGTGAATGTTGGGCATCGACTTCCGCGAAATACAGATCGAGACGGTCGGCGACGGCACGCGCCACCTCAGCGCCAGCTCCCGAGTTGCGTAATCTAATCGGACGGATGCTGAATGTTTTGGCCCCCTTCAGTGGGCGCCGAATGAAATTAACAACCACACCTCTGGCTTCAGTTGGCGAGTGACTTACCTTGTGCGGCATCGGAGACCTCCGACGGTAGTGTAGCCGTCATTCTTTTGATTGGCAGTGTGTACCAACGGGCGAAGTTCGGGTCGTTTAGACATTAGCACCACATACTTGTGGTGTTTTGTGATAGACAATAGTCATGCCGTACGAGCGACATGAGCACGCCATTTGGAAGCGCCTCTATGAGCGGATGCTGCCGCAGTGGGAGCAGGGGGCGACGCCGGTCTTTTTGGACGGCGTTGCGAAGCTGGCGCTGGCACCGGACCATGTGCCGGAGCTGTCGGAAGTGAATGCGCGGCTGGCCCCGCTGACGGGGTTTCAGGCGGTGGCGGTGCCGGGTTATGTTCCCGCAGCAGTGTTTTTTGAGCATCTGAGCCAGCGGCGTTTCCCCACCGTGACCCGCGTCAGGAACGAGGCGCAGATGGACTATTTGCCCGAGCCCGATATCTTTCACGATGTGGCGGGGCATGTGCCGATGCACACCAGCCCGGTGTTTGCCGATACGCTGGCCAGCTATGGGGCGCTGGCGGCGGACCTGCATGACGAGGTGAGCGTGGCGGGGGCTTTAGCGCGCTTCTTTTGGTACACGATCGAATTTGGGTTGATGGACACGCCACAGGGGTTGAGAGCGTATGGGAGCGGGTTGCTATCGAGCTTTGGGGAGTTGGATTATGCGCTGCATTCGCCGAATGTCGTCAGGCGGCCCTTTGATCTCGCCGAGGTACTCGCGACTCCGTTTGAGATCGACCACTTTCAGAATCAGCTCTTTGTGGTGGACAGCTTTGAGCAGCTTTATGAGGCCGTGGGGGAGTTGCGCAGCCAGTTCGCGACGCTGGATCGTGGGTAGGTTCTTGATTGAGCTTCGTCTGTTTTGAGCCGCACGTTGGCGGATCTGGCGGGTACCTGCAAAGTATCCTGTTAGTTGTAATGCCGCACCGAAAGCGATCACCGAAGCTTGCGATCACCATCGACCCCGACGTTCAAGAAGCTGATGTCTTTTCGCTCGCTGCGGGCGAGGCACTGAGACGGCGGACGGGATTGGCGGCGGTCGCCGCGTGGGAGAGACAGTTCGGCCAGTTCACTGCGGCAGTAATGCACGAGGCGCGCTGCGGCGTTCGCGAGCAAATGCGAGCGGAGCTACGAGGCCAGTTCCCTGCCCTTGGTCTCCGGTAGGAAAAACACGATAACCGCGCCCAAGAGGAAGTAGCCGGAGTTGAGCACCAGCGCCATGTCGAGGCCGCTCTTGTCGGCGACCGCGCCGACTGTAAGCGGCGCGAGGGCGCTGAGGCCACGACCGAAGTTGTAGACAAAGCCCTGGCCCGCGCCGCGGACGGCCGTCGGATAAAGCTCGGCCAGCATCGTGCCGAAGAGAGAAAAGAAGCCGGTGCCGAAAAAGCCCAGCAGGGGCCCGGCGATCAGCAGGACCGTGGAAGCGTTGTCGCCGGCCCAGCGCGGCGTGCTGCCGTAGGCGAGCGTCATCACGCCAGCGCAAACGACGTAGATGGCGAAGGCCAGGCGGCGGCCGAGACGGTCTGCCAGTAGGCCAAAACAGTTGTAGCCGAAGAAGGCACCCAGTTGCATCGCGATGATCCAACCGCTGGTTTTGACAATGCCAAAGCCCGCGCCGCCTGCGGATTTGGGTGCGGCGAGGAAGCCGGGTAGCCAGGTGAAGACGCCCCAGTAAGCAAAGAGGACCGTCGTCGCCAGCATTGTTGCAATGATCGTGACGCGGCGCAGGGGAGGGCGAAAGATGTCCAGCAAGCTGCCGGCAGGGCCCTTGCGTTCGAGCCAGACGGGCGGCTCTGGTACGTTGCGGCGAATCCAAACTGTGAGCAGCGCGGGGAGGACGCCGATGAGGAACATCGCGCGCCAACCGTAGCTGGGCAGGACGGTGGCAGCGACGATCGCCGCCAGGATGTAGCCGATGGCCCAGCCGCTCTGCATCAGCGAGATGGCGCGGGCGCGCTTGTCGCTGGGCCAGTATTCTGCGACGAGGACGGCACCGGCGCTCCATTCGGCACCGAGGCCCAGACCGACGAGGGAGCGCCAGAAGAGCAGTTCGGGCAAGTTGTGAGAGGTGGCGCTGCCTGCTGAGGCTAGTGAGTAGAGCAGGATCGTAAAGATCAAGGTGCGCTGGCGGCCGAAGCGATCACAGAGCAGGCCGCTGATGATGCCGCCAAAGGCCGAGGCCACGAGGGTGTAGGTGAACACCAGGCCAGCTTGTTCGTTGGAGAGGCCAAACTCTGCGCGGATGCTTTGGAGCGCAAATGAGTAGAGGAGCACGTCCATTGCGTCGAGCATGAAACCGAGCATGGCTGCCCAGAGGGCCATCCAACGGGCTCGAGATTCTGAAATTGCGGGAGTCACGGTTTAGACGAGTATAAACCGTAACCCATTGCCTGCCCGGTGCGCCTTTTGTTGTGAGTACGCATCTAGTATTATTAAAGGTAATTTCATGTCAGCGATTTTGAATCCTGTACCCTCACCG
>JBBRBI010000062.1:0-36890 GCA_038206015.1 Bryobacterales bacterium | reverse complement strand
TGTTTGCTGACAATCTCGCGCCGCCGTTGACGAGTGTCGTTGTTGTTGGATTGCCACTGATGTCAAAGACGGTTGTGTAAGCCGAGTTGGTGGTGGAATTCCAGCCAATCCGGAAGTTCTGGGTCCCGTTCAGGTCTCGCCAAAAGTGATTCTTCGGGAAGTCATAAGAAAAACTCGTTGTTACGGTACTTGCGCTGCTTGTGGCTCCCACGCCAATTTCCCAACCGGAATTCGAGTTGCGCCCGGCCTGAAGAGTCGAATAGAACGAGAAGCTCTGCGCCGTCAGCGCGCAAGGCGCGAGGCAGAGTAGAAAGCAGTGCAACCAGGGCCTCACAGCTTGCGGCTCCCCCGTCGAGAAGACTTGACGAACGCGATGGCGAACAGTCCAACCCCCACCAGGCCAACGCTAGTTGCCTCCGGGACTGCCTGAGGGCCGCTGGTCGCTCCCAAAAGGAAGAATAGGTTCGAGCCTTCTGCCCTTCCGCTTTGGCTACTAAGCCCGGAGAATCGGATCGTTCCCGTTAGATACCAGCTCCCGCCGCTGGAGGCCGGATTGATCACCAGGGGCGCCGACAGGTTGGTCTGGACCGCCGCAGACCCATTCTGAGCTGCGATGAAGTTCTGGGGCAGCGCCCCTCCCGTAAAACTGGCACCAGAGGACAGGGCCAGCGATTGAACCTGGACAGAACTCGCACTGCTAAGTTGGTCCGCCGATACCAAAACAGTAGCGGTGGGCAAGGGCCACGTGGCATTCGCCGCAATCCTGGTGCCCGTATTTACATCTGTCACGGTTGAGGAACCCGTAGAGGTGAAAACAGTGGTGTAAGCGGAGTTCAAGACAGAATCCCAGCCCATTCTGAAGGTCTGGGTCCCGGTTGCCGGCTGCAAATGCTGGTTCGCGGCACTATAGGCGAAATTCTGGGTAACGACGCTCGCACTGGTAGACCCGAGAATCCCCAATTCCCAGTCGTTCTGGCCATTTCCGGAGACAGATTTCCCGCCTGCAACACCGAAAAGAATGAGAAACTCTGCCCCGCCATCTCTCCGAGGGCGAGGCAGATGAAGAATCTGATAAATAAAAGTTTCTGTTTCATGAGACGTCCCCGCCACAGGCTTCCCTCTCGACTAAAGGAACCTGAAAGTCAACCTTAGATTGCTATATGGAAGATTATCGGCAGATTTGCTTAGCACCATTAGGCGCAGACCCTACATCTGATTCAATTCGCCGACCCGTCTACTTAGATCTGTCTTGGCTACCTGGTGCCTGCACTGACGAACGAACCCAATTGATGAGAACCGTTAGGCTTTTGTCCTTGTGCCTCGATACAATGGGGATCGGCAGGCCCGGGTGGCGAAATCGGCAGACGCAACGGACTTAAAATCGACCCCGGGCGGGTTGGTTCCATTTACTCAACTTTGAGCAGCGTTACTAAACCCTTCTAATTTCAATAGCTTGCTGGCATTCCCAGCTTGAGCGCTAGAAACGGTTAGCAACACTTCCAATCGTGGGGTCCCACGAATTTCCCCACTACTTTTTGCAGTCAATATAGAACAGAAACAGCGCCAAAACTCTTTCTTCACCGCATGGCACGATGGGCAGCTATGTCTTACAAGGATTCCCCTAAGGAACCGCACACGCGAAATTAGCTCCATCATTAACCGACCCGCTTCCCTTCCACTGAGCAACCTTAGGGTACGGGCAAAGAGGCCGCGTCATATCCACGCGATTGCTGGTCATGGGCAGTAGAGATCCGATCGAGAGCGGAACCGTCCGATCAGCATTTCTGGCCCTTCACAGCAGTACCCAGATGGAGTTTGTAGCCAAGCCAGTAATTCATGTTGCCTTTGCTGTTCTGTTTGGCACCTATGGCGCAGGTGCGCGACAGGCCGTCCATCATCTGGGACAACTTCATTTTCCGTTATCTCGTCGTGATACTCCTTTTCTTACTGCCGGGAAAGTATAACGTTATTGACCCTTTTACGGTGCCCGAGATGATGCTGTGGACTGGTGTGGGTAGCATTAGCGGGCTGCATTGGAAGTTCTGTCGCGGGCGATATGGCCGACGATGCGATTATGCTGCATCATCCGGATGAGGCTTTAGAAGAGGTGTTCGGGGAGTTTACGCCAGAGGAAATCGGTGAAGGCGCGCGAGGAGGTGCTGTCGCTGGGGATCGCGCTGGGGTTGAGCCAACCGCAGATTTCGCGCAGGTGCACTCGATCTTTAGGTGGTCGATGAGCTACCGGGTGGTCGGCCAGTTCGTAGATTGACTTGGTAGGGAGGCGGCGATGAGTACGCTACCGCAGAACAAGTCCTCGCCCTAGGACCGGTCGAATGCGGGGTATTTTTGAAAGTCTTTCACGGGTTTTCCACAATATATTCACTCTTACCTTCCGGCATACTTTGTCTATGAAAGGAAGACAACTCTGAACAACAACGAATTAATACTGCTTGACGAATATGATTTGGCAAGCCATCTAAAGGTCAGTGTGGCGACTATTCGCCGCTGGCGCTATGTAGGAGGCGGCCCACGCTATTTAAAGCTTGGAGCCTTGGTTCGGTACAGGCGGACGGACTTAGACGAATGGCTCCAAAAGAAGGGGGACGCAGCCTAAATGAACAAATTAAAAAGCCCGCTGGCAGGCGGGCAGTTCACATACAACAATCGCAGCTTGAGTATTTCGCAATCACTCCGGAATGTCAACATCTTGGAGGTCTGGGTCCGCTTGGGCGGCCCCAGAATCCGCAACGGCAGGACTCAGGCCTTCTGGCGGGGGGGCGATGGCCTCAGCGTGGCACTTCACGCAGAAAGAGGACTTTGGCACGATTTCGTGACCGGCGAAGGTGGGGGCATCCTGGACCTCATCGCAATGGTTCATTCGGGAGATCGGCGACAGGCCTGGGAATGGCTTGAAGCCGAGGGATTTGTTCAACCATCGGTGATCCTCAGCAAGGAAGAATCGCGAAGCTTGGCCGCGCATAGGAAACAGGCCGAACTGAACCATCGTGTGGCGAACTACTGGAAAACCGCGCGCTTGAAATTCCTTGATTCAAGGAAGGCGGCGGCGGGCGGGTCCAACGACCGGGAATCGCTCGAAGTAGCGGCAAGGGATCTCTATTTGTTGTCCGGTCTTGAACCGGCGGACTTGGTTGAGGCGTTCCTGAAGGCTAAGGCACTCGACCCTTCTGCTAGTCGCGTCCTTGTTGAGCAAGCTTGGGCCGAGGAAAGGGAATGCAATGCTCTGGCTTGGCGCGCAGTGGATCACCTGGCCGAGTACCAGCGGCAGGAGCGACTCTATGCGGCATAGGTGCACCATAGAGAATTTAAAAATGGCGGGCGATGCTTTTCAAGGTCCGCTTGGGGAATGGGCGCTACAGGCATCCGAACAATACGAAGGAACACCCGAACCACTCCTACTTACAACGCTGGTCATGTTTGGCGCGGCAACGGGCCGTGGGGCGTTCACCAGCATCGGCGCAGACCTGCACCGCTCAAACGAGTTTCTTTGCGTCCTTGGTGGCACGGGGACCGGCAAAGGCCAATCGTTCTCGATGGCACGCAGGTTGTTTGAGGAAATCGATCTGGATTGGACGAAGCGGGGTTTGCACTCGGGGCTTTCGTCGGGAGAAGGACTAATCCAGCTTGTGTCTGACCCGGAACCGGGGGGCCCTCAAGACCGCTTGAAGAACGTCCTTGTCTTTGAGTCAGAAGCTTCAAGACCACTTCGAGTAATGAAGCGAGAGGGGAGCACACTCTCCCCAATCTTACGCGACGCTTGGGACGGCAGAGAGAAACTGGAAGTCTTAACCCTGAAAGCCGTTAAGTCAACGAGCCCGCTCATTGCCGTGTTGCTGCACTCCACCCCTGAGGAACTGCTCGATACTCTTCCGCCTCTAAGCCTAGTCAACGGCTTTCTCAATCGGTTCATTTTGGCCCTGAGTTCCCCCATACGGGAGCTCCCGTTTGGCGGCGAGGCGCACAAGATTCTGCCGCGTCGGCTCGTCGAGATTCTGAAGGCAAATCTTGCGAGTGCTCGAAGAAAGAATGAAATTGGGATATCTGTTGATGCGAGAGCCGTTTGGGAACGGCACTACTCGAAAATCATTGCGCCTGAGGAAGGTGCAATTGGGGAGTACAAGGCGCGAGGTAGGGCCCACATCCGAAGGCTTAGCATGCTCTTCTGCCTTGCCGAAGGCTTGGACGAGGTTCAGGCCTCACACCTTCAGGCAGCGATCCACGCATGGAACTATTCGCTAGAAGTTGCGCGGCGACTGCTAGACAGACTCGCCCCCGGCAAGCCCAATCCGAAGCAAACGATTCGTCTATCTTTGGAGTCTGGACCGAAGACGAAGTCGGACTTGCATGGGGTCTTTGGGAGGAACAAAAGTGGGACCGAGATTGCCGATTTGCTGGAACAAATGATGCGTTCCGGCGAAGTTGAGCTAGAGCCTGGGGCCGGTGGCCGGGCGGCTGTTCGCTACCGCCTCAAACTTACGAACTACGAATTCGACGAATCGAACGAACTTGAGGATGCCCCACCGTTCGTAAATTCGTAACTTCGTGAGTTCGTATGCTTCGAGAATAGCCGAATGATTCCTGGTAACAATTGCTGAACGGTACGCGCGCGCGTGATTGTCGGCTTTCAGCGCTTGAAAGCGAAGCGGCAATCGGGCCTCTGTCGTATTACGTGGGGGCGTTAAAATCTTCCACACTAAGTTTGAGGACCGTGCGGTGACGCGCGCGTGAGTCGCCGCAATTGAGCGAAAATCCCCCCTTTCACGCCAGGGGGCGGATAAATCCTCAGAGAGCCGAACCAATAACCACGCGCGCAATCCAGTGCGCACACAGTCAAAATGGCGAATTGAACCGGCGAGTCATCATTTCGGCGCAACCAATATTCATTTTCCGCTAGGAAAGTAGAGCGACTTGTAGCACTCATTCTTAGGCGCGGGCACCGGCGAGCCTGATATAATGCTGGAGGTAGCCACTGCTTGGGCAGATATGGGCGACTAAATGCGGCCTCCCCAATCCGCGCAACCGCCAAATAGTATATTCCCGGAAAGACCTCAAATGAAATCTCTACTCTTCACCCTCTTGCTGACAACTGGTGTCGCCAGCGCCGACTTGATAACCACAAGCTCAGGCTCGGCTTGTAGCCTTCCCCCGCCAGGGGTCAACCCAGCCTACTCTGGATACAGTGGATTCGGAAGCCCCGTCCTCACTATCGCCAGCTCGTCTTTTATTCGCGATCAGGCCCCAGCTGGGTCGTGCTCTCAAACTGTTTCGGGTCAATTCTACGTAGGCGGCCCCGACCGTCCGGCGTTCATGGAAGTTTTTAACGTCTTGAGTAATCTTCCATTTAGAGGAGGAGGAGCTTCGTATGAAATCACCGGTTTCGTAAATGGCAGCTGCTTGGGTGTTTGTGTTGGAAGGATCCCTTTCGCGATCACCACTCATGACCCATTTGATGTATCGGTTTTTTCGTTTGCCTCGGGCTCCGGAGGATCGGCTGGCGTTGAGATCAACATCCGCATTTTCGTATACGATATGGTTTCCTCCTTCAACAACACGCCGCATCAAGAGCGTCGCGACTTAATCATCTACCCAGACGCCACACTCGGGGTAGCTCAACTGCCCACCCCCGAGCCCTCCACCTTCGGCATTGCTGCGCTTGGACTCGGCATGCTGGCCTGGCGGAAGGCGAACCCGAAGCCCTAGCCCAGAACACCGCAAACCTGTCGGCTAGCGAAATTGTCGGAGACTTCTGGAACTTATTGAAGGTAAACGACACATACTAAATACAGAGAATTAGTATTGACAAGGCAAGGAATCAGGCTCATACTCGGATCATGGTTAAGGCATTCAGCTATCTTCGAGTGAGCGGCAAGGGCCAAGTGTGCGGCGACGGATTCCCACGGCAGCGGGCGGCGATCAAAAGCTATGCGAAGGCGAACGGCTTTACCGTAGTTCGTGAATTCGCGGACGAAGGCGTGAGTGGTGCCATCGAAACCAGTAATCGGTTAGCCTTTGCTGAGATGGTGGCTACGCTTCACTCGAACGGCGTTCGTACCGTCATCGTCGAGAAGCTGGACCGGCTGGCGCGTGACCTGATGGTGCAGGAATCGGCGTTGAACTACTTCGCTCAGCACGGCTTCGCTATCGTAAGTGTGGCTGAGCCTGATCTGATGGCAAGCGATCCAAGTCGAACCGCCTTCCGGCAGATGATGGGCGTTTTCTCGCAATACGACAAGAGCATGATCGTGCTGAAGCTGAAGGGCGCACGGATGCGCAAGAAGGCCGCCACGGGCCGATGCGAGGGCCGTAAGCCCTTTGGACACTATGAAGGCGAAGCGGCGGTGCTGGAGCGCATCAAGGCGCTACGGGCCGAGGGCCTGGGCTTCGACCGTATCGCGGCACAGCTGAATGTTGAGGGCATCGCAACGCGCACCGGCAAGCCGTGGCACGGCGTTGTCATCAATCGAATTCTGACGGCGAAGCGGAAATAGGTTTTCAATCCCGCGCGGCGTGGAAGGCGCGCAAACAAAGGCACTCATCGAGAGGAGAAAGCTACAGATGGCAGTCTACCGAATTGGAAAGTTCTACTACTACGACTTCGAGTTCAGCGGCGAACGGTTCAAGGCTTCGACGAAGACGAAGAACCTGAATGCGGCGCGCCAAATTGAAGCCGCAAAGAAGACGGAACTGGCGAAGGCAGGAGCGGGAATCGTGAAGCAGAAACCTTCGCCTCTCCTGAAGGAGTTTGTACCGCGATTCATCGAAGCCATGAAGAGCCATTGTTCCGGCAAGCCGAGAACGGCGGAGTTCTACCGCGCGCGGGCGGAAGTGATCCTGACGGAATCCGGTTGGGCCGAGATGCGACTCGACCGGATCGACGAAGAAGAGATCTCACTTTACATCCGCAAACGATCAAAGGTGAAAAGCCGATTGAACCTGCTATTCGCACCGGCAAGCGTGAATCGGGAGTTGGCGACGCTGCGCCGGATGCTTCGACTTGCCCATGAGTGGAAGCTGTTGAATCGCGTTCCCCGAATTCGGCTGTTGCGCGGCGAACGCATCCGGGAATTCGTCCTTCCGAAGGCGTTGGAAGAAACTTATCTGGCAGCTTGCCCGGAACAACTTGCGTCTGTGGCCGTGCTCCTGCTGGATACCGGAATGCGCTTGGGCGAGGCCCTAAGCCTTTCGTGGCGGCAAGTGAACCTTGAGCCATACTCAGGGGCGAAGCTGGGCTCTATCGCCGTGCTTGGCGAGAAGAGCAAGAATGGACGAACGCGAGTGATTCCCTTGACTCCGCGCGCGGCGGCTTTGCTCCGCTCGCTCGAACCGGGGAAGTCCGGTTTGGTCTTTGAGCGGAAAGACGGCGAAGCCATGAAAGGCGCGCACCTGGGCCAGCAACAGGCTCGCGTTCGAGATCTTCTGAAGCTTCCTGAGTTCGTGCTTCATTCCCTCAGGCATACCTTTGGTACGCGCCTGGGCGAGTATGGGGCGGACGCCTTCACAATCATGCGGCTGATGGGGCATAGCACCGTCACTGTGAGCCAAAGGTACGTTCATCCCACTCCAGAGACGATGGAACGCGCGGTGGAGCGGATGGCGGCGGGCGGAGCTGAAATAAGGGAGGTCCCACGAATTTCCCCACTAGTCGATTCTTCTGAATCGAAGAGCGTTCAGTAAGTACAATGGAATCAATCAGGCCCGGGTGGCGAAATCGGCAGACGCAACGGACTTAAAATCCGTTTTTCCGAAAGGGAAGTGCGGGTTCAAGTCCCGCCCCGGGTACCAACAAAAACAAAGACCTTAGCGCCTTCGTTCGTACTTTCCAAGCCAAGTTCTTCCGGCGGTTAGTGTGACGATTGTGTGGCTTCCGTGGCCAAAGCCGTTCGAAAGCAATGGCGAGCAAAAGACTTCAGGAGAAGCGGTTTCATGCTCGGTAACTCCTGTCTTAGCGGTGCCCCGCCTGAATGGCTTTGCCATCGCGGAACTGAATCTCGATCATCTTTTCACTCGTCGGGATATAGGTCACTACCTTGTGCGTGAAGGCGTCGTACACGACCCCGCCGTCCGGGTAAGCGTATTTACCGTCGAGGCTGAACGACACCCAGCCGGGCTTGGGCGTTTCCGCCGGGTTCTTGAAGATCGGCATATCGGCGACATGCTTCGGCGGCAGTTGGGAGACATCGAAAGCGTACACGTACCCGTACACTCCGTCGACAAACCAGATCTCCTTCTGATCCGGCCTTAGGTTGATGCCGTGGCTCATGGTGCTGTGTGGCTTCTTCGCCGGCGCATTCATCTGCGCCAGGCGCGACTTCGGCGTCGTCCACTCCACGCGGTGCAGCACTCGTCCCCCATAGCCCTTCGCCGTTTTCCCCTCGGCAACCTCGAAGCCGAGTAGCCAGTCGACGTTGGCATACACATACTTCTCGTTATCGCTCACCACGAAGGGGCGGATGCCTTTACCGAATGGCCCCGCCTTCCCAATCACCTGATTGGTTTTCGTGTCGGCGATAAAGATCCAGGGCACCGTGAGTACGCTCATATATACCCGGCTGCCCGCCGGGTTCATCCAAGTATTGTGCGGGCCCACTCCTCCAATCGGATGGTCGATATAATTTTGCCCGTGCTCAGTCTTGATCTTCGCCTTCACGTCTCCCTTGGCTGCGTCAATCACCCACCAGCTATCGCTGTCGCGCATCGGCACATAGAGCGTTTTCCCGTCGGGCGTAATCGCCTGGCTATCGGCATAGCCCCCGTCGTAGTGCCGCCGCCAGTCGATCTTGTCGGTGGCGAGATCGATGCAAATCAATTCGTCTTTTGAATTGGAAGTCAGATACAGTTTGCCCAGCGAGACGCTGGCCGAAATGCCCTTGTAGTCAGCACTATCCGGAACCTCGAAGTTGCGCAGAAGCTTGTGCCCATCGTTGATGTCATAGACGCTGACGCCCGTCTTGGTGCTGATGTACAAAAGCCGTTCGATGCCGTTGACGGCTTTGCCACTGCTCTTGGACTGCGCCGGACCGGGGGGCGGGAGCAAAATGAGGAGAAGAAACGCAACGGAGATGACTCGCATGTTGGCGATAGACTATCACACTGGCGAACATTGGCCTCCCGCTTCCGCGCGGCTCCAACTCACGCAAAAAAACACATCGGCTACCGGGCCACGATCGGAATTATCACCTGGCTCGCCATCCGGAATCTTTACGTTAACCTGATACAACCCGCATGCCTGCTGTGGGCACCCCAGCGAATGCAAGGCATTCAAATGAGCATTTCCGGGCACACGAAAAGCTCACCAATGACCCATGCTTATTGCGCATTCGCAAACTCCTGCAATCCCACGAATTCAATCCCGGTGCGACTTAAAATCCGTCCTTCCAAAAGGGGAGCGCGGGTTTAAGTCCCGCCCGTCTGCAACAAAAAAGCGCTTCTCCAACCCCCAGGCCTCCGCCCCCTACCGCTTCAGCAGAATCTTTCTACTTCGCGCTGATATCGACAGGCCTCGCAACGAGAATCATTCACACCCCGATACCACCCACTTTTGGCCCAAAACAAGCGCCTACGCTATTTTCCTTATACAATAACTGCCTATGAGCGCTCCCCGTATGCAGCCCACCGATGTTCACAATCCCAACTACTTCCATAAGGTGGTCGATTGCCAGTATGCCTGTCCAGCGCACACAAACGTCCCCGAATACATTCGCCTGATCGCCCAGGGTCGATTCACCGATGCCTACATGGTCAATCGCGAGTCCAACGTGTTCCCCGGGATCCTCGGCCGCACCTGCGACCGTCCCTGCGAACCAGCCTGCCGCCGTGGCCGTCTTGACGGAAAACCCGTCGCCATTTGTCGATTAAAACGCGTCGCCGCAGACCTGCGCGACGACATCAGTGACCGCCTGCCAACCATTCCGAAAATGAAAAATGGCAAGAGAATCGCTCTCGTCGGCGCAGGCCCCGCCTCTCTCACCGTGGCAAACGACCTGATGCCGCTCGGCTATGAGGTAACAATCCTCGAGCGCAACGCCGTCCCTGGCGGCCTGATGCGTTCCAACATCCCGTCCTTCCGCCTGCCGGATAAAGTGCTGATGGATGAGGTCAACTACATCCTCGATATGGGCGTAGACATTCGCTATTCCTCGCCCGTCGCCAGCATGCGCAGCCTCCTGGACGATGGCAAGTACGACGCAGTCTTCGTGGGTGCTGGCGCACCGCGGGGCAAAGACCTCGACATCCCCGGCCGCCATGACTCCGACCGCATCCACATTGGCATCGATTGGCTCGGCTCCGTCGCCTTTAACCACACCGACAAAATCGGCGAAAAGGTCCTCATCATCGGCGTCGGCAACACCGCTATGGATTGTTGCCGCACCTCCCGCCGTCTGGGTGGCACCGACATCAAAGTCATGGCTCGACGCCCCCGCGACTTCTTCAAGGCTTCCCCCTGGGAACTCGAAGACGCCGAGGAAGAGCACATTGAAATCCTCGTCAACCACGCACCCAAGCGCTTCGTGATCGAAAATGGCGTGCTCACCGGTATGGAATTCGAGCGACTGGAATGGGACGCCAAAGCCCGCAAGTCGACTCTCATCGACACGATCATTCTTCCCTGTGACGATGTGATCCTCGCCATCGGCCAGGAGAACGCCTTCCCCTGGATCGAGCGCGATCTTGGCATCGAATTCGGCGATTGGGACATGCCAGTGGTCGACGAAACCACCTTCCAGTCCACACGTCCCAACGTCTTCTTCGGCGGCGATGCTGCCTGGGGCCCCAAGAACATCATCTGGGCCGTGGAACATGGGCATCAGGCTGCGATCTCGATTCACAATCACTGCAACGAAATCCCCGTCACCACTCGCCTGGAACATGGCATCAATCTGACTACCCAGAAGATGGGCATCAGCGAGTGGAGCTATCACAACGACTACGATTCCTCACAGCGCCAAAAGATGCAGCACGTCGATCTTGAGCGCCGCTTTGAACAGTTGGATATCGAAGTCGAAATGGGCTTCACCGCCAAGCAGGCTGCCACGGAAGTGCAGCGCTGCCTCAACTGCGATATTCAAACGGTCTTCACTCCAGTGCGCTGCATTGAGTGCGACGCCTGCATCGACATCTGCCCGGTGCAGTGCCTCACCATCGGTGCCAGTGAGACAGACGAAAACAAACTTCGCTTGAAGCTCTCTGCACCGGCCACTAATCTGGAGCAGGAAATCTACGCATCGGCAGCTCTACCGCACACCGCGCGTCTGATGTACAAAGACGAGGACGTCTGTCTGCATTGCGGCCTGTGTGCCGAGCGATGCCCGACTGCGGCCTGGGACATGCAGAAGTTCCAACTCAATATTCAATACGCCGGGGGCATGGAATGCACCAAGTAGTAAACACGCGAGTCAATGACTTTGCCGTAAAGCTGGCAAACGTAAACGGCACTGGTTCGGCCAGTGCCAACGGCTTGCTGATGCAGGCAGTCTTTCGGATGGGAATTCCGGTCGCCGGAAAGAATCTGTTCCCCTCCAATATCCAGGGTTTGCCCACCTGGTATGAGATCCGTGTCAATAAGGACGGCCACTCCGCCCGCTCTCTGGACTACGACCTCATGGTGGCGATGAACGCCCAAACTTATGCTCGTGACGTGCGTGAGGCGCGCAACGGCGGCCACATCCTTTTCGATTCTTCCTGGCCCCTCGATCCCGAGCTGATTCGCGACGATGTCTCCTATCTGGGCGTCCCATTTGCTCGCATGTGCAACGAGAATTTCAACGAGCCCCGCTCTCGCACCCTGATGAAAAACATTGCCTACGCGGGTTCGATGGTCGCCTTGCTCAACATCGACATGGATATTGTCGAAAAGCTGCTGGAAGAGAAATTCTCCGCCAAAAAGGCACTCTACGAGTCCAATAAGCTCGCTCTGCGCCTGGGCTACGACTACGCCAAGGAGCACTTCGAGTGCCCGCTACCGTATCACCTGGAGACGATGAACGCCAACAGCGACAAGATCCTGATCGACGGCAACACCGCCGCCGCATTGGGCTGTCTCTATGCCGGTGCCACCGTCGCCGCCTGGTACCCCATCACCCCGGCCACCTCTGTCATGGATGCCTTCAAAGGATTTTGCGAAGACTTCCGTCGCGATCCAGATACCGGCAAGAACAACTTCATCATCATTCAGGCTGAAGATGAACTCGCCGCCATCGGCATGGTGATCGGCGCTTCCTGGAATGGTGCGCGCGCCTTCACCTCAACTTCCGGCCCCGGCATCTCGCTGATGAATGAGCTGCTCGGCCTGGCTTACTACGCCGAAATTCCCACTGTCGTCATCGACGTTCAGCGTGTCGGCCCGTCCACTGGCATGCCCACCCGTACCCAGCAGGGCGACATCCTGTCCTGCGCTTACGCCTCACACGGCGACACCCGCCACATCCTCCTCTTCCCGGCCAATCCCGCCGAGTGCTTCGAGTTCGCAGTAAAGTCCTTCGACCTTTCCGAGCAGTTCCAGACGCCGGTCATCATGCTCTCCGATCTCGACATCGGCATGAACGACTGGGTCGTCCCCAAGCTCCAGTGGGACGATAATTACCGCCCCAATCGTGGACGCGTTCTCACCGCTGAGGATCTCGAAAAGCTCCCGAAGTTTAACCGCTATTCCGACGAGGACGAAAATTATGTGTCGGCCCGTACGCTACCTGGCGTGCACTCCAAAGGTGCTTTCTTTACTCGTGGTTCCGGGCACAATAAGTTCGGCGGCTATACCGAAATCCCGGATGAGTATCAGGAAGTAGTCGATCGCCTCGCCCTCAAGCACAAGGCGTCGGCGAAGTTCGTGCCTACTCCGATAATCGAACGGCGGAGTGGCGCAAAATTTGGAATCGTAACGGTGGGCGGCTGCGACGCGGCCGTGCGCGAAGCGGTCGGACAATTAGCAGCTCAGGGCATTGAGGCGGACTTCATGAGAATCCGTGGCTTCCCCTTTGACGAGGATGTCGAGACCTTCCTTGAGGAGCACAGCACCAACTTCATCGTCGAGCAGAATCGCGATGCTCAGTTGCGCGCACTCCTGTTGCTGGAAACCCGGATCGCCAAAGACCGCCTGGTCTCAGTGCTCGCATACAGCGGCTTCCCCTTGAGCCCGCTTCATGTCGTCGAACCCATTCTACGGAAAGTTGGAAAGTGACCCATGCCTTCAATTGTTAAGCCCATAGCGGCCCATCCCAGCCTCAAACGCAACGATTTGGGATTGACGATTCGCGACTACGAAGGGTCGATGTCCACCTTGTGTGCCGGTTGTGGTCACGACTCGATCACCGCCGCCATCACCCGCGGTTTGTGGGAGTTGAGCATCGCGCCGCACCGTCTGGCCAAGATGAGCGGCATCGGTTGTTCCTCTAAGACCCCCACCTATTTCGTAAGCGGCGCGCATGGCTTCAATTCCGCCCATGGCCGTATGCCATCTATCGCCACAGGTGCAAGCGCAGCTAACAGCACGCTCACCTATCTCGGCGTCTCAGGCGACGGCGACTCGCTTTCGATCGGCCTGGGGCAGTTGGCTCACGCCATCCGCCGCAATTTGAAGATGCTTTACATCATCGAGAACAATGGCGTCTATGGTCTGACCAAGGGCCAGTTCTCTGCCGCCTCAGACCTTGGCTCCAAGAGTAAGCGTGGCGAGCCAAATCCGATGAATCCCATCGACCCTGTGACCCTGGCTCTCAGCCTGGGCGCAACCTTTGTGGCCCGCAGTTTTTCCGGCGACAAGGAACAGTTGATCCCGATCATCAAGGCTGGCCTTGCCCACCGCGGCTTTGCCCTCATCGACGTGATCTCTCCCTGCGTTACCTTCAACGATCATCAGGGTTCGACTAAGAGCTACCTGCACACCCGCAAGCATCAGCGTCGCGTGACGGAGGCTGACTATGTTCCGCCGGCAAATGAGATTTTGGCCTCGATCGGCCCAGCCGGTTCAACCACGGTGACGATGCATGACGGCAGTTCAGTGCGATTCAATACGGTGCCCGAGGGCTACGATCCAACCAACCGCAAGTCGGTGATGAACTATCTCGAAGACCAGCGCAATCGCGGCGATATCCCGACCGGTCTGCTCTATCTCGATACGTCGGCCGCAGGCATGCACGAAATGAATAACACGCCGGAAATTCCGCTCACTAGTGTCCCGTATGAAGCGCTTTGCCCAGGGGCAAAAGCGCTGGCGGATTTGCAGGAAGAATACCGCTGAGCCAAAGATTTATACTGCATTTATGAATCTCAAAAATGCAGCCATGCTGGCATTTCTCGCCACGCTATTTCTGTCGATCCTGATGGCGGTGGACTTCCTGCATACTGTCCTGGGCATCCTCGACGGCGTGATTCCGGCAGTGGCCATTGTGAGATCGCTGATCTGTCTGTTAGCAAGCCTCGGCCTTACGCTTTTCTTTTACGTCTTTCATAAAGGGCAGTCGCCCAGATGAGGCGAATCTTGCTATGGTCGCTCATTGCTGCTGGCTTGGTATCTGCCTACATTTTTTACAGCTCCCGGGCCACACCATCGCTGAACGTGACGCCGGATGCCCAGCGTGCCATTGACAAGGCACGACAGCGATAACTCCCTCAGCCCCGGCGCATCCACGAGTACGCCGCCACGCCCACGCCCACCGCCACTACAATTCCGCGAATCCACACCGGCTTGAGCTTCCGGGCCACACGCGCCCCAGCATAACCCCCGCAGCCGCCCGCCACCGCCATCACCAGCGCATACTTCCACACAATCACTCCGCTCAACACAAATACGAAGATCGTCACGCCGTTCATCGCCGCTGCCAGCATGCTCTTCACCGCATTCATCTCATGAATGCTTTCGATTCCCATAAAGGCCAGCGAACTCAGCATCAGGATCCCAATCCCCGCCCCAAAGTAGCCCCCGTAGATTCCGACCAGAAACTGAAAAAAGATGATGGCCATCACCGTCCGGGGGCTTGGCTCCTCATGCTTGGCCGCGCCAAATCGACGCACCAGCGGCCCCTGCAACAGAAGGAGCACAGAGGCCACAATCAGCAACCACGGCACGGCGACGGCAAAGGTCTTCGCTGGCATCCTGGTCACCAGCAACGACCCAATCAGTCCTCCCAGCAGACTTGGCGGTAGCAGACGCACCAGGTGCTTCCTGCACCGCCGCAATTCATCACGATAGCCAAGGCCCGCAAACAGTGTCCCTGGCATCAGCGCCATCGTGCTCGTGGCGTTCGCCGCAATCGGATTCACTACGGCCAATAGACTGGGAAATGTTAGAAGCGTCCCGCCGCCCGCCACCGAGTTCACCACCCCGGCCAAAAACGCCGCGCAAATGAGCAAACCCCACTGCCATACTTGTTGATCCATCTAGTCTCCAGCGTAACTCTTACAGCCAAATGCAACAATTACATGGTTGCACCATCGCAGCCAACCCGGAATCTGCCAATAAAATCAATAACATAAACACAATTCCAAGCTTGGCCCCTAACTTGCATTCAGGGAAGTGCAATGACTTCGCTTTCACTCACACTCGGAGGCAGCAACCGACGCTATAACGGCGGTAGTGTGTGTGATACCTCTGGCAGCACGCGTTCTGGTCAAGGTGCCTTTCCGGGCACCGGGGCAGATATCGGGGCGCGTGTTGTCGAGGTTTCTGCCATAACGAATCTCAGTGCGCCAATCACTTCTATAAGGAGCAGTACCATGAAGAACAATTTCTCCCGCACACTCTCAATTGCCGCTCTTGTCATGGCGCCTTTCATCACCGGTTGCGCCACCAAGAAATACGTCAAAACCACCGTCACTCCCATCAATCAAAAGGTATCGGAGCTAGACGTTACCGCCAAAGCCCAGGCCAAAGCTATCGAAGATGCTGAGCGCGGAATCGCTCGCGCCGACGAGAGAGCTCTCGGTGCCGATGGTAAGGCCGAAGCCGCAGGCAAAGAAGCAACCCTGGCCCGCAAGGAAGCCGCCGATGGCCGCGCCCTCGCTGAACAGGGTCTCACGCGCGCCGATCAACTAGGCAAGGACATCACTGCATCCAACGGCGCTATCAACACTCGCTTCGAAAACTTGCAGAACTTCAAACTTGTTACTACTGAGCAAGTGCTCTTTGGTACCAACCAGTCTGAACTCAGCCAGGATGCTAAGGCCGCTGTTGACGCAACTGTTACTAAGCTGGCGGGCATCAAGAACTATGTAATCGAGTTGCAGGGCTTCACTGACAACACGGGCAACAAAACTCAGAATCTTGATTTGAGCCGCAAGCGCGCCGACGCGCTCGTTCGTTACCTCACGGTTAAGCATAGCCTCCCGCTCCATCGCATATTCGTCGCTGGCTACGGCGCTGAAAATGGGGCCGCTGACAACAAAACCCGCGACGGTCGCAAGCTGAACCGCCGTGTTGAGATGAAGGCCTTTGCTTCTGCAGATGAGATGCAGTCGCAAACCACATCCAGCACCAAACCGACCAACTAGTCGAGCGCCCATCCGTTCGACAGTCTTTAGAGCGCCTGACGCACCCCTCGCGTCAGGCGCTATTTTTATTTGGTCAGTCCGCGCGACAGCACTTCAGCCCGCTCCGCCAGATTCTCCGCACGCACGAGATCCACTTTCCTCGCCTCTTCAGCCTGCTGTGCGAATGTCCGCACCTGGGCAATCAATTCTTTCTCGCTGCCACTTGGGTTGGATCGCTCTGCGCGAGAAATTGTAGTACGAGCTTTCTCCAGATAGAGATTTATGCGGCGATTGCGTTCCCCCATTTCCTGCGACCCCAGGATCGGCTGCAAGGTCGGCGGCACAGCTACGGGTGCCGAACCCAGTCCATTTGCATTGGTTGGCGTCGGACGCCGAACGGGTCGCGGTCTGGCTGGCTTCGGAGCCTCAGTCGGCGGCGGTAGCGTCGGTAGCTCCTGCGCCGCGTGCTCGGAAACAGGCATCTCGGGGGGCGGTAATTGCGGCGGGGGTGCCATCATTTGCGGCGGTCCAGCCTGGGGCGCAGGCGGGACGGGGATCGTTGCCTTTCGTGGGGGCTTCTTGAGCAGACAGCCCTGCTGAAACAGCAAGCTTGCTGCTAGCACGGCACCGCTCCTCCATCTCCACCATCCCATCGCTCCTCCGGTCAAGCTTCCACCAACTCTGGAAACCGCAACTCAAACGTCGTCCCTTCTCCAGGCGTGCTGCGAAAATCGATACTCCCATTGTGCAACTGAACCACACGGAAAGTAACTGCCAAACCGATCCCACTCCCCTTCGCCTTCGTCGTGAAGTAGAGCTGAAAGATCTTTTCCCGGCTTTCTGCCGGTATTCCAACGCCCTGGTCTTCGATCTCGAGTACGACCTGCCCCGCAGCCTGGAGAACACGAACTCGCAACGTGCCACCCTCCGCCATCGCCTCCATCGCATTGCGCACTAGGTTCAGAGCCGCCTGCTTAAGCAGGTCCGAGTCCCCGCGAATCATTGCCGGATGCTGGCCACACTCCACTTCAATGGCAATATTTCGGATTTGCGCCTCTGGCATCAAAAACTGTATTAAGCCCTCGATCAATTCAAACAGATCGAGCGGTGCCAGCTTTAGTTCTACAGGCTTGGTGAAATCCAGAAAGGTCTTCACCACGCGATCCAGCCGTCGCGTTTCGTCCCGGAGAATCCGCAGTTCGTCCGCCGCCAGCGCATCGCTGTCGCCAATGCGTTCTTTCAAGATTTCCAGGTGCAGACCAATTGAGTTCAGCGGATTCTTGATCTCATGCGCTACTCCACCTGTCAGCCGGTTTAGCGCACTCAGTCGCTCGGAAACATCGAGCTGATTGGAGATGCTCAGTTTCGCGTCGGCATCGCGAATCGTCAGTAGATAACCCTTGGCCTCCAATACATCCAGATCGAGATGAATGCGCCGGCCTTCCAACATCACTTGCGCTCCGCTGACACTCTGTTTAAGCGTCATGGCACCGTGGAGCAGATCCCCGGCGGGAGTGCCGGTCGGAAACAAATCTGTCAGTGGAGCGCCCGCTAGTTCCCATCGCCCCCGCCCCAAAAATTTCTCTACCGCTCGCCCCGCGTTTACCAGCTTCTCGTCCTGATCGAAGAGCAACACCGCGTCTTCCATTCGTTCGATCAAATCCCGAACATTGCCACGCATCTGCTCCAGGTCTTCTTTGGCGCCGCGTACCTGCTCGCCTAACAGACTCAACTTACTCTCAACGATCCGTACCTCGTGCGCCTCTTGTGTCTCGGGCTGTGTCAGCTCTTCCCCGCGCGATACCTTGTCGATTGCTTCACTCAGACGACGCAAGGGCAGGAACAAAAGATTTCCTGTCAAAACCGCGATCGCCAGTGCCGCCATCAACGAAATCCCGAGCGCAAAAAACAGATTCGTCATCTCAGGCTCAAGTGTGTTTCTTAGCAATGCGCTCGACACTAATACGCGCACAGAGAAGATTGGGGTGTCACTACCTGCCAGGCCCAGTGGAATCGTCGTCTCCAGCTCTTCGGGCTGCATCAGGACCTGCCAGATCTGCTGCATCCGCCCCTGCTTCTCCCAGTCCTTCATCGGCATTGCATGTCGTGCTGGCTTGCCGACATGATCCGGATTTGAACTGGCCACCAGGATCCCATCCTGTCCTTGGATGTCGATCTCGACCACCGTTCTGGTTGAGGCCATCGTGTCTCGCAACAGGCTCGACAGTCCGTTGTCCTGGCTTGCCAGTTCACGCCATTGCCGCTCGGTCTCGCTTCGCGTATTTTCTGGCGCACTCAGCTTTGCGTACTCGGCAACCCGCTGCACCAGCAATGTCTGGGCCTGGCTTGCCAGCAGCATAGATCGCTCGGAGGCTTCGCGAAAAAGGACCGTCGCCACGGCCAGCAGGCTCAACACCGAATAGCCCGCCGCCACCGCAAGAAGCGGCAAGAGAATCGTCAATCGGATGCGGCTCTTAAGTGTCATCGGCTCCGTAAAGCTTCAACTTATTGTGAAGTGTCTTCAGGCTCACCCCAAGAATCTCAGCCGCCCGCGTCTTGTTCTGCTTGGCATGCTCAAGGGTCTTGACGATGAGAGTTCTTTCAGCGTCATCCACTGTTGTTCCCACTCGGATCACGATTGCTTCTGGATCGCCAGAAGCGGTCCCGGGTGCGATGCCGCCCATCGGCGCGGGCAGATGCACAGGCCGAATTAAGCCTTCTCCAGCTAGGATCACAGCGCGCTCGAGAACATTACGCAGTTCCCGGATGTTCCCCGGCCAGGGCCGTCGCCGCAGTGCCAGTGCCACTGCTTCATCGACGCCAGACACCTTGGTCTCGTGCTTCATGTTCATCTGATGAATCAAGTGCTCGCACAGCAGCGGCAAGTCGTCCAGACGCAGACGAAGAGGTGCCAACTCCAGTCTGAAAACATTCAGCCGGTAGTACAAATCTTCCCGAAAACTGCCCTTCGCAATCTCGCCCTCAAGCTTTCGATTCGTCGCTGCAATGATCCGGACATCTACATCCAACTCGCTCTTGGCTCCCAGCCGACGCACCCGCCCGTCTTCGAGCACGCGCAGTAGTTTGGCTTGTGTCGTCACCGGCATCTCGCTCACTTCGTCTAAAAGCAGAGTTCCCCTGTGCGCCAGTTCAAAGCAGCCTGCCCGGCGCTCCAGCGCACCGGTGAAGCTGCCCTTTTCGTGACCGAATAACTCGCTTTCGATAAGGTTTTCGGGAAGCGCCGCACAGTTCAGCGCCACAAACGGCTCCTGCGCCCGGGGGCTGAGCGAATGGAGCGCTCGCGCCACCACTTCTTTGCCCGTACCGCTCTCGCCCGTGATGAGCACCGAAGCCTTCTTCGGGGCCACTTGCTGGATGATGCCGTAGAGTTCCTGCATGACTGGTGTCTGCCCTACCAGCCCGCCAAGCCTCCCGTCGTATCCAAGCTGCCGCTCCAGAATCTGCTTATCGTCGCTCAGTCGACGAGCCATCAAAGCGCGCTGCAGCAAGAGTTTCAACGCTTGCGGATCGATGGGTTTCTCAAGAAACCAGAACGCGCCAAGATCGTGGATTGTCTTCAGCGCGATTTCGAGACTTCCAAATGCAGTTACAACGATCGACTGCGGTGGGTTTGCCTGTTCCCGCAGCGCTGCCAGCAGCCCCGGCCCATCGAGCACCGGCATCATCATGTCGGTCACCATCAACTGCGCTGGCCAACTATCCAGAATCTCAAGTGCTTCGGCCCCATGCTGCGCCGCACGCACCTCATATCCCCACGCACCTATCAGTGAAGTCAGACCGCGGCGCTGGTTCTCTTCGTCATCCACCACCAGCACGCGGGCCCGAAACTCCGACATCCTAAACCGCCTTTCGCAGCAGCACGATGGCCTGAGCTTCCGCGCTCCGACCCTCGCCCACCGGGCCCACCTTCTCCGCTGTCTTAAACTTCACACTGACCTGATCGAGCGCGACACCAAGATTAGCGGCAATGTTCTCCCGAATCGCCTGCCGGAAGTCTTTCAACTTCGGGCGCTCCAGAATGACGGTTGTGTCAAGGTTGGCCACCTCAAAGCCCCTCTCTGCGACCAGAGACTGCGCGTGCAAAACAAACTGCATACTCTCAGACCCTTTCCAACGGGGATCTGTGTCAGGGAAATGCATCCCAATGTCGCCCAGCGCCAGGGCCCCCAGCAATGCATCGGTAATCGCGTGCAACAGGATGTCAGCGTCGGAATGTCCGTCGAGGCCAAACTCGCTCGGCACCGTCACACCCCCCAGAATCATCGGGCGGCCAACAGCCGTCCTGTGCGAATCCCACCCCAGGCCAGAGCGATATTCATACCCCATCTAGGCCTCGTGCTCCTCAGATAGAAAGTGCTTTGCCAAATCAAGGTCGCTCGGTTTGGTGATCTTGATGTTGCGGTCGCTGCCCGGCACCACGTGCACCTCGATGGCGTCCAGACGCTCCACAAGGCTGGATTCATCGGTACCGATAAAGCCATCTTCCTTGGCCTTGGCAAAGGCCTGCCTCAGCAGGCTCGTCCGAAAGACCTGCGGCGTCTGCGCCAGCACCAGACGGTCACGAGAGATTGTCGTCTGAATCTTGTTCAGGTGCACTTGTTTGACGGTGTCCACCGGCACGACCGCGACGATTGCTGCGCCACACTCTGCAGCCTCGGCGATCACTTTTTCGATCATCGCGACGTCGGCAAAGGGTCGCACTGCGTCATGCACAGCGACCAGATCAACGTCCGCACCAACGGTTTCCAGCGCATGTTCCACGCTCTCCTGGCGTGAGGCTCCGCCTTCAACAAGTCGCACAGGTTTATCTACATGTGCCCCGGCCAGCATCTCGCGAACATCGGCCATATCCTCGGCGCGGCAGGCAATGATGATCTCGTTCACGCTCGCCACTTTCTCAAAGCGCCGCAGCGTGTGAATCAGGATCGGCGCTCCGTCCAATTGCAAAAACTGCTTCTTGGACGATTTGCCCATCCGCGTACCCAATCCGGCAGCCGGTAAAATTACGCTAACTCTCATAGTTTCAACCACCTCCATTGTAGTGGCGCAAAGCACTTGACAACAGGCGAAGAAAATACGAATATAGATGCATTCTCCCTAAACAACCTGTCGGCATCGCAAGGCGGCAATCGCCACCTTGCGGCTGGCAGGTTTTATTTGCTTTGTAGTGTAAAGTACTCTATATTCGATTCATGGGACAGCGAGCAGACATGCACGAGCATGCGCTAGATAACATCAAGTTCATTCGCTCCACGATGGAGACGACGACAGAGTTCACGGCTTTGCCTGGCTATGGCATGGCTCTGGTGGGCGTCTCAGCGCTGGTGGCTGCATGGCTGAGCGGCAGGACACAGACCGAAGAAGGCTGGCTGGCTGTCTGGACGGCTGAAGGGATGGCCGCGATCCTTCTTGGATTTATCGCGATGATCCTGAAGGCAAGCCAGTCGGGGCTGTCATTGCTTTCTCAGCCCGCCCGGCGCTTCGCTCTGGGTTTTGCCCCACCGCTGCTCGCGGGTGCAGCGCTTACCGCCGCCGCTGCCCGTGTCAATCACTATGGAGAGGTTCCAGGGATGTGGCTATTGCTCTATGGTGCCGGCGTGAGCACAGGTGGCACCTTCAGCGTGCGCGCCGTGCCCATCATGGGCCTCTGTTTCATGGCGCTGGGGGCTTTCACTCTCTTCGTGCCCATTGAATATCGCAACTACCTGCTCGGCCTGGGCTTCGGCGGCCTGCATCTGGGCTTCGGGCTGTGGATTGGAAGGAAGCATGGTGGTTAAACATGGCGGCTAAGGCAAACGCTCTGCGGATGATCGAACCCGCAATGAATCTCGATCAGTTGATCCACGAGCGTGTACGCCTCGGCATCATCAGCGCCTTGGCCGCGACTAAAACTTTGACCTTCGGCGAACTGAAGGAAATCCTCGAATTGACCGATGGCAACTTGAGCATTCATGCGCGCAAGCTTGAGGATGCTGGCTATGTGTCCTGTCGTAAGTATTTTGAAGGCCGTCGCCCGCAAACCGCCTATGAATTATCACCGGTGGGCCGCAAAGCATTTGAAAAGTACGTCAACCACATGGAAGCACTGATTCAGGCCATGAAGCCGAAGGGGAAATAACTCTTGCACGTTGCAATCATCATGGACGGCAACGGCCGCTGGGCCAAGCGCTTCGGCTGGCCTCGACTGGCCGGACATAAGAAGGGTGCCGAGAGCGTTCGGCGCGTAATCCGCCATTCACCGTCGATCGGCATCGAAACGCTGACTCTCTATGCCTTCTCCAGTGACAATTGGAAGCGACCCGCTGAGGAAGTATCGGGTCTGATGGGTCTGCTTGGGCACTTCATCGAAAAGGAAGTAGACGAATGCCGCAACAGTGGCGTGCGCCTGGAGTTCATCGGGCGCCGTGATCGCCTGCCCGGCAATCTGGTTCCAGCAATCGAGAATGCTGAGCGTGACACCGCAGCTGGACGCCGCTTGCGTGTACGAATCGCAATCGATTATTCCTCTCGCGACATGCTGCTAGCCGCCTTGCGGCCCGGTGCTGATCGCGACGAGATCAGTCAACGCTTGGGGCCTGATGTGGATCTTCTGATTCGCACTGGCGGAGAAAAACGACTCAGTGACTTCCTCTTGTGGGAATGCGCCTATGCCGAGTTTCATTTCACGCCTGTGGCTTGGCCCGATTTTGGCGAACGGGAGCTGGAGGCTGCCGTGTCCGAATTTCAGTGCCGCGAACGTCGCTTTGGCGAAGTCTACGATACAAGCGCTGCCTAACCCGTTGTACGATTGGCATGAATGAACCGTCGTATCTTTTTCGCCGCTGCCGGTGCCTCTGGCGCCTCCGCTTTTGAAGCTACACAGAAGAAGTCAAACAGTCTCATCGAGCTGCGATATTACAAGTTACGCAACACGACCGACGGGATGCCTAAGAAGCTCAACGATTACCTCTCCAAGCAATACCTTCCTGCGCTGCAGAAGTCGGGAGTAAACAGAGTCGGTTTCTTTGGCAACTTGATTGGTGCCGCCAGTCCGCTTGTGCTTCAAGTGACTGAGTTTAAGAACATGGCCCAGGCCGAAGCTAGCTGGGACATCGCGTCGCCCGTCGACTACGCCCGTATCGAGACAAGCCTGCTGCGCAGCTTCGATGCTGCCCCAAGTCTTGAGATGCCTGCGGTGGAAGCTGGTCGACCAGCGAGGGTCTTCGAATTGCGCACCTATGAGTCCAACACCTTTGACTCGCTTGGCAAGAAGATCGGGATGTTCAACTCAGGCGAGATTGCGATTTTTCGCAAGACAGGACTGAATCCTGTGTTCTTCGGAGAAACGATCTTTGGCGCAAACATGCCGAACCTGACGTACATGCTCTGGTACGACAGCCTTGCTGCTCGTGAGGCAAACTGGAAGAAATTCGTCAGCCATCCCGAATGGGACAAGCTGAAGACCACACCTGGCCTCAGCGATGCTGACGTCGTATCGAACATTACAAATTCAATGTTGAGCCCGCTGCCCTATTCGCCGATCCGGTAAAGCTGCATGTGGACGCTCTTTTGCATCTTCCTGCTCGCCCTGCAAGACCGCGACAAGCCGCCTGAGCGGGCTGCCCCGTATTACCCAACGCCGCAGGTGGTTGTTGAGCGCATGCTCAAATTGGGCGAACTGAAGAGGGGCGAGAAGCTCTACGACTTGGGTTCGGGCGACGGACGCATCGTCATCCTTGGGGCACAGAAATTCAATGCAAAGTCAACAGGGTTTGAGTTGGATCATGCTCTTGTTTTGCAGAGCCGGGAGCGCATCGCCAAGCTCGGGCTGCAGTCCGGGGCAAACATCATCGAAGGAGATCTGTTCAAACAGGATTACTCTGATGCCGATCTGATTACCGTCTATCTCCTGCCAATTACCAACATCAGACTCTCGCCGGTTCTTGAAAAAATGCTGAAGCGTGGCGCTCGCATAGTCTGCCACGACTTTGAGTTCACCGAATGGAAGGCTGAGAGGACTGAGACCATGGAAGACGCTGAGGGACGGAGTCATACCCTGTTCCTCTACCGGCGTTGAGAGCCACTATGCCGAATTGGTCCCCATCCGAGCCGAAATATCTATCGCCCCTCTGGTGGCAGAGTCTTGCTGTCATTAGAACCATTCTTGCGCTGGCCTTCCTGGCGGTTGGCACTGCTTCGCTTAGAAGTCTACCGCTGCCGATCATGCTGCTCGCCTCGGCATTTACGATCTATAGCCTTCTTGCCCTTCTTTGGCGGGACGTTGAGCAGCGCTGGCCGCCGATGCTCAGCCTCGCGATTGACGTAGTTATCTTTCTGGTCTTTGCACACTTCTCCGCCGATCAGACTCTCTGGTTTAACTCGCTGTTTTATGTGTACTTGCTGCTCGAAGCAGCGATCCTCCATTCGTGGCGCGAAGTCTTTGCCGTGCTTGTGCTTTGCCAGGGGATATTTCTACTCGTGCGCCCGGCGCAAGGGGAGACGCTCCAGCCGCTGGTGATGTTAGCTGGAATTCTCGCCTGCACTTTGGCGCTGGAGAAACGCGTACTCGGCGACCATCTGGACGAAGCGCTTTTTCAAATCGGGTTACTGCGAGGCGAGGCTGAAAAGCTAAGGGAGACCGAGCGCCAGCGGATTGCCGATGACTTCCATGACGGCCCGCTGCAGAGCTTCATTGCCTTCCAAATGCGCTTGAGTGTAGTGCAACAAATGCTCAGTCGCGACATGTCACATGGCCTCAGGGAGCTTCAGGATTTACAGTCTGTCTGTAGAACTCAGGTAGCTGAGCTTCGTGCCTTCGTCCGGGGGATGCGGCCGCTCGAAGTTGAAGGGGAGAGCTTATCAACTGCCATCCGTCGGCTCGTAGAGAACTTCAAGAAGGACACCGGGATATCGGCCAGCTATTCCAGTCAGGAAGTGACGGGAGAACCCGAAAACTTTCTGGAGGTGCTGCAAATCGTGCGGGAGTCTTTGAACAACGTCCAGAAGCACTCAAAGGCATCGCGGGTTGCGATCTCGCTCACGAAGCAGGGTGAGATGCTGCACATTGAGCTGGAGGATGACGGGACGGGGTTCCCCTTCAGTGGCAACTATGACTTGAGTGAATTGGAAGTCCTGCGTATTGGACCGGGGAGCATCAAGCGCCGGGTTCGGAGTCTCGGTGGAGAGATGGTCGCCAGCAGCCGACCGGGGCACGGGGCAACCCTGCGGATACGCATTCCGCTATGAGGTTTGTCGCCGCGCTATGCCTCGTGTGTTGCTCGTGTGCACGTTACGGCGAGCTTGCTTTGCCAAGCGCGCCTGTGGGCCCAAACATTGGCTTGGCCTGGCATCTCACACCAGAGCCAGTAATCGCCAGGGGGGCCTCGCTGGACGTTCTGAATCCCTCGGTCGTGTACTGGCGGGGCGAGTATCTAAACCTCTACTCGATATTTGACGGGACAGTCTGGCATACCGGACTCAGCGCGTCGCCAGACGGGCTGAGCTGGAAGGAAGCAGGTAAAGTTCTAAGTCCCAGCGAAGCCTGGGAGGGCCACTACATTGCCGCCAACGGCGGGGTTGCAGTGAACGGTGCCGAGTTGCTATACGCATATCAGTCTGGAGAGAAGGGCCGCACGGTCATTGGTGTGGCGAGCTCAAAGGATGGCCGCTCCTGGACCAAGCAACCATTGCCAGTGTTGACGCAAGGGCCCCGCATGAGTTGGGATGAGATCAGTCTCGGCGATCCCTATTTAGTCGTCGCGGGAGGCGAGATCTATGTGTACTATCTCGGCGAAGACCGCGCGCGGCGGCAGCGGCTGGGAGTTGCCAAGTCGAGCGACGGGATTCACTGGACCAAGGCGCGGGGCGCGCTGCTGGAACTCGGCGGGGCTGGGGACTTCGATGAGAACGGACTGGGCGAGCCTGCGGTGTTTGCCGCAAACGGAATGTGGATGATGCTCTACACCGGACGGGACCACAAAGAACAGCGGGCGCTTGGTTACGCAGTGTCAAAGGATGGGCGCAAATGGGAAAAGCTCAAGATCCCCGTCTTGCGCGGTGAACAAAGTTGGAATGCTGCGGTAGTGTGTGACCCCACTGTGCTGGTCGAAGCGGGTCGGGTGCGTATCTGGTTTGGCGGCGGCGATCTGGCGAGGCCGGACGAGGGGCTGAACGGGCAAATTGGCTACGCCGAATTAGTTAAACCCGAGTGAGCGAATAGCGACTGGGGATCAGTGAGAAGTACTCAACTTTCCGCTGCATGGATGGGCCGCGTTTGACACCCGATTCTGATCCAAGCCAGCCAGCCAGTTCTGCGATTTCCCGGAAATAAGTGGAGGCGGGGTCGAGGGCGCCCCCACGCATGACGGACTTGTAGATCTGGTCCGCTGCATCGCTGAGACTGATCTCTGCGGGTACGCCGAGAACACTCTCAATATCGGAAATGGTAAGGGGCGAGTCCCTGCGCCAGCGATTGATGATCAGGCTGACACGATCATGCAAGTCCTGACCTTCGAGGAAGCGCATCTTCTCGCGAGCCATGTGCACGGCCGCAAGGTCTGGTTCTACGACGAGCAGGATGCGGCGGGATTGGCGGAGCACGTCGATGGAGAAAGGCTCCATCGCGCCACTGAGATCGGCCAGGACGATGCGGTAACGTCGGCGGGCAAACTCAAATAGAGTGCGCACCCTTGTCGGGTCAATTTCGACATTCGGGTCAATCAGACCAGCAGGCAGGACGTCCAGGTCAGCGACGCTCGATTTGATCTCGGCCCAGAGTCCGTCATCCATCTCTGCCATACGGGCGATGGCGTCACGAACCCCCAGTGGATTAGCAATCTTGAGCAGGAATCGGCTGATGCCGCAGTTGAGGTCGAGGTCGGCAAAGAGCACATGGCTGTGGGGGCGTTGGGCGAGTTCGATTGCTGTATGCAGGGCGGTGGTGGAGCAACCGACGCCGGGCTTTGCGGGCAGGAAGCTAAATAGAAGATCAGAAGACTCCCGATCTTCGGGAGCGTTGGCGATAATGGCCTCGATGCGGGCCAAGGTGGCGGCGAGCTTCTCGGGGTCGAGTGGGAAGCGCAGAAACTCCCGGACGCCTATGTTCATTAGCTCCAGGAGGACCTCTGCGTCCAGGGCGCGGTCGATGGCGATGAGGTGAGTGTGCTGGTTTGCCTTCAGCAATACAGCGGCTTCAACCAACGATTGGCGGCCCTGGCTGATGTCGTAAAAGAGGATTTGTGGCGAGTGGGCGCGGACGTAGTCGAGAAGCGGCTCTGCCGGCAAAAAGCAATCGGAGGCCTTGAGGAGCAGCAGGCCAGGGCAGTCCTCAATGGCCAGGGCGAGGGTCTCGCGAGCTTGCAAGTTGGGGGTGAAGAGGGCACAACGGAGCATCTGAGCTTAACCTGCCTTCTCTAAACGAGCCATTGCTTCGCGCATTGCTTCGCCTCGCAGCGGCTCGACAACCCGCGATTTACAGGCCATGCCGCTGGCCTGGCTGAGAGACCGTTCCATCGACTCTGCCTGGCTTGCGTACTCGAGCAACTGACACTGAACCGCAGCCAGGAGCACGCCGGGTTTGGGCACTACGACGCGCACCGGATGGCCTACGCGCTCTGGGAGGGCGTCCTGAAGCTTGGACTCGTGGGTCTTCCAGCTGGTGGCGTCCGGGGCGTTGCCACCCCTGTCCAGAAAGTCATAACGGACCAGGCAGTAACGGTCCCAACCGTTGATGGCCCGATCAAGGGCGAGCAGGCTGTCGGAGGCGTGCTCGGAGCCAGGGCCAGGGATGCCACGCTGCTTGCGGAGTTCGCTCGTATTGACGTCTTCGTTGAGGCGACTCATGGCTGAGCGCGTATCTCGCTGTTGTTCTTCAACGCATCGCTCCAACTGAATCACTTCGGTATTGAGCCGGGCGCGCATCTCAGCCAGGTCGCTCGAAGTAGCCAGCAGTTTGAGCTTTTTGGTGATGCCCTGGAGGCGCACGGCATAGCGCTGGTCCAGGCCGGAGAGGGACTCGGTAATCTGGGCGACGGAAGTGAGGACGGCCTTGGCCTCACGCTCCTGGGAGTCGATGAAGGTGCCCATCTGGGAGCCGTAGCTTTTGAGGATCTCGGTTGTCTTGACCTTGCGCTGGTCGAGCTGGTTGGGGGCTGGCTTGGTGGGCATCTCGTCAACCAGTTGGCGCAGGCCGCGGCGGTGGGGCTCACAGATTTGCTTGGGCGCGGCGGGAATCGATTCACTCATCGATAAAACGCTGGTTCGCCACAGTTGCAGAGCTGCATCGCGGGTCGCCTCGATCCACTCCAGACTGGTGAACTGGTCTGCGAGGGAATTTGAGTCCGCTTGAGGGCTCTTTTGGAAGAGGTTACTAATGATGCTCACTGGCTAATTTTGCTCAAGAACCTTATCGGCGCTGAGCGGCCAGTGTTAGATCATTTGGCGCAAATCCTCCAACTTAAGCCGTCCGGTATAGATCGCCATACCTACAGCGGAGTAGATGTTTAGGGCAGTGAGCGCCTTGATGTCTTCCAGGGTAGTGATACCACCGGCGGCCGTGATGGGTAGGGTGGTAGCGGCGCGGAGTTGGGCAAACCAGTCGAGGTCGGTGCCTTGCATCATGCCTTCTTTGTCGACATAGGTGCATAGGAAGCCGCCGCAGAGGGGTTCGAGTTCTTTGATGACTTCGATGGCGGTGAGGTCGGTGGACTCCTGCCAGCCTTTGACAACGATCTTGCCGTGCTTGGAGTCGAGAGCGACCAGGATACGTTCTTTGCCAATGGCGGCGGCGATGTCCTTGAGCACGGGCGTGAAGGCAGCAGTGCCGACAATGACCTGGGCGGCACCCTGTTTGACCAAGGTGGCAGCGCGTTCAGGGGTACGAACGCCGCCGCCAACGCGGCACTTGGCGCGGCCAGCCAGGAGTTCGACGATTGCGTCATTGGCACCGCGGCCCATGGCTGCATCGAGGTCGATGACTTGAATTTCGGGGAAGCCGGCGAAGCGCTCCAGCATCACGAGGGGAGCGTCGCCTTCGAGGGCCTTTTCGCGGCCCTGGATGAGTTGAACGACTTTGCCGTCCTGGAGGTCGATACATGGGACGATCATGCGTTGTTCCTTACGGGGATGTTGTGTTGGGAGAGAAAGCTTTTGAGGTCGTTGACGGTGTAAGTGCCGTAGTGGAAGATGCTGGCGGCAAGAGCTGCGTCGGCTTCGCCATCGGTCAGGACTTCGAGGAAGTGTTCTGGCGTTCCACCGCCGCCGCTCGCGATGACGGGGATGCGTGTGGCGCGACTGACGGCGCGGGTGAGGGCGCAATCGAAGCCCTGTTGGACGCCATCGGTATCCATCGAAGTGAGGAGAATCTCGCCGCAGCCGAGGGCTTCGGCCTTCTGGGCCCATTCGACTACGTCGATCTTTTCATCGAAGCGGCCGCCTTTGGTGTGGACGCTCCAGCGGCCGTCAGCATTGCGGCGGGCGTCGATGGCGAGGACTACTGCCTGCGCGCCGAACTCCTTGGACAGCTCGGTGATGAGCGCGGGGCGGTGGACGGCAGCGGTGTTGACGCTAACCTTGTCGGCACCGGAGACGAGAATGCGGCGGGCATCGCGGACCTCGCGGACGCCGCCTCCGACGGTGAGCGGGATGAAGACTCGCTGGGCGGTGCGGAAGACGACGTCGACCATGGTGTTGCGCTCGTCGGAGGAGGCGGTGATGTCCAGAAAGACGACCTCATCTGCGCCTTGTTCGTTGTAACGTTGGGCGAGCTCGACAGGGTCTCCGGCGTCGCGCAGGTTGATGAAGTTGATGCCCTTGACGACGCGACCGGCGGTGACATCGAGGCAGGGGATGATGCGTTTAGCGAGCATGGATTAGCTGAGCTCCAGGAAATTGCGCATGATCTTGAGACCGATGGGGCCGGACTTTTCAGGATGAAACTGGACGCCGTAAATATTGTCCTTTTCGAGAACGGCTGAGAAGGGGAACTGATATTCACAGGTTGCCGAAGTTGCCTCGACGGGTGGAGCGTAGTAGCTGTTGGCGAAGTAGACGTAAATCGGATCGGTGAGACCGGCAAGGAGTTTGGAGCCGGGCTTGGGGGTGAGAGAGTTCCAGCCCATGTGCGGGACACGGGCGGTGGTGGGAAAGCGCTCGATGCGCTCTGGGTAGAGGCTGAGTCCCTGGAGGTCTGGAGCTTCGTCGGAGCCGGAGAACAGGGCCTGCATGCCGAGGCAAATGCCGAAGTAGGGCGTGCCAGCGGCGATCTTTTCGAGGAGGGGCTGGCGAAGGCGCAAGAGGTCGAGCGAACCCATGAGCTGACCGAAGTGTCCGACGCCGGGGAGGATGATGCGGTCTGCGGCGAGAACTGCTTCCGGGGTGTCGATGAGCTTGTACTGGGCACCGAGTTCCGCGAGGGTGTTTTGAACGGAGCGCAGGTTGCCTGCGCCGTAGTCGATGATCGAGATCACAAGAGTTCCTTTGTCGAAGGGAGTTGGCCTTTGAGGCGGGCGTCCTTGGAGCAGGCATACTTCACGGCGCGGCCGAAACACTTGAAGATGGCTTCGATCTTGTGGTGATTGGAGCGTCCGTAGAGGACCTTGGCATGGAAGTTGGCTTTGGCGTGTTGCGTGAAGCCGTCGAAGAAGTCGATCAGGAGTTCGGTTTGGAGGTCTCCGACGTGGACGACTTTGACGAGGTCGTCGTAGACGAGGGCGGGGCGGCCGCCGAGATCGACAGCGCAGACGGCCAGGGTCTCGTCCATTGTCTGGACGAAGTAGCCGGCGCGGTTGATGCCCTTGCGATCTCCAAGGGCCTGTGAGAATAGTTGGCCGAGAACGATGCCGGCGTCTTCGACCGAGTGGTGTTGATCGACGTCGAGGTCGCCAGTGACCTGGAGAGTGAGATCGAAGCCGCCGTGCTTGGTGAAGAGCTCGAGCATATGGTCGAGGAAACGGACGCCCGTGGAGACGCTGTACTTGCCTTTGCCCTCGATTTTGAGGGTGCCGCGAATCTGCGTTTCTTTGGTGATGCGTTCGATTTTGGCAGTGCGCATGTTAGAGGATGGTCTCCAGTTCGTTGATCGAATTGATGGCGTGGGCGACGGGGAGGCCGGTGAAATCTCCGCCGGGTGCGGTGATGGCGATGAAGGGGACGCCTGCGGCCTGGGAAGCTTTGGCGTCGTCGACGGTGTCGCCGAGGTAGTAAGAGATCTTGCGGGCGGCCTGAATCTGATTGAGGCCAGCGGGGTGCGGCTTGGACTGCGCCACGTTGTCGTCGCCGAGGACCTCGATGAAAGCGAGGTGTTGGGCGAAACGGCGCAGGGTGATTTGGGCTTCATCGTGGAGGCGGCCAGTGAAGACGGCGAAGTCGTAGCGTTCGCTCAACTTGGACAGCACCCCTGTTGTGTCGATCCAGCGCTCTCGCTCGATGAGACCCGGAACGCCCGAGTGGCCGAAGAAGTAGCGATTGAAAATCTCGATGACTTCTTCGTAGGGGACCTCGTGGCCTTTTGTTCGGCAGAGTTCCTGGCTCAACTTCCAGTCGTTGTTCCAGCCGCCCTGGTTCTTGTAAGCCTGGATGGTTTCGTGATCAGGCGTCTCTCCGGTGATGTGTTGGACTGTGGCGCGGATGCTCTCGCGGTAGGATTCTTTGACTTCCACCAGAACTCCATCCATGTCGAAAACGAGAAGAGGTTTCATTTTTGGATGTCCTTCCAGAGTGGTTCGAAGACGGCGAGGAAGCGGCGGGTTTGGTCCTGGGTGCCGACCGTTACGCGGACGCAGCCGGGGATCTCGTAGCTACGGTTACGGACCAGGATGCCTTCAGCATTCAGCTTGTCGCAGATCTCTTGGGCTCGCGGGCCGATGTGCATCAAGACGAAGTTTGCCTGGCTGGGGACATAGGGAGTTCCGATTCGTTCGAGGCCTGCGGTCAGAACTTCTCTTGCGGCCAGAATCTCAGTGACGAAGCTTCGCAGGAAGGCGGTATCCTCCACGGCGGCTTTGGCGGCGATGGCGGCTAGATAGTTGACCGAGTAGGGCGAGTGCGACTTGTGGATGGCGGCCATGTTGTCCGAGCAAGAGAAGAGGCAACCGACACGGAGCGCTGCCATGCCGTAGACCTTGGAGAAGGTTCGGCTGACGAAGAGGTTGGGATATTCGTTCAGGTAAGGCAGCATCGTGATGCCGCAGAACTCGTAGTAGGCTTCATCGATGAGGACTGCGGCCTGGGGGGCGGCGTCAAGGATGCGCTCGATACCTTCGCGCTGGATCGCGCTGCCGGTGGGGTTGTTGGGGTTGGAGATCAGGATTGCTTTGGTGGCGGGGGTGATCGTATCGAGCAGTTCGTCGAGGGGGAACTTGAAGGTGTCTTTGCGGTAAGACAGAGTGCGAACTTTGGCACCGGCGACCTCAGAATAGAAGCGGTACATGGCGTAGCTGGGAGTGAGGATGAGCACGTCGTCATCGTTATCGACATAGGCGTTGATCAGGACCTGGATGGCTTCGTCGGTGCCATTCGTCATGACGAGTTCGTCTTCAGAGACATCGAAGAATTTAGCTAGCGTTGGGAGGACGGTGGTGTATTCGGGATAGACGGTGAGCGAGTCGGCGCTGAGGACTTCCTGAATCTTGGCGACGACTTTGGGACTGGCACCTGAGGTGTTCTCGTTAAAGTCCAGCCGCAGCTTTCCGGCGCGACCGGCGCTGGGCGGATGGTAGGCGGCCATCTTGTCGATGGCGGGTCGAGGTCTGAGTTGTGGGAAGTCCACTAGCGCAGCCTCACTTCGATGGAGCGCGCGTGCGCCTCTAATCCTTCAGCGCGAGCGAGCGTTGTGATGGAGGGGGCGAGGGCGGCGAGCGCATCGCGTGTAAGTTTTTGGGTTGTGATGACCTTGACGAAGTCGGCAGCCGAGAGGCCGCCGCGCAGGCGGGCAGCACCGCTGGTTGGCAGGACATGGTTTGGGCCTGAGGCGTAGTCGCCAGCTGCTTCTGGTGAGTGGCCGCCGATGAAGATGCCTCCGGCGTGCTTGAGGTGTTTCAAGAGGCTGTTGCTGGGGATCGAGAGGTGCTCTGGGGCGAAGCGATTGGACAGTTCGCAGGCTTCCTCTAGCGAGTCCACCAGAAGGATTGCCGAGTTGCGTTTGATGGCGATGCGGGCTACTGCGGCCGTGGGGAGTGTTTTGAGTTGCTCGTCGACTTCTTCAGCCACTTGTGCGGCCAGCTTGGCGGAAGGGGTGAGGAGGATTGCGGCGGAATCAGGATCGTGTTCAGCCTGGGCGAGCATATCAGCGGCGATCCACTTGGGGTTGCCTGTCGCGGCAATGATGAGGATTTCGGTGGGACCGGCAACGAAGTCGATGCCGACTTCGCCAGCGAGGAGCTTTTTGGCGGCGGCGACATAGATGTTGCCAGGGCCAACAATGCGGTCTGCTTTGGGGACGGTGCGCGTGCCGTAGGCGAAGGCGGCGATAGCATGTGCGCCGCCGAGTAGAAAGGTGTTAGTGACACCGAGGAGGTGGGCGGTGCCGAAGATTTCAGGCACGAAGCGCGGCGAGGTGACGCAGATGTTGGGCACGCCGGCGACCTGTGCTGGCTGCGTGGTCATCAGCAACGTGGAGGCAAGGGGATAGCGACCGGAGGGGATGTAGGCAGCGATGGTATCGAGGGGGCGAACGATGAAGCCGGCTTCGAGGCCAGGGGCGAGATCGACGCTGGTGGCCTTGGGCAGCTGAAGCTTGGCGAAGTTGCGGATGTTGGCTGCGGCGGTTTTGACGGCTGCGACGAAGGCCGGTGTTAAAGATTTAGCAGCTTGCTCACATTCTTTAGGCGAGATGCGGGGCGACCTGCGATCAAAATTATCGAATTGTTTTGCATAAGCGAGCAGCGCCTTGTCGCCGTCCTTGCGGACGGCTTCGAGGATGGGGCGGACGACGGCGATGGCGTCATCGAGTTGGACCTGACGACGTTTGAGCAGGCTGCTGGCTTTGGTGCGGGGAAGGATGCGGAGGAGCGGCATTAGAGGATGACCTTATTTAAGGGGTATTCGACGATGCCTTGGCCGCCGACTTCCTTGAGGCGAGGGATGATTGTGCGGACGGTGGTCTCTTCGAGAATCGTGTGGACGGCGACCCAGTTGGGGTCTGAGAGCTGGGAGACAGTGGGGCCTTTGAGGGAGGGCAGGAGGGCGAGAACGGCGTCGAGATTGGCACGTTCGACGTTGAGGATGAGGCCGACTTTGCCGAGAGCGGCAATGGCACCGTCGAGGAGCAGCTTCATGTCGGCGAGCTTGCGATTCTTCCACGGGTCAGCGAAAGCGAGCTTGTTGGCGATGAGCTGGGTGTTGGATTCGAGAACGGTTTCGACGATGCGGAGCTTGTTGGCGCGCAGGGAGTTGCCGGTCTCGGTGACCTCGACGATGGCATCGGCGAGGATGGGAGGCTTGACTTCGGTGGCACCCCAGGAGAACTCGACCTTGGCGGTGACGCCGTGGCGGGCGAGGTAGCGTTTGGTGGCTCCGACAAGTTCTGTGGCGATGATTTTGCCTTCGAGATCTTTGACCGAGTTGATCGAAGAATTCTCGGGGACGGCAAGGACCCAGCGGACTTTGGTGAAGCTGGCGCGGCTGTAGATGAGGTCAGCGACGGCGACGACCTGGGAGTCATTTTCTTCGACCCAATCGCGGCCGGTGAGTCCAGCATCGAGGATGCCGTCTTCGACGTAGCGAGCCATCTCTTGAGCGCGGATGAGCATGCATTCGATTTCCGGATCGTCGATGGACGGAAAGTAGCTGCGCGAACTGGTGGTGATCTGGAAACCAGCGCGGCGGAAGATATCGATGGTGGCGTTTTCGAGAGAGCCTTTGGGGATGCCTAGTTTGAGTTTCATGGCGCTAGTGTTTGTAGACCTCGTCGGGATTGTAAGTTGGGATGTCGACATATTGGAACTCGTTGTCGGGGTCGAGTTGTTTGGCAAAGCAGGATTCAAAACCCTCGTGGCAGACGCCGGGGCCGACTGGTTCGGCAAAGATGAGCAGGGTATCGAAATCGCAATCGGTGCGAATCTCTTTGACGATCAGGAAGTGGCCGGAGGATTCGACCTTGAGCCAGAGCTTGTTGCGGGAGCGGGAGAAGAAGCAGCACTTACCTGTTTCGAGTGTTTTGGCGAAGGCGGCTTCGTTCATGAAACCGACCATGAGTACGCGTTGGGTTTGCCAGTGCTGGATGACGGCGGTAATGAGGCCGTCGAGTTTTGAGTAATCGAGTTTTGGTATTTGCATAGGATCCAAACAGAAAGCCCGCCGTGCTGTGATTCAGCGCGACGGGCTATGAAGGAGAAGTAGATCGCAAACGATCACGACATAGGGGCCAGCCGCATCAACGCACCGGAATGGTGGTGGTGTCGGCGATGGTGAAGCCCGCTTGCCATGAAATTGTAGGTTAGCATAGACGCGGGAATTGGGGGAGGGAGGCGCATCGGATGAGTTGGATCGGCTCGCGGTTTGGGAAGCGATGGGGTGACGCTTCAATGGCACCTAGATTCCGATGAAAGCAGCCTTCGGCGCTGGTGTCGAACAGGAAGGGACCGGAGGCTAGGTCGATCATTTGCGGGGACGTTGAGCCGGGACGGGCTCGAGGACGATTCCATCCAGGAGAGCCAGTTCCACTTCAGAGAAGCCGGAGAAGGCGGCCCTGTACGAGTCTATAATTGCTGCGCGCGCACCTTAGTGTGTACGCGCAAGCTCTCGGTTGGCGCATCGCAATTTCCTCTGCCGTGCGGACCTGAATAGGGCAACCCATCTGGATTTGATTCCGTGGATGGGCTGCAGGAAGACAAGTATAGTGTGAGTAGGTTTCGGACGGGTTCGGTTGTCGAAGAACTGAAAGGGCGAGGGGCCCTCGAACTTGTGGCGAGCTAGGCGGCGATTGGGTTCGTTTCCAGCTCTTCTTGTTTTTCTGCTTCTGCTTTGGCGGCTTCGATCTCGGCTTTTTCAGCTTCGAGCTCGGAGTAGAAATAGGCTAGCTCATCGGGGTGGTCTTCAAAGGTGTAGTGGAGGAGGAGATTCCAGAGGTAGTTGCCGGGGAGGCCTTTGAGACGGGCGCGGAGGGCGGGGTCGGCGCCCTGGTTTTCGGGGTCCGAGCTTTTCGATGTCGATTCCTTGGTTGCCGATGGGTCGGGGCGCATCGGGATATGGGGAAGGTCGTCGATCTGCTCGAGCTCGACGGGCTCGTCAGAATTGGCTTCGTTTCCGTCTTTTTGCGCGATTTGAATACCGAATTGGCTTCGTTCCTGGATTTGTTTGCGGAGGGCCTCCATGGTGCGACGGATGCGGGTGGGCATGCGGTCGAGTTCGCGCAGGAGGAGGGGCAGGACTTTGGTGTCGTTGGCGAGGCGCTCGAAGGAGAGGGCGTCCTCGAG
>JBBRBI010000061.1:0-37171 GCA_038206015.1 Bryobacterales bacterium | reverse complement strand
ACATTGTCCTGCAGGCGCCTGGCGTAAGCCAATTATCCAGCGGTAACGAATCTCGTGCCAATAGTTTGAACTTCTCGGTGAACGGAATGCGCCTGCGATCAAACAACTTTATGATCGACGGGGCAGATTCCAACAACCCCTCTGTGGCAGGGATGGTGCAGGAAATCAACAATCCCGATGTTGTTGCTGAATTTCGCCTGATCACCAACCAGTTTCTGCCCGAATACGGGCGGGCGGCCGGTTCTGTCGTAAACATACTGACCAAGGGGGGAACGAATCAAATGCACGGGACTGCTTATTGGTCCTACAACAGTAATGTAATGAACAGCCGTACGAACCTTGACAAGCGCACTTTTACAAAGGCGCCCTGGCGCGTTGAGAATCAATTTGGAGGAACCTTTGGCGGACCTGCGATCAAGAATCGCACCTTCCTTTTTGGTAGCCTTCTACGGTGGACTGACCACCGTTTTGCATCGGGGACGGCGATCACGGGAGCTCCAACGGCGGAAGGCCGCACGGCCTTGCAGTCTATCTCTGCTGGGCGTCCGCAAATTGCTGCACTGCTTAAATATCTTCCTGCCGCACAGCAGCCTAGCGGGCAAGCGTTTACTATAAATGCGGATGGGCGCTCGGTAGTCGTGCCGGTTGGAACGCTATCCGGAGCTGCGCCAAACAAGCTGGATGTGTGGCAGTGGTCAGGGCGCGTCGATCACCGCATCAATGAGAAGAATAATTTGATGGGTCGCATTTTATATGACGACCGTGTCAATATCTCAGGGCAAGCGGTGCCACTGGGGCTTACCTCGCTGGCGCCGAGCCGTCGACAGGCCTACAATTCCACACTGACCAGCACTCTGTCTCCCCGTGCGTTTAACGAATTGCGACTCAATTACCAACGTTTGTTCAATTCGCAATCGGCATCGAACCCCGAGGCGTTGGGCGTCCCGAGTATTGAAATCAACACTCTCGGGTTGCAGGGGTTCAACAATGCAGATTCACGGACCGCACTCGGGTTTGCAATCAATCTGCCTAGTATTCTGATCACCAACAATTATCAAATCGCCAACAACTTTGGATTAATCCGCGGCAATCACTCGATGAAATTTGGGGGGGACATTCGACGTGCCGAACAATTCAGCGATTTCAACCCCACCGTGCGTGGCCGCTTGCAATACAACAACCTGCAAGATTTTGTTGACGATCTTGCCCAGGCACAGACCATCAATCAGTTGCTGCCGGGCCTGCGGAACTGGCAATTTTACAGGTATTACGACTTCTTCTTTTTCGCCCAGGACGAATGGCGCGTCAAACGGAATCTCACATTGACCTACGGCCTTCGTTATGAGACCCCCGGTAACCCTTTCAATTGGCTGGCATCGGAGAACAAGCGAGTCGTGGCCGCGAACAACAATAACCCAGACTATGTAATGGATAAAGGCCCATCGCGCGATGTAAACAACTTTGCACCTAGGCTGGGCTTTAACTACCGATTCGGAAAAAGCTCCGGTGTGATCGGGGCTTTTCTGGGCGACAACAAGACAGTCTTGCGTGGCGGCTATTCGCGGACCTACGATCTGACCTTCAACAACATGCTGCTGAATATCTATGGTGCCTGGCCATTCACGTATGCTTTAACGCGCGCAGCGCGTTCGCCACAGTCGTTCGTTACGATTGATGCGATTCGCCGTGGGGGGCCTGCGCCGCTGCCGGCCAACCTCAAGTCGATCACGCGTACAGTTTTCAACAACAGTTTTAGGGCCCCTATTGCCGAGCAATATAGCATGCAGATTCAGCGCGAGCTTTTTGGTGGTTTGGGCCTAAATGTTGGATATGTTGCAACCAAGGGAACGGGACTTTTTCAGAGCGTGGATGGCAATCCAACTGTCCCGGGCTCTGGTGGGACAAGACGTGTGGATAATAGCCGTGGGGTGTTGCGCTTGCGTGCTAACACGGGCAGCTCTACCTACCACTCGCTGCAGACCTCTTTGGAGAAGCGCTTTTCACAGGGTTACCAATTTTCGGCCCATTACACCTGGTCGACGTTTATCGACGACCAGAGCGACATCTTCAATGCTTCCGTTTCGGGCGAAGTTGCCGTGGCACAAGATAGCTTGAATCGGCGCAGCGAGAAAGGCCGATCGACCTACGATCGCCCGCATCGCTTTTCGGTCAATGGCATCTATGAAGTGCCGTTTGGCCGTGATGGCAAGAAACTAATCAGCCATGTGATTGGAGGTTGGCAACTTGGCGGCTTTCTCACCTTCCAGAGTGGTGCGCCGTTCTCGGCCCTGGCTGGGAACGACCCTGGCTTCCGCCTCTCTGGAATCGATGCGCTGATTGGCAATTCGCTACGTCCGCATGTCGCAAGCAGTCTGGACATCTCTTCAAAGTCTGTCGAGCAGTTGTTCGGCGTACGAAGCACCTTGTTTAGCGCGCTAAGCGCCGCTAGTCCCATTGGCAACGCAGGGCGCAATATCATTCGAGCCGATGGCATTGGCAACGTCGACATGGTGATCAACAAGAAGATTCGACTTCCGTTTGAAAGCCATGTGATGAATTTCCGCGCCGAGTTCTACAATCTGGCGAACTCACGGGACTTTGGGATCCCCAATGCCACTTATAACTCTGCTGCTTTTCTGAACCAGTGGAATACGAATGGCGGTGGGCGCCGAATTGTGATGTTGCTGCGCTATCAGTTCTGAGCTACTGTCGCTGCCTGAATGGCAAACCTTACTCAATAGGAGCAAAAAATGCAGAACCCGAAAACACACCAACCTGTCAGGCAGCATGCGCGGAGTATTGTCGCCGCTATTCTCCTTCTGGGCGTCTTCTCGTCTGTGGTGACGGCGCGCGTTGCCAGTATCCAAATCAAATCCAGAAACTCATTTGCCGGAGGGGCCAGCTTCGGCACAGCCGGCGCTTATGAAACGCTTTCTGGAACGGTCAATTTTGCAGTGGACCCATCCGACCCTCGCAACAAAGTGGTATTCGACCTCGACAAGGCAGCCCTGAACAGCAGCGGCATGGTGGAGTTCTCTGCGGATTTCTTCATCCTCAAACCGGTCGATGTGACCAAAGGCAATGGTGCCTTAGTGACTGAAGTGGCCAACCGGGGTAGCAAGAATGCGTTGGCCTATTTCAACGACGCTCCTCCTACGGCAAACGCCAACACCCCGAGCGTTGCACTGGATGCCGGGAATGGATTTCTCCTTCGCCAGGGGTACACCTTAGCCTGGGTTGGCTGGTCGGCAGGGATCCCGGCGGGTGCGGGTCGACTGATCGCACAACTGCCCATTGCGCTGCAAAATGGGCAGCCGATTACGGGCACAGTACTCACTGTTTATTGGGACGCCGAGTTCGGTGGCAGCACTCCGTTTACGCTCCCCTTGAGCGGATACTCGATCTTCAATAGTTTTGCATCGGTCTCGACAAATCCCACGGCTGCGCAAGCCGAACTGAGGGTCCGGCCAAGCGATTCCGTGCGGCCCAGTGGTCCTGCCATTCCCGAAGGTATGGTAGTCCCTGCTGCCCAGTGGTCGTTCGCGAAATGTCCAAACGGACCCCCAGGCACTCCCAGTGCGACGGATATTTGTCTGGCTGGCGGATTTCAAAATAACCAGGTATACGAGATCGTCTACCAGGCCACCGGCTCCCCCATCAGCGGGCTTGGCTATGTTACAACTCGGGACTTCGTTTCATTTCTACGCAAAGCGGCCATGGATGATGCGGGTACCCCGAACCCCGTGGCTGGAGTCTCCCGGACGCTTTGTCACGGGTACTCGATCAGCGGCCAGTATTTGCGGGATTTCGTCTATCAGGGCTTCAACGAAGATGAACAGGGAAAGCAAGTTTGCGACGGGATGATGGTGCACTCGGCGGGCGCGCAGAAGGCCGCTCTGAATTACCGTTTCGCCAGCGATCCTAACTCGACTCCCTTCCGGAGCCAACATGCCGCCAGGGGCGCGCCGGAGACGAATTTCCCGAGAAGCTACAGCATGCGCAACGATCCTTTGAGCGGAGTCTCAGACGGCCTGTTGAAGCGGCCCTCGACAGATCCAAAAATCATGCATGTGAATAGTTCGACCGAGTACTGGGAGCGTCGCGGATCTCTCTTGGACACTGATGAGAACGGGATCACAGATCTGGTCGAGTCTGCCAACGTACGGCGGTATTTAATTTCAGGAACCCAGCATTCGAGCACGCAGGGAGCGCTACCGACATACGGAGTGGCAAACCGGCAATGCCAGGAACTCTCCAATACATTCCATCGGGGAAGCGTCATGAGGGCATTACTCGTCGGCTTGGATGCGTGGGTGCGCACTGGAACTGCCCCGCCGGCGAGCCTTGGTCCCCGGTTGTCAGATGGGACGTTGGTCGAGTCGGATCGATCGGCCACGGGATTTCCTCTGGTTCAAGGCCTGAACTACAACGGATTGCTGAACGGATCTGGTGATCGGGACTTCGGACCGAGGGTAAGCAACAATTCCGGAATCGTCGATAAGCTCCGCGCGCCGGTTCTGAGTTTGCATCGATTGCTCGTGCCCAAGGTAGACGCAGTCGGCAATGACGCCGCTGGCATTCGGCACCCTTTTGTTGACGTGCCCGTGGCCACACTGACCGGTTGGAGTCTGCGGCGGCCAGAGTTTAGCGACGGGGACTTATGCGATTTCTACGGCATGATGATTCCGCTTCGGCGGACTGTGGCTGAGCGGACGGCTGCGGGCGATTCTCGGCCGTCGCTCCAAGAACTCTACACCGATCAGGCGGGCTATGTCGCCAAGATCACGGCCTCCGCCCAGAGGCTCATGGCTTCGGGGTTTTTGCTGCAGGAGGATGTGGACACCACAATTCAGCAGGCATCGGCGGTTCCGGTTCTTCCGGTCAACGCGATTACCGATGGAGCGGGTTTCACAGTAAATAATCTTGCGCCAGGTTCGATTGTCTCGATCTTTGGCGGAGCTTTGGCGGGAGCGGTGCTTCAGGCCTCGCCGACAAGCACCCTGCCGACGGCACTATTCGATGCCCGCGTCACATTCAATGACATCCTCGCACCGCTCTACTACATTTCCCCCACTCAAATTGTCGCCCAAGTACCGCTGGAATTGACGCCGGGCCCGGTAACTGTCCAGGTAATCAGGAATCTTGCCGTGAGTACGAGCCAGTCCTTAAATCTCGCGACGGCGGCACCTGCAATTCTCAGCGTGAATCAAAAGGGCACGGGCGCAGGATTGATCTTTCATGCTGCGGACTCCAGTTTGGTGACCACAACTGCACCGGCTTTGGTAGGAGAGACACTCGTGATTTATTGCACTGGCCTTGGAGCATTCAAGTCCGCGCTCAAGTCGGGTGAACTTCCTCCCAATCCTCCCCCTGAGACGCTGGCCGCGCCGCAGGTGATGATGGGCGGTGCCAGCGCCATCCCAATACTGTCCAGTGCAGCGTCAGGATACGTTGGCCTTTACCAGGTCCAAGTGAAAGTTCCGGCAAACAGTCAGACGGGAAGCGCGGTGGTGCTTACGCTTGCGATTGGCGGGGTTTCCTCAAACGCGGTAACGGTGGCAATCCAGTAGGGCCGGGGGTCAAATCAGAATCTGTGGGATGAATTGTGGGCCGAAGGGGACGTCACGCATGTCCTTCGCCCTAATTAGCCGCCAGGGTCATCAGCCCGCCGGTTGCCGCCAGCAATGAGATCCGCGCGCGGTCGTAGAGATATTGCGCGTCCCAATAGACGAGCCACTTTTCGGCTTCCAGGAATCGCGATTCCTCTACCTGTCGGCGTGTCGCTTTGCCCTCTTCCAGTTGCACCAGATAGATGTTGATCTGCTCGCGGGCGATGCCAAGATCGAGCTTGGCGAGTTCTCTGCCTTCCTTTTGTAACTGCAGGTCGTCATAGAGCTTGCGCGTATCCAGCTCAATGCGATTGCGTGTGTTGGAAACCTGCAGGCGTAGCCGACTAACCTCGTTGAGCGCCTGCGCGGCCTGGGCCGGGCTGGCCGTGCCGGGTACGACGGGGAATTTGATGCTTACCCCTACCTGGGCGTTGTTCTGTTGGAAGCTATTGAAATAGACGTCGTAGTTGTTGAGGCGCGAAAAGAAGCCGTATTGCGCAACCAGATCGACTTGCGGCATCCAAGCTGATTTGTAGGCCTGGGCCTCGAGGTTTCTGGCTTGAAGATCGCTTTGCAGTTTCTTCAATTCACGACTATTCTCAAGTGCCTCGCGAACTGCCATTTCGGGATCGGGGGCGATAGAAACATCAAAGCCGACACCGCTGCTGGCGGCCTCTACGCGGTCCAGCGATTCATAGCCGAGTACATAGGCGAGGGAGTGCTCGGTCTGTTTGAGTTCCATGCCGAGGACACGGGAGCGTTGGTTGGCGCGCTTGAGATTGATGTCGGCGCGCTGCACCTCGATCGGCAAGACACGGCCCTCTTCCTTGCGGGCGGTCACGGCAGCCAGCACCGACTCCATGTTCTCGATTTGCCCTCTGACAATCTTCAAGTTGCGGGCGGCGCGATCGGCATCGAGATAGAGTTTGGCCGTCTTCTCCAGTACCTCCTCGCGCTTCATCTGAACGAGATGTTGGGCACTTTTGGCGTCTACTTTTGACTTGGCGAGCAGGTAGCTTTGCGGTCGGTTGATCAGAGACTGGATGGCTTTGACCTGGATCAGCGCGGGGCCGCCTCCGTCAATGCTCATGGGGAAGCCATAGGTGTAGGCGAGGCCGCTACCCAGGACCACCTTGGGGAAGAAGGGATCCTTGGCAATTTGAATTGCCTGGAGCGAGTTTGCCTCGTCGATGCGGCTGAGGATGACCTCGGGAGATTGTTGGAGGGCGCGTTGCAGAGCGGCGTGCAGATCGAGCTTGTAGGTTTCTGCCGACAGCAGCGCGGAGCAAAGAATCAGTAGGGCTGTGTACTTCATAGACTATTTACCTTTTGCGAATCCAGATGTTTTTGAATTGGATGATGCTGAACTGATCGTGGAGTTGGAGGCCGATGGGGCCGCTGGTGGGGCGCTTGGGATCGGGAGCGGACTTGGCGACTTCGCGCCCGTTGAGGGTGACGGTGATCGAATCGGGGCGAACGGCAATGTCCATCGCGTTCCACTGATTTGGTTTGAGAGCGTCTTTGGGAGCGTCGACAAAGCCGTAGATGCTGCCGGTAGGATGCGGATCGGGGTAGCCGTTGTTGATCTGAATTTCGTAGGCAATCTTGGCGGGGGTCCTGGTGAAATCGGGCGGCGAGGCGATGGCGGCGGCGGCGCGGGAGGGGTCGTGGAGGCCGATGCCGCTGTTGCCGTGCTCTTTGGTCCAGAACTCGACATGGAGATCGTATGTTTCAAAACTTGCGGTGGTGTAGAGCCATGCCTGGTGGTTGAGCCACTGCAGATATTCTTTTTCGGTGGTGAAACGCTTGCCGGGGGCAAGTGATTTTGGGTCGAGATCGCGCTGGCCGACGAGGATGCCGCCGTCGATTACGGACCACTTTCCATCGCCTCGAAGCTCCCATCCGTCCAGCGACTTGCCATCAAAGAGGGGGGTGAAGCCTTTGGGCTGCCCAAACAAGTTGAGAGCAAAAGCGACAAACAGGAATATTTTCATGCACTTGACAGTTTATCCTTAAGGGGAAGTTAACAAACGAATGCCAACAGGCAAACTGCAAGTCATCCCCCTCGGCGGATTGGGTGAGTTCGGAATGAACTCAATGGCCATCCGCTATAACGACGACATTATCGTCATAGACGCCGGCATGATGTTCCCCGACTCCGAGTTGCTCGGCGTGGACGTCGTCACACCGGATTTCTCCTATCTCAAGGATCATCGCGAAATGGTTCGCGCCCTCATCCTCACGCACGGCCACGAAGATCATATCGGCGGCGTGCCCTACCTTTTGTCGCAACTGAACATACCGATCTATGGCACACCCTTTACCCTTGCCATGGCGTCGCGACGCCTTGAAGAACACCATCTGCTTAAAGAAGCGCGGATGAACAAAGTGGAGGCGGGCGGCAAATTCGAGATCGGCCCCTTCAAAATTCATTTCATTCGGGTTACGCACTCCATCCCGTCTACGGTGGCGATTGCGATCACCACGCCGCTGGGCGTGATTTTGCACACGGCGGATTTCAAGATCGATCAGACTCCGATCGACGATGAGCCATTTGACCTGCATGCGTTTGCAGAATATGGCAAGCGTGGCGTGTTGTTGCTGATGAGCGATTCGACAAACGTCGAGCGCACGGGCTACTCAGAATCTGAGCGCGCGGTGCGTCCGCGGCTGGAGCAGATTTTTGCGACGGCAACCAAGCGGCTGGTTTTTTCGACCTTCTCGAGTTCTATCCATCGCATCCAGCAAGTGTTAGATGTCGCCAAGAAGTACGATCGCAAGGTCGCATTCCTGGGTCGCAGCATGCTGGCGACCACGGAAATTTCGCACAGCCTGGGCTTGTTGCGGATTCCGGACGGGATTCTGTTGCGCCCACAGGACATTATGGACCTGCCCGCCAACAAGGTGTGTTGTCTGGTGTCCGGTACGCAAGGCGAGCCGATGTCGAGCTTGTCGCGCGTGGCGGTGAATAGTCACAAGAATCTTTCGGTGAAGCCCGGCGATACCGTCGTGCTGTCTGCCCGCATTATCCCGGGCAACGAAAAGCCGATTGGCCGACTGATGAATCACTTTGCCAGACGCGGCGCGAACATCATCTATGGTGGCGGGTCTCCGCCCATCCATGTCTCGGGCCACGGCTATCGGGAAGAGCTGATGCTGATTCTCAACCTTGTGCGGCCGAAGTATTTCATGCCCGTACATGGTGAGTATCTGCAACTGACACGACATGCCCAGTTGGCCTCCCATCTTGAGGGCAAGGGCATGGATGCCAGCTTCATCATGGAAGACGGCGAAAGCCTGATGATTGATGAACGGGGCGCACGCAAGGGCGAGAGGATCAACACGGGCCGAGTCTATATCGACTCGGGATCGCTCGGCGATGTCGTCGAGGATATGATCATCCGCGACCGGCGGCACTTGTCTGAGGATGGTTTCGTGATTCCGGTAATCGCGATCAACAAAGCCACCGGACAGCTGCAAGGGCCGCCTGAGATCATCAGCCGCGGTTTTGTGTCGCTGGAAGAGTCGAGCGAATTGTTGCCGTTTGCCAAGCAGTTGGTGGCGCGGACAATCGAGAACTCGTCTGTGGAAGAGCGCGGAGACTGGGGCGTGATGCAGGAAAAGATCCGCAACGATCTGAAGCGCTTCCTGAGCCGCGAAACCCAGCGCCGACCGCTCATTGTCCCGGTCGTATTAGAGGTCTAATCCGTCATGTGGAATTACCTCGAGGATGCATCCAGCTACCAGGGCTTTGCTGACAAGATTCAAATTCCAAAAAGCGAAGCTGAATTGGTGGGGATGCTCGTCGAGGCGCAGGCTAATGGGATTCCAGTCACGATTGCGGGGGCAGGCTCTGGCTTGACCGGCGGCCGTGTGCCCGAAGGTGGCTGGTCGATCTCGATTGAGAAATTCAACTCGATCGCCATACACGATGGTTATGCTGTTTGCGGCGCGGGCGCGATCTTACGGGATCTGCACGCCGCCGCTCGGCGGGCTGGGCAGTTCTATCCACCAGACCCGACCGAGACGCTGGCCGCGATTGGCGGGACGATTTCCTGCAACTCATCGGGCTCGCGGAGTTTCCTGTACGGCTCGACGCGGCGCTGGATCAGGCGCTTGCGCGTGGCGCTGATGGATGGGCGCGTACTGGATGTGCGGCGTGGCGAGGCGATCGACTTTGAGGTGTCGCCGGTGCATCAGCCGCGATCGACCAAGCACTCGGCGGGTTATCCGCTGGCGCCCGGCATGGACTGGATTGATCTGTTCACGGGTGCTGAAGGTACGCTTGGCGTGATTATCGAGGCCGAAGTGAAATTGCTGCCGTTGCCGAAGGAACTATTGAACGGCGTGGTGTTCTTCAATCGCGATGAGGCGGCCATTGATGCCGTGGAGGCGTGGCGTGGGGTTGCCGGACTGCGGATGCTTGAATATGCGGATGTGGGCAGTTTGAAGCTGATTCGGGAAAAGTATTCTGATATTCCTGCTGGTGCTGTGGCGTGCGTGATCGTGGAACAAATTCTTGATGACGACTCTGCATTGGACGAGTGGGAACAAAGACTGATGCGCCAGGGCGCGATGGCTGAGCAGAGCTGGTTTGGATCAACCGACGCGGACCGGGAGAGATTTCGGGTGTTTCGACATTCGCTTCCCGAGCAAGTGCTGGCGCTAGGGCGGCAGATGGGGTTTGCCAAGATGGGCTCTGATTTTGCGGTGCCGGTGGACAGGAATCGCGAGATGCTGGCGTTTTATCGCGAGAGGATAGCTGAGTGCTTTGATGCTCCGCATGTGATGTATGGGCACATTGGGGATGCACACTTGCATGTAAATCTGTTTCCTGGCAACGCCCAGCAGGTGGTGGATGGCCAGGGATTGATGCTGGAATTTGCGAAGAAGAGTGTGGAACTGGGTGGGACTGTTGCGGCTGAGCACGGGCTGGGCAAACGTAAGCGGGACTTTTTGCCGCTGATGTTTTCTCCGAGCGAGATCGATGCGATGAAGGCCGTTAAGTTGCGTCTTGATCCGAAGTGGCTCCTGGGCCGCGGGAATCTATTCCCCATTTCTCCAGCGCCTCCCGGAGCTTAACAAAGTCGATCGGCTTGGTGAGGTAGGCATCCATGCCGCTGGAGATGCAACGCTCCAGATCGCTCTCCATGACATTCGCGGTGAGGGCGACAATTGGCATGTGCCTGCTGCCTCGCTCGCGGGAGCGGATTTGCCGGGTGGCCTCGTAGCCATCCATTTCGGGCATCTGGCAGTCCATCAGGACGAGACCGTAGTCGCGCTCAGCGAGTTGGGCAAGCGCCTCAATGCCACTGGCAGCAACGTCGACGGTACAGCCAAGCCGCTCAAGCAGGCGGACGGCAAGTTTTTGGTTGACGATATTGTCTTCGACAAGTAGTACATCGAGAGGCTCGGAGAGTGGACGGAGGGGTTGGCGGGGGGTGTCGCGAGCTTCGAGTGAAGTCTCCGGGGCGACGTCCATCGGCAGTGCGAGCGTGAATGTGCTGCCGTTGCCGGGGTCACTGGATGCGCTGATGGTGCCGCCCATGAGCTGGGTCAAGCTGCGTGAGATCGTCAAGCCCAAGCCGCTGCCGCCATAGCGCCGGGTTGTCGAAACATCGGCCTGGGTGAATTTTTCAAAGATCAAGGGCAGTTGCTCGGCAGTGATGCCGATTCCGGAATCGCAGACGCTGATCGAGACGATGTACTGGCTGGCGTGGGTGTACTGAACGCTGACCTCGATGCGGACCTCGCCTTCGTGAGTGAACTTGACTGCATTGCCCACCAGATTGATGAGGATTTGGCGGATGCGCAGGGCATCGCCGTAGAAGCCGCAGGGCGCGTCGGGGGGGTAATGAGTTATGAGGCGCAGATGTTTTTGCTCGGCGCGGATCCGCATTAGTTGGGCGACTTCGGAAACCAGCGTTTCCAAATGGATGGGCGCCCGCTCAATGCTGAGCTTGCCTGCTTCGATGCGCGAGAAATCGAGCACGTCATTGATGAGGGCGAGGAGCGATTGGGCCGATTGGGAAATTGTTTCGGCAAAGTCCTGCTGCTCGGCGTTCAGCGAGGACTCGAGTAGCAGGTGAGACATGCCGGTGATGCCGTTCATCGGGGTGCGGATTTCGTGGCTGATCATGGCCAGGAAGTCGCTCTTTGCCTGATTGGCGTGCTCAGCGCGAATGCGGGCTTCTGAGGCGGCAATCTCTGCCTGTGTCGCGTCGGTTACGTCCCGCAAGTTGGTAACGATTGCGCCAACAGCGGGATTTTGCAACAGGTTACGGGCAGTGACTTCGACCCAGCGGTATTCGCCATTCTTGTGCTTCATCCGGACGCGCGAGCGCAAGGTCTGGCCGGGAATCTCGACAAGGCTGCGCGAGCGCGCTGCCGCTTCTTCAACGTCGTCGGGGTGCAGGAGCTCTTCCTTGAGCGGGCCCATCAACTCTTCCGGTTCATAGCCGAGAATGGTGCCGATCGCCGGGCTGACATAGAAAATTCGATGGTTTCGATCCCGGAGGCTGATGCCGATCGAGCTGTATTCGAGCAAGGCGCGGAAGCGTTCTTCTTTTTGAGCGAGTTCGCGGTTATGGGCAACCTTGCGGGAGACAAACGCGAAGCTGGCCAAAAAGGCTGCGGCGATGCTAACCCCTACCGGTACAAGAAAAAGGGACTGGGTGAAAAATGGGGCAGGAACGCTGAACTCGAGCGACGTCGGCTTGATCGAAATGGACCCGAATGGGCCCTTTGCCTCTACTTCCAAACGGTGTTTGCCAGGGCTGAGGTCCTGAAAGGCGGCGCGACCCGGCAGCTGCCAGCCCGACCATGGTGCAGCATCGAGGCGATAACGACAGGTGTTTCCTTCGATCAAAGCGGCGTCCTCAAAATTGCGGATGTGCCATTGCACCTCGATTGTTGCGCCATCGGCACGCGGCGTCTCGAATTCGATTTTGGGTGGCGGACCATCCAATACCTGCTGATTCAGGCAGAACAAGCCTGTCCCATCGCTGCCCGCGCATACATGATTGTCCCAAAAGGCGAGCGGCCAAAGGTCCTGGTTTTCAAGTCCAGCGGGTTGTCCGATCCAGTTCCAAATCCCGCTGCGTCGAACATACAAGCCACCGCGTGTGGCAACCCACAAATTGCCTGCATTGTCGATCTGAAGCCGCCATACCGCATTGGAGGACTGAGCCTGGCCAATCTGGTGGTAACGGACCGTGCCAGTGGCATCAATCTCACCGAGTCCATTGGCGCGATCAGCGAAATACACGCCGCCGCCTGGGCGTGGGGTGACGAAGAACAGGGAGTCTGCTTTCAGCCCATCCTTCGTCTTCCAATGACGCCAGGAGTTGTTCTGGAATCGGCTCAAGCCCGCGCCTGTTGCAAACCACAGGGAATTGTCTTCGGTCCGTGTTGCTGAATAGACGCGAGAATCGATCAGACCGTCGGCATGTTCCCACTTGTGGAAGCGTTGGCCGTCCCACACATATGCTCCGCTGTTCTTATCTGACCTTCCTCCACCGGTTGCCAGGGCCCAAAGTGTTCCAGCAGAATCAACATAGAGCTGGTGAAAATGAAAGTCAGGTAGTCCTTCCGCTGGCCCATAGTGTTTGGGCGCGTCGACGCTATTCCTGCTTTGTGACAGCCGGTAAGCGCCCGTAAAATTTGCTCCGCTGCTGAACCAAATATCGCCATTGCTCGTTTGGGCGAGGCCCGTGACCAGGCCGAGAGGCTGGCCTCCAATTTGGGTGCGTACTTCCCTCGCTCCGTCTGTGCCGAGCGTGATCAGCCCATCTGCTGTCCCGATCAGCAGGCGGCCATCCTTGGCTGGCAGCAATGAGACCAGATGATTCTTCAAGTCAGGAAAAGGAAAACTAAGTTTCAGCCAGCGGTCCTGATTTGCCCGGAGCAGGTGCAGCCCATTGGCACTGGCAACCCAGAGTCGGCTTTTGCTGTCGAAGAATAAGTCGGTGGCAGTGTGCAGCGGGGACGGAACGGGCGAAATCGGGGCCCACTTGCCCTGTCCTCGAACCCAGACCTGTTGGGAGTTGTAGATCGCAATCGCATCGCTGTCGGGAGCGATGGCGAGGACGCGCGCGATCTGCGAAGCCGAGCCCTTTACCTGATGTAGCGAGCCATTCTTGCTCCACTCCCAGATGCCTACCCATCCTTGAGGGAATGCCATCGACAGGAGGCCGTCTCCAGCCTGATTCTCTGCTGTCGCTCGAATGGTGGCACCCGTAATCTGTGTCGGTATTTTCAGCAGACTTGCCGGGATCGCCAATTGGAAGTGCCCGTCGACCGAACGGATTACACCACTGGGAGTGACAGCGAAATAAGACTGGCCGTGCCGACGTCGCGTGCGATTGCCAACCGTATCAGCGGCTTTGGGCCAAATCGCGCCCAACTCCCTGGTTAAGCCATCCCAGGCAAATATGTTGAGTTGGAGGTCTTCAATCAGAGTTTTCCATCCCGACTCTTGCGAGCCGAATCGTGAGCCGATGGAATTCAGGAGCAGGGGCTTATTGCCCCGTGTGAGGACAGACTCCTGGCAAGCTTTTGGGGAAATGACAAAGAGTCTGCCGTCCCACAATGCAAGAATCCGATCTTGCCCAAATGCTTCGATCTGTTTTGGCCCACGGCTCTTGAGACCCTGGAGGCAACTGGCCGTGGCTTCTAAGGAGTGCCACTGGAAGCCGTCGTACCAGGCAGGGCCTTCGGGCGTCAAAACCCAAATTGTCCCGTTCTCGGCTTCGATGATCTGCGTGATATCCGGGCTGGGGAGGCCTTCACTCCTGCCGAATGCCGTCCATCGCCAGCTCTCGAGCAATGCTTCGCTGAGTTGCACTTGGGGGCGCACTTGGGGACTCGCTCCGCCGGGCTGTTGGCACAGGGCGATCCCAAGTGATACAAATGCGATCAAACGAGACGTAGGGGGAAATCCTCTGCTGATCTTATCGACAGGCTCTACACTCTCGATAATAAAACGCGTTCCCCGCCGATTAACCTAGTTTCCTTTGCGGATGTAGATATTCCCGTTGAAACTCTTGAAGTTATAGTCCTGACCGCCGCCATTTACTACACCTACCGAAAGTGATTCCATGCGCACGCGATTGCGACTGCGGTCGGTGGCCAGTGGTTCGGCTTTCTCCGTCTTCACTGCGTTGGGTTTCATCTGGACGTCGAAGTCCGTAAATACATCCCCGTTATTGGTCTGCATCTTGAGATTTGCCTGGATCGAGGCAGGGAGGGTTACGTCGATGGTGCCATTCATCGAGCTGAAGCTCATCGGTTTATCCGGATCGACGCGTTTGAATTTGGCCACTATCTTCCCGTTCAGGGCGTGGGCGATGGCGCTGCCGGAGACGTCGGTCAACTGGATTGTGCCATTGGTGGCGTTGAGTTCCATTTCTCCATCTACACCATCGACGCTAATCGACTTGCCGTTGGTTGAGGAAAGCTTCAAGGATGTCTTGACGGGGACCAATATCGTGACGTTTTCACCGCGCGCTCGCCATCCCATCGTAATCGTGACGACGTTGTTCTCTTCTTCGAGAGAAATGGAGGAACCGGTGGCATTGAGACGCTTGAGACCGGCGGCAGACGCCGGGACATCGCGTTCGTGCTCCTTCTCCTGCTTTGTCTCGGTGTCGATAACAACGTCCTTGCCCGAGTGTGTCTTGACGCTGATCGAGCCGAACAGAAGATTCATCTTGACCGTGCCCGGGCGCGACGGATCGCGGAAGGCGATGGAGAGCTTTTCGGGTGCCTGCCCGACCAACATACCGCTCCAGATGACTAACCCCAGTAGTAACTTATTCATGTTTTGTTTTATACCTTTCGCTGAACGATGCTTATGTTTGCACGACCAAAGCCACCCGGTCACCTGCAAATCGGTTCCTGTTGAGGATACGTTTCATGTCCTGCTCTGTTACGGTTGTATCGCTGCGGCGGGTCATGGAATTCATTGGAGTTTCAACTCGCGCAGGGCTTTCTCTACGCGTTGTTTCACGGCCGGATCGACGCTTGTCTCGCTGGCAAGATGACGCAAGGGTGCCTCTGCACGGCGATCCTGAATTTCAACTAGAGTGTCGATCAGAGCCAGTTGCATCATCGGTGAGTCTTGAGACTGCAAAGCATCCACCATGGCCATGCTTACCTTTGGGCGAGTGCTGTATTTGCGCAGGGCATCGACCGCCGCCAGGCGCACATCAATGCTGGAATCGCTACGGAGCGTTTGTACGAGAGCGGTGACGACTGCTTCCTCGGGGTTTTCGAGTCGCCCCGAGTAGTTGACGCCGCGCAGTCGCTCGATCGCGCTTTGTTGTTGTAAGAGGCTCATCGCGACCAGTGTCTTCATGCTGCGCATTTCCAAGCGCAAGTCCTCGAGCTCAGATTTGGGCTTTTGCCCGCCGAACTGCGCGCCGACAAAGAAGCCGCCAAGGGCCAGAGTCGCCGCCGCAACCCAGGCTAGTCGAGGTTTTTTCCAGAGGGGAGTGACAGCTTTGTTGGTCTCGCGACGCAGCATTGCCTGAAAGTCACTTTCCAGATTGGGTGGCGTGGGCGGCGCAGGCAATGATGCCAGTTTGATCCAGAGATTCAATTCACCCTGGCAGATTTCGCAGCCCCTGGTGTGGCTCGCAAAGGCTTCGCGATCCACTGCGCTCAGGCTGTTTTCGAGATAGCCTGACAGGTGGCGCTCGCCAGTGGGACAGAACGACATTTCTTTCATGCTTCGCTTCGCCTTTCGCTCAATAGATTCGTGTAAGTTTCGCGTAGACTGGCCAACGCCCGGTGCAGCCGGACACGGGCAGAACCAGGCTCGCAGCCGAGGATTTCGGCAATTTTTTCGTGAGGCAATTCCTCAAAGCGGGCCAAGATCAGAATTTCGCGCTTGGACGGGGTCAGGCGCGACAATGCTTCGTGGAGGAGGTCGAGTTCTTGTCGGGCTTCGAGAGGAGTGCCTTGAGGCGCTGGCGCGTCAAAGCCCTCGTCCCAGTCGGCCTCGAAGCGCTTTTTGCGCCAGTGATCCATTTGCAGGTTGCGTGCGATTGAATACATCCATGCCTGAAAGCCACGGCCATCCTGAAAGCTGGTGCGAAAGCGCAGCATGCGGCAGAAGGATTCCTGGACGAGGTCTTCGCTGAGTCGGGAGTCCTGATTCATCCGCCAGCAATAGCGGAAGAGGCGGTCGCCGTGGCGGGCGAAGAGCTCGGACAACTTAGCTGTGTCGCCTGCGCGGACCTGTTGCATCAATGATTCGTCGGTCTCACCGACGTGGCCTTGGGCACTCGTTGGGTAAGCGGATTGGGGCTTGGCTTTCAACTACTTCTGGTTTACGTCCGAGCAGCCCAGATGTTACAGCGTTATTTTCCGCTAACGATTTTGTACGCGGCTCGGGACACCGGCAGGCGATTCTCCAGACCTTCGAGATTGGTCAGCCAGACGAAAGCAAACTGTTGATCCGGGCGAAGGTAGAGGATGGTGCTGGCCCCTTGCTGGCCGCCGGTGTGATAAATTTCACGGTCACCTTCCGGGCTACGAGACAGACTCCAGCCGAGCCCATATCCCGTCAATTTGCCCGATTTCAACTTGCCTGACGTCCACATCTTTTCGATCGTTTCGGCCTTGAGAAGGTGATGTTTGAACAGGCCGTCAGCAAAGCGCAGGAGGTCATCGACTGTCGATACGAAGCCGCCACCGGGAATCTTGGCTGAGTTGTCGCTTGGTGCGCAGTCGGTGATGTTGCCGCTGGAGGTCTTGCGGTAGCCCTGGCTGCGTCGGGCCGAAGGTCCATTGCCTAGGTCCGGTGCCGTATCTTTCATCCCGGACGGCCGCAGGATGTTCTCTTCGATCCACTTGCTGTAGGGCATTCCAGAAGCCCCTTCGATCGCGCAACCAACGAGGCTGTAGCCGTAGGTGGAATACACGTACCTGGTGCCTGGTTCTGCCTCGAGCGGATCCTTCGAGAACTTGCGTAAGGAGTCGACCACGGAATTGAAGTGGGTCGCGTTGTTCATGTCGGTTGGGTCGGAAGCTTTGTAGTGCCGAATGCCGCCGATGTGCCCCAGCAGTTGCCCCAGCGTGATCGGGTAAGGTTGAGCGGGGAAGGCGGGGCAGTATTTGTGGACTTCATCCTCGAGCAGCACCTTTTTCGCTTCGAGCAACTGTAGGAGGCCGACTGCGGAAATCGGCTTGGAAATCGAAGCCAGCCGGAATGGGGTGTCGCGTCTTACAGGTTGGTTCTTCCTGAGGTCAGCCATGCCGCCAGCTTTGGCCCACAGGATCTCGCCCTTGTAGTAAACAGCGGCAGCATAGCCAGGGATGTTGAACTTCGTCTTCTCCGTATCAAGCATGACGCCAAGACCTGGAAAGTCCTGGGCTTGGGTAAGCAAGGTCAGAAGATGAAAGAAAAGCAATAGAGTCCAGACTGAATGCATCGGCTTAGCCAGACCTCTATCTTAGCCGCTAGCCCTTAGGGCCGCTGCCGACGACGGGAACTCTTGAGGAACCGAGGCCGAAGAAGTCTGCCAGACCCTTGGACTCTTTCTTCTGCTTGTCTGGCGACGAAGGCGTCCGCTTTTCTAACATGGTATTTGCCAAATGAGTGAAGTGTTTGCCGAGATCTGAGCCGTGTTCCACTTCACGTCCAACGGTCAAGGCGCGATGGACCCCTGAATAGTCATTGGGAAGGGTCATGGCAATTGGCAATCCCAGTAACTGCTCGATCTGCGCGGGGGCGATTACCGGACGCTTCGTCATGCGGTTGAGCAGAATGCTGACTTTGTCCCCCAGATCCATGTGCTGCAGAAACAGGAATTTTTCCCTGGCAAGGTGCAGTGAGGGAATCTCTGGGGTGCAGACGAGAAATATTCGTTTGGACTCCTGCATGATCTCCATGGCGTACTTCTCCATGTTGCCGGACAGATCGACGCAAATTGCCTTATAGTTCTTGCGTGCGTACTCGACCATATGACGCACCTGAGAGCCCTCGACTCGAACGCCGGGGTTCAACTTGCCTGAATGCAGAATATCCAACTGCCCGCGGCTGGTGACCAACTGGGGCCATAGGGCGTCGTCCATTCTCAGTGCGTTTTCAGCTGCATCGAGCACCGAGTAGCTGTTGTCAATTTTCATCATGAAGCGCACCAGGCCACTGTTGAGGTCCATGTCGATCAGGAGGCTGGGCGTCTCTGGTTGCCGGGCTATCGCCATGGCGGTATTTACGGCAATGGTGGTGGTTCCTGAGCCGGGCTTAGAGGGCAGGAACGAGAACAGCATGTCGGTCAGGGCAGCAATTGGCGGACGCTTCTCGGCTGCCTCTCTCACCCTTTGTAGAACTTCTGAGATGGAACCATGATGGAAGGGCGGCGACACAAATTCGCGGATGCCCATCTGCATGAGCCGGATGAGCGCTTTGGGGTCTACCTGCTGATCAAAAACCACGGTTTGGACACCGGGTGCCTCTTTTTCGAGAAGCCGGATGACTTCCAGACTACGTTCAAAATTAGAAACACCGAGGAAAATAACATGTGGCCCGTTTGTACGTACCAGTCGCAATAATTCGTGTTCGTGCGGATAATGGTCAACATCTTTCTGGATGATGATGCCGCCGATATCCTGAAACGCGAGATCTAGCTGGTTGACCAGATCACCGTCCGGGCTAATCACGATACTTTTTAAAACCATCGCCATACCTCTAAAATCGAGCATTTACTTGAGAAAAACTACTGCCCAAATACATTAGGGGGCACTAGGTAAAACACCTAGAGAACAGTCCTGTCCCTAATTCTTTATCGGCGCTGCGCTAGGATTTCTTTATGGCGAAACTATTGGAGCTGACCTGTCCGTGTTGCGAGGCGAAGCTGAAGGTGGACATTGTCACGGAGTCTGTCATCACTTATGAGGAAAAGAAGAAGGCACCGCCGATTGAGGATTTTGCCAAAGCGATCCAGAATCTAAAGGGCGAAGCGGCCAAACGCGAGGAAGCTTTTCAGCGCAGCTTCCAGGCCAACAAGAATCAGGGGGAAGTTTTGAACCGCAAGTTTGACGAGCTCCTAAAACAGGCAAAGGCGGACCCGGTGAAGGGCCCGCCCAAGAAACCGTTTGAATTCGACTAAGGGACCTTAGCCGAGAGCGATTAGCTGAGTGCCTGCTCGATATCCCAGAGCAGATCTTCGATGTTCTCAAGTCCGATCGACAGGCGAACCATATCGGGGCTCACGCCGGCGGCGGCTTGCTGTGCTGCATTGAGCTGCTGATGGGTGGTTGCCGACGGTTGGATCACCAGGCTACGTGCGTCGCCTACATTGGCCAGATGCGAGAAGATCATGAGCTTATCGACAAAAGCCTTGCCTGCCTCAAAGCCTGCTTTCAGGCCGAAGCTAAAGACGGCGCCAGCACCCTTGGGCAAATATTTTTGCGCCAGCGTATGGTAGGGGCTGGAGCTAAGGCCTGGATACTTGACCCAGGCGACTTTGGGATGGGCTTCGAGAAAGGTGGCTACCGCATTGGCGTTTTGAACATGCCGGTCCATGCGCAGGCTCAAAGTTTCGATGCCTTGCAGGAACAGGAAGGCATTGAAGGGACTGATGGCGGGCCCGAAATCGCGCAAGCCCTCGACACGCGCCTTGATGATGTAGGCAATATTGCCCAGCGCCTCTGAGAAGACAAGCCCGTGGTAGGCCTTGGAGGGCTCATTCAATTGCGGAAAATTGCCTTCTTTCCAGGGGAAGTTTCCAGAATCGACGATGATGCCGCCGATGGAGGTGCCATGGCCGCCCATGAATTTAGTGAGGCTGTGCAGGACGATGTCTGCGCCATGATCGATCGGGCGACAGAGGTAGGGCGTCGCGAAGGTATTGTCGATAATCAGCGGTAGCTTGGCTTGATGAGCGATAGCGGCAACAGCCGCGATATCGAGAATGTTGCCCCGCGGATTGGAGATCGTCTCGCCATAGATGAGCTTGGTATTCGGCTGGATGGCCTTGCGGAAGTTTTCCGGGTTGTCGGGTTCGACAAAAGTGGTCTCGATGCCCAGCTTGCGGAAGCTGACATCGAACTGCGTATAGGTGCCACCGTAGAGCGTGCTGGAGGCGACGATATGGTCGCCAGCCTGGCAAAGATTGAGGATGGCGATCATCTGTGCAGACTGCCCGGATGCGACAGCAAGTGCGGCGACGCCATTCTCGAGCGACGCAACACGCTGTTCGAGAACATCCGTCGTCGGGTTCATCAGGCGTGTATAAATGTTGCCGAATTTTTGCAGACCGAATAATTCAGCGGCGTCCTGGGAATTCTCAAATGTGTAGGACGTCGTCTGGTAGATGGGTACAGCTCTGGCGTGTGTCGTCGAGTCGGGGTCGTAGCCCTTGTGCAGGGAGCGAGTGTCGAAGCCGAGCGGCTTCTCGATTTTTGCAGTCTTCATGACCCTTAAATACTATCGCTTGTAGCCGAAGTTGCGCAGGAGGCTATGCCGCCACGCAACGCCTTCCGAGCCTTCGACCCCGAGGGGGCTGCCGCCATCGATGACGCCGAGCACGCCGCGACCCTGGGCGCTTTTAGCCACGATCACTTCTACCGAGTTGGCTGTCGCACAGAACAGCGTCACAACTTCCGGCACTTCTTTGATGCGCGAGAGGATGTTGATCGGGAAACCCTTGCGGAGGAAGATGAAAAAGGTGTGGCCCGCGCCTACGGCCAGAGAGCTTTCGACGGCAGCCGCTTTCATCTCGTCATCGTTGCCTTCCACGCGGATCAGGCGGTCGCCTGAGGCCTCACAGAAAGCGATGCCGAACTCCATGTTCGGGTTGGTATTGATAATCGCCTCATAGAGGTCTTCCACGGTTTTAATGAAGTGGCTCTGGCCGACGATCAGATTCGCGCCTTCGGGGATGCGCAGCGGGACGTTTAGAATCTCCATGATGTTTGTCCTCTCTGTTATCCCATATCCTCTATCCTTAAGATTCATGGTTGGACTTCCTGGCTTTGGCTTTTTGCACAATTTGATTGAACGCCGCGGCCTGCTGTACCAGATGGTGCGGCGCGATTTTGAGCGTCGCTATGTCGGCTCGATGGGGGGCTGGCTCTGGGGGTTGTTGCAGCCGCTGATTCTGTTATTGAGCTGGACTTTTGTCTTCCACGTTTGCATGAAGATGGAGGTGCCGCCGGGGCAGGGCACTCGCAGCTATACGGTCTTTCTGTTTACCGGATATTTGCCTTGGATGCTGTTTAATGAGACCGTCATGCGCAGTTCCATGTCGTTGTTGGAACACTCGAATCTGATCACAAAAACAATGTTTCCGAGCGAGATCATTCCGGTAAGCGTCTTCCTGTCCTCACTGATCAATCATGCCCTGACCTTTGTCATAGCGATGGCGGCAGTATTCTACTTTGACGGCAGCCTCAGCGTTTTTACCTGGATGCTGCCAGCCTATGTGATCCTGCTGGGCCTGTTTGCGATTGGTATCTCCTGGATGGTAGCCGCGTTTCAGGTCTATCTTCGCGATACGGCGCAGCTGGTTACGGTGATGCTCACGCTGTGGTTCTGGATCACGCCAATCTTTATCGACCTCAACCAGATTCCCGAGCGATTTCGCTTCTTGTTGATTCTGAATCCGCTCTCGTTTCTGGTGCGTGCCTATCGGGACAGGATGCTAACGGCGCGTATGCCGGACTGGGGGGAATTTGGCCTCCTGACGCTTTGGGCCTGTGCCTCCTTCCTAGCTGGCGGCTTGATCTTCAAGCAACTCAAGAAAGGCTTTGCGGACGTACTGTGAAAATCGCATTCTTCGGCGCACACGATTTCGAGCGCGGCCCTTTTGATAGCTACAACGCACGCAAGGGTCATTCGATCAATTACATTGAAGGGCATCTCAATAGGGAGTCTGCAGCTCTGGCCGCCGGTCATGAGTGTGCCTGTGTCTTTGTCAACGACACGGTCAATGCCGAAGTGATTGGATTGCTGGCGGGGCGGGGGGTGAAGTTGATCGCGGCACGCAGTGCAGGTTTCAACCACATTGACGTAGAGGCGGCCCGGAAGCATGGCTTGGCTGTTGTGCGCGTGCCGGCTTACTCGCCCTTCGCCGTGGCCGAACATGCGGTGGCTCTAATCCTCACGCTCAATCGCAAGACGCACCGCGCCTTCAATCGTGTGCGGGAAGGGAACTTCTCGCTTGATGGCTTGCTGGGTTTTGACTTACAGGGCAAGACGGTGGGGGTTGTCGGCACGGGTAAGATCGGTCAGGTTTTCTGCAAGATCATGGTCGGCTTCGGTTGCGAAGTGATTGCTTACGACGTCGCGCCCGACCATAGCGTCAAAGAAATGGGAGTGCAGTATCTGCCGCTGGCCGACGTGCTGCGCAAGAGCGATATTGTGAGCCTGCATTGCCCGCTGCTGGCGGCGACGCATCATATGATCAACGTGTCGACTTTGGCACGGATGAAGGCCGGCGCGATGCTGATCAATACTTCTCGCGGGGAGCTGGTGGACGCGGCTGCCCTGATTGAGGCGTTGAAGAGCGGACACCTGGGGGCGGTGGGGCTGGACGTATACGAGGAAGAGGCCGACCTCTTCTTTGAGGACTTGAGCGGACACGTGATTCAGGACGATGTATTCGCGAGGCTGTTGAGTTTCCCCAATGTCTTGGTCACCGGACATCAGGCGTTTTTCACGGCGGAGGCGCTGCAGGGGATCGCGATGACGACCCTGGATAACATCAGCGAGTTTGAGGCGACGGGGGAGTCGAAGAATCTGGTGCGGAGGTAGCGGAGGGTACTGGTACTAAGTGTGAAAGAATGATCAAAGATTTACCTAGGCGCTCTCCAGAATTCATGTTATGATCTGCGTGCCGTCCTATATGTTTACTAATGTAGACGGCGCGCTTATTCATTGCTATCAACAGATACTAAGGAAACACTTTATGCGACTTGGATTGGTTCTTCTCACGGCGGCGATTCCGCTTTTCGGTACCATCGTTCAAAATACAAACATTACTACCAATGTGATTTTCGGCACGGGGAACGTCAACGGGAGTTTTACCGTTGATCTGTCGAACGGCATCGAACTTGGCTTACGAGCGAGGACTCGCTTCCCGGCTCCTCTCAGTGACTTCACAAACGACGGGGCGGGTACTTTTTATTTCCCGGCTGGCAATTTTGGCCCTGGCGGAACCCAACCGAGTTGGAATTTCGACTGGTCTATCAATAGCGATTATTTAGGGACCTCCGGTGTCAAATTGAGCGGGCTCACCTACAAGATGGAGCTCGACACGAATGCGAGCGCGGCTGTAACCTTCGCTCCGGCTTTCGATCCCATCAACCAGACCTGCACCAACGACGCGATCGGCAACAATGGAACTGCGGCGAATTCAGGGGCCTTTGTTGGGAATTGCGGGGCTGGCGGAACAGCCGCGACCTACGCGTCTCTCATCGGTAATAACAACCTTGGGCAAAATTCATGGCGGTACACGCTTTTCTCCCTCGTCTCTGGATTCGATCCAGCGATGCCTGGCACCTACACAATTCGTTTGAGCGCTTATGACAGCACCGGCACCACTCTTTTGGCGCGGACCAGCATTGACGTGGTCGCCACTCCGGAGCCTGCGGCATTTGGGCTGATCGGCGCTGGCTTGGCAGGAATGGCGTTGCTTCGCCGCTTGAAGTCCCATTCGGCGTAATCGCACTCTTCGCGCCGTTGCATCCGATTGATTTCGAAACGCGTCCAGGCTTCGGCTTGGGCGCGTTTTCTTTTGCTCTTAGAGTTTTTGTTGCGTCACACCCAGGATTCGCCCCGTTGCACGGTCCTGAGCAAAGACCACGACGCGCCACGCCCCCTCGCCTTCCACCGTGAAATCGAGATCTTTCTTGAACTCGGCACCGGGGGCGAGGTTGCCCAGGCTTCGCAAATTGCGCACTACCGCCACATGCTTCAGCGTGCGGCCTGCGTTCTCGCCGCGTGCCACCTGCGAGGTCATCGTATCGTTGGCCAGGGCCGCCATCAGCGTTACGCCATTTGTCCCCGCTTCGAGCTCGACATGGAAAGTCAACTTTTTGCCATTGCGGGTAAGGTTTGTCAGCGCGATGGGCAGCTTTTGGCTCTTGAGGGCCTGTTCAATCGCTGCGCGGGCCTGGGCCGCATTGCCGCCCACCATTTCGCCCTGCCCGTCCACCACCAGTTGCGGCGTGTAGCCGCTGCCGAGTCTGAATTGCTCGACATAGCTCTGCTGGCGCAAAGTGAACTTCTTTTGCGAGAAGGGGTCGATCCAACTGCCGTCCCAATAGTCGACGTGCTCGCTGAGGACGATCAACTCGGCACCGCCAATAGGTTGGGTACGGTCGAGTTGTTCCAGCAGGCGGTCGGCGGGCGGACAACTGGAGCAGCCTTCAGAGGTGAACAGTTCGAGGAGGACAGGCTTGCGGGCGGGCTCGGTGGCGCGCAGGGTCAACGCCAGCGTGGAGACAGTCAGAAAGGATTTGAGAAGTCGCATAACGAATACCGATTCCCCCGGGCCGCGCTTAAAGTTACGCTTTGTATTTTCGCTGCAGCTAATAGAGAACGATCGCCCCGGCGCTGGACACGTTCAACGAATGCTTCGCACCCAGCATCGGTAGCCGAACAAAGGTGTCGCAGCGAGCCAGCAGCTCTGGCTGCACGCCATCGACCTCGTGCCCAAAGAGCAACAACACCGGCCACTTAGGCTTCCAATCGAATAGGTCCACTGCGGTCACGGCCGTCTCGATGGCGGCGATCTCATAACCGCGCCCGCGAAGTTCATCGACGCTTGCGATTGGGTCGACACAATCCACCCACGGCACGGTCTCTTCCGCGCCCAGCGCCGTCTTGGTGATCGCATTCTTGGGCGGGCGCGCGGTGATGCCGCTGAGGTAAATGCGTTCCAGCCCGGCACCATCCGCCGTGCGAAAAAAGCTGCCGACGTTGTACATACTGCGGATGTTATCGAGTAACAGAGATACCGGAAGTTTCTGGATGTGATCGTAAGCTGTGGCCGCGTGTGTGGCGCGAAAGGGTACGCGTTCCATCTCCCCTTAAGCCCCGACAATCAGCGCACGATCCCAGTGCGCACTTAACATGCTCAACAGGCCGAAGGCGGCCAATAGCGCGACAAACTGGCGGAAGATGCTCTCGTCTTCCACCTCGGGAAGGTCCTTGGTAAACATCTTGTATGTGGCACCGAGCGCAACCAGAAAGAACATCGTCTCGCCGCTGAGATACCACATCAGCCCCATCGTCGCCAGTAACATCCCGCGCTGTCGGCGACCCAGGACGGTATAGGCATGACTGCCGTCGAGGCCAAAGACGGGCAAAAGATTGAACAGGTTGATCACCGCGCCGGTATGGGCTACGGCCGACATCCAACGCTGCGCAAAGAGTTGCGAGAGTAACTCGAAGCCAAGCGCTGCGCCCAGCCCCCACCACGGCCCGGCGAGGCCGATACGCGCCTCTTCTCTGGGATTGAGAATCGCTGCCTGCGCCCGAATGAAGGCACCAAACATCGGGATGAACATGGGCGCAGTGGCTGGAATGCCAAAGCGGCGAAAGGCCCACATATGGCCCATTTCATGGATGTAAATGCTGACCACGATCCCCACTGCATAGCGCCAGCCGTAGAGCGCCCAATACACGCCCATCGAAGCCAGCATCGACAGCAGTGTCTTGATCTTGGTCAGCCCGAAGAAGAGGAATTTCCCCTTGGTCAACAGCAGCACCGCAAAGGCCTTGAATTTCCAGATGATCGCGCCCACTACTCCAAAGCTGCTTACAAGCTTTTTCCAGGGCGGTGGTGGCGGCGGTGGCGCTTCTGCCGGGGGCGGGGGAAGGGAACTCAGCGTTGCGCCGATCGCCTGAAATTGCGAGCTTCCCGGTGGCAGCAGATTGAGCATCTCCAGATAGGCTGCTCTGGTGCCTTCGACATTGCCGACGTTCAGCATTGCATTGGCACGGGCTGCCAACTCGGCCAGAGTTGTTGCATGCACCAGGCGCTGACAGTTGATACAGGAGAGTGCATCCGGGGCGAGAGCAGCGTCACATTCCTGACAAAAGAGACCTTCTGCCATTTATGCTTTCTCCGTCGAAAACGGCCCGCTTAGCTGGATCTGTGCATTGCCCGTCTGCTTCCAGGCCTGCATCAAGCCAAAGACAAGAATCGCGATGCCGAGGATGCCGCCCAGGCCTTCGCTCAATTCGATAAACGGCTTACCCATCGAATAGAGCAAGACGACGGCGTAGCCCTTCAGGTCGGCAAGCTCTCGCCCCGACTGGTACAGGCCCCAAATCGATTGCACAAAGACACTGGCGCAGATCGCAAAGTAAGTGGCGACAACCGCAACCACTTGCAGCGCTCGCCCACCTTGGCCCTCCGCTCCTTTTCGCGCCGCCTGACCGATCAGCCAGCCGACGGCAATGGACACGATGGCGAGTTCATAGCTGGTTACGACCAGGATGAGCGCGTAGCCGATGGCGCACAGCACAGCGGCCCCGAGCGCGTATAGTGCGCCTCGCAGCAGCATGGGCTTGGCCGGCGTGGCCACCGCCGTCGCGATATTGCCGCCGCAATTGGGGCATACGACGCGCCCATTTACCTGCCAGTAAGTGGCCAGGATGCGGGCCCCGCACATCGCGCAGGGGCCTACGCCTGCGGGGTTGGAGAACTCCGCTTTTTCAAATTGCAAATCGTCCATGAAGCTCTAGGCTAACAGGACCGGCACAAAGCTCAAGCTACCGGTGGCGCGATCATAATCGACATCGACCCGCGTGTTGTTCTTGATTTCCCCGCCCAGTAGCCTGCGAGCCAAAGGAGTCTCGATCTCTTTTTGAATGGCGCGTTTCAACGGCCGAGCCCCGTATGCCGGATCGTGGCCGATCATCACCAAATGGGCGCGCGCGGCATCTGTCAGCACCAGTTCGATCTTGCGGTCGGCCAGCCGTGTGCGAACGCTCGTCAACTGGATCTCGACAATCTCTTTGAGATGCTCCTGGCTCAAGGCGTGGAAGACGATCGTCTCGTCGACGCGATTGAGAAACTCTGGCCGGAAGAAGCGGCGTAACTCCTCCATCACTTCGATTTTCATCATGTCGTATTCGCTGCCATCAAAGCTGCCGTGGAAGTCCAGAATACGGTGCGAACCCAGGTTGGAGGTCATGATCACGATGGTGTTCTTGAAGTCCACCTTGCGCCCCTGACCATCCGTCAGATGGCCCTCGTCGAGGATCTGCAACAAGACGTTAAACACATCGGGGTGTGCCTTCTCGATCTCGTCAAAAAGCACGACGCTGTAGGGACGTCGCCGCACCAGCTCGGTCAACTGTCCGCCCTCCTCATAGCCAACATAGCCGGGAGGCGCGCCGATCAGCCGCGAGACATTGTGCTTCTCCTGATACTCAGTCATGTCGATGCGAATCATGGCGCGCTCGTCATCGAACAGAAAAGCTGCCAGGGCTCGTGCCAGTTCCGTCTTGCCCACGCCGGTGGGCCCCAAAAAGATGAAGCTGCCGATGGGGCGGTTGGGGTCTTTGATGCCGCTGCGGGCGCGCATGACGGCCTCAGCCACTGCCGTGACTGCTTCAGACTGGCCGATCACGCGCTTGTGCAGTTCACCCTCAAGCTGCAGCAGCTTCTGCATCTCGCCTTCAAGGAGCTTTGAGACTGGCACGCCCGTCCACCGGGCGACCACGTCAGCGATATCCTCTTCGTCGACTTCCTCTTTGAGCATCTTGGCCTGGCCCTGGTTGGCTGCCAGCTTCGCTTCTGTTTCCGTCAGTTCGCGCTCCAACTGCGGCAACTCACCGAACTTGATCTTGGCGGCCGCGTTGTAATCTGCACTCCGCTCGACGCGGTCCAGTTCGGCGCGCTTCTGCTCTAGTTGCTCGCGGATCTTGCGCAGTTGGTCGACGCCGCCCTTCTCTAGATCCCACTGCGCCTTCAGCGCGTCGGCATCGGTCTTGAGGTCTGCGAGTTCCTTCTCCAGTAGCGCCAAACGGTCTCTGGAGGCGGCATCGCTTTCTTTGCGCAAGGCGGTGCGCTCGATCTCGAGTTGCATCACGCGACGCGAAATCTCATCTAGCTCCGCCGGCATCGAATCGATTTCAGTACGTAGCTTTGCGGCAGACTCGTCCACCAGGTCGATGGCCTTGTCGGGCAGAAATCGATCCGTGATGTAGCGATTGGAGAGCACGGCCGCAGCCACCAGCGCGGCGTCCTTGATGCGCACGCCGTGGTGCACCTCGTAGCGTTCTTTCAAGCCGCGCAGGATGGAGATCGTGTCCTCAACGGACGGTTGATCCACCATCACTGGCTGAAAGCGCCGCTCCAGCGCCGCGTCTTTTTCGATGTACTTCCGGTACTCATCCAGCGTCGTCGCGCCGATGCAGTGCATCTCGCCACGGGCGAGGGCCGGCTTGAGCAGGTTGCCCGCGTCCATTGAGCCTTCGGTCTTACCCGCGCCGACAACTGTGTGCAACTCGTCGATAAACAGGATTACCTGGCCCTGGCTCTCGGTTACTTCCTTCAGAACAGCCTTGAGGCGCTCTTCAAATTCGCCGCGATACTTGGCACCCGCGATCAGCGCGCCCATGTCGAGCGAGATCACCCGCTTATTCTTGAGACCCTCTGGCACGTCCCCGCGCACGATCCGCTGGGCAAGGCCTTCGGCGATCGCAGTTTTGCCAACACCCGGTTCGCCAATCAGCACCGGATTGTTCTTGGTACGACGAGACAGCACAGTCACGACGCGGCGAATCTCTTCATCGCGACCGATCACCGGGTCGAGCTTACCCTCCGAGGCCATCGTCGTCAGATCGCGCCCGTACTTCTCCAGGGCTTCGTAGGTCTCTTCCGGATTTTGACTGGTCACGCGTTGTGCTCCCCGTACACCCTGTATCGCCGCTTCCAACTTGTCTCGCCGCACGCCCGCTTCTTTCAGTAGTCTTCCAGCCGTGCCGCTGTCCTGAACCATCACGAGCAGCAAATGCTCGACGCTCAAAAAATCGTCCTTGCGCTTCTTGGCCTCTTCCTCGGCGTCCGCAAACAGCTTCGTCAGACGCGTCGTGATGTAAATCTGATCGGGGCCGCCGGTCTGTGTCGATACCTTGGGAAGCTTTTCGAGCTCGCGCTCGAGACGCTCACGCAATGGCTCAGGCGCTACGTCGGCGCGCTTCAAGATTCCAGAAGCCAGCCCGTTTTGTTGCCCAAGCAGCGCGACAAGCTCATGCTCAACGTCAACCTGCTGATTTTGCAGCTTGAGCGCCAATCCCTGGGCGGTCTTGAGCGATTCCTGCACTTTTTCGGTGAAACGATTGAAGTCCATAGAAGTTTACTCTTTGATGCTATCAGTTTAGTATTGTGATGTACAGTAATATGAGTGTTTCACGCTAAGATATTTTTGTTTCCAGAGCCGTACGGAGCCGTATATGCTGACAGAAGGATGAAATGTGTGGCAGTTTTCGTTGTCTTGGCAGTTTTCAGCGGCTGCACGCCCAATCGCGCTGGCACGCAGGCCAGCCCTGAGGAAGCAAAGCTCTACATCCGCAATCTCGGTTTGAGCGGCGTTGACATGAAGGCCGCCGAGAGTTTTGGTGGGCAGCAATTGGTGGAAATTACCGGCCAGATCACCAACAAGGGCGACCGCGCGCTCAACAACGTCGAGCTGATCTGTATCTTCCACGACCCGTATAACCAGGTAATATTTCGCGATACGGTAGCGATCGTGAGGGCTGATCGGGGAGGGCTTAAGCCAGGTGAATCGAAACCGTTCCGGCTGCCATTCGACGCAATTCCAAAGACCTGGAACCAGACTCTGCCACAAATGGTCATCGGCGGAGTACTCTTTGAATAGTGTCACGCATCCATCTAATTGAAGACGATCCGGACCAGCGTGAGCTTCGCGGTATGGTGCTCCAGAATAGTGGGCATTCGATTGTTGAAGCGCAGGCTTCTCCCGACCTGGTTTTGATGGATCTGCGCATCCCCACGCTCGCCGATGGCCTGGCCATGATTCGCTCGATCAAGGCGCAACTGCCTGCGCCGAAACTGGTAGTGTTGAGCGGTGCAGTGCAATCCCTGCGCGGAACCCCTGAGGAGTCTCTAGTGGACGCAATTCTAGAAAAGCCTTGTCCTACGGGCAAGTTGCTGCGAACGATTTCAAGCTTGATTATCCTCGGCTTGTGTCTGGCCTCGATGGCTTTGGCGCAGGCCCCAGACATCAAGCGCCATGCTCCTATCCTCTACCAGCGCGCGGACACAATTGGCACGCAGTCCGATGTTCCGCTGCTGCTTTATTGCGAATGGGACGCCAACGACCGCACGCTCATTTACACTGTTATCTTTTCTAACGAGGATGGCGGCACTTCCACCCGCGCTCTGATGGCCCGTTGGGGCCGTACAACTGACATCGAGTACGTCTACAAAGTCTGGCTCAATTCAGACGGCTCTGCCTTACGACGCGAGATTCAGGGCCGCGACCACAAGGACGTACTCTTCACAGGCCCATTTGAGGCGGATCGCCCGCTGCTGGTGCCCGTGACGCGCAACAACATGGTTGAAGGCGTCGTTACCAAGGCTGGCGAGCGCTACGATTTTGAGCCCTTGCTCGTCGATCTGCGCGACCACTCGCGCGAATACGTGATGGACCTGAAGCCGGATACGTGGAAAATCATGCGTGAAGAATTGAAGCGCGAAAACAAGATTCGGCCCTATGGTGTTGTGAAAGACGAGGACATCTCCGACCCTCTCAACTACGCCTACATTGAATTGAAGTCGACGCAACGCGATGGCGGTCGCATCGCCTTTGGCGCGCAACTGCGTGGCGTCGATAAGCCCCTGTTCCTGAGCCATCTTGGAGATACCCGATTGACCGTAGAGCGCAGCGGCTGGATGCGCCTGGCGCTGGAGCTGCCGCCCAATTCAAAGCTCTTTTCAGTCACCCAGATTGCGGTAAGCTGCTACGGAAAAGGCAGTTGCCTGCTGGAGAAGATTGCCTTTCTCGAACTGAGTGGACAGCGTGGTCAGGTGGTGATGTCGCACCCTGTGGAGATCAAAGCCGGCGAGCAATGGTTCTTCACGTTAAAGTAATGCCGCGCGCCTCGTGCAGTGAAGTCATCGGACCAATGGCGGACGGCACACTCAAGGTGAAGGTGGCTGCTGTGCCGGAGGATGGTAAGGCAAACGAAGAACTTTGCCGGATTCTAGCTGCCCATTTCGGAGTGCGGCGCGATGCCGTCGCCGTGATCGCCGGGCAAACGAACACTCGCAAAACTGTCCGCGTGTCCTGATTAGCCGACCTGGGCCAACCCTAGGCTCCGCCCTGTATCCGCGCCAGCCTTCATTCGCGGCAGCTTCCGGGCGCGGTCCATATCAGCCCGTAACTGACGGGTGATTTTCTCAGCTACATCGGCGGAGGCACCGCGGAATTTGGCGCCCAGGCTCTCCTGCGTAGTGGACCAAAGCACGTCGCCTTCCTTGTTGACGATCCGCACAGCCGCTACGGCTTCATGCTTCCGCTCGGACACTTTGGTGTCTTCGCTCTGGGTTACGCCAATCGAGGCGGAGTTCCGCTCATAGCCACGGCTGCTGACGCCACCTCGTCCAACCGCCGCGCCAGTGCGAAGGCCGAGCGACTCGTGCGATGAAAAGTGGTCTGTAAATACCAGATCCTCCGCAGTCCCCCGCAAGAACGCATCAGCTCGCTCTGGATTCTCTGTCACTGCAAAAAATCCCGAGCTTTGAAATGCGGCAATGATCATGTCTCGAATCTGCCCTGCTGCCTCACCGCCGCTAAGTTCCTGCACGTGCAGTCGTCGGATATCGAGCAGTTGCGATAGTCCCGAGTCGATGGGATTGGATGGCGGGTCCAACTTGATTGGTGCCACCACCAGCGGAGCCGCAATGCGTTCTTCAGCCACCAACGCCAACCCTGACCAGCCAAAGCTAAACAGCAATTGCTTAGCTGCGGTACGTCTTCCTTGCTTCATCGTCTTGAACCACCACTTTCAAGCCTGTTCTTGCCTCAAGGCTGGCCAAGGTGGGCCGTACAGCACCCTTTGGCAATTGCAGAACGATGGCCTGATCGTGCCCTTTCGAGTCTTTGTAGTGCACAGTCAGATAATGCTCGCGATGTTTACTAAGCAGAAACATCGGCGAGATCAAAATCGCCGCAAGGTAACGCCTGTCTACCTTTTGGCCGTACTCGATGGATTGCACTTGCGCAAACGAGATCTCAATCTGCCGATGCTTGGACTTATAAGTCATTACATCCGCTTGAGTGATCCCCAGAATGCCATCCTGACCGCTCTTGAATTCGGTCAGCGTGCCGCCCACAAACTTCGCTTTACCGTCCGCAGCGTCGGCGGCCGCCAGAGAGAGGATGAGTAGCATCACCATTTCCATTCTCAAGCCTCGCCTATAGATCATTGCTACAGAAGTGGCCGAAGCGAGGGAAAGTTCTCGTCTCAGGTTATACGATATAGCAGTTTGAGTACTACTACAAGTACTAAGATCGCGAATTCTCACCCTCAGCTTTAGAGGTATCTTTCGTGAATTGTGCGGCATCCTAGGTAGTGATGGTCATTTCTCCCGATACCCAGCGCGATCAGCGCATCCCGCCTGGCCAGAGCCAGACCCACAAGTGGCCAGTTCTGGACGCCAGCGGGACCCCCGCAATCGACATGGTCAAATGGCGGCTCGACATCTTTGGCCTGGTCCATCACGAGGTCAGCCTGACCTGGGAGGAGTTTCTCGCACTTCCCAGAACGCAGGTTTTTGCCGACTTCCATTGCGTTACACGCTGGTCGCGACTCGATAACACCTGGACCGGGGTCGCCGTTTCCACACTGCTGGAGCTAGCCGGTGGCGTCAAACCGGAAGCGAAATTCGTCAGTGCGCTCGGCTACGATTATGGCTGGACGACTAACCTTCCGATCGCTGATTTTCTGGCTTCCGACGCGCTTGTCGCGATCAAGCACGATGGGCAGCCGCTGACCCCTGAACATGGCGCACCAGCGCGACTGATCGTGCCGCAACTCTACGCCTGGAAAAGCGCCAAGTGGCTGGGTGGCCTGGAATTGCTGGCAGAGGACAAGGCCGGGTTCTGGGAGCGCAACGGATATCACATGCACGGGGACCCTTGGAGGGAGGAGCGCTTTGGCTATTAACCGTCGAACTTTGCTGGCAGTCACCGGGACTGTGGCTGCGGTCGGGGCAGGGTACGCAGTGTACCGACAGGCTCCGCCTTTCTTCTGGAAGCAGCTTTACAACGACATTTCTCGTTCCATTCCGGCGGCCGCCCATCGCCCCACGCCGGAGCTTTGGCCAGACCGCGGCTTGCACGTTGCGTGGCTTGGACATGCCACAACTTTGGTGAAAATGGATGGTTTCACAGTGCTGATCGATCCGGTGTTTAGTGATCGTTGCGGCCTTGGTGTGTTGGTAGGCACGATCGGTCCCAAGCGCCTGGTCAAGCCAGCGATGACAATCGAAAGCTTGCCAAAGATCGACTTGGTTCTGCTGACGCACGCGCACTTCGATCATTGGGACATGCCCAGCTTGAAGGCGCTGGCCAGTAGCAAGATCCCGGTGGTCTGCGCCCGCCAAACGCAGGATTTGCTGGACGTGCCCAAGTGGCAAAGCGCGCAGGAACTGGGCTGGCGAGAGAAGGCCCAGGTTGGCTCGCTGAGTCTGCGTGGTCTGGAAGTTCGCCACTGGGGCGCGCGCGTCCGCAGCGACACCTATCGTGGCTACAACGGCTATCTGATTGAGTCTGGTCGCTACAAGGTGATCTTTGGTGGCGACAGTGCGATTACGCCGTTGTTCAAGGAAGCGCGCGGTGCCGGGCCAATCGATTTGGCGATCATGCCGATCGGCGCCTACAACCCCTGGGTGAATGCGCACTGCAACCCCGAGGAGGCCGTCGCGATGGCCAATATGGCGGGTGCCGAGCACATTCTGCCAATCCACCACCAGACCTTCGCGCTGGGTGTCGAGCCCGTGCACGAGCCCATTGAGCGCTTGTTTAGTGCGCTAGGCAATCACACAGACCGCGCTGTTGCCTATGAAATCGGCATGCAGTGGAGTCTGGTTTCGTAGGCTTCGCTAAACGGCCTTGAGCATCTCCAGCATTTTGGTGACTGTGCGCCAATTGCGGGCAGTGCTTACGGTCTTCAGCTTCGAATCGAAATAGGCATTGGTCAGCTTGGTATCGGCTGCACCGTTGGGCAGGTGGAGGTAGATGTCCTGACCAACCACGCAAAACTCATCAGGCGGCGACCGCATTGGGTCCAGCTCGCTCGGGGCCTCTGGTAGATCGGCCAGAAACACAACATGCATCTTGGCGGGGTCGTCGCACTTTGACAGATACGGATTGCCATCGACTACAGCCTGCATCTGCGTGATGTCCCGAATGACCACTCGTGTAGTGTGGCCAAAGCGCTCTTTGACGTCGGCAGTGACGCGCTTGTCGAGCGTCCGCATCGTTTTTGCAGCAGCGCTGAAGACTACATTGCCACTTTGGATGTAAGTCGATATGCTGTGGCAGCCTGCATCACTGAAGATCTGCTTGAGATCCTTCATCGGCAGGATGCACTTGCCTCCGACATTGATGCCCCTCATGAATGCGACGTAGCGATTGGCCATCCTTCGATGCTAGCGCCATGTGCCTGGCTATGAAATAATTTTTACGATGAAACTACTAATGCTTGTTTTGCTTAGCCTTGCAGCCTTTGCCCAACCGCAGAACCCGTCGCGTGCCGCCATCCAGTTGGATCTCGACGGCAAGTACACCGAGGCTCGAGCCCTGTTTCAGCAAGCGATCGACAGCGCTACCGACCCCCGCGCCAAGGCCAACGCTCAGCGCGCGATGGCCATGTCCTGGGCCTTTGAGAGCAACTGCAAGAAGACCGGCGAATACGAACAGCTGGTGATGGACTATTGGGTCACGCGCGAGGCAGAGGAGCCTAAGAACGCCTTCTATCAACAGGGCGAAATGGCGAACGAAGCCGCTCGCGTCTGCATCGAGGCCGCTGATCTGGACGCGGCAGAGCGCTGGTACAAATTGGGAACGAAGCTGGGCCTGAAAGAGCCCGAGATCCCGGCAGATCGCGCCGCGCTCTGGGAATACCGCTTGGCCCACGCCCAGGCCCGCCTGGCCGCTCGCCGGGGCAAGCGAGCTGAAGCGGAAAAGTACATCGCTGCCTCCAGAGCGGCGCTTGAGAAGATGACGGCACTACGCACCGCGCAAGCGGCATTCCTGCCCTATCTGACCGGCTATGTCGCGCTCTATCTGGGTGACGCCAAGACTGCCGCCGAAGACTTCCAGAAGGCCAACCTCAACGACCCCTTCATCCAATGCCTGTTGGCCGCCGCCTACGAGAAGCTCGGCGAAAAGGATAAGTCGATGGAGTATTATCGCAAAGCGTATGCAACCACTGCGCACAATCCTCCCGCCGCGTACGCCAAGCCCCTGGCGCGCAAGAAGCTCGGCGTATGATCTCTCGTCGTGCGATCTTGCTTGCGCCCTTTGCCGCCATTGATCTGAGCGAGTGGGTGGCAGCCGATGGCAGCGACTTCCCGTCGACGTCGTGGAGGGCGGAGGACGGCTGTCTCAAAGCCATCGGTGGCTTAGCCACCTTTCAAGACATCAAGACGCGCAAGGTGTATGAGGACTTCGAATTCAGCTTCGAATTCAGGATGCCCAAGGGTGGCAACAGTGGCGTGAAGTATCAGATCGAGAAGAGCGATAAGTGGCAGCCCAAGGGGCTGGAGGGCTTCCACATCCGCGCCCGCGGCCCCGAGCTGCAACTCTCTGACGATCAGGAGAATGCCGACGCCCGCAAGAGCCCGCTCAAGCAGTGCGGTGCGTTGTACGACAAGATCGCGCCGAGGCACCCGGCCATTGTGAACATCGATGGCTTCACCACTGCAAAGCTCGTCAAGCGCGGGCTTGATGTCGAGCATTGGATTGGCGGCGAGCTGCTGGTGAGCTACAAGCTGACGGCGTCCAAGCAATCCGAAATTGCTCTGCAAAATCATGCAAGCGACGTCTGGTTCCGCACTCTCAAAATAAGCGCCTGAACGCCCCAGCGCTTTGAACGACAATGGAAACAGCGAGGCCAATATGACGATCACCCTTCTCCCAGAACACGAAGAACTGATTTCGCGAGCTCTCGAATCCGGTGCCTACCAAAGCCCCGACCGAATGATGGAACGCGCCCTCGAACTGCTTCGCCAGGAAGATGAGCATCTGGTGCTTCATAAAGCCGCAATAGACGCGAAGATCGAGCGCGCCCTCGCCCAGTTTGAACGTGGTGAGTCGCTTTCGCCGGAGCACTCGCGGCAAGACATGGCGCTTCGCAAGGCCGCTTGGGCAGCGGGCCGCAATCGAGAATGAACTCGTACCAGATTTCTCCCGAAGCTCAGGCATTGCTGTCCAAATTAGCAACTGCGCGGCGTTTGGCATGCTGAAAGCAAAGAGCCAAGGGCCCAGATTGGCGTATTTGGGCGAACCAGGTTGGGGGTAGGGCGAATTCATTGCGATGGACCGGAGTTTGCCGCCCGCTG
>JBBRBI010000060.1:0-37957 GCA_038206015.1 Bryobacterales bacterium | reverse complement strand
TTTATGCGGGTCGGGCGATCGCCCAAAAGGAAGTGGTGAGCGCGGAAGCGTCTTTCGCACAGGCAAAATCAGCAGTCGAGCAAGCCAAAGCAGCACAGGACGAGAGTCTGCGGCGGCTGGAAATCCTTGGAGTGAAGCCCGGCGAGACGAATCCTACGATTCAGGTGCGCGCTCCGCTTGCTGGCAAGATTCTCGATCTTTCGGTGGCGTCCGGTGAATACCGCAACGATACTAGCGCGCCGCTCATGACGATCGCCGACCTCAGTAGTGTCTTTATGGCGGCCGACGTTCCCGAGAGCCAAATCCGCCTGGTCACTCGCGGCGAGACTGTAAAGATAACGCTTTCAGCCTATCCAGACGAGGTTTTCACTGGAACTGTGGCTCGGATCGCGGACGTAGTTGACCCCCTAACGCGGACGATCAAAGTACGAGCGGCGCTCAGCAACGCACAAGGACGATTGCGTCCAGACATGTTCGGAGAGATCCGCCATGAAGAGACCTTTCGCATGGTTCCGGTGATTCCGTCGAGCGCCATCGTGCAGTCGGACAAGCGAAGCATCGTTTACCGCGAGAAGTCAGTTGGCGTCTATGAACCGGTAACGATCACATTCGGCAAGCAGGAGGGCGACCGTGTGCCCGTGCTCAGTGGACTCGCGGCCGGGGATCGTATCGTAATCGATGGAGGCATGCTTCTCAAGGGCGTGGAGTAGATGATCGCGAAACTCCTCCGCTTCGCGCTCTACAACCGCCTCATCACCGTGACCATTGGTGTGGTGCTGATCGGCCTTGGCATCTATTCGTTCCGCCTGCTCAAGCTGGAGGCGTATCCCGACATTTCAGACACGCAGGTAGTGGTGATTACCGTCTTTGCCGGCCATGCAGCCGAAGAGATGGAACAGCAGGTGACGGTACCGATCGAGCGTGCGCTTAACAGCGTCCCCCAGGTCATCGCCCGCCGGTCCCGCACGATCTTCGGTCTCTCGGTTGTGGAACTCACTTTCGAATATGGAACCAACGATTATTTCGCACGCCAGGTCGTCACCGAAAAGCTGAAGGACGCGAATCTACCGGACGGTGCGAACCCATCGCTTGGGCCACTCTCCACACCCATCGGCGAGCTTTACCGCTACAGCCTGGAAGCGTCGAAAGAATATGACGAGATCCAATTACGCGAGCTTCAGGATTGGGTGATCGCTCCGCGGATTCTGCAAGTGCCCGGCGTTGCCGATGTGGTGCCGTTCGGCGGGCTCACCAAGCAGTACCAGATCGAGATCGACCCGCTGTCGCTCGAAAAATACAATCTCACGATCAACCGGGTTGCCACCGCAGTAAGCGCCAACAACAAGAACGCCGGTGGCGCCCTGCTGGACAACAAGCACCAATCGCTCGTCATCCGAGGCGTTGGCCTGATCAAGACAGTGGAGGACATCGAAAACATCGTCCTTGCCGCCAACAGTGGCGTGCCAGTGCTGGTTCGCGACGTTGGTCAAGTAAAGATCGGCGCAGCACTACAAACAGGTTTGTTTGGGTTAAACGGAAAACTCGGCGGAGTTGAGGGAATCATTCTGATGCGCCGTGGGGAAAACCCGTCCGATGTGCTTGACGGCGTGAGCAAGGCGATCGAGAATCTGAACGGCATCCGGTTGCCGAAGGGCGTGAGCATCTCGCCGATTTACGACCGGCGCGATCTCGTTGCAAATACTCTCAGCACAGTCTCGCGAACTTTATTGGAAGGTTTGGTGATTGTGCTCGCCGTTCTCTTCGTCTTTCTCGGTAGTGTCCGCGCCGCGCTGCTGACCGCAATTACGATCCCTTTGTCGCTGCTGTTCGCCTTCATTTGCATGGAACTCGCGGGAGTGCCAGCGAATTTGTTAAGTCTTGGCGCGCTCGACTTCGGCATCATCGTTGACGGCACGCTAGTGATGGTGGAACACATTGTCCATCGACTATCGATGAAGGTCGATTCGGATGAGGGCGTTCTCGAAAAGGTTCGCGATGCAGCATTCGAAGTGGAACGGCCGATTTTTTCTCGCTGCTCATCCTAATATCCGCGTATCTTCCGCTATTTACACTAGAGCGGGTGGAACGTCGCCTCTTTACGCCCATGGCGTTTACTGTTTGTGCCGCGCTGCTGGGATCGATGTTGATCACCCTCACGGTGATTCCAGTGCTCGCAACGTACATGTTCAAACGGGGCGCGAAGAGCTGGGACAACCCGGTGCTGGCCTGGGTCTATCGAGGCTATGAGGTTGCCCTGACGCGACTCCTGCCGCGGTCCCGTTACGTTGTGCTGGCGGCCTTCGCGGTGGTGGCCTGCGCGTTTGTGCTGGGGGCGAGCCTAGGTTCTGAGTTTCTGCCTCAATTGGACGAGGGTGTAATCTGGATTCGCGCTAATCTGCCTCCGGGAACAGCGCTTGCAAAGTCGGCGGATATCGCGAACGACATGAGCGGCCTGATTCGCCAATCGGAGGAGGTCAGAAAGGTCGCGTCGCAGACTGGTCGCAACGATTCAGGCACCGACCCCTTCGGCCCCAATCGCAACGAACTGCTGCTGACGTTGCGACCTTATGACGAGTGGAAGGGCAAAACAAAGCCGCAACTGATCGAGGAACTGAACGACCGGCTTAAGAAAAATATTCCGGGGGCGACATTCAATTTTACGCAACCGATCATCGATACGGTTACCGAGTCGGTGACAGGTTCCTCTGCGGACTTGGCAATCATTTTGACAGGGCGTGATCTGACGACGCTCAGGGATTTGGCGGCGCAAACGTTGGAATCGATTCGGACAGTACCAGGCTCTGCGGATTCGGCGATTGAGCAGGAGGGGGATCAGGCACAAGTTCAGATTCTTGTGAAGCGCCCGCAAGTGGCGCGTTACGGAATCAATGTCGAAGATGTCCAGCAACTGATCGAACTCGCTGTTGGCGGCAAGGCGATCACCAGCATTTTTGAGGGTGAGCGGCGCTTCGACATCACAGCCCGCTACAAACCCACAGCGCGAACTGACTTGACCGACCTGGGCAACATCCTGGTTCACACGGCCGAAGGGGCCAGAATTCCGCTTTCGCAATTGGCGGAGATTCGCGTTGTAAATGGAGCGAGCATCATTGCACGCCGCGAGAATGAACGGCAAATCACGGTTCGAACCAATATCCGGGGCCGGGATCAGGGTGGATTCGTCACGGACGCCCAGGCCAAATTCACCCAAGCGGTGCGATTGCCGCAAGGCTACACCGTCAACTGGGGTGGACAATTCGAGAACCTGGAGCGCGCGCGTAAACGGCTCGCCATTGTTCTTCCCATGACGATAGCCCTGATCTTTGCGCTGCTATTTTTTGCTTTTGGCTCTCAACAGTATGCGTTCCTAGTGCTGATGAATGTGCCATTTTCATTAGTCGGTGGGATTTTGTTTTTGTGGATGCGAGGGATCAATTTGAGCGTCTCGGCCGCAGTGGGATTCATCTCGCTATTTGGTGTCGCGGTTATGAGTGGCGTCCTGGTCGTCGCCGAGATCAATCGCCAGAGGACGCAAGAAGGCATCGGTCTGGAGCAAGCAGTTTTGCAAGGCTCCGTTGCCCAAGTTCGTCCTGTGCTGATGATGATCGTGGTTGCACTCTTAGGAATGGTTCCAGCGGCGCGGGCCTCCGGTATTGGCTCGGACGTGCAACGTCCGTTGGCTACAGTCGTAGTCGGCGGATTGCTGTCAACGCTGTTTCTTACACTGGTGGCTCTGCCCTGCATGTACTATCTGGTTGAGCGCAGAAGAAAGCCGAGGTCTTAATGCCGCAAGTTCAAAAGATGCTGGTGATTTTCATAGCCGAAACGGATATGTGGCAGGATGTCCATCTCTATGCCGCCATCGTGACGACGCTGGAACGGCACGGAATCGCTGGCGCAACGGTCCATCTGGGGCTTATGGGGTATGGACGGCATCGCCGCATTCACCGCAAGGGATTGTTTGGCGTCTCTGACGACAAGCCGGTAACCATCATGGCAGTCGATACAGAAGAAAAACTGCGCGCCGTGCTGCCCAGCATTACTCCGATGGTGCGCGAGGGGCTCATTCTGCTGCAGGACGTCGAAGTCATCGTGTCCGGAAAGAGAATGGAATGAAGTTCTGGATTTTCCTCCTTGTGATCCCTGCCGCAGCGCAGTATGGCGGTCTGGCCACAAACACCGACGGCTCCCGGCTTTTCTTCACCACCAAATACAAGCAACGCAATACGGATCAACCTCTTCACGGCAAGGTCTTCTCTCTCGACGACCGGGAGTTGAAGCCCGCGTTGATCACTTCGGTGGTGAAGATTGATGAGTACTGGTCAAACTTTTATGACCTAGTGGCTCCTTATCTCGACGAGAATGGACAACTCGCGGGAAGCAATGCCATACGCACGTGTTACATCGGGTACTTCCAGGCATGCAAAGCATTTGAAGGGAGCACTTACCGCGGTGTGCAGTACAGCGGCAGATTGGCGTTCAGCCCCAATCGTCGCTACATCCTTTCGATCATTTGGAATGGCCTAAGCGATTATTCCTACACACTGCGAGACCTATCCACGGGCACCCGGATCGCCACTGCAGTCGATTTCCAAGCCCGCAGCACAGTCGTAACTGACGATGGACGCGTACTTCGAAATACTGGAGACCGAATACAACTCTTGGCATCTGGCGACACGGCCTTCCGGACTGTCTTTCAGCAACATGGTTTTTTCTTGAGCGGTCTCGATTTCCTCCCAGATTCTGGGCATGTTCTGACTTGGTCCGCTCCAGGGGATGGCCGATCCAGTCAACTGATTGCAATCGACCTCGACACCAAGGAGCAATTCCCGATTGGTAACGAAGTCCCGCTTGCCTGTACTGATGCCCGAAGGACTGTCGACGGAATCGTAGTTGCGCAGTGTACATCCGGTCTCGACCTTCAACTCCTTCGTTTGGACCGCACTGATGCCCAATGGAGGCCAATCTCAGAAGCTGCACAATCCATTCGCTCCTGGGTGGTCTCGGGGGACGGTACGATCATCTGGTATGTCTCCGGCGACAATGCGTTCCATAAGGTCGCGCTGCTTGCAGAGACTGACGAGATCCGATTGCCGCCGACAGGAGCAATTGAATCGACTCCCATCAACACATCCCCGGGAAGCCTCTTCTATGTCAATGGAAAAGGTCTCATGAGTTCGGCAGTAACTCTGACTGAGCCAGGCGGAGCTAACCGTGAGCTCGCACCCATCTCGCGCCAAGACAGGCAACTGGTCTACCAAATCCCCTGGGAGCTGTCCTTGCCGCTTGCCGATTACCGTTTTGAAATCGTGAACTCGAGCCCATCGCACTTTGAACTCCGGCAAACTCTCAACGCGACCGTAGAACTCACTTCACCTGCGTTCTTCGATGTCCCCTCGAGTTCGGATCCCGCGCGGCCATCCGCGTTTGCCGCTAATCCATTAGCTGCGCACGGGGATTTTTCGCGGCTCGTTACTCGCGCGGATCCAGTGCGGCCGGGTGAGGTTGTTCATCTTTGGGCTGTGAACCTGGGGCCGGTCCAGTACCAGCCGCTTACGGGAGAAGCTGCCCACGCCGACGTTCCCAGTCCTGTGTCCATGACGGACTTTGCATGCATCGGCGACGAAGTCAGTGGCCGCCTTGAGGTGCTTTATACGGGCCTGGCACCGGGCATGATCGGTATCTACCAGGTCTCGCTTCGCCTGCCCAATTTCACGCCTGGTTCCTCATCGAATGGAACTGTATTTGGGATCCGATGCGGCTATGGAAGCAAGTTTTCCGGTTATGCGATCCTACCCGCTCAGCCCTAAAACCAAAAGGGGGCTACCCCACCAAAGGAAGCACTAGCGGCCGCTCCTCTTTCGCCTCCGTGCATGGAAACAGAAACTGCAAGATATGCGGCTGCGATCGAAGGTGAATGGCGCGCGATGCCGTTGGGTTTAGATTTTCCGATCGACGGACAATTCGACATCGTACTTTGCTTGGTGGCTGCGGAGAAAGGCTTACAGTACACAATCGGGCAGCGCTCGACCTGCGGTCCCCCGATCCGTTCAACCGCCCTCTAAATTCCCTTTCCGCGCCTTGACTTCAAGTTGGTCATCTCGACATGACCAACTTCCCCGCCGCCCGCCGGTAGTAAGCCGCCCCCGCCAACTGCAACGATCCCACCGCCGCCACCATTTTCAACGTAAACCACCCCGGATTCTGCTCCTCCACAATCGGAAATACGCTCAGCGCCACAAACATCAGCGTCATCGCAAACCCGCTCGCCGCTGCAACCCTCACCCGCGCCGGTGCCCGCTCACCTTGTGCCCAAAGTGGAATCGCAAACATCGCCAAATACGCCCCCGCATAGCAAACCAGCGCCGCGCTCAATAAAAACTGGTAGGCCTCTTGATTCCCCGCGCCCAAGTTGGCTAACACAGAAAAGCAAACCGCCACCGCTCCCGCAAACAGCACAGAGCCCCTCGGCGTTTTGTATTTAGGGTCCAATCGGCTAAACCACTCCGGCAACAAATGATCCCATCCCGCCACCATTGGAAAGCGGATCAAGAGGCTGAAAAACAGAGACCCTCCCGCCAGCAAATACAGACCATACAGCAACGCGCCCGGCCCCGCCAATCCCGGCGCTCCCAGACTCAACGCCTGGATCTGCGGTAGCAGCATATCGATCGATTCAGGCCGCGAAAAGGTCAAAACGCTCGCCGTCCCTACGATAAAGATCGTCGCGATGATCGGCGCCGATATCCACACCGACCGCCGAATCGCTCTCGCCGCGTCCGTACTCCGGCACTCCCCTGAAAACACCGCCACGGCATCGGCACCGCAAAATGCACCAAACCCCATTTTCGCCAGTAAATTCAGGCTCAACAGCGAGAAGGCCGGTATCGTCAACGCCGCTGGTGGCCCCGCAGCGCCGCCCCCAATCCATAGCGGCAACGCCGCTGCTACCAGGACCGCAAACAACATGAGTAGCATCACTCCGCCAGCGTTGCTCACCCACTTGCCGATCGCCAATCCACGCCACGCCACCAGCATCAGCACGCAAAAGATTGCCGCTCCGAAACCAAGACACACCGCTTTGTTCGTCGCAATCCACCGCGCCCCCGGCCCCAAAGCGTAAGGGGCAAGCCCAACAATCTGCAATCCGATCGAAGAGATCTGCAGCACGTTGTACAGCCAAAGGTTCATCGCTGTGAGAAAGCCCGCCATCGGCCCAAAGCGCAGCTTGGCCCATTGATAGATGCCCCCCTCCAGCGGCATTTCTTTGGACAAATACGCAACGACAATGCCCGAAGGAATGTAGAACAACAGCATCGCCGGAATCCAAAACATCACATGCCCCGCGCCCAATCTCCCCGCCACGCCCAACCAAGTGAACGCAACGATCGTCAGCACCTGAATTCCCACCAAGTCCAACTGACTCAGTTCTTTCTTTAGCTCGGCGCTGTGAGATTCAACTGCTTGCTCGCCCGCGAAAAATTGTTCGTCATCCGCACTAAGCGCCATAAGGTATCAGCAAGTCTACTACGCGCGACCTCGCCCCGCGTGCGCTGTGATCGGTTCTTCCGCTGCCTGGGTTAATGCACTTTCGTATCTCGCACTTGCTAGGCGCGATGTCGCAGCGTCCGGCTACTTCAGACGCCGATGTTGGCGGCTCGCGAGCTTCGCGAAACTGAAGCCATATGCAAAAGTCATTCGAAGCCATTTACGAGGGCGGAGTCCTCAGACCGCTCGAGGCTTTGCCTTTCGCCGATCACCAGCACTTTCAGGTCACGGTTTCGGAGCTCGTGCAGAACGACGACATCGCCACATACTTCGACCCGGCGGAATGGGAAGCGTTGAAGACCGACTCCATCAGTCGCGTTGAGGTTTGGCGGGCTACAGCTTCGGTGCGGGGCTCTCTCTCCGAAGCCGCCATCGCATCCAGGGATGAGCGCTTTTAGGCCGCCGTGCCAGCTTATTTTTTCGACACGAGCGCGTTCGCGAAACTCTGCCATCAGTAAACTGAATCGGACCACGTCGTGCGGCTCGTGGACCAGCCCGGTTCGACTTCTCTCATCTCCCGGTTGGTCCTGGTGGAAATCGAGTCGGTGTTTGCGACAAAATTTCGCACTGGCGAACTTGACGCCGTCGGCCAGCAGGCTTGCCAACGCCGCTTACGCGCCGATCTGTCGCAAGGCCGGATTCAAATTGGTCCGCCGATCCATGAGCATCACTACTCGAGTGCCCGTAAGCTGATTATCCAATTTGGTTCTTCAATGGCCCTTGGCACGCTCGACGCACTGCAACTCGCAATTGCCCTGGATCTCAAACAGGCGGGGATTGTCTCGGTAATGGTCGTGGCCGATCACAGGCTCGGTCAAGTGGCGGAACTCTGTGGCTTCCCGACAATCATTCCGGGCACTCCTTGCACCGTGATACCTGGATTGTAAGTTCTCCAGATTCGCGCCCTTTTCCCTCACGTTGCTTGCTGGCGGGACTGATTGTTTCGAGCGAGTACGCGGAGATGCTGCGGTGTCGATTGGCGAAGCAGGAGCGCAAATCGGAGATGGCAAAAGCCGCATCTGGGGCCGGTTTCAAGCGGTTTTTGCGGTCACCCGCCGGGCAAGATTGAACGGTTCGCTAAACCGCGCGCTCTGCATTACTTCGAAAGAAGCCAGAAAGTTCCGGTGGCAACCGAAGGCATCTTACGGGGCGATAACTCGGAACCAATCTCTCATGACTTGCTGGACCCGATTGTGCTCCTCCGCCTTGACCGGACTCATATGACAGACGGTATTGCGTGTATGGCCGATGAGACGGGTGTGATTGATGAGAGCCTTGTCCCTAACCAACGCCTGAAAGTGATTCTTCCAATTGTTGTCCTCGTCGATGATCCGGAGCAATTGAGGCAACGTGGTCAGCGCCAGTTTGCCGCGCGGATTGATGTTCATCCAGCGCTTGAGGTCCTCTGTGCTCTCGTACTCGGAAACCTTGTCGCGCACGTCCTTCGGAACCGTGTCCCACCAATTTTCCTTATCTGCTTCTGACAGGACATTGAGAATAAAGTCTCTCAGGTAGTTCTCCAAGACGTAGAACAAACGGAACGTCTCTGACACGTCAATTGCCTCGCGCGTTTCGTCGGGGAGAACCTCGGCTACGTTGAAAGTGTCCGAGATCATGAGGCGACTCTGGGGCACGGTATTCGGCAGGTTCTTGATCGATTTTTGGGCCGACTGTCCAATCATTAGGAACAGGGCGAGACGCTCGTTCATGCCAAAGCCTTTCGCAGCGCGTTAAAGATATTGAGGTACGTCTCCTCGGTTCCGTTGGACGGAAGGTGCACTTCAACGTTGAAGCGAAACTCGGGCTGAAATTTGGCTGGGGTAGGTGGTGCGGTGGCATATGGCGTTGCTGGCGGCACATCCGACGTTGCACTGTATTTCTGCTCTCCTTTGTCCGGCTCTTCCACTTCGTCGGCACCGCTGAAATCAGCAAGCTTTGCGAGGGATGTGAAGGTCATTGCGATGATCTTCGTCATCGCTTCCTCGGTACCGCTCACTTGGGCCACTAGACCTTTTAATTGATCTGGCGGCAACTCGTGGGCGGACTCGTTGGCCGCATACAACGCCACATAGCCCTTCCGAATCCCGGCTGCTAAGGCCTTCCTTGCTTGGTCCCTGTTCTTCAGTCTTGAATACTAAGCAGTCGGTTTTCCCGAACCGTCCAGAAACCCGAGCTTTTTGAGTAAGGGGATTAGGGCCCGATCGTTCGTGCTCTTCAGCCCCAAAGTTCCCGTCAGGTAGTTTGTTGTAAATGCGTCCGGCACTTTCGCTTTGGCGATTTTGTCAAATACAACTGGGACGTTCCTTACCGTCGGCATGTATGGTAGTTCGATAGCCATGGTCGCCCGAATAATGACACGTTCATTACCCATTGTCAATCGCAGGTAATTTTCTAACACTATTAACATGCCGTTTTGACAAATGGTAAACGCCGATAAAATCATTCATCGCCCGCCGCGCGCAGACTGGGCCGGATACTGCCGGTCGGGGAAAAAAGGGAAACCGGGGAAAACCGGACCCGCTTCAACTATTGCATTTTCGTTGTCCCGGCCGGCTTGGCATCGTACCGCTTCCATCTTATCCACCCGCGGTTGCCCGCCAGCGCCTTATAAGTCAGTGCCTACCGCAGCCGAAACTCCTTCACCCCACTAGCTAAAACGGATCGCCAGATCGGCCCGTCTATGCCGCCGGCCGCACCACATACCTCGCCACACGGATCTTCTTCTCCCCCTTCAGCGCTAGCGACAAATCAAAGGCTGCCTGCATCCGCACCCATGTGTCGGGTGTGCTCCCAAACGCTTTTGAAAGCCGGATCGCCATCTCGGGCGAAATCCCCGCCTTCTCGTTCACAACATTGTTCAACGTCTGCCGCGTCACCCCAAGCACCTCAGCCGCCCGAGTTACGCTCAGCCCAAGCGCTTCCAGGCAATCCTGCCGCACGATCCGTCCGGGATGGACGGGATTCATCATTGCCATTTTCATTTCCTCTCAGTGATAGTCGATCAGCTCAACGTCAAGTGCCGTGCCGTCTTCAAACCAAAAAATGATCCGCCAGTTCGCGCGCACCGTCACCGCCCAATAGCCCGCCAAATCGCCCTTCAGTTGGTGCAAATGGTAGCGCGGAAGGTCCAGTGCTTGCGGAACCAGCGCAGCATCCAACAGCATGAGAATATTCTCAACTGTTTCCAGCAAATCTGGCCTGATTCCCCGCCGGTCGCCCTTCTCGAAGAGCTTCTTTAGACCCTTGTGCTTGAAGCTCGCAATCATTGACTTGAGTGTATGGCGACAATGGTCACTTGTCAATATAGAGGCGCAGTAGGCGCCGTTTTGAAGCTGAGTAGAATTTTACGCGGTGCCAGAGGGATGCAGATCTCTACGGCCACCGACCAGGGCTGAATTCTTGAGCTTGGTCATTTCGCGTTTTGCGATGACCGCCCAATGGCTGCTAGGGTCGAGCTTGAGATATTGCTTCCAGTGGCGCATCGCCTCCATGGCGCGGCCACGGTTTTGGAATAGCAGGGCCAGATTGTAGTGGGCATCGGCGTAACTTGGATGGAGGTCCAGGGCCTTGGTGTAGTGCTGGATCGCCAGCGAGGTGCGGCCAAGTTCCTCATGCAGGTTGGCTAGATTGAAGTGGGCCAGAGGGTACTTATCGTCTGCGGCGATCGCCTGCGTGTAGTACTTCTCCGATTCACGCCATTTGCGCGCGTTGAAGTAGATCGTGCCGACGTTGACCAGCGCTCCACCTAAGACCGGGTTCAGGGCCAGGGCCTGTTCATAGGCCGCGATGGCTTCCCGCTTATCGGCGCCGCTCTGCTCCAGATCGAGACCTTTCTGAAACCAGACTTCGGCATCGACTTTGGCGAGGCGGGCTTTTTCTGCATCATCCTTGCGATTGCCTGGGAAGGTGAGGAGGCGGCGGAGTTCGGCCTGATCGAAATCGAGCAGGAGCTGGCCGGACATGGCGTCCATCTTCTTGCTGCCGGCGGTCTGGACACTGATGCGCTTGCCTTCGACAAAAACTCGCAGTTCTGTGAGGGGATTGCGGACGTGGGCCAGTTTGGCGCGGACGCTCTCGAAGACGTCACGCAGCTTGCGCGGGCCGAGGCCCAGTTCCTTGAGGCGAATCAGGACGCGGAGGGCGAGCAGATCCTCGAAGGCATAAGTTTCCTTGAGCTCGACGAGCCCCTGGCGCTCCCAGGCGGAGAGTTGACGAGGGGGCAGATTGAACTGGCGAATGAGCTGGACGCGGGTCCAGCTCTCTTTTTGCGGAGGAGTCTTTTTGAGGGGCTTTGCCGCCACAACTGTTAGAGTCCCATGATTCGGCGATTGCGGGCGGCGTCGCTGGCAGCACCGGCAAAGTCATCGAAGGCTTTGGTGGGGACGCTGATCAGGTGCGAAGCGATAAACGGGGCTCCTTCGGCGGCGCCCTGGATGCTGTCCTTGAAGCAGCATTCCCATTCGAGAACGGCCCAACTTGCGTAGCCAGCAGCAGTGAGGCGAGAGAAGACCTGCTTGAAATCTACCTGACCATCGCCGAGGGAACGGAAGCGCCCCGGGCGCTCTGTCCAACCAAGGTAGCCACCATAGACACCGGCCTTGGCGCTGGGACGGAATTCGGCATCTTTTACGTGGAAGGCTTTGATCTTGGAGGCGTAGGCATCGATGAAGCCGACGTAATCCATGCACTGGAGGATGAAGTGCGAGGGATCGTAGTTGATGGCGACCCTGGGATGGTTGTCGGTGGCATCGAGAAATTGCTCGAAGGTGGCACCATCGTGGAGGTCTTCGCCGGGGTGGAGTTCGTAGGCCATATCGACGCCAAATTTATCGGCGTAGTCGAGGATCGGCATCCAGCGCTTGGCGAGTTCTTTGAAGCCTTCTTCGACGAGACCAGCGGGGCGCTGCGGCCACGGATAGAGGTAGGGCCAGAGGAGTGCGCCGGAGAATGACGGAGACACCGTTAGGCCCATGTTGGCAGAGGCCTTGATAACGTACTTTAATTGCTGGATGGCCCACTTGCTGCGGGCTTTGGGGTTGCCACAAACTTCAGGAGCGGCGAAGCCATCGAAGAGAGTGTCGTAGGCGGGGTGAGAGGCGACCAACTGGCCCTGGAGATGGGAGGCGAGCTCTGTGATGACGAGGCCATTGCATTGGCCCTTGATTTCGTCGCAATAGGTCTTAGACTCTGCGGCCCGCTTAATGTCGATGATGCGGCTGTCCCAGGAGGGGAGCTGGATTCCAGCGTAGCCTTTGTCTTTCATCCAGGCCGAGATGTTGGGCAGGTTATTGAATGGGGCCTCGTCGCCCATAAACTGGGCGAGGAAGACGGCCGGGCCTTGAATCTGAGTGGGGAAAGTTTGGTTCATGTTTGGGTGTGCTCCGGGTGCGGTGGACAAATCGGTGTCGAGATTGCTATTCTATCAATGTTGTGCGGATGCGCCGCAAGGGATTGCTATGTCTGTTGCAGTTTGCGATAGAAGCGTCTGTTGTGTGCCGAAAAGATGTCCGCCCGAAGGATTTAGCGTCAAATGCCCAAAAGAACATTTCAACCGAACAACCGTAAGCGCGCCAAGACGCATGGTTTTCGTAAGCGTATGAAGACAAAGGATGGCCGCGATGTGTTGGCTCGGCGCCGCGCTCGTGGTCGTTGGAAGCTGACCGTCTCTGATGAGCGCCCCGTGCGCCAGGCAAAGTCGGCTTAAGCTCTAGCTAGACAGTATTTTGAGAGCCGGAGGCGTGCGAAAGCGCTGCTTCCGGCTTTTCGTTTGTCTACACACCTATGTTGGAGTATCCCAAATCGGTCCGCTTACTGAGGCCACCGGAGTTTCGTCAGACCTACGATGAGGGCACGAGGCATTCCTGTGGGCTCTTTGTCAGCTTTACCAGGATGACGGGAAAGCTGGAGCCGACGCGATTTGGGTTTACATGCCCCAGGGGTTTGGGCAAGGCGGTGGTGCGGAATCGTATCAAACGGCGCCTTCGCGAATGTGTGAGACTAAAGAGACAACGTTTTCCGCTGGGTTTGGACATTGTGTTTAACCCCCGTAAGGCCCTATTAGACGCCCCTTGGCCGGAACTTGAGCGGCACGTTGAGAAACTACTCCAACGTCTTGAACAACAGTGCGCTCCATTATTATCGCCCTCTTGAAACTGTACAAACGTTGGCTCTCTCCATTGTTACCATCGGCCTGCCGATTTCACCCGACCTGCTCTGTCTACGCTATGGAGGCGATTGAAAAGCACGGTGCCTGGCGTGGAACTTGCATGGCCACATGTCGTATCTGTAAATGCCAACCGTTTCATGCGGGTGGCTTTGACCCTGTTCCCTAGAATATTGATCGGACAAGACCTCACACACTCGTAATGGCCCAAGAACTTAAGCTGCCCGGATCCCCCAACCAAGAGCCGGGAATGGAAAAGAATTTGCTCATCGCGTTTGCGCTGATGGGGGTTGTGATCTTTGGAACGCAGTATTTCATGCCGACTGCGGCACCTGCACCTGTGAAAAAAGAGGCGGCACAGACGCAAGCAGCGGTGCCTGCGACAACGGCCAAGGCCTTGGAACAGACCGCTTCACCTGCGTCCCAGGCGGGCGGGGCGGCAGTGAGTGGAACCAAAGAACAGATTACGGTAGTCGAGACGAATCTGTACCGCGTCGAGTTTTCGAACAAGGGCGGGGTCGTGAATTCGTGGATCTTGAAGAAGTTTAAGGACTCGAGCGGCAAGCCACTGGACCTTGTGCACTCGCCATCAATAGCGAAGGCAGGCAGCCCGTTTTCCATCCAACTCAACGGGCGGGACATGAACCCGAACCTGAACTGGTACCTATTTGCTGCATCGCCGGCGGCAGACGGGTTGGGGATCGATTTCAACTATTCAAACGGAAACAACCGGGCACATAAGTCGTTCCGGTTTGATCGAAACAAGTATGTTGTCGATGTGCAGTCGGAGTTGGTGCTGAATGGCGTTCCAACGCCGCACAATCTGGCGTGGCGGGGTGGCTTTGGGGATAATTTCGCGTTTAATGAGTACTCGCTTGGGACGACGGTGCGATTTAATCAGGCGACGAACAAGCTGGAGACGAAATCGGTAAAAGACGCTTCTGGCGGCTGGTCCACCGATACGGGTAACTTTGTTTTTGCCGGGATCCAGGACCAGTTCTTTGCCGCAGTGGCGATCAATCGCGGCGGGGGAGCTGTGGAGCTGCAAACGACGTCGGACACCTTTGTGCCGCTTTCGTCGACGGACAAGAAAGAAGAGCCGAACATCGGCATGGCGGTTGGCGGATCGGCGAGCAACAAGTTTGCCTTTTTCATTGGCCCAAAGGACTTGGACATTCTGAAATTGGTGGACCCGCGCCTGGAGCAGATGGTGGACTTTGGAACCTGGTTTGGCATCATTGCGAAGCCGCTGTTTTATGCGTTGAGCTACGTCAACACGAACTTCATCCACAACTATGGCTGGTCGATCATCGTCGTGACGCTCATCATCAACCTGCTGACCTTGCCGCTGAAGATGTCGAGTATGAAGTCGATGCAGAAGACGGCGTTGGTGCAGCCGGAACTGCAGCGGATCAACGACAAATACAAGGGCCTCTCGATGACCGACCCGAAGGCGGCGAAGAAAAACGAAGAGGTCATGGAGCTTTATAAGAAACACGGCATCAACCCGGCGGGTGGCTGTTTACCGCTGGCATTGCAAATGCCGTTTCTGATCGGGTTCTATTCGGTTTTGAGTGTGGCGATTGAGATGAGACAGGCGCAGTGGTTCTGGGTGACGGACCTTTCGCAGCCGGAGAACATACCGATTCGTATACTTCCGATATTGATGGTTGCGACCCAGTTTCTGTTGCAGCGGATGACGCCGTCGGCGGGGATGGACCCGCAGCAGCAGAAGATCATGATGTTTATGCCGCTGATGTTCGCGTTCATGTTCTACGGGGCGTCGTCCGGACTGGTGTTATACTGGCTGACTGGCAACGCGTTTGCGATGCTTCAGCAGTACATCTTTAGCAAAGTCGCGCCGGGTCCAGTAACGCCGCCATCGCAAGCGGTCGTCAACGTAAAGAAGAAGAAGTAAGAAGCCAAGACGGGGTTTGGGGCGGAACGCATGACTCGTAAATATCCTATTGAACAATTCGAAGACAAAATCGGTGACTTTCTAGACCTGATGCTGGACGGAATCGATATCGATATCGATTACGAATTTCGGGAAGGGGCATCGACCTACCCGGACATTGAGAACCCCGACATAGTAGTTACGTTTAGTGGTCCGGAAGCGGATCTGCTGTTGCAGAACAAGGCAGAGTTGCTGCTGGCGTTGGAGCATCTGACGATGGAGATGCTGCGGTTGCCGCACGAGGATCATTCGCTGATCGTGTTTGATGCGAACGACTTCCGGCTGCTGCGGATTGAAGAATTGCGCTTGGCGGCTCAGACGGCTTGCGCAAAGGTCAAAGAGAGCCAACAGCCCTTTTTCTTTACCCCGATGACCAGCCGAGAGCGGCGGATCATCCACATGACCATGCGACCGGAGACTGAAATCCGCAGCGAGTCGGTGGGTGTAGGTGGTGGTCGACAAGTAGTGTTTGTTCCGGCTGGGATGGCGACGCCAGTTCCTCCGGCAGCACCCTCACGAGATCGTCGTGGCCCAGGCGGCGGTGGAGATCGCGGACCGCGGCGGGATGGACGTAGCGGCGGCGGTGGACGACCCGGTGGTGGATTTGGTGGCGGGCGACCGTCTGGTGGCGGGGGCAGGCCGAGTGGCGGCGGATATGGCGGGGGAAGGCCGAGCGGTGATCGTGGACCGCGCCCAAGCGGTGGCGGCACGGGTGGTGGATACCGTGGGCCGCGCCGGGATGGCGGCGGTGGAACTGGCGGCGGTGGCAACCCCGGCAACTCTGGCGGTGGCGGCGGCAACTTCGGTGGTGGCGGCTCCGGCAACGACAACAGCGGCAATCGCTAGTTGATCCTTAGACTTCACTTTACAGATTGAACCTTAACGACACGATCGTTGCCATTTCGACGGCTCCGGGCCGCGGGGGCATTGGCATTGTGCGCCTGTCCGGCGGGCAGAGCCTCGCAATCCTCAAGGGCCTGGTGAGGATGGTGGATGGTCCGCAGCCGAGAACGGCACACCTGACAGAGTTGCTGGGTGCCGATGGGGAGCGCATCGACGAAGTTGTTGTTACGTGGTTTCAAGGGCCTAAGAGCTTCACCGGAGAAGACGTGGTTGAGATCTCGTGTCATGGGTCACCAGTGATTCTGCGGCATTGCGTAGAAGCTGCGGTGGGGCTTGGGGGACGGTTGGCGGAGCCGGGCGAATTTACTTTGCGGGCATATTTGAACGGGCGAATTGATCTTCCTCAAGCAGAAGCCATTCGCGATTTGATCGATTCAACTACGATTTTCCAGGCGAAGGTGGCGGCGCAGCAACTTGGCGGATCTTTAAGTCGGCTGGTGGCGCCGATCAAGTTTCAGCTGATCGAGATGATTGCGCTGCTGGAAGCCGGGATCGATTTTGCAGAGGACGACATCTCGATCGCGCCCAATGCGGAATTGGTGCGGCGGCTTGAGCCTATTAGCGCGGGCGTCGCGAAACTGGAGGCGAGCTTTCGATTCGGTCGCATCGTTCATGAGGGATTTTCACTGGCGATTGCGGGACGGCCGAATGTTGGCAAGTCGAGCTTATTCAATGCGCTACTGGAGCAGGATCGGGCCATCGTTACCGACATCCCCGGCACTACGCGGGACTCGGTGAGCGAGTCGGCTGCGATTGCCGGAATCCCGGTGCGCTTGATTGACACGGCCGGCATTCGTGAGTCCACTGACCTTGTCGAATCGTTAGGGATTCAGCGCAGTCATGAAGCGATGGCAGATGCCGATCTGACTCTGCTCGTCTTTGATGCGAACTGCGGATTGACGGTCGAGGACGAGGCGTTGATTCCAACGACGCCGCACTTGCTGGTTGCGAACAAGAGCGATTTGGAGGGCCGGGGAGTGCTGCCAGAGGGTGCCATCTGCGTATCGTCAGTGACGGGAGAGAACCTTGGCGGATTGCGCGCAGCGATTGTGGAGGCGGTATCCGGAGGGGCGGTCCAGGATGTGAGTGACGGATTCATCACTAGCCTGCGCCAGAAGAATCTATTGGTGGATTGCGGTGCAAGTCTGGAACGGGCGAAGCTTGCGATTGCGGAAAGCATACCGCATGAGATGTTACTTCTGGATCTCTATGAAGCGCTGCGAGCGATTGACGGTGTCAGCGGTGCGACAACGGCTGACGACATCCTGAACCGAATTTTCTCAACCTTCTGTATCGGGAAGTGAGGCAGAAATTGGCTTTTGGGGCTTCTCGCTGTTTGCCTTAACGGCATCGAGGACGCCATTGACGAAAGCCACGCTCTCATTTCCGCTGTAACGACGGGCCAGTTCCAGGGCTTCGTCGATGATGACGGCGTAGGGCAATTTGCCTTCGAACAACTCAAAGGCTGCGAGGCGAAGGATATTGCGATCAACGGAGGGCATGCGCTCCAGGCGCCAGTGATCGCTAGCCTTGGTGATCCAGTCGTCCAGCTTCTCGCGTTCGCTGCAAGTGCCACGGACGAGTTCTTCCATGAAGCGGTCGCGGACGAGACGCGTGAAATCTTCATCCTCGGCGTGCAAAGTGTAATAGTAGGCCTCGATGGCCTCATCGGGGTCCTGCTTGCGCATATCGCAGACGTATAGAACCTGAAGCGCTCGTTCGCGCGATTTTCTCCGGCTTGCCATGACGTCCCTAGACCTTTGCGCCCTTGAGATCGCGTAGCAGGTTAGACATTTCGATGGCGCACATGGCGGCTTCTGCGCCCTTATTTCCCATCTTGCCGCCGGCGCGGTCGAGGGCCTGCTCCATGGTGTTAGTGGTGAGGATGCCGTTGGCTACGGGGACGCCCGAATCTTTGGCGACGGCACCAATGCCTTTGGCGCTTTCGCCAGCGACGTAATCGAAGTGCGGGGTATCGCCCCGGACTACGCAACCCAGGCAGACGATCGCGTCCGTTTTGCCGAGGCGCGCTAATTCTGCAACAACGACAGGCATCTCCCAGGCACCGGGCACCTTGATGAGTTGGATGTCATTCTGTTCACTACCCGCGCGGGCAAGCGCACTGAGGGCACCATCGAGCAGACGGTCGGTCACGAGGCTGTTGAAACGGCTGACAACTATGGCCACGCGCAGTCCTCGTGCGGTGCCAAGGCCTTCGAGGACCTTGATTTCATTGGGTTGGAATGAGGACATATAGGGTACGAACGGGGTATCCTCAGTTTAGCGCATGGACCCAGCATTTATTAGGAACTTCTCGATCATCGCGCACATCGACCACGGCAAATCCACGCTGGCAGATCGTCTGCTGGAAGTTACGGGTGCCCTGAGTCAACGTGAAATGATGGCTCAAGTTCTCGATTCGATGGACCTCGAACGAGAACGTGGAATTACGATCAAGGCACACGCAGTGCGCCTGAACTATCGGGCCAAAGATGGCCTGGATTATCAACTGAATCTCATCGACACCCCAGGCCACGTGGACTTCTCCTATGAAGTCTCGCGTAGCCTGCAAGCTTGTGAAGGGGCGTTGTTGATTGTGGACGCCTCGCAAGGCGTAGAGGCACAAACGCTGGCCAATACGTATCTGGCACTCGGGCAGAACCTTGAAATCGTACCGGTAATTAACAAGATCGATCTGCCGAGTGCGGAGCCTGATCGCGTCAAGGAACAGATCGAGACAGTGATTGGCCTGGATGCGAGCGATGCGGTGATGGCGAGTGCGAAGAACGGCATTGGCATCGACGAAATTCTGGAAGCGATTGTGAAGCGGATTCCTCCGCCCAAGGGCAAGGTGGAAGACCCGCTGCAGGCGTTGATTTTCGACAGCTGGTTTGATTCCTATCGCGGCGTGATCATCCTGATGCGGGTGATATCAGGACGCGTGCGCAAGGGGATGAAGATTCGGTTATTCGCAACCGGCAAGACCTTTGAAGTCGATGGGTTGGGCTATCAGTCGCCCAAGCCCATCCCGTGCGATGAACTGTCAGCGGGTGAAGTTGGGTTCCTGTTCGCAAACATCAAGACGGTGGCGGATGCGCGCATTGGCGACACGATCATGGAAGAAGCACGGCAGGCCGTGGAGCCATTGCCGGGGTTTCAGGAAATCAAGCCAATGGTGTTTGCCGGCCTGTACCCGGTGGAGAGCAGCGAGCATAATCTTTTGCGGGAAGCGCTGGAGAAGCTGCGGCTGAACGATAGCGCTTTGAGTTACGAGGCCGAGAGCTCGATGGCGCTCGGCTTTGGATTCCGTTGCGGCTTTCTTGGATTGCTGCATATGGAGATCGTGCAGGAGCGCCTGGAGCGTGAGTTCAACATCGACCTGATCACGACCGCGCCGGGCGTGCGCTACAAGATCACGTTGATGAACGGCAAAGTGATCGACGTGGAGAATCCGCAGAATTTCCCCGACCCGACCGAGATTGACAAGATCGATGAGCCGATCATCGACGCAACGATCATCACGCGCGAAGAGTATATCGGCGAGATTTTGAAGCTGGTGGAAGAGAAGCGCGGGACGCAGAAGAAGTTTGAGTTCATCGGCGATTCGCGCGTGATGCTGGAATACGAGCTGCCGCTGAGTGAGGTTGTTCTCGATTTCTATGACCGCTTGAAGAGTTGTTCACGTGGCTACGCGTCGCTTGACTATCACTTGTCGGGACATCGTGTGTCGCCGATGGTGAAGCTGGACGTCCTGGTGGCAGGCGAGCCGGTGGACGCGCTTTCGATGATCGTACACAGGGAATTTGCCCATGAGCGTGGGAAGTTGCTGGTGGAGCGACTGAGGAAGCTGATTCCGCGTCAGATGTTTGAAGTGGCCTTGCAGGCCGCCATCGGCGCGAAGATTATCGCGCGTGAGACGATATCGGCGATTCGGAAAAACGTGATCGCCAAGTGTTATGGCGGGGATATCAGCCGTAAACGCAAGCTGCTGGATAAGCAGAAGGAAGGCAAAAAGCGGATGAAGCGCGTGGGGCGCGTGGAGATTCCGCAGGAGGCTTTCCTGGCGGTGTTGAAGATTGGTTCGGCGGTGGACGACTAGTTCAGAGGCAGAGAGCCCAGGTATCCGGTTTGAGCACACGGCAGCAGATTACGGCGCTTGTGTTGGGGTGTCTGCTAGTTGTGGCGGGCGCGATCTATGGCGTTGTGAAGGCGGTGCCGCTGCTGCTGTCCGGCGCGGTGTGGTTGGTGCCGCTCTCTATCGAAGACAAATTGGGTGAGGCCGTCGTCGCTGGCATGATCCAGCGAGACGCCCTCTGTGACGAGGCTGAGACGCGGACCCTGATGGATGCAATCGTCGAGAGGCTGCGTCTGGCTAGCCCGCCCAATCCCTACCGATTTGAGGTGCGCGTGGTACGCAACCCGCAGGTGAACGCAATGGCGGCACCGGGTGGGCACGTGATCGTTTTCAGCGGGCTGATTGATCGGATGGACAACCCGGAACAGGTGGCTGCCGTCGTCGCCCATGAGATGCAGCATGTGATCCAACGCCATTCGATGAGGGGCATTGTGAGGGCGCTGGGGATGCAGGCTTTTCTTTCGCTTGTGGTGGGCGATCCGGGGATACTGGGGGATCTTGCAGGCAATCTTGGTGCGCTGCACTTTGCCCGCAGCGATGAAGAGAGTGCGGATGATGGAGCGCTGGATACTTTGCTCCGCGCGGGAATCGCGCCATTGCAGATGGAGCAGGCTTTCGAGAATTTGGCGAAATCCACGCGCGAAGACCCGATGGGCGGCTCGCTGAAGTATCTCTCCACACATCCGCCATTGGCTGAGCGGATTGCGCGCGTCAAAGAGCGTGCGGCAGGCAGGGCGTTTTCAAACCGGCCGCTCGGGGTCCGGATGGCGCAGCCGTGTGCGGCATCGCATTAGTCGAGTTTGTGAAGCGGCCAAATCGCGACTTCAATCTCGCGGGAGAAATGCAGGAGCGGCGGCGTATCAGGGAGCGTTATGGCTGAGGCACCGGGGAGTGTATTGGCATCGAAGATGGCCTCGGCCTCAAAGAGCGGCCAGGCTCGGTGGTGAATCTGCCCTTGGTAAAGCTGCCCGGCAGCGTTGGTGGTGTAGAGGCAGTAGCGTTCGGTAAGCCACTGAAGGAGCGCGGACGGCTTGGCTGGCGAAATTGGCCGGTAGCGAGCGATGAAGTCGGCTGGAGGCTCGCCTGAATGGGTCCTGTGAGACGCGTATTCGATCCAGCCGTCGCGTTCGATGCATTTCATGCGGGCGTGGCGGTACGGAAGATGGAAGAGGCTTCGGGCGGCCTGGACGGCGATCGGGTTGGACGCCTCAAGAGTCCAGAAGTAGACGCCAGGATCGCTCACACGCCCGTAGCGGGGACGGACATAGGTGCGGAGGTTCAATTCGGGGAACTGCGAGAGGCCGGGAATCGGCGGCGTGAAGCGGGCGCGGATCCCAGTCATGCGGAAGGGAACAATTGTTACCCAGGCCATGCCATCGATGAGGTCGAGTTCCAATGCAGACGGGATGAGGTGGGCGATTGCGGCTGGGGCGACAGGCCAGTGGGCAAAGAGCAAATCGCGCCACCACTGGGTCAAGATCCAAGGTCCGCTGGGCAAGGGGTAGGGCCGATGTACAGTCTGACTCAAAAACTTTTGGGTGGCCACAATAGTAGGCTATCTCTAATGAGTGGCCAAGAGATCGAAGTCAAAATCGAGATCCCGGACTTTCGGGCTTTCCGGCGGCAGTTGCGAGAGAACGGCTTCCGAATTAAGCGGCGGCGGGTATTTGAGCGCAATCGCATTCTCGAGACAGAACCGCCGAGCCTGAGGCCAGCTGGGTGTTTGCTGCGCCTCAGAGAGGCGGGCGGAAAGTACACCGTTACTTATAAGGGTGTGGCGACAGTGACCAAGCATAAGTCGCGAGAGGAAGTGGAATATCTCGTGTCAGACGCGGAAGGGGCGCGAACACTGTTTGAAAGGTTAGGGTACCGGACTAAATTTGTCTACGAGAAGTACCGAACTGAATACACCGATGCTGACGGCGCGGGGATCATCACTTTGGACGAGACACCCATTGGAATCTTTGCAGAACTGGAAGGATCAGAAACTTGGATCGATTCCACGGCAAGATCTCTGAATATTGCCGATAGTAGTTATATAACAGCTAGCTACGGTGCCCTGTACGTGAAATGGTGCCAACGCGAGGGCTTGGAAGCAGGAGATATGGTGTTTCCGGTAGATCCTAAGGTAAAACACTTAGTCAAATAGTTTGGTAATAGTACGAGCAAAATCTTTACTTAGTACCCTATTTGTTGTTGGCGAGACGGATGATGGATGTTACTCTTTCCTTGAAGAACAACAAATGAGCTTCAGTATATTACTCATCGGGCTTTCCCTAGCGCTCTTCGCGTACTGGTTCCGCTACAGCTGTTTGTTAATTTTGCGGACTCAGACTGCGGAAGACTACGCGGGCGAAGTCAGCCGTGCCAACGGCCTCAGCTTCAATCTGGTCAAGGGACAGATTGAGAACGACAATAAAGCGAATCTCGACGAACTGTACTGTTCGCTCGATCGTGACTATAAGATCATCAGTCAATTATTGGATCAGGTGCCTGCCACATCCATGGGCGAGAACAAACTCCAAAACAAGCTACTACGGACGAACTTTAAGGCAACACAGGTTTGGTTCCGGGTGAGCCGGAGCTTGGGAATTCCAGCATCGACATCAGCCCTTGAAGAGATGGCTGAGACGATCAGTCACTTTGCGAACAACCTTGGCGAATATAGCGCAGCCAACTCGGCAGCCTAAACATCCCCAGATCTGCCGCGATGGCACTATCAAAATTACTAATCGGGCTGATCCCGATGCAAAAGGAGAGGCACAGCCTCTCCTTTTTGCTTAAGATGACATTGTGAGTGATCTTTCCTCCGCGAAACAGCGCCTGAAGGCCGTACAGGACGAAATCGGCAAAATCATCGTCGGTCAGAATGAAGTCGTCGAAGGAGTACTGATTTGCCTCCTCGGGGGCGGGCACGTACTGCTCGAAGGTGTCCCTGGGCTTGGCAAGACTACTTTGCTGCGAACGCTATCCCGCGTGTTGCATCTCAAGTACAGCCGCATCCAGTTCACGCCCGACCTGATGCCTGCCGACATCGTTGGCAGCATGATCATGGATTCTGACGATCGGGGTCTGAAAAGCTTTCGTTTTCAACCTGGGCCGATATTCTCGAATCTAGTGCTGGCGGACGAAATCAACCGAGCGACCCCTAAGACGCAAAGCGCACTGCTGGAGGCGATGCAGGAACGAACGGTTACAAGCGGGACGACGACACACATCCTGGACAGCCCCTTCCTGGTGATGGCCACGCAGAACCCGATTGAGATGGAAGGCACCTATCCACTGCCCGAGGCGCAACTCGACCGCTTTCTCATGAAGATTCTGGTGCGCTACCCGAATCGAAGCGACTTAGCGGCGATTGTTGAGCGCACAATTACGCGCGATGAAGTGGAGCTTGAGGCCAGACTGGATGGGCCTGGCATCCTTGAGTTGCGCAAGCACTGTCGACAGGTATTGGTTGCGCCTCATGTACAGGATTTTGCGGTGGATCTGGTAATGGCGACGCAGCCCGACGAGGGCCAAGCCCATCCGCTTGCCAAAAAATATATTCGCTACGGCAGTTCGCCACGCGGGGCACAATCACTGGTTGAGTGCGGGCGGGTCCTTGCGATGATGCGAGGCCGAGAGCATTTGAGCATCGATGACATCGCGGCGGTGGCACCGTCGGTTTTGCGGCACCGCGTAATTCTCAACTTTGACGCCCATGCTGACGGGCAAACAGCAGAGACGATCCTTCCGGAGATCCTCAAGAGCGTCGCCACACAGGCACCGGCCACCCGCTAACGCTTCGAATCGAATCACACGGCGAATTGAACAAGGTGGCGCAAAGCGAATTCAAGATCGAGAGGGCCTTTCTTGAGAGGCTCGAACGACTGACCATACATTGGCAGAAGTCGTTTCCAGGAATCGTGGGCGGACACAACAGTAGCCGCTTTTCGGGAGGTGGCCAGGAGTTTCTTGACCACCGGAACTTTACTGCTGGCGACGACCTCAGGGCTGTCAATTGGCGCGCCTATATGCGGCTGGAAAAGTTGTTCCTGAAGATGTTCCAGATTGAGCCGCGGGTGCCGATTCGTATATTTATCGATGCAAGCGCGAGTATGGGGATGGGCAACAAATGGGACTATGCGCGGCGCCTGGCTGCGGCCATTACCTATGTGGGCCTTGTGAGGCTGGATGCAATGCAGCTGATTCCATTTCGTGAAGCGCTCGAAGAGGGGTTGGCCTGCGGCGGGGGTCGCCATCGCTTCTCGCCTGTTGCCGATTATCTAGGGGCGCTCGAAGCCCGCGGCAACACAGATTTTGAAAAAGTGGCGCGCGAGTTTCTGGGAGACAACCGCCAGCGCGGATTGGTAATTGTGATCTCCGATTTCATGGGCGAGGGCGATTGGATTCGCCCCTTGCAATTTCTGGCAGATTTTGGCCATGAGCTGACGCTGATCCAAATTTGGGATGATGAGGACCGTGCGCCGAGTGCCGTCGGGGACCTGGAAGTGACCGAAATCGAGTCTGGACAGCAGGTCAAGATCAATTTTGACGGGAAGGCGCGAGATCAGTACACGGCTGGCTTCGATGAATATGCAGAGCAGTTGCGGCGGCTGGCGCTGCGCAATCAGGGCCGCTACAGCGGATTGCCCACCAGTACAAGTGTCGAAGACGCCGTGTTCGGTTCACTAATCGCCGCTCAGGGGTTGCGTTGATGGAGTTTTTGAATCTAAGCTTTCTTGAGTTCTCGGCGCTCTTCACGATCGTTGGTCTGGGGATCGCGGCGCTCTACTTGCTGGACCGATCGCGCATCCAGATCAAAGCGGCGACGCTGCGCTTCTGGAAGGCGGCGCAACTTCCCCCGAGCCAGCAACGGCGGCGCAAGATCCAGCAACCCTGGAGTCTGTTGTTGCAGTTGCTGGCACTGGCACTACTGTTGCTGGCCGCCTCGCAGGTACGTTGGGGAGGCGATCGGTACACGCCGCGTAATCATGTCATCGTTATGGACGTTTCTGCGGCAAGCGCCGCGCCATCCCGCGCCGATGCTCGCATGGATGTGCTGAGTTCCTCCAAGCGCAAAGCGCTGGCGTGGCTGAAGACCATTCCTTCGCAGGACAAGGTGAGTGTATTGGAGGCTGGAGCGCTATTGACCCCGCGCAGCCCGCTGGAAACCAATCGCGCTCAAACGATCAAGGCGATCCAGGCTTTGAAAGCTACGACAGGTGGGGCTCGAATCGAGGATGCTTTCGAGTTTGCCGGCAGCCTGCAACGTCGCACGGGCGGCATCCCCGGTGAAATTGTGTATGCGGGCCCGGCGCGACTGGCCTCGGGCGACTCGGCAGTGTCAAAGATCCCCGCCAATCTGCGCCTGCTGGTGACGGATGCATCGCTGAATAATGTTGGCATTCGCAAGGCGGGCGTTCGGCGCAGCCTCGAAGACCTGAATGTCTGGGATGTACTTGTCACGGTCAAGAACTATGCACCGGTAGCGAAGCCGTTGGCGCTTGGCTTGTCCTATGGCGGAGTGCCCGTTGCGAGCACTAATGCTGTACTGCCAGCTGGTTCTGAACAGACACTGACGTTGACGCATCGCACCAAGTCGGCGGGCTCATTGGAGATTCGGATTCTTGGGCGGGACGACATTGCGCTTGATGACAGCGTGGCTCTGGAATTGCCGGAGCTGCCCACTGTCAAGGTGTTGGTGTACTCGCGTGAGCCGCAAACATGGCGGCCCCTACTACAGGCCAATTCGCTGGTAGAGGCAAGCTATCTGCGGCCGGATCAATATATCGCCGCGAGCGCACCGGAGGCGTCACTGGTGATTTTCGACGGCTTCAATGCACCTAAGCCCGCCAAGAGCGCCGCGCTGTATGTGGTGAATGGTGATCGCGAGCTGACGCTGAAGAGCTGGCGCGGGGACCATCCGATCTCGGCTGGCATCCGTAGCCGCGACTTCCGTCTGAGTGGCGCAAAGGTGCTGATGCCTGGTAAGGACGAAATTGCTGTACTCGATTCTGAGGCAGGGCCGGTATTGGTTGCTGGCAAGGGAATCGTGCGGATGGGGTTTCAGCCGGCGAAGTCGACCATGCGGCAAGAGGTCACAGCGCCGCTGTTGATTGCTAACATCCTCCGCTATCTGGCCCCCGATAGCTATAAGCAGTGGGAGAGCGTTGCAGCTAGCCCTGGCGGGATTCAATTGCCTGTTGGAAGTGCTACAGCCAGCAGCTTTCAAGTATTGACTGGTGACGGCAAGGCGCTGCCATTCTCGGTGGAGAACGGCATGCTGCGTAGCTTCATGCCTTACCCCGGTACGGTCAGAATTCTGGACGGGAACCGCGAGATTGTCTATTCGCTCACTTTGCCGGATCTGCCGGATAAGAGCTGGGATGCGCCTTCGACGATTGCAAGCGGCATCCCGGCAGATGGCGGCAGTGTGGCCGAATCGCGCGACCTTTGGCGATGGCTGGCCGTCGCGGGTGGTTTGGTGCTCCTACTGGAATGGTGGCTCTACGCCAAACGCCAGCGGCTGTGGTTGAAGTTGGCGGCCTTGGCAGTGATCGCAGCGGCCTTGTTTGGACCGGCGATGTCTTTATTTGAGACGAAGATCGCGGTGACGATTCTGGCGGATACTTCGCAGAGTCTCACCAAGGCAGACCTTGAGGCGATGGGCGAACGCATCGGCCAGATTGAGCGGGCGCGTGGACGACATCTGGTTCGCGTACTGCCCTTTGCGCGCAGCGTTCGGGCCGTGGGGGCGGACGAGGCGGCGACGGGCCTGAAAGCCAGTAGCGGCGAAGTTGGGCGAGGCACAAATATCGAAGCAGCGATTCGCGATGCCATTGCATCAACGCCAGCCGACCTTGTGCCGCACATTGTGTTGATCAGCGACGGCATGGAAACAGAAGGCAGCGCGATGCAAGGCTTATGGCAGGCGCAGCAGCTAAACATTCCGATCGACACTTATTCCTTGCGCGGCCGACAGAAGCCGGAGCTTTCGATCGAGAGCGTAAAGATGCCGCCGCAGGCCTTTGCTGGAGAGAAGTTTCCGGTTGAGATCAGCTTGAGGGCACCGAGAGAGACTCTAGCAAAGCTTGAATTGAAGGCTGAAGGTAAGACGATCGGCGCGGGCGAGGTTGCGCTCAAGCCGGGATCGAATGAACTAACGGTGACCGCTTCGGTGACCACTTCAGGCGTCATTCATCTTGCCGGGAGCGTCTCGACCGCAGGCATGGGCGAGGCCACTTTTGACCAGGCCGTATACATTCAGAAGCCGCGGATGCTCTACATTTCAGAAGACCCGGCAGGGACCGACGTGAACCTGATGAAGGCGGTCGAGTCGTATCAGTTTGAAGTGAGCAAGCTCGCCGAATTGCCGATTAGTGCGTTGAATAAATACGAAGTCGTCGTCCTGAACAATCAGGACCTCGAGGCCTACTCGCCCGCAACCAAAGCTGCAATTGAGGCCTACGTCAAGCGCGGCGGCGGATTGCTCACCATCGGCGGTGAACGCAATCAATATGTCGAGAAGAAACCCGGCACGCCTGAGGACGCCCTTGAGCGGACGCTGCCGGCAAAGCTCGCTCCGCCGCGCAGCCCCGAGGGCACCTGCGTGGTGCTGATCGTCGACAAGAGTTCTTCGATGGAGGGTCGCAAGATGGAGTTGGCCCGAATCGCCTCCATTGGTGTAATCGAGAATCTACGGCCGATCGATTTGGTTGGCGTCCTGATTTTTGACAATTCGCATCAGTGGGCCGTTCCGATCCGTCGGGCCGAGGACAAGACGTTGATCAAGCGACTGGTGGCTGGAATTACTCCCGATGGCGGCACGCAGATTGCGCCCGCGCTCAACGAGGCATTCAAGAAAATCGTCCCCGTGAAGGCTACCTTCAAGCACATCGTATTGCTGACCGACGGTATCTCGGAAGAAGGCGATTCGATCAACTTGGCCCGCGAGGCGGGCTCGCAACGCGTGACGATCTCTACTGTCGGGTTGGGCCAAGATGTGAACAGAGCGTATCTCGAAAAGGTGGCGCAATTCTCAAAGGGCAAGAGCTACTTCCTGACAGACCCGACGGGCCTTGAACAGATCCTGCTGCGCGACGTGCTGGAATTTACTGGTTCGACTGCGGTAGAGAAGCCGACGCAACCAATTTTGATGCGCGCCGCTGAAGTGCTGGAGGGAACGGGTATTGACAAGGCGCCCGCTCTCAAGGGCTATGTAAAGTACGAAGCGAAGCCATCCGCGGATTTGCTGTTGAGCGTTCCTGGTGAGAAGGCGAATACGAAGGATCCGCTACTGGCCCGTTGGCAATATGGCCTGGGCAGGGTGACAGTGTTTACGTCCGATGCCAAGAGCCGTTGGGCAGAGAACTGGATTTCCTGGGCTGGCTACGATCGTTTCTGGGGAAATGTATTGCGAGATCTTCTGCCGCACGCCGCTAGTGAAGACGCGACATTGAGCTTTGATCCCACCAATCGCGAGCTGGAGGTGACCTATCGCCTGCCATCAGGGGAGGATGCAAAGGCCAAGGCCCCGGCGCTGTTTATCTTTGGCCCCAATGAGTTCCAGTTGCCCGTCACCATGCAGAAAGTAGCGGCGGGCGTCTACCGCGGGCGCATTGGAATAGGCGACCGGACTGGCCTGTTCCGGGTTCGACCTGCCGAGACGACGCGCCTGTTTCCGGAAGTGGGCTTCTATCGGCAGGAGACAGAGGTTGTGGAGTATGGCAACAACCCTGAGCTGATGAAGCAGATTGCGAGCTTCAGCGGTGGTCGCGTCAACCCGAATGCGAGCGATGTGTTTCGTGGCGGTGGCCGTCAAATCGAAACATCACTCGCACTTTGGCCGATCCTGTTGGGACTGGCGATCCTGCTGAATTTGATCGAGTTGTTCCTGCGCAAAGGCGCGAGGGAATACTTCCAGCGCTCGTCGACGCCAGCCGCCGGCCTTAACCCAGTCGAAGCTTCGTAAGCGTTTCGATGTGGTAGGTCTGAGGGAAAAGATCGATCAGCGTCATCTCTTCGATTCGATAGCCGGCCGCCATCAGAACTGGCAGATCGCGAACCAATGTTGCGGGGTCGCAGGAGACAATCCGAATTTCTTGAGCTTTGGCACGGGCCAATTGTTCCACGGCAACTTTGCCAAGGCCAGAGCGGGGTGGATCGGCAACGATGAGGTCCGGCGCGTCAACGAGATCGGTGACGAAGGAATCGACGTTGGCTTGCACGATACGGATGTTCTGCACATCGTAGAGTTTGGAGTTTGCCGAGAGGTCGTACATGGCGACCTTGCCGCTCTCTACAGCTGTGACGCGCTCAAACTGTTTGGCGAGGGGCAAGGTGAAGAGTCCCACGCCTGCGTATAGATCGACGACATGGGCACCTTTGGCATCTTTGATCGTCAAGTCAGTCAGCGCGTCGATGAGGAATCGGTTTACCTGGAAAAAGCTTCGATAGCTGACCTTCCAGTCGTAGCCAGCAGCCTGATAGTTGATGGCCCCGTCTTTGACGCCTGGGATTTCATGGGCGAGCCATTGGAAGAAATGCTTCGCGATGGGTGCGTTAGTCTCGACCACATTGAACTGGACATCGGTTTCGTTCGTGAATATCTCAAGCGACTTCAGGAACTTGGGGAAGCGGTGGTCTTTGGAAATGCGATTGAGAACGGCCAGCACTTCGTTGATTTTGGGCGAGGAGACGGAGCAACTGGCGACGGGCACCAGCTTGTGGCTCGACTCCTGATGGAAGCCGACGCGGCCATCGTGGAAGTGGAACTGAGTGCGATTGCGATAACCCAGCGGCTCTGCACTGAGCGTCTGGATTTCAACATCGAGCTTGAGCTTGGCGCGACTGAAGAGTTCGCCAATGATTTCGCGCTTCCAGTGCAGTTGCTTTTCGTAGGGAAGTTGCTGGTAGTCGCATCCTCCGCAGAGGCTGAAGTATTCGCAAGGCGGAGGAACGCGATCAGGCGAGGGCTCGACGATATTAGTGACGAAGCCCTGGATAAAGTTTGACTTGGCCTTTGCTTTGAAAGGCGCGATTTCTACGAGGTCGCCAGGAGCGACTTTGGGCATCAGGAAAACACGGGTTTCCTGGCGGGCCAAGCCTGCACCACCGTATACGAGCTTTTCAATTCGCAGGGGTTCTGGCTTGATTGGGGGTTCGGACTGGGCATCAGTGAGAGAATTAGAATTCGACATGAAAAAGAGGGTCTTATCGGGTGTGCAGCCCACCGGGAATCTGCACATTGGCAATTATCTTGGCGCGCTGAAGAATTGGACGAAAATCCAATACGACTACGACAGCATCTTCTGTATCGTCGATCTGCACGCGATTACAGTCTACCAAGCGCCGGAAGAACTAAAAGCGAAGATCCTGGAGATCGCAGCATTGTTTATCGCCTGCGGCATCGATCCGCAGCACTCAACCGTGATGGTGCAATCGTCAGTGTCGGGCCATGCGGAGCTGTCCTGGCTGTTGACCTGTGTCACTCCGATCGGCTGGCTGGAGAGGATGACGCAGTTCAAGGCGAAGTCGGCTGCGCAGGAAACGATCGGCTCCGGGTTGATGCAGTATCCCGTGCTGATGGCAGCCGACATCCTGCTCTATCAGGCATCGGTAGTGCCGGTTGGCGATGACCAGAGTCAGCACCTGGAACTGACCCGCGACATCGCGCAACGCTTCAATTCGCTCTACGGCGAGACGTTTACGATGCCCGAAACGAAGCTGCCGACGGTGGGCGCTCGGGTAATGGGCCTGGACGAGCCTGAGAAGAAGATGAGCAAGTCGGCAGCCGGGAGCAACCACGCCATTGCGCTGCTCGATAAGCCGGACGTGATTCGAAAAAAGCTGGGCCGCGCGACCACAGACTCCAACCCGCATGTAGATTTCAAAACGATGGGGCCGGGCGTGCGGAATCTCCTGAGCATCTATCAGGCCTTTGGCGATGTGACCGACGATGCGATGCAGGCGAAGTTTGCCGGCATGCGCTACGGCGATCTGAAGAAGAATGTCACGGAGATGATCGTGAGCCAGCTTGAGCCGATTCAGCAGCGATATGCCGAGATCACGGCCGACCCTGCACATTTGATCGGGATCCTTGAGGCGGGACGGGCGCGCGTTGCGCCGATTGCAGAGGCCACTGTAAGGCTGACGAAGCAGCGCATGGGCGTGTACGCGGTCTAATGCCCGAGGCCGCGCTTTCGCTCAGAGCTTACCTTCAACTACTTCGCGGCAATCGAAACGTCCGCCTGATGTGGTTTGCGCAAGTGGTGAGCGAGATGGGCGACTGGTTCTACGCAGTCGCTATTTACAGCCTGTTGCTGGAACTCACCGGATCGGCGCGCAGCGTAGCTTTCGCGACGGTTGCGATGGTGCTGCCGCAAGTGTTTGTTTCGCCGATGGCCGGTGTTATCAACGACCGACTGCGCCGCAAGCACGTCATGATCGCCGCTGACATCGCGCGCTTTTTCATAGTGGGCGCAATGGTCTTTGCCCAAGCGCCAGATCGCATCTGGCTGGTCTATCTGTTGATGACTCTCGAGACGATGATGTGGGGCTTCTTTGAGCCAGGCAGGTCGAGCGTAATCCCGAATATCTGCCGCGATGAGCGAGAGACGCTGGTGGCGAATGCGTTGGGTTCAACAACGTGGGCTGTAAATTTCTTTCTGGGCTCGGCGATTGGCGGGGTTTTCGCCGCCAGCTTTGGGCGCAACGCAGTATTTGTTACCAACGCGTTCTCGTTCCTGTTTTCCGCCTGGCTCATCACCCGAACCAATTTTGAAGAGCCGCATGCAGTTGGCCATGCGCCGCTGCGTTTTCGGGATCTCTTCGACTTCACGCCTGTACTGGAGGGTTGGCGTTACATTGGCGAGCATCCGAAGCTGAAGCCGATTCTGCTGATCAAGGGTGGCGTTGGTTTAATCGGTGCCAATTGGGTGCTGTTGCCAGTGCTAGGCGAGGGCACCTTTCGCCTTACTGGGATGGGTCTGACGGCGAGCCAGGCGGGCATGTTGGGGATGAGCGCGCTGATGGGGGCGCGAGGGGTGGGCAGCTTTATCGGGCCAATGCTGGGCGCGCCGTTGATTTCGATGGAGCTCAAGCGATTGCGTTGGTCGATTGCGCTCGGCTTCTCGATTGCGTGTGTGGGTTATCTTGGCCTGAGTTGGGCACCGTCGCTGTTGTTTGCAGTGCTTGCTGTCGTAATCGGGCACTCTGGGACTTCGATGAACTACGTGTTCTCGTCGACGCTGGTCCAGACACTGAGCGAGGACCGCTTCCGGGGGCGTGTGACAAGCGCCGAGTTTGCGCTGATGATGACGTCGATCTCGATTTCAAGCTTTGCGGCGGGTGTGGCCATCGACGCGGGCGTAGCGGCGCAGGCGGTGGCTGGATGGGTCGGCGGGTTGACGCTGGTACCGATCATCTTCTGGCTCTGGGCTACGAGGAAATGGTCCTGACTTCGTCAAAACCCTCGGCCATCGTTGGCAATTGCATAACCGCGTGCATCTTGCGGATGACGTCCTCGGGAACCTTGCGCTCACGCAGTTGATTGCGCTCCAAGGCCACAGCCAGGGGCACATCGAAATACACTGCCTCCACTCGCGCCCCAAACTTCCGCGCCAACTGAATCCACGGTCGCCGGTCGCGCAAGCGCAAGTTCGTCGCGTCGATGATGGTCGTCGCCGGTCCAATCCCCAGCCGTGCGCGCAGCACATGCCGCATAGCGGCAAAAACCTGTTGGTGGATGTTCTGGTTCGTCTCATCGCCACTGAGCAATAGTCGAAAATCGTCGGAGCTTAAGACCTGGCAACCCTGCGCTTTCGCCCAAGTGGATTTACCCGACCCCGGCACTCCCACCAGCACAATCACCTTCGCCTGTGTCACTCTTTGAAATTAGAACAAGTTTGACCCAGCGCAGCAAATTCATTTGGTTATCGCTCTTTCTGCTCCCGGTTGCCTGGCAACTCTGGGTGTGGCCTTATGCTGGCCTGGCAGACAACGGAGACTTCGCCAAAGTCGCGGGCCGCTTTGGCCTCACAGCCATCGATCCAGTTGGGCCAAAGACCTTTCACTTCTTTGAGCGGATCTGGCAGAAGGACATCAACACTCTGTGGGTGAGCCCCTATTGGGGGGTCGAAGTCTGGCTGGCGCAGCTTGCTGTCTGGATCGCACCGACGAACCCATTTGACATCCGCTGGCTCGGCTTGTTGCACACCTGCATTTTTGGCGTGTTTGCCTGGCTGATCATCGGCAAGCGACCGATCCCCAATTTATTCGCGATCCTCGCTTTCACGGATGCCGCGTACGTGACTTACTTTCAGAGTTTCTACTTTGACACCGCCAGCCTACTTTTCTTGCTCGTGTTCTTCGCAGCCTGGCTGCGCGGAGCACCGATTCCGCTGGCGGTCGCTGGGCTGGGCTTCGCGTTATCCAAAGGGCCTCACGCCCCGGCCGCGCTTCTACTGTCCGCTCTACTGCTGGCGCAACGCCGCTGGAGCTTTGCGCCAGCAGCCCTTGCGATGCTGATTGGCGGCGGCTACATGCTCAGCCAGACTCGCGATGAATACAAGGCCACCGCGTATTACAATTTGGCCTTCTTTAAGTTGGGCCTTCTCGATCCGGGTTCGCTGGACGCTTTGAAGATCCGGCCTGAAGACCATAAGCTTCTGGGCACAAACGCATTTGAGCCGCAGAGCCCGGCGCAGAGCGAAGCTTGGTTGAAGGGCTTCTTTCCGAACGGCGGCTATCGAAATGCTCTTGTCTACTACGCAACGCATCCGGGCACCGCAGCGCGGGTGCTCTACTCCGATCTGGCGAACGAAGCGCCGCAGATTCGCGCCATCAATCTCGGCAACTATGAGCGATCCAGCGGTGCGCGCTACTGCACCTTGTCGACAAGCTTTGGTTGGTGGAGCGCAGCGAAGAGCTGGCTTTTTCGCGCAGCCCCGTGGCACATCTTCTTGCTGCTTCCCATCGCACTTGCGCTGGCGTGGCGCGAGCCAGCCTTGCGCTGGCCGTTGATTGGCGTCATCGGCGTCGGTGGATATGAGTTTGCCATCGCCTCGCTTGCCGACGCCTGTGAGACCTATCGCCACCTGCTCCTATTTCATGTCTGCTATGACTTATTACTCTTTCTGGCATTTACCCAATTGAAACGGGATAGCCAGCTATGATGGAATTTGATTCGTAAAAAGCTAGGCTGGCAGGGAATTCTACTGCTGGTGCTGACTAACGTAGCATCACTGGGCATACTGGTTTGGGTTCTGCAGGACATCCAGCTTGGGGAACTCTGGTCTGAGATCAAACAGATGCATTGGGGGTGGGTCGCCGCTGCTGCCGTTAGCGACATTGCCGTTTACGTTCTGCAAGGTTGGCGTTGGAGCATTCTGTTGCAGCCGATTGCGAATATCCCGATGATGCGCAGCGTGCGCGCCATCTATGTCGGCCTCTATGCCAACGAGGTGTTGCCGTTTCGAAGCGGGGAAATTATCCGCTGCTACCTGCAATCCCGTTGGGGTCATCTCCCGTTTAGCGTTGTCCTTTCGAGCATCGCGATTGAACGAATATTCGATGGAGTCTGGCTGGTGCTGTACCTGAGCATTGTGGTGCAGTTTGTGGACCTGCCCCGGCGCATTCGGGATGGTGGTTACTTCCTGATTCTCGTCGTTGCCATCCTCGCAGTGCTACTGGGCTTTATCATCGCTTTTCAGGCCAAGGCCAAGAAGTTAGCAAAGCGATGGAAGTGGGGCGACAAGGCAAATATCTTCATCGAAGACTTGCAGGCGATGGGCGGCTCACGCAGCTTTTTCCTGTCCTTTGTGGCCAGTCTGCCTCACCTGATGGCGATGACGGTGCCCATCTATTGCACGATCCGTGCCTATGGATTGACCGGCTTCACGATCTGGGATGCGGCAGTCATTAACGTAATCGTCCGCCTGGGTACGGTGGTCCCCGGTGCACCGGGAAACCTTGGCGTCTATCAGGGATTGATCGTTTTTGCGCTGCTGTTCTTTGGGATCGACCAGGACGTTGCCAAGCGATTCAGTGTCATTGTTTGGGGCGTGGTTACGCTGCCGTTGCTGATCGCTGGCTTTGTTGCGCTCTCGGTGACCGGATTTCAATTGCGCGATCTTCAGGAGAGCGCTACCGCTCAGTCGAATGAACACCTAAAATAGGCATCAATGCGCCTCTTCTTTTTTACTCTTTTAGCTGCGGCACTTTTGCCTGCTCAGATTCGTGTCATTGCCTTTGGGGCACACCCGGATGATTGCGATATTGGTTCGGCTGGGCTGGCCGCGAAGTTTGCGGCAATGGGGCACAAAGTCAAATTTGTCGCACTTACAAATGGCGATGCCGGGCATCAGACCACGGGCGGCGGCGCGTTGGCCAAGCGTCGGCGCATGGAAGCCACAGAGGCCGGGCGGCGCCTCGGTGTTGAGTATGAAGTGCTGGACAATCACGATGGCGAACTGTTTCCGACACTCGACGTTCGTCTGCAAGTGATCCGCCGCATTCGCGAATGGAATGCCGACATCGTCCTGTCGCCGCGACCCAACGACTATCATCCCGACCATCGCAACACGGGCCTCGTGGTGCAGGACGCCGCGTTTATGGTGATGGTTCCCAACGTCGCGCCAGACACGCCACCCGTGAAGAAGAACCCCGTCTTCCTGCACTATCAGGACCGCTTTCTGAAGCCCGAGCCCTTTCGCCCCGACATCGCGATCGATATCAGCGACACATTTGAGAAGAAGATCGACGCGCTCGACGCACACGAAAGTCAAGTCTATGAGTGGCTGCCGTGGGTGGGGCAGATGCCGGGTGGCGTGCCGACAGGCAAGGCCGAGCGCCGTGCCTGGTTGAAGGAAACGCGAACGCGGACGATCCCGCCAGCGATCCGTGCAGTTCTCGAAAAATGGTATGGCAAAGAGCGTGCAGCAAAAGTAGTGCAGGCCGAAGCGTTTGAAGTTTCAGAGTACGGAACGCAGCCGGACGAGGCCCTGCTGCGGAAGCTGTTTCCGATGGTCAGTAAATAGTGGAGCGGGCAGCCATACCGTCGGTGGATCGGTTGGTGCGACAAGTTGAGCCGCGCTATTCGGGCATAGCGCGTGAGCGAATTGTGTCGGTAGCCCGGGCGGTTGTGGAGGCCGCACGGGCTAACGAAATCGCGACACAGACAATCGAAGAGGTCGACGCAGAAGTTTGTCGCCGACTGGAGCGCCTGGCCCAACCTTCGCTGAAACGGGTAATCAATGCCACGGGCGTGGTGCTCCACACAAATCTCGGCCGCGCGCCGCTGCGGAGTTTTGAGCCCGTCTCTGGATATTCCAACCTGGAGTACAGTTTGGCCACCGGCAAGCGAGGGCGTCGCGACGATCACTATGTGCCTTTGTTAAGCGAACTGCTTGGGGTCGCGGCGATCGCCGTAAACAACAATGCTGCAGCTACCTATCTTGTATTGCGAGCGCTGGCTGAAGGCGGTGAGGTGATTGTCAGCCGCGGGGAACTTATCGAGATCGGCGATGGCTTTCGTATCCCCGACATCATGAGCCAAAGTGGCGCGCAGTTGCGCGAAGTGGGCACAACCAACCGCACGCACTTGCGTGATTATGAAGGCGCGATTGAAGAGAAAACGCGATTGCTGATGCGCGTGCACCCAAGCAATTTTCACCAAACTGGATTTGTCGGCAGGCCGACGCTTGAGGAACTTTCCGGGCTGGGACGGAAGATGAATATCGCGGTTTATGAGGATCTTGGAAGCGGATGCCTCGTTGATTTGCAACCCTATGGCATTAGCGAGCCGCTGGTGGGGGATAGTCTCCGGGCCGGCGTGAACGTGGTCTCGTTCTCATGCGACAAATTACTGGGAGGCCCACAGGCGGGCATCATTGCGGGGGACGCAGCGTTGATTGCACGCATTCGCAGCCATCCGATGTACCGGGCACTGCGGCTGGACAAGCTGGCTGTGCAGGCGCTGTCAGATTCGTTGCGCTCTCTGGTTCTTGGCGACTTTCAGAGCTTGCCAGGCCTGCGGATGATGATGCTTCCGGCGGAGGAAATCAGGCTGCGTGCCGTGGCGATGGCAGCGGACCTAGCAGGGGCAACCGTCATCGAAGGGCAGAGCGTTTTAGGCGGTGGCTCCACCCCCGATCAGAGCATCCCAACCTGGTTGATCGCGATTGAGGCCAACCCCACACGCCTTGAAAAACGGCTTCGCGCCAGCAACCCTGCGGTTGTGGCGCGAATTGAAAAAAATCGCCTGTTG
>JBBRBI010000059.1:0-38308 GCA_038206015.1 Bryobacterales bacterium | reverse complement strand
GCATTTTTCGCGGGCGATGGCGACCCCGATCTCAAGCTGGCGATAATGCTGCGAGCGGCTGAACTTTCCATCGTCGCGCTGGACAATAACGCCGAACTGTCGCAATCGTTGCAGGGATGGCTGATGCAGGATCGTTATCTGATGCGATCCGCTGCCGGCATCCCGTATGAGTTTCTTTGGGCAAATCCGTATCAGCCCGGCCTCACCTATCACCATCTGCCCAACTCGTTGCATGACAAGCGGAGCGGCAAGCTTTTTATCCGCAACTCGTGGGAGGAAGAGGCTCGCTATCTGGTCTACTACGAGGGCAAGATCCAACTCTTTGAAGACGGTAAGCGCAAGCTTCTGAAAGTGTCACCAAACACTCCGTCAATCGAGATGGGCGACGCGACAATTCTCTTCGGCGGTCAGGACCTGATCAAGCACATCCAGTTTGAATTGCACGGTGCGCCGCACGAGGCCTGGTACATCATTGGGCTGAAGCCAAATACGCTGTTCGATGTTGAGATTGACGATGAAGAGCTGGACGAGGCGCGCACGGATTCCGGTGGGATACTTTCACTCGATTTCACCAGGGCGACGGCCAAGACTGGTGTTCGCATTCTACCGGCCCGGCTGGTAAAGGGAACGGAGTAAGTCACGGTGTCGCGCCGAACGCTGATCGAAGCTGCCTTCCAGGCTTTGCCCGTCAAGCTGCGCTACGAGGTTTGGGATGTTTTCACCAGTACCCGCTTTGGCGGCAATCCGCTAGCTGTGTTTTTCGATAGCGATGGCCTGAGCGATGAACAGCGCTTTGCTCTGACGCGCGAGATGAACCACTCGGAGACGACCTTTGTTACGCGTGAGGGGAAGGTGCGGATATTCACCGCTACACAGGAATTGCCCTTTGCCGGTCACCCGGTTCTGGGAACGGCATTCGCGCTTCATCGACGAAACCCAAGTGCCAGAACGATTACCGTTCAGGTTCCGCAAGGTCCCATCCCGGTCACCTTTGAGGGAGCGACCGCGATGATGGTGCAGCAGGACCCCGAATTCAAGGAACTGCACGATGCGAGGTTTCTGGCACCCTTGCTTGGCCTGAAATCGGAGGACCTGGTTGCCGATCTACCGATCCAGAATGTGTCCACGGGACGGCCAAATCTGATCGTCGTCGTCAAGACCATGGAGGCACTGAAATCCGCGAAATTCAACTGGCCTGCGTTGCAGGATTATTTGAGTAAAGGTGATATCCAGCGCGGGATTTACCTTCTCAGCCCAGCGACTTTGGATCGGAGAAACCAGTTGCATGCCCGCAAGCTGACGCCGCGCCTGGAAGATCCTGCAACTGGCTCTGCGGCTGGCTGTGCCGCTGCCTATGCCGTGAAGCATCGCCTCATCGCCTCCAATACTGTGGCCCGGATGGAGCAAGGGCACTTTATGAATCGGCCAAGCGAGATCCTGATTTCCGCAGCCAGATCTGCCAGTGGCGGCATCGAGAAGGTACAGGTCGGTGGCAGCAGTGTTCTTGTGCTTTCCGGTACGGTCGAAGCCTAGTCTCGCGGGAATCCGTCTGTTATATACTGCTGATTCACCATGAATCAACTGAGTAGTATTTTCATCGTCTCCGCTCTCTGCGCGTTTGGGCAGATGCCGACGACCCCCGGTGCTTATGTGGCTAAGGATTACGTGACCGGGCACAATGGGGTCCGACACCTTGTCTACCAACAGCGCATTCAGGGCGTGGAAGTGTTTGGGGCTGCCTGGGTGGTGAACATGGACTCCAACGGCAACGTCCTCAATTCTGGTGGCAAGTTATACGCCGACCCCGGCACCATTGCGCTTCCCAGCCAGGCGACTGCCTTTGAGGCTGTGCGCGCGGCGGTGCGGGCGGTGAATCCAAAGCTGGCTGAACGCTATGCGCCGTTGTTGAGCACAAAGGCGGGGACCAAGGGGCCGCGCTTTGCTGCGGCTTCTTTGGGGGACGACATTGATGCCGAGTTGGTTTGGTATCCGATTCGCGGAGCTTTACAGCCTGCCTGGATGTTCCAGATTACCGATGAAGACGGCGTCAATTCATACACGACGATCGTCGAGAGCGCGACGCAATCGGTGCTACAAAAGCTGCCAACGACTTACTTTTTTCAGTCCGCCAAGGGATTAGTATTCGAGCGTGAAAGCCCACAGCCGAATCCCACGCCAGGCGTGCGCCTTTTAGCCGCGCCGCCCTATGCCAATCGCAGCGTACAACCCTTTCCAAGTGGTTGGGTCGCAACGAATCAGACGGTTGGAAATAATACAGTTACGGGCGAAAACCTTCTGGGGATTCGATTTCTCAGCGATCCGACCATCACGACTTCACCCGCGCGCGATTTTAGCTTCCCTCTCGAACTCGGACCAACTGCCCCCGCCAGCACTTTCTATCGCGATGCAATCAACGCCAACCTGTTTTACTGGATCAATCGCGCGCACGACTTGCACTACCAAAGCGGCTTTGATGAAGTGTCTGGTAATTTCCAGCAAGACAATTTTGGGAAGGGCGGCTTGGGGGGAGACCCGATGCTTGCCTACACGCATTTTGGCGCGCAGGCCCCGCAAGCGGCAGCTCTCAACAACGCATTTTTTACCACTCAGGGTCGCAGCGACGGGTTCCCTTCCATGATTGCAATGTACGTTTCGAGCTCGGGGCGAGGCGGTTTCTACACGGATGGCGCTCTGGATTCCGTCGTCATCATTCATGAATACACGCACGGCGTTTCCAGTCGTCTCGCCAGAGATGTTTACTCCACCTTTCAGGGGCGGGCCATGGGCGAAGCCTGGAGCGACTTCTTCGGGATGGAGTTTACGATCCCCTTCGGCGCTCCTGCGAATGGCATCTATCCGTCCACTGAGTATTTTGGGCAGGCTTGGGGGACTGGCATCCGCACGAGGCCCTATTCGACTGATCTCGCAATCAACTCGCTCACCTTCGCCAATCTTGGCGAGGTAATCGCCTTTCCTCAGATACACGCCGACGGAGAGATCTGGGTTGAGGCGCTTTGGGAAGCGCGCGCCAATCTGATCGCACAGCATGGCGAAGTGGAAGGCCGTCGCCGCATCCGTTTGCTGGTTCTCGATGGAATGAAGCTGATGCCGCCGCAGGGATCAATGGTAGACGCCCGCGATGCGATTCTACTGGCGGACCGGGTAGATTTCAAAGGTGCAAGCCAGACCCAGCTTTGGGCTGCCTTTGCCAAGCGTGGCCTGGGCGCGCTGGCCGCTACATCGAGTGGCAACACCGCGCATGTACACGCTGCCTTCATGGTTCCCACGTCTACTGGCCAGGTCGCATTCTACGACGATGGGTTTACGATCGGCGAGCCCGTGCGCATCATTCTTTCGGATCTGAACAATACGCAGAAGTCGGTTCTCGTTCAGGTCACCAGCTCTTCGGGCGACCTTGAGAACGTAATTCTGACCCGTAATGGCGATGGTGCAGGCTCAGTCTTCACCGGCACCGTTGCCTCCTCGGGTAATGTTTTGGCGTTCCAGAACGGCGTGATCAACGTCGTGCCCGGAGACGGGATCTCGGTCTATTACTTGGATGCAGATACCGGATCGGGTGCGAGCAAGCTGGTGACAGAGTCGGCGGCCTTTACACCGGACTACGCTTGGACTGGGCTGGCCCCGCTCTACACTTTCACTGGGGAACGCGACATAAGCTTCTTCAGCGGAGATCAGCTACGCATCGAAATTCCGTTTAATTTTCCCTTCTACGACAAGACCTATCGAACGATGAACGTCCACTTGAACGGACTTCTTTCCTTCGGATTGCCGCACAACTATTCGTTCTCTGGTTGTACGGATGCAGCGTCATTGTCTGGCTATGCCGGCTTGGCGGCGCTCTGGGCGCAATACAACTACCCGTCGAACAACACACAAGGGATCTACGTTAGCTACCCAACGCCGAAGTCGATGACGATTCGCTGGGCTCTTGATACATTCACTGCGTTTGGAAGTGGCAAGCCCGTCAACTTCGCCGTCACGCTGACCGATGAAGGGCTAATCCAATATCAATACGGCACCGGCAACGTTGATATTGGACAAGCATTGACGGCCTCAGGCTGTGGCCCTGGCCCAGTGATAGGCATCTCTCAAGGCCGCGATATCCGCGCCCTGAGTGTTAACCTCGCTACCTTACAGAACACTGCGATACAGTTTTCGCCCCCCTTCAATTCGCCCAGCCTGCCCGTTGTAATCATCGAATCGCCACTTGCCAACGACAAGGTCAAGAGCATCATGACTCTCACCGGAATTGCCTACGATCCGAAAACCACGCTGTCCCGTGTGGACATTCTGATCGATGGCATCAATCGCGGCCGCGCTACGCTGGCTGTTTCGCGGCCCGACTATTGCACTGCCAATAACGTCCCAGGTTGCCCAAGAGTTGGCTTCACTGCGACGCTCGATCTGAAAGCGTTGGGCGTGAAGCCCGGCTCGCATACGCTTGCGTTGCGTGCTACAAACAATCGCGGCGGCTACCAGCAGTTTCCGGAGTCGCCGATTCCCTTTGAGATGGAAACGGGTGAGGTGCGTCTCCCCTATGGCAAGCTGGAGAGCCCGCTTGAAGGCGCTGAAGTCTCCGGCACGGTAACTGTTACAGGCTATGCTTTTGCGGATGATCTTCGTGTTGTCCTGGTGGACACTCTTATCGATGGCGTGACTTACGGGCCAACCACTTACAACATTGCACGAACCGATATCTGCAATGCGCTGCTGGCGCCGCGCCCACTCAACTGTCCGGCACCGGGATTCCGCTACCAGTTCAACAGCACGACAGTGTCGCCTGCGCTCCCCAACGGAAAGCATTTCCTGCAGATTCGCGTCCGGGACGAGCTTGGCCGCTACACCCTCATGCCGGAGACTCCAGTCTCCTTCACGCTCACCAATGATCCGTTGGAGAAGCCGGTTGGTGCACTTCAGACGCCGCAGTCCAACGAAATCCTGAAGGGCATCGTGACCATTTCGGGCTACGCTTACACTCCAGTAGGTCGAGTGACGGCGGTGACATTGCTGCTCGATGGCGGGGGCTTCGCGTCGATTCCGTTTGGCCTGCCCGCAGCGGAAGCTTGCGCCACCTTGAACGATGTGAAGGCCTGCCCGAACATTGGTTTTTCTCTCATGCTCGATACCCGGAGGATTGCGAACGGGCCCCACATTCTTGGCGTTCAAATCGTGAATGACAAAGGCGGCTTCATCAACATTCCAAACACGAATCGGAATGGAATCAACGTTGTGATTCAGAACTAGCGTCGATCGGCGCTTTGCGGATCTTCTGAGATATCATCAGGGCTGATTCATCATGAAGCACCTGAGTAGCATTCTCATTGTCTCCGCCCTCTGCGCGTTTTCCCAGATGCCGGATGCCCCCGGTGCCTATGTGGCCAAAGATTACGTGACCGCCCACAATGGCGTCCGACACCTTGTCTATCAGCAGCGCTTTCAGGGCGTGGAAGTGTTTGGGGCTGCCTGGGTGGTAAACATTGATGCCGACGGAAATGTGCTCAATTCCGGTGGCACCTTGTATCCGGACCCCGGCGCAGTCAAGCTGCCCGGACAAGCGACTGCCTTTGAAGCCGTGCGCGCCGCAGTGCGGGGCGTGAACCCGAAGCTCGCCGCGCGTTTCACTCCACTGTTGAGTTCCAAGCAGCCAGCCACTGGGCTGCGCTTTGCTGCAGCTTCGCTGGGCCAGGACATTGACGCCGAAATGGTTTGGTATCCGGTACGCGGAGTCCTGCAGCCAGCCTGGATGTTTCAAATCACGGATGAAGATCGCGTCCATTCCTACCGGACGATCGTTGAAAGCTCGACAAAGGCGCTGTTACATAAGCTTCCAACGACTTACTTTTTCCAGGCCGCCAAGGGATTGGTTTTTGAGCGGGAAAGCCCGCAACCCAATCCGACGCCAGGCGTGCGTCTGCAAGCCGCGCCGCCTTATGTCAATCGCAGCGTACAGCCCTTTCCCGCCGGTTGGGTGGCAACGAATCAGACGGTTGGAAACAATACAACGACTGGCGAGAACCTTCTGGGAATCGAGTTCCTCACAAACCCGACGGTGACGACTTCACCTGGCTTGGATTTCAACTTTCCCCTTGAGCTTGGCCCTGGGGCTCCGGCCTCCACGCTATATCGAGATGCCATCAATACGAATCTTTTCTATTGGGTCAACGTCGCGCACGATCAGCATTATCTGAGCGGCTTCGACGAGGTTTCGGGGAATTTTCAGCAAGACAATTTGGGCAAGGGCGGCGTCGGCGGCGATCCAATATACGCATACACACACTTTGGCGCGCAGGCGCTGCAGCGTGCAGAGAATACGAATGCGTTCTTCACGGCAAAGGGTGACCAGGATGGTGCTCAATCGATGTTGGCGATGTTTCTTGGAAGTTCTGGTCCGGGAGGCTATCTTACTGATGGCGCGCTGGACTCTAGCGTCATCATCCATGAGTACACACATGGCGTGTCCGGTCGCTTAGCCAAAGATGTCTACAACACCTTTCAGGGTGCGGCTATGGGCGAGGGGTGGAGCGATTTTTTTGGCTTGGAATATACGCTGCCCAAGGGCGCGCCAGTCACGGGCACTTATCTTGTTGGCGAATATTTTGACCAAAGCTGGGGCATCGGCGATTTCCGCTCACGGCCCTATTCGACCAATATGGACGTCAACTCGCTGACCTTCGCCAATCTTGGCTCGGTGATCCCCTATCCAGAGATTCACGCCGATGGCGAGATCTGGATGCAAGCTTTGTGGGAGGCGCGTGCCAACCTGATCGCGCAGCATGGGGAGACGGAGGGTCGTCGCCGCATCCGCCTGCTGGTTCTCGATGGAATGAAGCTAATGCCGCCGCAGGGATCTATGATCGATGCCCGAGACGCCATCCTGCTAGCAGATCGTGTAGATTTCAAAGGTGCCAACCAGACGCAACTCTGGACCGCGTTTGCCAAGCGTGGCCTGGGCGCTCTTGCCAATACGTCGGGTGGCAACACTGCGCATGTGCGTGCTTCCTTCGCTTTGCCATCTACAACCGGGCAACTCGCTTTTTATGACGATGCGTTTACGATCGGCGAGCAGGTGCGAATCATTCTTTCGGATTTGAACAATACGAAGAAATCGGCCCTCATTCAGGTGACCAGCTCTTCGGGTGATCTTGAGGATATCGTGCTGACGCGAAACGGCGGTGGCAACGGTTCGATCTTTACGGGCACAATCCCTTCAGCGGGCACTGCACGGGCTTTGCAGAACGGAGTCGTGAACCTCGTGCCTGGGGACGGAATCTCCGCCTATTACCTGGACGCCGATACAGGATCTGGCGCTAGCCAATTGGTTGTACAGTCGGCTGACTTTACGCCAGACTACGCTTTGACGTCGCTGGCCCCCCGCTTCGTTTATACCGGAGAACGGGACATCAGTTTCTTCAGCTCGGACCAAGTCCGCATCGACATTCCGTTCGAGTTTCCGTTCTACGACAAGAAGCACCGGTCGATGAATGTCCATTTGAACGGGCTTCTCTCTTTTGGCCTGCCGTTTAACTATTCATTCTCTCCCTGTACTGACGCTCTGTCGCTGCCAGGATTCACTGCAATCGCGCCGCTCTGGGCGCAATACGACTATCCATACTCGCGGACACAGGGGATCTTTGTTAGTTATCCAACGCCAAAATCGATGACGGTCCGCTGGTCACTCGATACCTACACCCAGTTTGCCAGCGGCAATCCAGTCAACTTCGCAGTTACTCTGACCGATGAAGGATTGATTCAATTCCAGTACGGCACCGGCAATGTCGATATCGGTCTTGCTTACACCGCCACTGGATGTGGGCCTGGGCCGATCACAGGAATTTCTCCAGGGCGCGATAGCCTTTCCCGGCGCATTGTTTTGCCCAGCTACCAGAACACGGCCGTGCAATTTGAACCGCCTTTCAATTCGCCCAGTCTCCCCGTAGTCATCATTGAAGCGCCTCTTGCCAACGACAAGGTGAAGAGCATCATGACCCTTACCGGTATTGCCTACGACCCTAAAGCGACGCTGTCCCGTGTGGATATTCTGATCGATGGTGTCAATCGGGGTCGCGCGACGCTGGGTGTTTCGCGCCCCGACTACTGCGCCTCCAACGACGTTCCCGGCTGCCCCCGCGTCGGTTTCAGCGCGACGCTCGACTTGAAGGGTTTGGGAGTAAAGCCGGGTCAGCACACATTGGCTCTGCGCGCCACCAATATTCGTGGCGGCTACCAGCAGTTCCCCGAGACGCCGCTCCCGTTTGAAATGGAATCGGGCGATGTCCGTGTGCCGTACGGCAAGCTGGAGAGCCCGGCGGCCGGCGCTGAACTATCAGGGACAGTCACCGTCAGCGGTTATGCCTTTGCCGATGACCTTCGAGTAATCTCGGTGGACACGCTGATCGATGGAGTAACCTACGGACCCACGACTTACGGAATTGCGCGAACCGACGTCTGTAACACGCTCCCACAACCGCGCCCGCTGAACTGCCCCTCCCCCGGCTTCCGCTACATATTTAACAGCCAGACTGTTAATCCCGCACTGCCGAGTGGCAAGCACTTCATGCAAATCCGGGTACGTGACCAACTGGGCCGCTTTACGATGATTCCAGAGACTCCGGTGGAGTTCACCTTGAAGAACGATCCGCTGGAGAAACCGGTTGGCACCATGTTGACGCCCAAACAGAACGACGTGATTAGCGGCACTGTGACGGTCTCGGGCTACGCTTACACCGAAACCGGTCGCATCACTCGAGTCTTGCTTCTGGTGGACGGTGAGGGATTCGCTGCCGTGCCATTCAATCAGCCGGCTACCGACATTTGTGCCACTCTGCCCAATGTAACGGCTTGCCCAAACATCGGCTTCTCCTACAAGCTGGATACGCGGCGAATCCCCAACGGGATGCATCTGCTGGGCGTCTACATCGTCAATGATAAGGGCGCTTACATCACCGTCCCAACCGTCAATAGCTATGGTGCGAACGTCGTCATTCAGAACTAACTACGATGCGAATTCTCTATACGACGGCGTTTGTCCTGGCACTTGCCTCATGCTCGATCGTGTTGCCACAACAATCGCCACAGCAATGTGCCGTCCCTGGCGAGGTGCCTGCCACACGGCTCACACGTGTCGATTACAAAAACAGCGATGTTGCAGTGGATTACTATGGCCTGTCGTTGAGTTGGTCGCCACAGTTCTGTAACTCGCAGAGCGGAAGGTCGAATCCAGCCAACCAGTGGCAATGTTCCGATCACAGCTTTGGTTTTGTAGTGCATGGACTATGGCCGCAATCGGCTCTGGCCAAGCGCAATGACGAGCATCCACGCTTCTGCAAAGCGCCAGAGACGCTGGACGCCTCCGTGATCCGACCGCACTTGTGTACGATGGCCGGTGCGCAATTGATCCAGGACGAGTGGAATAAGCACGGTTCTTGCGCCTGGCCCAACGCCACAGCGTATCTCGATCAGGTTGAGAAGCTATACAAGAATCTGGTGTTGCCGGACTTGCGCGCTGGCAGAACGACGGCTGGCGCGGTTCGCAAAGCAATTCTCAGTGCGAACCGCGATAAGGGTTTGAAGGCCGAGCACACGGAGGTCCGGGTGATCTCTGGCAACCGCTTCTCAGAATTCATGATTTGCTACGACAAGAAATTTCAGTTCGCCGCCTGTGCCGACAAGGGCACGCCGGATCGCGTGGAAGTCACCGTCGCTGCCAGGCACTAGACACGCCAGGCACTAGACGAAAGTCTTGAATTCCATTACATCGCCATCCTGAACGACATACTCTTTGCCTTCGGTACGCAGCTTGCCAACGTCGCGGGCCTTCGCCGTGCTGCCAAATGCAACGAGTTCTTCATACGCGATGGTCTCCGCGCTGATGAAACTCTTCTCGAAGTCGGAATGAATCACGCCTGCCGCCTGCGGTGCTTTCCATCCTGCATGAATCGTCCAGGCACGGGTCTCTTTCACTCCCGTAGTGAGATAGGTTCGCAGTCCCAGCAGGTGATAGGCTTCGCGAATCAGGTTGCCTGCGCCACTCTCCGTCACGCCGAGGTCCTTGAGATACTCGGCGGCTTCATCGGCCGCCAGCATGACCAGCTCCGATTCGATTTCGGCAGACACCACAACGGCGCTGGTGTCGTGATGCGTCGCTACGTAGGCGCGCACCTGGCCAACAAATGGGTTGGCTTCCGGGTTCGCCAGGTCGCCTTCAGCGACGTTGCAGGCATAGATCGTCGGCTTGTTCGTCAACAAAAACAGAGGCTTGGCGAGTGCCTTTTCTTCGGGGCTCATGTCCAGCGTCACGGCGTATTTGCCATCGGACAAATGCGGCTCCAGGCGCGCGATCAGATCAAGGGTGGCCGCAGCTTTCTTGTCGCCGCTGCGGGCCAGTTTCTGCAACTTACCCTTCTGCTTTTCGACGCTGTCCATATCAGCCAGCAGCAATTCGGTGTTTACGATCTCGATGTCGCGGACCGGGTCGACGGTGTCCATGACGTGTTCGATGTTTGAGTTCTCAAAACAGCGAACGACCTGTACAATCGCGTCTACCTCGCGGATGTGCGCGAGAAACTGATTGCCCAGGCCTTCGCCCTTGCTGGCACCTGCGACGAGGCCAGCGATATCGACAAACTGAAACACTGCCGGAATCAGCTTCTCAGAACCTGAGATTTTGCTCAAGACCGCGAGTCGCTCATCGGGGACGGTGACCATCCCTTCATTGGGTTCGATCGTGCAAAAACGGTAGTTCGCCGCCATCGCTTTTCTCGATTTGGTCAACGCGTTAAAGAGCGTACTCTTGCCAACATTGGGCAATCCAACAATTCCTGCTTGCAACATGTGAGGGAAGCTTCTAGTTTACCCTGAGTAGCGGTTTGCACTTCAGATCTCGCGATAGACGATCATAAGGCGAGGCCTTTCGACCATGAATATCAGTATTAAGATTCTACTTTTCAGCTCCCTTGCTTCCTCTCTTTTCGCCCAATCCGCTCAATTGCCAGTTTGCCGCGTGGGCTTGCATGTGCCGCTGGTGAGTCCCAGTAATTACTCGGCGACGATTCTGGCCTTTGATGAGGCGAAGGGTTCCTACCAGGTGAAATCCGATAAGGATGCTTTGACGGACTGGGTGCCGGCGCGGAGCCTCCGCTACTCCTGCGTCGGAGTGGAGGCCAGGGCGGTTACGGAAACATATTTTATTGGGGCATGGACGCTTTTTGTGGGCCCGACCGCGCATCACGAAATCATCGACTCCAAGGGATACCTCGTCGTCGGCCCGGGTGCCCACGTGCCACCGATCCTCATCCGCGCGAATGGTACTTATACCTGGACGATCGATAGCAAGACCGTGATCGACGGCAAGTGGCGGGGGATGGCCGCTAGTGAATTGCGAAGCGGCACGAAGCTCCCGGCGATCCTCTTGCTGAATGGCGAGAGCGGCAAGAACTGGCAAGTTTCAAAAGTCGGTGTCAACAAAGGTGATAATCGTGACACGATCAGCATCGACCGCCTGGACCTTGGATTGTCCTATCAGGGCACTCGTCTGCCTTAGGAATGAATTCCAAGCATCTGCGCAGTGTAAATTAGGGGGAGAATGCTTTTTCGAATCGCAATCCTGGCCTGCTTAGCTGTACCAGCGGTCGCGCAATTATCCCTGCAACCCGTAATCACATATCGAGGTGTCGTCAACTCTGGCAGCTTGGCGCCGCCTGGGATGCCTAACGGTAGCGTCGCCCGAGGAAGTGTCTTTTCCGTCTTTGGGACCAACCTGGGTCCAACTACGCCTGCCACCGTTTCCTCCTATCCTCTCAGCCCGACATTCAACGGCGTAAATTTTTCTGTGTCGCAGGGGGGCTCAAGTGTCTCGGCCATCCCAATCTTCGTTTCTGCTGCGCAGATCAACCTGATTATGCCTTCGAATGCGCCGCTTGGAACTGTCTCCGTGCGCGCTGGATTCAATGGCCGTGTGAGCGCTCCAATCGCGATCGAAGTCGTCGAGAATTCACCTGGAATCTATGCGGTCTCCTCCGGCGGTTTCGGCCCGGCTGTGATTCAGAACTTCAATACAGAAATCGACCAGCCGGTAAATTCGCTCGATACTTCTGCAGCCCGCGGACAGGTGATCACCATCTGGGCTACCGGACTGGGCCGCGTCCCATTCCCCGATAACGTGGCGCCGACGGCCTTGAATCTGGATGTCCTCGTATCGATCTCGATTGGCGATCGCGATGCCGTACGTCTTTACGCAGGCCGAAGCCCATGTTGTTCGGGCGTCGATCAAATCGTTGTTCGCGTTCCGGAAGAAGCGCCGCTCGGCTGCTACGTGCCGGTACGAATCAAGGCCGGTACGGGTGTTTCCAATACGGTTACGATGGCGATTGCCGCCACGCCTGGGGCCAAGTGCAGCGACAGCTTCAACCCTTTCACAAACCTCATTCGCTCCTCGCGCCGCCAGGGAATGATCCTGTTGGACAGGCTACAGAGTCTTCTCGATACATATATTGCGACCGTCGAACAGAACACATTTGAATCGGCACGAGCGTATTTCCTAACTCGCGAAGCCTCTCCCTTCACCTTTGATCCGCTGCTTTCCTATCCACCGCCCAGTTCTTGCACTGTGCAACAGACTAGCGGCAACGCGTTGCGTGGCGCCGCACTGCGGGGCACTCCTTCGGCCTCGTCGGGACTCGATGCCGGGACCCTGTTGCGGCTCAATACAAACTTTAGCGGTGGCTCGGATGTACCGCGCAACAGCACTCCACAAGCCGGTTACGCAGCGGTGGTTGGGAGCTTGCGGGCGTTCGATGCTGTGGGTTTGCTGAAGCTCGATTTCCCCAACGCCGCCACCGTGAATATTTCCGGTCCGCTCGGAGATGCGGTTGTGCAGCCAAACTCAACCAACCTTTTTGCCTGGGCCGGGCGCGCCAGCCTGGATCGAATTCGCCGCGATGTGATTCAGCGAATCAGCTTCACTCCCAATGACTTCAACGCAACGACAGAGCTGTCCCTGGTGGCTTACTCTGCCACTCACAACGCAACCACCGCCATCACTTGCCTTGCCGCGCCGGGCGTCGACACTTTTATTCTTACGCCGGACTTGCTGGCCAACTTGCCGCTGTCTTATAACTTGCCAGATGGCTCCCTCGCGATGCTGGGAATCGGCGTAGTGCCGCTTTCCCGCGCTGTCCCGTTCAGCCTGAGCGGCCTTGATGGCGGTCTCTTACTTTTCACGCAGTGGCAAACGAAGTCGGTCTACATCCAATGAATCTAATTACGCCTCTCCTTACAATCGTCGGTGTGATTGAACTCTTCGGTCCGGGTAGCCGCCAGACCAGTCGCAATCAGACTACTGATCGCGCCGATGCTACGGGTCAGTTTCTCGAACTTGCAATGTTTCCGTCTCCTGGGGTCAACGGATTTTCAAAGGTCCAGTTGTGGACTTCCAAGCGCGATGCGGGCAAGTATACGCGCATCAAGCTTCAGGAGAAAGAACTCCAGATTCCCGATCCCTCGCGCATCGCTCGCGAACTGTATGAGTTCCCCTACCCCACCTACACTTCGCCGAATTATGCTGCCACCGAGAACCGCGTGGCGATTCTTTGTGGCACTGTCGATTTCACGGTGCGTTCCTTGAATGTGCAGGCGCTGACAGTTGGGCCCGCGATCCCGATTCCACAATTGGCTCGCAATATTGCGCTGCGTCCCGGCTTTGGCGAAGTGTGGGTGACTCATGCCGGTGCTTCCAACCAAATCTCGATATCGGACTTGAGTACCGCGCGCGTCTCCGGAACCATCCCCTTTCGCCTCAACCCGCAAGCCGTCCCCGTGGGCCTCTTCTTTTCCAACGCAGGCCGCACTGCCTATGCTGTTGTGAGGAATCCGGAGAGCAGCTCCGATCGCGGTTACGTCTTCCTGATTGACACTGCCACTCGCCTGATCCGTTCTCAGGTCTCCCTCGGTACCACGGTGCCGCAGTCTGCTGTGCTGGCTCCCGATGGTGCGACGCTCTACATCAGCGGCACGAGCCTCAACGATTTGAACAGCGCAGAGCCTAGCATCACTTACTTTGATACAAACAGCAGCGCCGTTAGCGTCGGTGCCCTTGGCCTCCCGATCATTCCCGACCAACTGGTGATCCAGCCGAATGGGACACGTCTCTATTGGCTGGCGCCAATCACGGCTACTCTCGACGAATTCGATGTCCAGGCTCGTCGCGTCGTTCGCCGCATGCCGCTGCCTCGTGCCATCCAGCCGCAGTCATTGGAGATCACCCCAAACGGTGACATTCTCTTTGTTCGCGACATCGGAGGGCAGTTTGCATTGCACGTTGATTCGAGTTCAGGCGACATCCTGGATACCCAGGTCATTCCTGCGGGCCCAGGTGTCTCGCTCTTTCGGCCCTAGTGAGTCCAAGTGAATGGAGACGAATGAGCCCCAATACCGCAGCGTCTTCCGACTCTTAGCTAAGCTTGCCAGGAGTCATCAGCGGCAATTTTTCGTGATCGGCTTCTTTGCTCTTCTTTCGACGGGTGCTGATCTCCTCCAGCCACTCATTTACCGGGCCGTCATCAACGATGTTGCTGGTCTGTTTACCCCGCTTTCACTTACCACTCCCGATCAGGCACTCAATACTCTGTTGCTTGCTGTGGCCGCGATGTTTGTAATCAATGTCGCCGGTTATGCGTGCCATCAGGTGGCTTACTATCGAAGCTCAATCGTCGCCAGCCGGATGGAGGCGGGCTTGATCCAGACGATCTTTGGCCACACCATGCGCCTGCCTCTGAGCTTCTTTGCGCAACGATCCAGCGCGGCGCTGGCCAAGCGCATCAATCAGTCTGACGAACTCTCGCCAGTCGTTCACGCCGTTTCCCAACAGATTGTTCCAGAGGCGATTCGCCTTATCGGAATCTGCGCCATCATGTTCAGCCAAAACTGGCAAATGGCGCTGGTCTGTATTTCGTTACTGCCCGTCTATCTGTGGCTCGCCCGCCGCTCAGCCAAGCGATTGCAGGGGGGGCTCACAACTTACTATGAGCTTTGGGAAAATCTTTCGGCGCGAATCTCTGATGCGCTCTCGGCGATCAAAACAGTGAAGCTATCCGGCGCGGAGGCTCGCGAAGAGCAGCGCTTTAGCACCGAGGCTCGCCATGTCTATGACGTCTACCTCGGCCGCATAAAAGTGTCGCAATTTTATTACATGTCGCAAAACATCTTGAGTTACCTGAGTAAGTCGCTCGTCCTTGGCTATGGCGGCTATCTGGTGCTGAAGCACCGTCTCACGCCTGGCGATGTCGTTATGTTTGCCTCTTATCTGGACCGCCTTTATTCGCCCATCGATTCACTCAACGGCATCGCCGTTAGCCTACAACAAAACGTGATTTCGCTCAATCGATCCACTCAACTGCTCGATGACGGGTCTGTTGAGGTTGCAGGAATCGAATTGCAGCAGGGCGAAGGCAAGATCGAATTTCGCGATGTCCATTTCGCCTATCTTGAGGGGCGACCCGTTCTGAGCGGCCTCAATCTGACATTGGAGCCGGGCAAAGTTACGGCGCTGGCCGGGCCGTCCGGGGCAGGGAAGACGACTACCGTGGACTTGTTGATGAAACTCTGGCAGCCAAGTGCGGGAGGCATTTTCATCGATGGGCAGCCTCTGTCTGAGCTCGATCCGTCGGCGGTACGTCGTGCGATCGGCGTCGTCTCAACGGATGGCGCGGTCTTTCGTGGCACTCTTGCCGACAATATCCGTTACAAACGTCCATCGGCAACTCTCGATGAAGTGAAAGCTGCCGCATCTGCCGCCGGCCTTCAGCGCGCCCTCGACAGACTGCCGCTGGGTCTCGACACAGAGATCGGCGACGATGGCGTTGGACTGTCTGTGGGAGAGCGCCAGCGCCTGCAGATCGCCCGTGTGCTGGTAGACAAGCCGCGCTTGCTGATTCTGGATGAGGCGACCGCAAATCTTGACTTTGCCACTGAGCTTGAATTCAAGCAGGCTCTCTCCCAGCTTGAGCCGCGACCAACGATGCTCGTCATCGCCCACCGCTACACGATGGTGCGCGATGCCGACTACGTCTACATCCTCAAAGACGGCAATGTTGCTGAGTGCGGGACCCCGGCAGAACTTGCTACCCGCGATGGCTGGTTCGCTCAGATGATGAATAACTTCTCATCCCCGGATTGAGCCGAATCGCGTACAATCAGCGAATGCGCTCAATCACCCGCACCTTACTTCTGGCCGCCCTCAGCGCGGCTCTCTTCTTTGGACAGGACGCAAAGATGTCCTCCACCAAGACGGCAACCCCCAAGATGGCCGATAAGGCCGCCGTCCCGGCGAAGGCGACCAACTTACTCGACCTGAACACGGCTACCAAGGCCGAGTTGACCGCCCTCAAGGGCATCGGCGACAAGTACTCTGACGCGATCATCAAGGGCCGTCCTTATGCTCGGAAAGACGAGTTAAAGTCCAAGAACATTGTCCCCGACGCTACCTACGCCAAGATCGAGAAACTCGTGATTGCCAAGCAGCCTGCTAAGAAGTAGCTTCTACTTCCTGCTTAAATAGTCCAACAAAATCGCAGCGGCGGTCTTCACGCCCACCGGCAGCGCGGCCTCATCGATATCGAAATCAGCCGTGTGGAGACCGCTCACGATTCCTCTCGCCTCGTTTCGAATTCCCCACCACATCATCACGCCAGGAATCTCTTTCTGAAAGAGACTGAAGTCCTCCGCACCCATTTGCGGCGCAACCAACTGCGCGTTTTTCTTGCCTACACTCCGCTCCAAGGTCGGCACCGTCGCGCGCGTGAGCGCCTCAGGATTCGTCGTTAGCGGATAGCTGGGGCTGGTCCAACTGGCCTCAAAGGTCGCGCCCATCAAGCTGGTGCATCCCTGCAGCGTCTGTTTCACAAAGGTGCGATACGCTTCGCGCGTTTGCTCGTTGAAGGTGCGCAGCGTGCCTTCCATCTTCACCGTATCGGCGACGATGTTGCTGCGGTCGCCGCCATGAATCGTTCCGATGGTCAGCACACTGGGGTCGATCGTGTTGATGCGACGGCTGTGAATCGTTTGCAGCATGTTGACGCATTGCGCTGCGGTGACCAGCGCGTCTGTCCCTTGTTGCGGCCGCGCTGCGTGGGCCTTGGCGCCCTTGATCGTGATGTCGACGGAATCGACGCTAGCCAAGAACGGGCCAACCGTGTAGCCGATCTTGCCCGCGTCCAACAAGGGCGAGGCGTGAAAGGCGAAGATGGCGGCGGGCGAGGGGTTCTTGAGCGCGCCTTGCTCGATCATCATCCGCGCACCGAAAAGTTCAGTGTCAGAGACGCCTTCTTCCGCCGGTTGGAAGATGATCTTCACCGTGCCCGGCAGGTCTTTCCTGATCTTGCTCAATACCTCGGCCAGACCCAGTGCCACGGTGATCACGCCGTCATGGCCGCAGGCGTGTTTCACGCCTTTGTTCAGGCTCTTGTAGGGCACGTTGAAATTTGATTCGTCAATCGGCAGTGCATCGATGTCGGTACGCCAGGCGACAACCGGGCCAGGCTTGCCCCCTTTGATCGTTCCCACCACGCCGTGGCCCGCGACACCCGTCTTGACTTCGTCAAAGCCCAACGCGCGCAGCCGCTCGGCAATCAGCTTGCCTGTGCGCGCTTCCTGGTTGGATAGCTCGGGATGCATGTGGATGTCGCGTCGCGTGTCGATCAGCTTTTGCTCGATGGCGGCGGTTTCGCGCGCGACGATCGCGTCCAGGGATTGCCCGGCAGCGCTGGCCGCGATCAAAAACGTAAGTAGCCTCATTTACTTTGCACCCTTGTCCAGATACTCGAATACGATGCCGACGCCGCTGCGCACACCAACGACGAGTGACTCCTCATCGATGTCGAATTCGGCAGTATGCCCGCCGCCTGTAATCCCCTTCGTCGTGTTGCTGGCACCAAGGCCGAACATCACGCCAGGAATCAGCTTCTGAAAATAACTGAAGTCTTCCCCCGTCATCCCAGGGCCGCGCAGGCTGACATTCGCCGCACCCACCACGCGCTCAATTGCTGGCAGCACACGCCGTGCCAGTGCCGGGTCATTCTGCATCGATGGATAGCCGCGCCGGTAATCCAACTGATAAGTCGCGCCCATGCCGCCGGTACACCCTTCCAGGGTCTGCTTCATAAAACGCTCATAGTCGTTCTGATTCTTCTCGCTGTAGGTGCGCACGGTGCCGGTCATCTCCACCGTCTCGGCAATGATGTTGCGCCGGTCCCCGCCGTTGATGGTGCCCAGGCTCAGCACGCTTGGGTCGCTGGTGTCGATGCGGCGGCTATGAATGGTTTGCAGCGCGAGAATGCACTGGCTGGCGACAGCGACGGCGTCAATACCCTGATACGGATAGGCACCGTGCGAACGCTTGCCAATGATCTTGATGTTGACCGTATCGCTGGCCGCGCTGGCTGCGTTTTCGGTCCAGGCCAGCTTGCCCACTTCGAGGCCACCGCTCATGTGGAAGGCGAAAATCGCTTCCGGTGCCGGGTTCGTCATCACGCCTTCGGCGATCATCAACTTGGCACCCCAGACCGCAGCATCCTGCGCGCCTTCTTCCGCCGGTTGAAAGATGAACTTCACCGTGCCGGGCAATTCCGCGCGCATCTTCATCAGCGCCTCGGCCATCCCCAGCGCGATCGTGACGTGCGCGTCATGTCCGCAGGCGTGCTTGACGCCCTTCACCGTGCTCCTGTAAGGCATCGCCATCGCGCTCTCGTCGATGGGCAGCGCGTCCATGTCGGCACGCCAGGCGATCACCGGCCCCGGCTTGCCGCCCACGATCACCGCCACCACGCCATTGCCCGCCACGTTTGTCTTGATGTCGGTGTAGCCCGCCGCGCGCAATCGTTCCGCGATCATCTTGCCGGTGCGCACCTCGTGGTTCGATAATTCCGGATGCATGTGCAGGTCCCGGCGGCATTCCACCAGCCTCTCTCTCATCGTGGCCGCCAGTTCTGCCACGCGTGCCTCGCGCGTTTGCGCCCATCCAGACAATACAAAAATCCCGAAACACCACACGGCTTTCATATCCTAAGAGTGTACCCGTACCTATGTCTCACCTTTACTCGCGCTCCTCCCTCGTCGAACAACGCGCGCAATGGCGCCAGGAAGGCAAGCGCGTCGTCTTCACCAACGGCTGTTACGACATCCTCCATCCCGGCCACCTGCGCCTGCTTGAGGCCGCCCGCTCGCTGGGCGATGTCTTGATCCTCGCGCTCAATACTGATGCCAGCGTCCAACGCATCAAGGGCCCATCCCGCCCCATCCTGTCTGAGGGTGCCCGCGCCGCCGCCGCCATGGGCCTGGCCGCCGTCGACGCAGTCACTTTCTTCGATGAGGACACCCCGCGCGAACTCATCGCCTCAGTCTTGCCCGACTTCCTCGTCAAGGGCGCAGACTGGAGCCACTTCATCGCCGGCCGTGAAGAAGTGGAAGCCGCTGGGGGCCAGGTCCTCGCCCTGCCCCTGGAGCCCGGTTACTCCACCACCAATCTCGTGCAGCAAATTCTGGACCGCCACCAGTGATTGCAGATCTCCTGCGATCAGTCCAGGGCAAGCAGGAATTCCAGCAGCTGCTGGCGCGCCTCAACAACGACGACGCGCATACGCTCTCCTTGGGAGGGCTCACCTTGGCGGCCAAGGGCCTCGCCGTTGCATTGTTATGGCAGGCGACATCCAAGACCATCCTGCTGGTCACCGATGGCAACCGTGAGGCTGAGGCGCTGTTGGAGGCCGTCAATAGCTTCCTTACCCTTCTCGCCCCCAATGAAGATTCCGCCCGCGCACAGTTGATCCCGGCTCTGGACGTTCTCCCGCACCAACAGTTGACGGCCCATTCCGAGATCCTCGAACAGCGAGCCATCGGCCTCTGGCGTTTGTCGACAGGCCGCGCCCCGATCACCATCGCTCCCATTGCCAGCGCGATGTTTCGCGTGGCGCCACCGGCCTTCTACCGTCAATTAGTCCTCTCGCTCAAAGAAAATGAAGAGGTCACCCTCGAAGACCTCGCCTCACACCTGCGCTCCATCGGCTACGAGCAACAGGAGCCTGTCTCGATGGTTGGCGAATTCTCGATCCGCGGCGGCATCGTTGATATTTATCCGGCAGAAGCCGAGCAGCCTGTGCGACTGGAGTTCTTTGGCGATTCCATCGAGACCATCCGTCGCTTCGACGTCTCCACGCAGCGCAGCATTGCCCGCGTGCCCGAAGTCCGCATCCTGCCTCTCACAGAGACCCGCACGGAAGCAGCCGGCGCCCGCGAATTCAGCCTGCTCAATATCATCGGCACTGGTCTCCTGTTGTGGGACGAGCCCGAGCAGATCCGCGCCTCGGCTGAGCGATTCTGGAAGCGCCTTGAAGATGGTGCAGCGGAAACCGATCCCGAACTTTTCTACTTTCACTACGGCGAGTTGGCCTCGCACGGCGCAGCCCAGATGCGCGAAATCGCTCTGCGGCAATTGGCTCTGGAGACGGGCAATCATGCCTTCGAACTCGGCTCGCGCCCCGGCATCACTTTCCGTGGCAACATCCGTCTGGCGGTGGAGGAGTCGCGCACGCTCGTGCAGTCTGGCTACAGCGTGATCTTCTTCGCCAACTCACTCGGCGAGGTCGAACGCTTTGCCGACGTCTTCAGCGAATACAAAGTGCCCTACCAGGTGATCCTTCCTCCCGACGAGGCGATGCCTGGCTACCTCGCGGACCGCGTCTATTCTGGAAGCGCCTCGCACGTCTTCCTGATCAAGGGTCATCTGTCGCGCGGCACGGTTTTTCGCGATCCCAAGCTGGCGCTGTTTGGCGGCGACGATCTCTTTGAATCCTCCGACTTGGTCGCGCGCTCCAATCAGCGCGGGCCGGTCGCCTCGATGGGTGCCTTTGCCGCTGATATTGCTGACCTGAAGGTCGGCGACTTTGTAGTCCACCAGACCCATGGTGTCGGCAAGTTTCTGGGGATCAAGATCATCAACCAGGGCGAAGGCAACGGGGAATTTTTGTTGCTTGAATATTCCGGCGAATCCAAGCTCTACGTTCCTGTTACCCGCCTCGATCTGATTTCCAAATATCGCAGTGGCGGCGGCGAAACCAAAGCTCCGCTCGACAAGCTTGGCGGCATCACCTGGCAGAAAACCAAGTCGCGTGTCAAAGCCAAAATGCGCGACATGGCGGACGAGTTATTGAAGCTCTACGCCCAGCGCCGCATGGCCGAGGGCTTTGCCTTCTCGCCCGATTCCAACTGGCAGCGCGAGTTTGAAGACTCCTTCGAATTCAACGCTACCAAGGACCAGATTTCTGCAGTGCGCGACATCAAGCGCGACATGGAGAGCTTGCAGCCGATGGACCGCCTGATCGTCGGCGATGTCGGCTTCGGCAAGACAGAGGTGGCGATGCGCGCCGCCTTCAAGGCGCTGGGCGATGGCAAGCAGGTCGCCGTTCTCGCGCCCACCACCGTGCTGGCCTTCCAGCACTTTGAGAGTTTCAAACGCCGCTTTGCCGCCTTCCCGGTAAGCATCGAACAACTCAGCCGTTTCCGCAGCCCCAAGGAGACCAAGCAAGTGCTGGCCGACATGGAAAACGGCAAGGTCGACATCCTCATCGGCACGCATCGGATCCTTTCCAAGGACATTGTTTTCCCGGACCTCGGTTTGCTCGTCGTTGATGAAGAGCAGCGTTTCGGCGTCGCTCACAAAGAGCGGCTCAAACAGATCAAGCAGAACGTCGATGTGCTCACGCTGTCGGCCACTCCCATCCCGCGTACCCTGCACATGTCGCTCGTCGGCATCCGCGACCTCAGCGTCATTGAGACCCCGCCCAAGGACCGTCTCGCCGTGCACACGGTCGTCGCCAAGTTCGATCAGGCAATCATCAAGTCGGCCGTCGAGCAGGAGATTGCGCGCGGCGGCATGGTCTATTTTGTTCACAATCGTGTCGAGTCCATTTACGAGCGGGCTTTCTCCATTCAGGAACTCGTCGCCGGCGCGCGTGTGGGCGTAGGGCACGGCCAGATGGTGGACGCAGAATTGGAAAAAGTCCTCCTCGGTTTTATGCGTCACGAGTTCGATGTTTTCGTCTGCACGACGATCGTCGAGAATGGCCTCGACATCCCGCTCGCCAACACGATCATCATCGAGAACGCGCAAAACTACGGCCTCAGCGAGCTGTACCAGCTCCGCGGCCGCGTCGGGCGATCCAATCGCCGGGCCTACGCCTACCTGTTGGTACCTCCAGATACAGAACTGACAGAGGTCGCCCGCAAGCGACTGGCTGCGCTTAAAGAATTCTCAGACCTCGGCGCTGGCTTCAAGATCGCTGCGCTCGATCTGGAGTTGCGCGGTGCCGGCAGCCTGCTTGGCGGTGAGCAATCTGGTCACATCAACGCCGTCGGTTTCGACATGTACATTCGCATGCTGGAAGAAGCCGTTCAGGAGATGAAGGGCATTGAGGTGCCGCTCGAAATCCATTCGACGCTCAACCTTGGCTTCGAGATTCGTATTCCGCCAGAGTACATTCCCGAAGACAACCAGAGGCTGCGCGCCTACAAAAAGATTGCCGACGCCAAGAGCCGCGAGGTAGCCGCCGAGCTTGTCAGCGAATTTGCCGATCGCTACGGCCCCGTTCCGCCTGCGGTCCGGCTTCTTGTAGACTTCGGCCAGACCAAAAACCTCGCCCAGCATGTCGGCGTTGAAAGCGTAGATCGTCGGCAGGGGATATTCAACATCAAGTTCCACGCCCAGGCCAAGATCGATCCGCAGAAGCTGATGGATTTCATTCAACGTTCGCCTGGCGCCACCTTCTCTCCTGCGGGAATCCTCAAGGCTGGCGACACCACCGGATTCATGCCAGAGGGCGTCGTGGATGCCTTATACTCGCTTCTCGACGAACTCCGCCACAAGCCGCTTAAGGGTTCCTAGCGCCGCTGTATCTCTGGCGAAACGGGCGCGCTCATAGGCTGAGACGATCTCGTTGTTGCCGATCTCCCGAGCCGTCTGGCCCGCCAGTCGCTCGGCCTTCGACGCTTTCAAATAGCGCCAATAAAGCTCGGTAGCCTCATGCCGCGCATCGCGCTTCAATGGCCGCCAGCGCCACGCCGCCCACAAGAGTGCCACGAGAATCGGCAGACCCAGCCACCACCAATCGAGATCCAGCTTCGGCACCGCCGGCCGTTTCAGGCCCGCCGCTCCGCCCATCCATTCCTCGCTCGCCACAACAAAGCGATCCTGCATCCTCACAAACCACGCCATCAACGGGGACAGCTTCGGCTGATTACTCCCCGGAGGTGTGGGATCAAAGACCACCCAGCCGCGCCCCTCAATCCATACCTCCACCCAGCTGTGCGCGCTGGAACTGCGAATTACATACCAGTTGTCCACTGGCTCCGGCAGCGTCGAATAGAATCCAGTTACTACTCGAGCCGGGATCCGCATCGTCCGCAACATCACCGCCATCGCGCTGGCAAAATACTCGCAGTGGCCAGCGCGCGTCACAAACAGAAAATCCATCAACGGTTCCCGCCCGCCGATCTTGGAATCGAGGCTGTACCCATAGCTCGCACGCAAATGACTCTCGATCCGAAGTGCGATCTCATATGGGGTTACCGTGCTTCCGGCAACGTCCTGCGCCAGTTCGCGAATCCTCGGGTGCAGGTACAAAAGCCGCGTGTAGCGCTGTCGCGAATCATTGCTCAAGGCGGCCGTCGCATCAGAACTGGTGGGGTGGCTCTCGCTTTGTCCAATCCAACCCGACAGCGAATAGAGCGGCAATGAGTTGTCCAGCGCAAGCTGCCGCAGCGACCCTTCGCCATTCAGTCGCAGCCGCCCTTTCGGCAGGTACACATACTCAGGCACTCCAACGCTGAACAGGACGCGATCCATCGACGCCAGCGTTTGCACCTCAAAAAACAGCCGCTCGCCCGGTTTGCGCCGCTGCTCGTCGCTGGCGATCATGATCTTGCCCTGTTCCGGGGATTCGGTCCAGCTCTCCGCTGCATTGGTCCATGCCGACCCATTGAAGTCCCCCAGTGCCACACCGCGAAAGCGTACCGCATACGGCGGCGACCCCTGCAAAAACCGCACTCGAAACGCCGGCGTACGATCATCCTGCAGCTGCCCGATTTCCCCCAACCGTACAGTCCCCGAGAAGCCAACCAATCTTCGAAATGGTTGGAAATCAAAGTGAAGCGCGGCGATCGGATTGCGCGGTAAAAGAACGTAGAGGCCGAGAGCTAGCGCCCCGACGCCCAGCACCATCAGCAAGCCAAAGCTCGCCAGCGGTCGCATCAACGCCCAGCCATCCACTCCCTGCCACTCCCCGTTTTGCTCGCGATTGCGACGCAGTTCGTTCAGCGATTGCACCACCAGAAACCAGCCAAACAGCCCCGCCAGGATGAACCACTGCTGCGGCCCGCTCGACGGAAACAGCGATGCCATCATGATCCAGATGCAATAGCTCGACACGGCGGCAAAGTCACGCCCCGTCTGCGCGCTCAGTAGAAACACCATCAGCACAACCACCAGAAAGTCCTTCACATTGAGCGATGCAAAGCTGCGAAAGAAGAACCAGTACACCGGTGCGCCCGCTGCCACGGCCACCAGCAGAGCGCAGCCTGCGTTGGTTGACAAGGCGACTCCGCTCAGCCGCAGCGCTGCCATCAGAATGCAAAAAAATAGCGTCGGCCACGGCAAGCCATCCGTCATCGCCACCAGCGTGAGCGTGCCGGCGATCAGCAGGTAGACTGCGAATTCCTGGATGCGCGCTAAGGCGCTAGAGGGCTTTCTCAAGGGCACGGCTGAAGTCCATCATCATCTCGCGATTGGGGTGCGTTGTGCGCAACACGATAAACAGGTTACGTTTGATAAACGGCGAATCCCCCGGTGCGCGCTTCCAAAGTTGCGTGCACTCAAGAGCCGCCGCGTCGCTGCGCAATTCGTAAATGTCCGCTTCGATGTCGATAGGCCCAGCATAGCGGGCCGTCTTGGCCTGCTTCAATCCCAGGCGCAGCATCCAATCCGGGCGCCGCGCCGCTTCCATGCCGACACTGGACTGGAGCGTCCATCCTCCTTCGGTCGCCGGAGGCACCGCAAGGTCCTTTTGGGGCCCCTCGCAAGAGGCAAAAATCAAGATGAGTGTTAGTGTGAGAATTCGCATGGGCTAGCATCGAAATTGTATGGCAAAGTTCAAGCCGCCGCGCGGCGGCCTTAAAAAAACAGTCCCAGAGAAGATTACTCCCAAGTCCTTTCTCGGTGCACTCCCCTGTCTGATTATCATTCTCGTCGGTGTCGGGCTGCTATCGCTGCTGTTCTACGCGACGCTTTCTAGCGGCCTGCGCCCAGCCGGTGTCAAGTGAGTGGCGCAAAGCCGAGGCAGGATGGTCGACTGGCCGCACAGATGCGTCCCGTGAAACTCACCACCGATTATCTGCTCACCGCTGAAGGCTCTGTCGTGATCGATGTCGGTCACACTCGCGTTCTGTGTGCCGCCACGATTGAAGAGGGTGTGCCCGGTTTTCTGAGAGGTAAAGGCAGTGGCTGGGTGACGGCCGAGTATTCGATGCTCCCCCGCGCCACGATCACTCGCACTCCTCGGGAAGCCACAAAGGGTCGGCAATCCGGTCGCACCCTCGAGATCCAACGCCTGATCGGACGCTCCCTGCGCGCCGTGACCGATACGGCCCTGCTTGGTGAGCGCACGATCACGGTCGATTGCGACGTCCTGCAGGCCGACGGCGGCACTCGCACCGCTGCGATCACTGGCGCCTATGTCGCCATGGCCATCGCCATTCAGAAGTTGCTCAAAGCCGGTGTGCTCAAGAAGACGCCCCTGCGCGACTCCGTTGCCGCCACTAGCGTCGGCATCTTCAAGGGCCAGCCCATCCTCGATCTCTGTTACGAAGAGGACTCCGCTGCGGATGTCGACATGAACCTCGTGATGACCGGTGCCGGCAAGTTCATTGAACTACAGGCCACTGCGGAACAGATTCCGTTCGACGACCCGCAGCTCGCCGACCTCATCACTTTTGCCCGCAACGGAATCCGCGAATTGATCGACATTCAAAATGAAGCTCTATCTCGCTACAAGTAACCCCGGCAAGGTCCGTGAGTTCACTGGCCTCGATGTCGAACTGCTGCCTGGCCTCAAAGACTTGCCTGTCTCCCCGGAGACCGGCGACACCTTCGAGGCTAACGCCATCCAGAAGGCGCTCTATTACGGCCCTCACGCGGACAGCTGGCTGATCGCGGAAGACTCCGGTCTCGAAGTCGATGCCCTCGACGGCGCACCTGGTGTCTACTCCGCCCGTTGGGCTGGCAATGATTCTGACAACAACGCCCGTCTCGTCAGCGAGATGGTTAGCCAGACCCTTCGCACTGCGCGTTATGTTTGCGTCATCGCGCTGGTGGATCGCGAAAAAATCCTGGCCACTTTCTGCGGCTCCGTTGAAGGTGAAATCGTCCAGACCCCACGCGGCGAAGGCGGCTTCGGCTACGACCCGTATTTTTACTATCCGCCCTTCGATGCGACCTTTGCTCAAATCTCGAAAGACCGCAAGGGTGGCATCAGTCACCGCGGCCAGGCCATCGAAAAGCTCAGCGTTTGGCTGCGTGAAAACGCTTCCACGTGAGGTAGCCGATGATGGTTTTGCCATCGTCCAGCTTCACGGTGCGGATCAGTTCATCCAGTTCCTTGCCTGTAAACCAGCGCGCCTCGATCCGCTCATCGTCCATCGGTGTCGCCTTCCCAGCCGTCAGATCTGTTGCCAGAAAGATATTCATCTTTTCCTGAAGAAATCCGGGGCTGGCCCAGTAGGCCGACAGCTTGGTCCAGGTCTTCGCCTTGAACCCCGTCTCCTCCATCAGTTCTCTCTTAGCTGCCTGCAACGGAGTCTCACCCGCATCGATCTTGCCTGCGGGTAGTTCCCAAACATTCTTCCCGGCGGGCAGACGGTATTGACGCACCAGCAGAATTCTTTTCTTCTCATCGACGACCAGAACAACTGCTGATCCGGCATGGTGAACAATGGCGCGTTTGATCTGAAAACCATCGCTAGCCTGCGCCACATCTTCGGTTACGCTAAACAGACTGCAACGGTACTTCTCTTCCGAGGAAAGCAATTTCATATACTAAGGATGACCGATATAGGGGGGGCTTCTGCGAACTATAGTCGCGTTTCTATTCGTATTCTGCCTCTTTGGCCAGGACGACCCGGCTGCTGATCGTGAGCGCGTGCGCCAAGCTCTCAACAAGATCCGCGGGCGAGATAATGCTAAGAAAAACCTCCTCTACGAGCGTCGCTTCGAGAAGAGAGAGCTCGATCCCGACGGTCAGATCAAGTCACAAAGCGTCGTCGTCACTCGTCGCGACCCCTGGGAAGAATTAGTTGTCACCCGCGTAGTCTCTCGCGATGAAAAACCATTGTCTGCCGACGACGCTCAAAAGCAGGAAGAAAAGCTCCGCAAGTCGGTTGAGGAACAACGCCGCAATCCTTCAAAGTCCAAAGACGACACCGACTCCTGGATGGATGAACTTCCCGATGCGATGGAATTTCACAAGCTCGGTATTGAGCAGATTAATGGTCGCTCCACCGACATGTTTGACTTCGGTCCAAGGCCCGGCTACAAGGCCAAACAAATGCGCACCCGAGCTGTCGAAAAAATCACTGGCAAGGTCTGGATTGATCGCGAGGACGGGGAATTGACGAAAGTCGATTTGACCGTGTTTGACACCATAAACGTTGGTTTCGGCATGCTGGGTCGCGTCGAGAAGGGCACTCACTTCGAGATGGAACGGAAAAAATGGGCCGCCGGTATTTGGTTTGAATCCTGGCAGCGCATACGCTTTGAGGTCAAAGTGATGATTGTCAAATCGCTCCGTCAGGAGCTTGAAAATCGCTGGACCAACGTTACGCTCAGGCCAGTCGTGAAGCTCTCGCAGCGCGAATAGCCACCTCAAAATCGGCTAACGCCAGCGCATTGACAACATCCTTTTTTTCCAGCCAGCCCCTCCGCCCCATTCTTACGCCATACTGCATGTTTTCGAAGTGCTTCGGATGGTGGGCATCCGTCGAAATCGTGAACTTGCATGCCCGAGCCTTTGCCGCCCTGATCAGCGCAGCGTGCAGATCCAGTCTTTCCGGGCTCGCGTTGATCTCCATAAATACGCCCTTCTCTGCCGCCTTTGCCGCCACCTTTTCAAACGCATACGCGTACGCATCGCGATGCAACAGCACGCGCCCCGTCGGGTGCCCGATCGTATGGATGTAAGGGTTCTCCAGCGCAGCAAGCAAACGGTCCGTCATCGCCTGCTCATCGAGATTCATGTGGCTATGGACGCTCGCCACGACAAAGTCGAGCGCCGCCAGCGCCTCATTGTCCAAGTCCATCCGCCCGTCCTTCAGGATGTCGCACTCAATGCCTGAGAACACACGCAGACCCAACTCCTGAGGCCCAATCCCCGCCACCATCTGTGCAAATGCAAGCGCTCGCTTCTCATCCAGGCCATTGGCCATTGCCAGCGCCTTGGAGTGATCGGTAATCACGATGTACTCCAAGCCCCTCGCCTGTGCCGCTGCCGCCATCTCTTCCAGCGTCCCGCGCCCGTCAGACTCGCGCGTATGCATGTGCAAGTCGCCGCGAATATCCTCTAGCTCAATCAGCCTCGGCAACTCCCGCTTCTCTGCGGCTTCAATCTCGCCCGTGTTCTCGCGCAACTCCGGCGCAATCCAGGCCAGCCCCAGCGCCTCGTAAATCTCCTCCTCCGTCCGGCACGCAACCACGCCCCCGTCGCTCTCGCGCGACAGCGAGTATTCGTTCAAGGTCCAGCCCTTCTTGATCGCCCGCGTCCGTAAATTTACGTTGTGCTCTTTTGACCCCGTAAAGTACTGCATCGCCGCGCCAAAGTTCTCCATCGGCAGCGCCCGCACATCTACCTGAATCCCTTCGACACCCACCCGCGCCGACGCCTTGTTCTCACCCTTGGCCAACACTTCATCCACCTTCCCCCACTTGGCAAATACGTCCAGGGCCGCCACCGCATTGGGCCCGCACACCACAAGGTCAACATCGCCAATCGTCTCTTTGCCGCGTCGCAAACTCCCCGCCGGGCTCACCCGCTCCACTCCAGCGACGCTCGACAACAGCCCGCTCAACTCCTCAGCCGTCTGTGTGGCAAAGTTCACCAGAAATCGCCCGGCGCTCTTGCGGTAAATCGCGATTGACCGCAGTATCTTCTCCTCCAGCTTCGCCCCCATCCGCGGCAATTCCCGTAGCTTGTGATCCAGGCAAATCCGCTCCAGATCGTCAATCGTCGTCACCCGAAACGCTTCGATCAACAGCGCGATGCTCTTTGGCCCCAGTCCCTGAATCTTCAACATCTCCAGCGCCGTCGGCGGATATTTCTCAAGCATCTCGTCGCGCCGCTCAAAGCTGCCGCGCTCCGCAATTTCGCCCAGTACATGCGCAATCCCTTTGCCGATCCCAGGGATGTCGGTTACCTTTCTATCTCCCCCGGCCAGCATCGCCATGACCGATTCCGGATAGCCTTCAATCGTCTTGGCGGCATTGCGATAACTGCGAATCCTGAATCCATCCTCCGCCGCGATCTCCATCAGATCCGCAGTTTCGTCCAGCAGCTTGGCAACGTGAAGATTATCCATTAGTTTCTATAATGCCCCGGCGCGGGTTCAATGTGAATCAGCACATCAGCCACCCAGGAGATTTGCTCGCGAATTGCCGCCCGCACCTTGCCGCTGATCCGGTGTGCGGCATCCACCGTCAACTCCGGGTTCACTTCAAGGTGCAGATCGACATGGTATTGCAGGCCCGTCTTGCGGGCCCTGCACTGCTCGATTCCAAGCACCCCGGGCACCATCAGAGCGCAGTCGCGAATCTCGGTCAGCATCGCCTCGGACGGCATCGAATCGAGCAATTCCCAGCTGGATTCACGCAGCACATTCAACCCCAGTAGAATCACCAACAACGCGATCAGCACCCCGCCGATGGCATCGGCGTGTGAGAAGCGCTGTGGCTGCCAAAGGTTCAACCCAACGGCGATAATTGCAATCGTCCCGCTCAACACATCCAGCCAGTCGTTGGCCGCGTCTGCCCCAAGGGCTGCTGATCGAAATTGCCTGGCAGCAGCAAATTTCCAACGCCCGAGCGCGATTTTCATCCCGACCGAAATTACTACGGTCCAAATCGCAAATGCCTGCGGTGCCACCTGAACCTGCTTCAGGTGCAGGTAGGACTGCCAGGCCATGATTGAGCCGCTGGCGATGAGGAAGGCACCGATCGCCTGCCCGGCTAGAATCTCAAACCGGCCGTGCCCATAAGGATGATCCTTGTCCGGCGGCTCTGCGGAAATGCGTAGCCCCAGCCACAGGATCAGGGAAGCCACCACATCGCCAGCGCTCTCGACGCCGTCGGCAAATACCGCATGCGATCCCCCGAAGTAGCCCGCAACCAGTTTGATCCCTGCCAAAAAAAGGCCGACCGCAATACTAATTCTCGCGATCTTGAGTGCACTCGGGGTTTCAGGGGCCATGCATCTAACAGTCTAGCGGGGGCCCTGTTGTACAATCGAGCTATTCGGTAGTGAACTGCGACAGTGGAAAAAACAGATAGAGGCGACGCGATGGAAAAGCTGGCACAACAGCAAAACATACAAGAGGCTTTCCTCAATAACGCCCGAAAAGATAAGACTTACCTGACGATTTACCTGATGAGTGGTGTTAAGCTTTCTGGCCGGATTAAGAGCTTCGATAAGTACTCGGTTGTATTGGAAGCTAACAACCAGGAACAATTGATCTTCAAGCATGCGATCTCAACAGTGGTGGTATCCAAAGCCGGACACCCCGGCTCTCAGGGTGGCCCTCAAGTTGGCCCGGCTGTCGGCACGCCCGTCCTTGGTCCTGCTCCAATCCCGGTAGAATCCAACGGTAATTAATTGACCGAAATCGCGATTTTGATGGGTGTACAGTTGCGGCGGCAAAAAGAGCCAGCAAACCCATTGAGCGATTTCACCCTCGAAGATTCGCTCAGCGAACTCAATGTCCTCGCTGCCAGCGCCGGCGCGCAAGTGGCCGGGAGTCTCGTGCAATCCCGAGAGCGGGGCGACAAAGCCACTCTCATCGGTGCCGGCAAGGTTGAAGAATTAGCTGCCTTGGCCACTGCCGCCAACGCCAAGACGATCCTTTTTGATTGCGAACTCAGCCCCACCCAGCAACGCAATCTGGAGCGCTTGCTCAAATTGAAGGTCCTTGATCGCACCCAACTGATTCTCGATATCTTTGCTGCCCGCGCCAGAACGCGCGAAGGCCAACTTCAGGTCGAGCTTGCTCAGCTCAGCTACGAAATGCCCCGGCTGGTGGGAAAGGGCATTCAGATGTCGCGTCTCGGTGGTGGCATCGGCACCCGCGGCCCAGGTGAGACCCAGCTCGAAACCGATCGCCGTAAAATTGCCAGCCGCATCAAAACGATCAAGCAGGATCTCGAACGGGTCCGCGGTGGCCGCAACATTCAGCGCAAGCAGCGCCAGAGCGTGCCGTTGGCAACGGTTGCCCTGGTCGGGTACACAAATGCCGGCAAAAGCACTCTCTTCAATCGGCTCACCAACGCCGCCGTTCTGGCTGATGCCAAGATGTTCGCCACGCTCGACCCCACCATGCGCCACATCTACCTGCCGTCGCGTCGTAAAATTCTGCTCAGTGACACCGTTGGCTTTATCCGACGCCTTCCGACGACGCTTGTGAAGGCCTTCCGCGCCACCCTAGAGGAAGTGACCCAGTCCAGCCTCTTGCTGCATGTCGTTGACGCCTCCAGTACCCACGCCAGCTCTTACGTTGAGCATGTCCAGCGCGTCCTCCAGGAGATCGGTGCCGAAAAGACTCGCCAGATTCTCGTACTTAACAAAGCCGATCTCATCAGCGATGCCCAGGAGCAAATCGCTCAGGCCCGCCGCATCCTTCAGGACGCCAACGCCGAATCCACCGCGATCTCAGTCAGCGCTCTCAGCGGCGTCGGTATCGATGCCCTTCTCGAAGCCATCGATGGGGCTCTCCATCTCGATCCAGTCGAGCGCATCAAAATCAGAATCCCAGCCTGCGATGGCGGCCCCATTCATCTCCTCCACGAACACGCCCACGTTCTATCGCAACGATTTGTCGAAGACTATTGTGAATTTGAGGCCGACGCCCCAGCCAGTGTCCGCCGTCAATTGGCGCACTATGAGTTGATATCCTGAGGGCAGTTCCTAAGTGAATCTGCCCAACCTATTAACGCTGGCCCGCATCTTCTTCATGCCTCTCGTCGTAGCAGCACTTGTGCAGGAGCGGCGGATCTACCATTTCGATTTCCTGGGTTTGCCCATTGAAATCGGCAATGAGATTCTCGCACTCATCATTTTTCTGATTGCCGCGCTTACGGACATGTTGGATGGCTACCTCGCCCGTAAGTGGAGCCAGATCACTACGCTGGGAATGCTGCTTGACCCAATCGCCGATAAGCTGCTCATTTCAGCTACCCTAATCGCGCTGGTGGAAATGAAAGCTGTGCCAGCCTGGATGGTCATCCTTATCATCGGTCGAGATTTTGCGATTAGTGGTCTGCGTAGCATCGCGCTCAGCGAGGGCTATCTGATTCCCGCCAGTGACCTCGGGAAATCCAAGATGATCCTGCAGGTGGCAGGCGTGGGCTTCTCTATGGCGGCCTTGCGCTGGCCTGAATACCACAGCGTCGCGAGTTTCGTGATGTGGGCTGCCGTGCTGTTCACCGTGATCTCCGCGATTGACTACGCCCGCCAGTTCTGGCGACAGATCGATATCAGCACAAAGAAGCGGCGACGCAGAGAACTGCTCCTACTGGAACGTTCCAGGCGACGCACCGCCCGTGGGACTAGCGCCGGGGGCTGATGCCGTCGGCTCCGCTGGCGGCTTGGCTTTGAGCTTCCAACCCGCAGAATTCAACAGCAGTGTCTTCACTTCGCCCTTCGTCCCAATAGCCAGTATCTGGCCCTTATAGATGACGTCCAGCGTTCCGGCGTTCCCGACGATCAATTCGACATCTTTGGCATTGATTGTCTTTTCCTGCCCTGCCTCGATCGTGCCGCCAAACACTCTGACGCCATCCGCCGTAATCCGAATCCACGTGATAGATTTCGCGTGAACTGTCAACGAAAACTGATCGCCATTGGGTGCGGCGATTGGCGACTTTGGGGCTTCTGTTTTCGTCTCTGGCCGGCCGGCTGCTAATGTTTTTGGCGCTTCAGTCTTCGGCTGCTCTACGCTGCTCGGAGTTGGCACCGACGGAGTCGCCGGGGGCACACTTTGAGCGGGAGCTACGGGCGTTTTTTCGGTCACTACCGGCTTCTTCGCCTCGATCGACGTTACAGGAGCAAAGTTGCGCCATCCAAAGTAGGCGGCACATGCGATTATGACAACGACTGCAAAGCCCAACCACCAGTTCGACATCTTTGGGTCTTGCGGCGACCGCATCGGTTTGCTCTTCAACGTTTCACGCAATGCCTTGACCTGTTGGTCCTCGACAGCCAGCAAGCTCGGTACTCCAGTCGTGCTCGGCTCCAGCGTCGAATCAAAAGTGGGGCTCGAACTCACCTGGTTGATTTGTTTTTCAGTCTCGTCTGCATCCCAACCGAGATAGGTCGAATATTGCCGAACAAATGCGCGATAAAAAAAATCGCCGGGCAGCGCAGTCAAGTCATCTGCCTCGATCGCTTCCAGATAACGCTTGGCAATGCAAGTGTCTTCCGCGATCTTGGCAATGCCGATCTTTCGTCGCTCTCGTTCTATCCGCAGCTTTACGCCTATGCTCTGCATTAACGTCGCGTAGTAATCCTTATGGCTATAATACATGAGTTTGTGCAGGATGAGTCTCCCCCCGACACTAAGCGTCATCGTCGTTAACTTCAATCGCGTGAACCTCTTACGGCTCTGCCTGCAGTCGCTCGTTTCGCAGGACGCAACTGCCGTTGAACTCCTCGTCGTCGACAATGCTTCAACCGATGGCAGCGCCAACATGGTCGCCTCAGAATTCCCCCAGGTCAGGCTGATTCGCAGCGAGACCAATCTCGGGTTCTGTGCTGGTAACAACCTCGCGATCGCCCAGGCCTGCGGCCAATTTGTCGCCCTTCTCAACAACGACGCCACCGCCGAAGCTCATTGGCTCTCAGCGATGCTCACAGAAATGGCCCACCCGCAGGTTGGCATGGTTGCCTCCAAAATCATGGTCGCCAATCGGCCTGGGGTGATCGACAAAATTGGCCATGGCATCTACTGGGACGGACAAAATCGCGGCATCGGATCAGGCGAGACCGACACCGGCCAATATGACCGGAATCGCGATATCCTCTGGCCCGATGGTTGTGCCGCGCTGTATCGCAAGTCCATGCTCGACGAAATCGGTGGCTTCGACGAAGATTTCTTTGCCTACGCCGACGATGCAGAGCTTGGCCTACGGGCTCGCACCGCCGGCTGGCTCGCCCGTTTGGCACCCGCCGCCATCGTCCATCACCAGCGCGGTGCCACGATGGGTAAGCTCAATCCCCGTCGCATTCAACTCATCGAGCGTAACCGAATCTGGCTTGCTGTCATCCATTTCCCGCTCTGGTTGCTCTTGCTCAACCCCGTGTTCTATCTGCTTCGCCTTAGCGTTGGAATCGTTGCCGGACTCCTCGGCCATGGAGAGGCCGGACAAGTACAGGGCTTTCGCGCAAAAATAGAGCTAGGCTTCGCGCTGCTCGCCGCCGATTGGGAAGCCCTCAAGGGTATCCCGAAAGTTTGGGCCAAACGCCGCGCATGGCGGGCTAAGCGTATGCTGAACGACAGGGCAGTTGTCGCGCTGTTGCGTCAACACCACCTGACGCTCACACAATTAAGCAAGAACGTCGCCTAAGGAAAAACGACCATTAATAACGAGACCGCACCATTGATCGATCCAAGTCCCGAAGTCGCTGCTGACAACGACTGCGGTGCCTGTGGTGCCAGAGAGATGCGCACGCTATTTCACGCGACAGACCGACTTTACCGAACTACCGCCAAAAGTTTCCTTGTCGTCGAATGCCAGCGCTGCCGCCTCATCCGTCTCTACCCCAAACCCCTGCCCGCTGAGCTCGCCACTTACTACCCGGCCGACTATTGGCACAGCGACGAAGGTGGAACAATCACCGCCATCGAACAGTTCTATCGTCGTCTCGTATCTGGCGACCATATCCGCTTTCTCGAGCGTGCGATTAGCGATGCCGACGGCGGCCTCGTCATGGACGTTGGCTGCGGCGGCGCACTGCTCTTGCGCATGCTCCGCGAGGCTGGTCACAGGGTGCTTGGCCTCGATTTCTCACTCGATGCAGCCTCAATCGCCTGGAAGCAAAACGGTGTACCCGCCTTCTGTGGCACTCTCACCCAGGCCCCTCTGCGCGATGGCAGTGTCTCTGTGTTGAGCATGTTCCACGTGCTTGAACACCTCTATCAGCCGCACGAGTATCTTGCTGCCGCCCACCGCCTGCTCAAGCCCGACGGCCGCCTCGTCATTCAGGTCCCCAATGCGGCCAGTTGGCAGTTCCTCGTCTTTGGCGAAAACTGGAATGGCATCGACGTCCCCCGCCACTTGAATAACTTCAAGCTCAGCGACATCAATGTCCTGCTGGATCGCTGCGGCTTTGAGCCCGTCCGATACAAGCACTTCTCTCTGCGCGATAATCCCGCTGGCTTCTCCATTAGCCTCGCCCCCGGCCTTGACCCCATGGCCCGCCGCGTCCGCAAGCTAGTCGAAAGCCCCGCCTCCCGTCTGCTCAAGAACCTGGCGCACCTGGCGCTGATGGTCCTGGCCCTGCCCTTCAGCATGCTCGAAGCGCTGTCGCGCGCCGGCAGCACCGTCATGGTGGAAGCGCGAAAGAAGCAATGAGTTACGACGGCCTGCGCAAGCTCGTTCCACCCTGGCTCCGCCGCCAAGTCTTCCACTTTGAAGAGCTCATCGAACTTGAGACCCGGCGCTTTGCCGCCGCCCTCCCCAATGCTGCGCGCGTCCTCGACGCCGGTGCCGGCGAGGGCCGCCACCGCCAATACTTCCACAAGCAAACCTACATCGCCGCCGACCTCGGCATCGGTGACAACACGTGGAATTATTCTGGTCTCGATTGCGTCGCCGACCTCCACCATCTCCCCTTCAAGCCAGCCAGCTTCGACGCCGCTATCAGCATCGTCACTCTCGAACACGTCGCCGACCCCGCCGCCGTTCTAGCCGAAATGTCCCGCGTCGCTCATTCCGGCGCGCCGCTCCTGCTGGTCGCGCCCCAGGACTGGGAAGTCCACCAGCACCCCCACGACTACTGGCGCTTCACCCGCTTCGGCCTCAAGCTGCTACTCGAAAACAGTGGCTGGGACATCGAGCGAATCGAGCCCGGTGGCGGCTACTTCCGCCTGCTCTCTCGTCGTCTGATGAACGGCCTCCAATTTCTGCCCAGCTGGCTCATGCCGCTGGCCGCTCTCTTCATCGCGCCCACCGCCATTGCTATCGGCTTCCTCGACCCGCTCGACCGGCGTCGCGACTTCACGGTAGGCTACATCTGTTGGGCAAAAAGGAAAATCACATGATTACAGCAACCAGACGCAAAATGCTACCGAGCCTTCTGGCTCCGGCAGCTCTTATCGGAGCCGACATGAAAAAGATACCGGACTTCACCTACAACGTCGCCGACGCCAAGACCGCCAAAGAGACCTTCGGCACACACACCAGGTACTTTGAAGGCCCCACCGACCAGCTCAAACTGATGGTCGCCGGCAGCGTCACGCTCAATCCCGGTGCCACGCCGCACCCTCCCCACAAGCATGAGGAAGAAGAGATCATGCTTATAACAGAAGGCACTGGAATCATCGGGCTCAAAGGCAAGGACAAAAAGGTCGCCCCCGGTGCCATGATGTACTGCGCCGCCAACCAGTCGCACGACATTCGCAACACCGGTAAAACTCCGCTTACCTTCTTCTACTACAAGTGGAAAGCCTAGCGGTACGCCTGGCCTGCCTGCTCCTGATCGCGATCCCAGCCACCGCCCAGCTCCGCGTCTCGGGCAACGCCACTACCTTGTCCAAGCCAACGGCAAGCCCATCGTGTGACTAGGCGACACCGCCTGGGAGATCTTCCACCGTCTCACGCGTGAGGACGCCAAGCTCTACCTCGACACCCGCGCCAAGCAAGGCTTCACCGTCATCGAGGCCGTCGTGCTCTAGGAGATGGACGGTCTCAACACGCCCAATGCCTATGGCGAAAATCTGCTCTTGGATCGTGATCCCACTCGCCCCAACGACAGGTATTCCGAGAACGTCGATTGGATTCTGGCTGAGGCGGCCAAGCGCGGATTGACCATCGGCATGCTCCCCACCTGGGGCAACAAAGTCCTGCGCGGCACCATGGAGAAGGTCTCGGACATCGTTTTCAACGAAGACAACGCGCTGGACTACGGGCGCTGGATTGGCGCTCGTTATCGAAACGCTAGCAACCTCGTCTGGATCCTCGGCGGAGACCGCCGCCTCACCGGCGCCATCGGTGTCTGGCGTGCGCTGGCCAAAGGCATCCGCGAATCCGACACCGGTAAACACCTCAGCACCTTCCACCCCCACGGCAACGCAACTTCGTCCGAGCAACTGCACAACGACGACTGGCTCGACTTCAACATGGTCCAAAGCGGTCACGCCATGCGCGACAAGCGCAATGACGATCTCGTTCGTGCCGACTACAACCGCCGCCCCGCCAAGCCCGTGCTCGACGGAGGGCCCCGCTACGACAACCATCCGGTCAATTGGAAGCCCGACGAACTCGGCTGGTTTGACGATTACGATGTTCGCCAAGCCGCATACTTCGCCTTGCTCGCTGGAGCCTTCGGCCACACCTACGGCTGCCAGGACATCTGGCAGTTCGTAGAGCCGGGCAGGGGACCAGTTTGCTTCGCCAGAGGCAATTGGCACAAAAGCCTCTTGCTCCCGGCAGTTGCACAACTCGGCATCGCCCGCAAATTCCTCGAAGCCCACGACCCCGCCACCCGCGCCCCAGCGCAAGAATTCCTGCTGGACAAAGACGACTCGCCCCTCCACCCAGTAGCTGCGCGAGGCGACCATTACGCGATGGTTTACCTGCCCGCCGGGGGCAACGTGCATCTGAATCTAGCCGATATCCCGGGGCGCAAGCTGCGCACGCAGTGGTTCAACCCACGCACTGGCGAGCTGTCAAAAGCCGAAAAGACAGACGGCTACAAAGCCCCGGGCGAAGCCAGGCGCG
>JBBRBI010000058.1:0-38795 GCA_038206015.1 Bryobacterales bacterium | reverse complement strand
TGGACAGCCCGTTGCGATCAATCAACGGCCCATCGCTGGTCGCCATCAACTCGTCGATCAATTCTTTTCTGATTGCCATTCGGTTCTCCTATGTTTACGCTCTTTGAGAACCGCGCTTACACAAACTGTTTTACACCCTCTTGAGCGACACATCACGCCTTTAATAGTTTTTGTTCCCGAACAAAATAAAGCACTTACAACCCAGGCACCCCAGACTCCGCCTCCCGCCATGCTACTGTCCTTACCGGGCGAGAGATTCTCGCTGTCCCATCGGAAGATTCTCCCTGGAGTTTGCAATGAAAAAGCAAAGCCAATTAGCAACCGGCTCGCAACTCGTCCTGTCTCTCAACAACTAACGAACAGAGCAAAGCCAATCCCCCCCGGCACACACTTAAGGTCCGAGCAAAAGTGGGGTATGCGATTCCAACCATCCCCGACAAAGCCCTCGCAAAGCAAACCCAATTCCAGCCCCCAACCAATAGATTCATAGGCTTACACAGGCCACCCCCACCGCCCCGCCAATATCACTAAATCTTCTGATTAGTAAAATTTATACATAAGCCTTCTTGCATTTGCCGCGCTTTTGCCTTAAACTCTTAGTTATGACCACCGCGCGGCGCAACTTCCGTTACCATCGGCCCTGCCTCGCGCACGTCATTCAGGCCGTCGAAACGATTATTACTAACCTACTCATCGTCGGGGTCGGGGTCGTACAAGTACCCTTTACCCCCGCCTAGCGGCCTTCCGGAATCTTACAATTCAAGGCCACTGGCGGGGAACCAATCCAGCCAGTGGCTTTTTCATTGCGGCCCCAAACAGCCAACAAGCAACATAGGAGTTTCTAAATTTTTATGGCATCCACCACACAATCCGTAGCACCCGGCGCTCTCCTGAGCGGATCTCAGATCCTCCTCGAGTGCCTCGTTCGAGAAGGCGTCGAGATCATCTTCGGCTACCCGGGCGGCGTCACGCTCCCGCTTTATGACGCCCTTTACGATCACCCGATCCACCACGTCCTCGTCCGTCACGAACAGAACGCAGCCTTCGCCGCCCAGGGCTATTCGCGCGCCACCGGTAAAACCGGTGTTTGCTGCGCCACCTCCGGCCCGGGTGCCATGAATCTTGTCACCGGCCTCGTCGACGCCATGATGGATTCGATCCCTCTCGTCGCCATCACCGGCCAGGTCACCTCCAAGCTCATCGGAACAGACGCTTTCCAGGAAGCCGACACCTTCGGCATCACGCGCCCGGCCACCAAACATAACTTCATGGTGAGGCATGTCAGTGAACTCCCACGCATCGTTCATGAGGCTTTCTACCTCGCCTCCAGCGGACGTCCCGGCCCCGTTCTTGTCGATATACCCAAGGACATCTTCCAGGCATCCTCACAGTATCAGCCAGTCGACTCCATCCATCTGCCTGGCTACAAGCTCTACACCGAAGGGCACACCGGCCAGATCCGCCGCGCCGCCCAGATGATCTGGGAAGCCGACCGTCCTATGGTCTATGCCGGCGGCGGCATCATCCACTCGCACGCACACAACGAGCTGCGCGAGTTCGTTGAGCTGGCCGATCTCCCCTGCGTCAATACGCTGATGGGCCTGGGTGCGCTGCCCGGCAACCATCGCAATTTCATCTCGATGCCCGGCATGCACGGCTCCTACGCCGCCAACATGGGCATGTATGAGACCGACCTCATCATCGCCCTCGGCGTTCGTTTCGATGACCGCGTCACGGGCCGCCTCGCCGCCTTCGCCCCTCACGCCAAAGTCATCCATGTCGACATCGACCCCAGTGAAATCTCCAAGATCCGCAACGCAGAGTTGCCCATCGTGGGCGATGCCAAGAAGGTCATCACCAAGCTCAACCGCGTCATGCGTGAACTCGAACCCGAGATGCGCGCCCTCAAGTCAAATGCGCGCGCCGAATGGTGGAACACCATCCGCGGCTGGATGGAAAAGCACCCACTCGTACCCGTCTTCTCGATGGACGAGATCAAGCCGCAGCACCTCATGTCCGAGATCGACCGCATCTCGGGCGGGGAAGCCATCGTCACCACCGACGTTGGCCAGCACCAGATGTGGGCTGCACAGTTGATCCGTTACAACCACCCTCGCCTCTGGATCAATTCCGGCGGCCTCGGCACCATGGGCTTCGGCCTGCCCAGCGCCATCGGTGCGCAGATGGCTTGCCCCGAAAAGCTCGTCTTCGCCATCGCCGGCGATGGCGGCTTCCAGATGTCCATCCCGGAGTTCGCCACAATCGCGAACGAGAAGCTGCCCATCAAGATCATCGTGATGAACAACGGCCACCTCGGCATGGTTCGTCAATGGCAGGAGCTGTTCTACAACAACCGCCTCAGCCAGGTCACCCTCGATAGCTTCCCCGATGCGACGATGCTCGCTGGAGCGTACGGCTTCAAGGGACGCACCATCGACAAGCCGGAAGAACTCCGCGCCGCCCTCGAAGAAGCGGTTCGCGAGCCAGGCCCCTACCTTCTCAACGTCAAGGTAACCTCCTTTGAAAACGTCTATCCGATGGTTCCCGCCGGCGGCGCGATCAACGAAATGGTACTCGGTCAACCCCAGCCTGTGGCTGTGGCCTAGGACAAGGAAATATCCATGTTGCAAACTCTATCTATCCTGCTCGAAAATAAGCCCGGCGCGCTCATGCGTGTTGTCGGCGTCCTCGCAGCTCGCAACTACAATGTCGAGAGCCTCACCGTTGCCCGCACAATGGACGACACCCTCTCTCGCATGACCATTGTTGTCGACGTCGAATCCAAAGTCCGCGCCCAGGTCGTCAAGCAGCTCAACAAGCTGGTCAACGTCCTCCAGGCCCAGGACCTTACCGACGAGCGTAGCGTTGCCCGCGAAATGGTCCTCTTGCGCGTCCGCGCCGAGATGTCCAATCGCACTGCCATCCTCAAGGAAGCCGAGATTTTCTCGGCCCGCGTCGTTGATAGCAGCGTCGAGGGCTTTGCCATCGAGTGCACCGGCGACCCCGAAAAACTTGACGAATTTGTTGACCTCATGCGCAGCTACGGGGAAATTGAAGTTACCCGCAGCGGTTTAGTAGCTGTAACTCTCGAACCGAAGAAATTGCGCCTCGCCTCGCCCATCCCCATGGGCGCCTCCGAAGAAGAAGAACAATCAGAAGAAAGAGTATTGAGCAAGTAAATGCCAAATCGCTACTACGAAAAAGACGGCAATCTAGGCCTCCTTAAAGACAAGACCATTGGAATCGTCGGCTACGGCAGCCAGGGCCACGCCCATGCGCTGAACCTCCGCGACTCCGGCCTCAATGTAGTCGTCGGCCTCTATAAGGGCTCCAAGAGCTGGGTTAAGGCCGAAGACGCCGGCCTGAAGGTCATGACCGTTGCTGAGGCCACCGCAGCCAGCGACTTCCTCATGATCCTCGTCAGCGACCACATCCAGGCCGAGATCTACGAGAACGAAATCAAGCCGAACCTCACCCCGGGTAAGACGCTCATGTTTGCTCATGGCTTCAACATCCACTTCGGCTTCATCACCCCGCCAGAAGGCGTCGATATCACCATGGTCGCCCCCAAGGCCCCTGGCCATCGCGTCCGTGAACTGTACACCGAAGGCGTCGGCGTGCCCGCCCTCGTTGCCATCCATCAGAACGCCAGCGGTAAGGCCCTCGAGAACTCTCTTGCCTACGCCCTTGGCCTCGGCTGCCTCAAGGCAGGTGTCATCGAAACCACCTTCCGCGAAGAAACCGAGAGCGATCTGTTCGGCGAACAAGTTGTCCTTTGCGGCGGCGTCAGTGAGCTCATCAATGCAGGCTTTGAAACCCTCGTTGAAGCTGGCTACGCTCCCGAGATCGCCTACTTCGAGTGCCTACACGAGCTCAAGCTCATCGTCGACCTCATCTATGAGGGCGGCCTCGGCTACATGCGTTACTCGATTTCTGACACCGCCGAATATGGCGACTACGTAACCGGCAAGCGCATCATCACTGCTGAGACTCGCGCTGAGATGAAGAAGGTTCTGGCAGAAATCCAGAGCGGCCACTTTGCCCGCACCTGGATGGCTGAGAACAAGAACGGCCGTGGCGGATTCCTCGCCATGCGCAAGGCCGGTGCCTCCTCCAGCATCGAAACCGTTGGCAAGGAACTCCGCGAGATGATGACCTTCCTCAAGAAGAAGAAAGAAGTCGGCATCCCGCAAGAGTAGCCCCTCCCAAACATGCGAATCCTTACCTTCGATACGACCCTGCGCGACGGCACCCAAGGGGAGAACGTCAGCTACAGTGTGGACGACAAGATCGCGATTGCCATTAAACTGGACGATCTCGGCATCGACTACATTGAGGGCGGATGGCCCGGTTCCAACCCGAAGGATAAGGAATTTTTTGCGCGCGCCAAAGGTCTCACGCTGCATCATGCGCGGCTGACGGCCTTTGGCGCAACGCGCCTGGCCCGCAACCCTGTAGAAAAGGACGCCAGCGTCAACGCGCTGGTCGATTCTGAAACCCCCGCCGTCGCCATCTTTGGCAAAAGCTGGGACCTCCACGTTCATCGCGCCCTCGGCATCACCGAAGACGAAAACCTGAAGCTCATCGACGAAACCGTCGCCTACCTGAAGAAGCATGGCCGAGAGGTCATCTACGACGCCGAGCACTGGTTTGATGGCTACAAAGCGAACCCAATTTACGCCATGAAGACCCTCGACGCCGCTTTCAACGCCGGTGCCGATGCGCTCGTCCTGTGCGACACCAATGGCGGCACGCTCCCGCACCAGTTAGCCGAAATCGTTGCTGAAGTCCGCAAGCGCTACGACAAGATCATCGGCATCCATTGTCACAACGATTCCGACGTCGCCGTCGCCAATACCCTCGCCGCCGTCGAGTGCGGCGTAACCCACGTCCAGGGCTGTATGAACGGCTATGGCGAACGCTGCGGCAACGCCAACCTCGCCAGTGTCATCGCCAATCTCGAATTGAAGCTCGGCCACACGACCATTGGCCCGGACAAGCTCCAGCAACTCACTCAGGTCTGTCGCTACATTGCCGAGCTTGCCAACCTGCCGTTGGCCAACAATCAGGCCTACGTCGGCAAGAGCGCCTTCGCCCACAAGGGCGGCGTCCACGTCAGCGCGGTCATGAAGGACTCTTCGACCTACGAGCACATCTCGCCCACCGCCACCGGCAACCGTCAGCGCGTCCTGCTCAGTGATCTCAGTGGCCGCGGCAACATCATCTACAAGCTGGAAGAGCGCGGCTTGGGCGAGCGACTTTCCTCTGACGCCCGTCGCGAACTGCTCGAGCGCATCAAGGATCTCGAATACGAAGGCTACGATCTTGAAGCCGCCGAGGGCACCTTCGAACTGTTGGTCCGTGAGGCCCTTCACCCCGGCGCGCACTTCTTCGACGTCGTCAATTACGAAGTCGCCACCCGGTCCAATCCGGCGGGCAAATCGGCGACAACCGCCAGCGTAATCATCAAGATGATGGACGGAGCCATCTTGTCTGCGTCGTCAATGGGCGACGGACCGGTCAATTCGCTCGACCTGTCGCTCCGCCAATGCCTGAGCCATCGCTACCCCGAAATCGCCCAGGTCCGCCTCACCGATTATAAGGTCCGCGTGCTCGACTCAAAGCCCGGTACGGCCGCCAAGGTCCGCGTCTTTGTTGAGTGGAGCGACTTTAAGCGAAGCTGGGCGACGGTCGGCGTCAGCGAGAACATTATCGAAGCCAGTTTCAAGGCGATGTGCGACGCACTGAGGCTTGAACTGATGCGCATCCACGATTCAACCGAGGACCTCGACGCCGCCCTGAAGGATTATAGCTGGGGCGTCTGAGGCGTTATATTTAGAGTATGGAGAAAACTAAGCGCAAGCCTGTTCTGATACAAGGCCCTCCAATCACGCAAGAAGAGATCGCCAGGATCTTTAGGCTTTCTAAAAAGACCGTTTCGCGATTGAAGGCGATAGTTGATTCAGATCCCGATCTTCAGCTTTCCGACGAGGAGATCATTCGGCGGTATTCATCGAAGTTGATCGTGAGCGCCAGCTAGTTTTCAATGGCGCAGCGGTCCGTATTTCTCAACGCGCCCTACGACAAAGTCTTCGAGCCTCTCTTCTTGGCCTACGTCGTAGGCGTAAGGGGATTCGATCTGTTGCCCCGGGCCGCGTTCGAGGTCCAAGGAACCGCCAGTCGAATTGACCGGATCGTAACTCTGATCCGGTCCTGTGACTATTCAATTCATGATCTGTCTTGGATCGAGTTGAGCGAACAGACTCCACCAGTCCCGCGATTCAATATGCCGTTCGAATTGGGGATGGCTTATTTCAACTCGCGAATCAGCGACCATCGTTGTTTCGTCTTCGATTCGAGCTACAAGAACTTCGACCGCAGCCTAAGTGATCTCAAAGGGATCGACATCTTACAGCATGACTCCGACGAATCGCAGATCTTCTCGCGCCTGACTGAGGCCTTCAACACGGAGTCCCCGATGCCTACGGTTCGCGACATGATGGTTGTTTACTTGTTGGTAAAGGGCCGTCTTAGCCGAATCTTAGAGGATTCCGGGTCGCCCACCATTTTTCATGCGAGGGCTTTTGAGGAAGTCGTCCTAACAGCAGGTTTCTACTGGGCCGCCCGTCAGGTCAAGAGCCGATCTAGCCACGCGTAAGCCCGCAGCCTGACCTCGGGCGGGAAGTCGTGTTCGCAGTCGGGATGCTCGACTGTGATCTTGGGATGCTTTGAATCCCGTACCGCGTCGTCCACCCCGGATGCATCGAAGTTCGCATCATGCAACGGTGCGTTGACGAAGATTGGCCTCGACGAGATCGTCGCCAGAATGTCTTTGAAGTCGAAGGGCATCTCCTCCGGCTTGCGTGCCGCAATCTTCGGCATGTAGCCGCGATGTGACCAGCCCGCCAGATTGCCGCCGTAGTATTTGGCGAAGCTGGTAAAGCCGCAACTGGTGATGACGGCCCGAATGCGCCGGTCAAAAGCCGCCACAAATAAGGAGTTGTGGCCGCCTAAGGAATGTCCGCAAACCGCGATCTTCTTCGGGTCGACGTAGGGCAGATGCGACAGCAGGCTAACCGCCCGCATGTGGTTGACGATCCCCAACATGGTCGTGCTGACATAACCATTGGCGTAGGCATCGATCTTGTATTCGCCGAAGTTTGGATAGTCGGGTGCCATCGTCACGTAGCCGCGCAGCGCCAACTCGCGGGCATAGTGGAGGTTCGGTCTGTCGCCTAGCCCAGCCGGTTGATCTTTGCCGATCTTCGTTGTTTGATGAAGGCACAATACAGCACTTCGCTTCTTGGCAGGGCCCGCTGGCAGCAGCAACCATGCGGGCACTCCATCACAGGTGATGTGCCTTCTGATCAGGCCGCCGTCGGCCACTTCGCTCTGCATCTCAAGGGAGGGCGGAGCCTTTGGTGGCTTTGGAAGTGGCCCCATGATTTCTTGCATGCGGTCAAGGGTCATATCCTAGTAGTTTGGACCTATTCTTTTCCCGGCGCGTTCCGGACTTTACAAATCTTGTGCTCGTCGAGAGCGGCTCTCGTGAGCTCTTCGATGACTATATCGGTCATCTGTACGAGCAGCACGGGAGTGACATCCGGATGGATCTCGTTACCTGCTATGCGGGCAAGCCTGCGGGCTTCCGCGAGTCCAACGGTAAGATCTATCGCGTTCAGGACTACCGAGGCTGGGTCGGTGCCAAGCGTCTGGCACTGGAGCTTCGTGCCAAAGGGCCATCGGTGCTCGGCATCATCTGTTCGGGAGTGCCGATCCTGGCCAAGTGGAAGTGGCTTCTCACCGCAACGCTGAAGGCCAAGGTCTTCGTCATGAACGAGAATGGCGATTACTTTTGGGTCGAATATTCGAACTGGAATGTCATCCTTCACTTCATGGCCTTTCGGATTGGCATGTCCGGCGAGGGCGGCGTCTGGTTGCCGCTGCGGATGTTGATCTTCCCCTTCGGGATTGCGTACTTTGCTGCCTACGCGGCATGGCTACACAGCAGAAAATGGATAAGGAATTTATGAAAGCAATTTTGATTCACCAAACCGGTGGCCCCGAGCAGTTGCAGCTGGGCGAAAAGGAAACACCTCAGCCCGCCGCTGGACAGGTGTTGATTAAGCTCGATGCCATCGGCGTCAACTTCATTGACACCTACCACCGCACTGGCCTCTACCCGCAGCCCATGCCGCTGACCCCTGGCATGGAGGGCGCCGGCACCATTGCCGCTCTGGGCGAAGGCGTCACAGGCCTTGCCGTTGGCCAGCGCGTCGCCTACGCGATGAACCTCGGTGCCTATGCCGAATACGCGGTTGTGAATGCCTGGCAGACCGTCCCCGTGCCAGACGCAGTCAGCCTCGACAATGCCGCAGCAGTCATGCTCCAGGGCATGACTGCTCATTACCTCGCGAACTCCACCTGGAAGCTCGAAGCCGGCCAGACCTGCGTCGTCCACGCCTGTGGCGGCGGCGTCGGCCTCATCCTGACACAGATCGCCAAGAGGATCGGCGCGAAGGTCATCGGCACCACTAGCGCGGCTCCTGGCTCGGCCAAATACAAGCTGGCCGAGAAGGCCGGGGCAGACGAGATCACCGACTATGCCAACTTTAAGGCCAAGGGAGTCGATGTGGTCTACGACGGTGTTGGCGCGTCCACTTTTGCTGCCGGTCTTGATGCCTTGCGCCCGCGCGGCTTGATGGTTACCTTTGGTAATGCCAGTGGCCCGGTGCCGGATGTCAGTCCGCTGGTGCTGAGCCAGAAAGGCAGCATCTTTCTGACGCGTCCGACCCTGGCCCACTACGCGGCAACGCGTGAGGAGATTCTCTGGCGCAGTGGCGACCTCTTCAACTGGCTCGCCGATGGGTCACTCTGGCTGCATATCGAGAAGAGCTACGCACTGGCCGACGCGGCTCAGGCACACATTGATCTGGAGAGCCGCAAGACCAGTGGCAAGCTGCTGTTAAAGAATTAACATACAGTCGCCATAGCTGTAGAAGCGATAGCGCTGCTCAATGGCGTGCGCATAGGCGCGCATGATCAGCTCTTCGCCAGCGAGGGCCGCCACCAGCATCATCAAGCTGGATCCGGGCAAGTGGAAGTTGGTCAGCATCGCGCCCACGGCCTTGAACTCGTATCCAGGCCGGATAAAAATGTCGGTCTCGCCAGACCCTTCGAGCATCGTCGTCTCAATCGTGCGGGCGCTCGTGGTGCCGATGGCGACGCGACGCTTGGCAGCCGCCAGCCTGGCCGCCGCCGTCGCATCGATCGCGTAGAACTCGCGATGCAGCTTACCGCTGCTGAGGTGCTCCTCTGTCAACGGCTGAAAGGTCCCCAGGCCAACGTGCAAGGTGATCTCGGCGATCTCGGCTTGGCAACGAGCCAGGATCTCGGGCGTAAAGTGCAGCCCGGCGGTGGGCGCGGCGGCAGCGCCTGGGTGCTTGGCATAGACGGTCTGGTAGCGCTCGCGGTCTTCGGCTTCGTCGGGCCGGTCGATGTAGGGCGGCAGCGGCATGTGGCCGATGCGGTTGAGCTCGGCTTCCATGTCATCGCAGCCGGAAAGTTCGATGACTCGCTCGCCCATCGTCAAGTGCTCTAGGATTCTGGCCTGAAGGCGGTCGGACAGAACGACCGTCTGCCCAACCAGCAGTTTCTTGCCGGGCCTCACGAGGGCCTGCCAGCGCTCCCCTCCCAGGGGGCGCAGCAGAAAGATCTCGATCTTGCCGGTGTGCCCTGGCCGCTGGCCAAACAGCCGCGCCGGAATGACGCGGGTGTTGTTGAAGACGAGACAGTCGTCTGGGCGAAGGTAGTTCGGGAAGTTGATGAAGTGGTCGTCGGTCAACGTCGCAGCACTGCGGTCGACGACGAGCATGCGCGAGGCAGATCGCTCAGCCAGCGGGCGGCGGGCGATGAGTTCATTGGGGAGGTCAAAGTGAAGGGGCACGGTTAAACTAGAGGTTTGAGAATCCTCGGCATCGAATCTTCCTGCGACGAGACTGCAGCTGCGGTTGTGGAAGACGGCATAAAGATCCTATCTTCCAGCGTAGCGTCTCAGCTTGAGGTCCATCAGCGCTATGGCGGCGTGGTGCCAGAGCTGGCGAGCCGCGAGCACGTTCGCGCCATCGTTCCGGTTGTGCGCGAAGCGCTGCAAGACTTCGAGATTGACGCGATCGCCGTGACGCAGGGCCCCGGTCTGATGGGCAGCCTTCTGGTGGGGGTCATGTACGCCAAAGCGCTTTCGATGGCGAAGGGCCTGCCCCTCATCGGCGTGCACCATCTTGAAGGTCACATCCAGGCGGCGCTGATCGGCGTCGAACTGCAATACCCAGCCTTGGCGCTGGTAGCCAGCGGCGGCCACACGCACCTGTTCGAGTGTCTGGGCGATGGCGAGTATCGGTTGGAAGGCAGGACACGCGACGACGCGGCTGGCGAGGCCTACGACAAGGTCTCGAAGCTCTTCGGTTTTGGCTATCCGGGCGGGCCGATCCTCGACGCCCTGGCTGTCCATGGCAACCCCAAGGCGGTGCGCTTTACGTCACCAAAGATGAGTGGCAATGACAGTGACTTCAGCTTCAGCGGACTCAAGACGGCTATGCTGCGCTGGACCGAGGCCCATGACATCGCCAGTGCCATCGCCGCCCGGAAGCTGATGCGCCACGTGTCGATTGAGGAGTGGCTGGCGGTGACCGATCAACAGACCCTCGATGTGCTTGCCAGCTTCCAGCACACGGTCATCTCAGAGCTGCTCAAGAGGGCAGGGAGGGCCGCTGAGCGCATCGGTGCCAAGGCGTTGGTCATCAGCGGCGGCGTGGCCTCCAATCGTGGCCTGCGTGAGGAAGTGGCTGCCCGCAAGTGGTCGATCCCCGTCTACTTCCCAGAGCCCAAGTGGAGCACCGATAACGGCGTCATGATCGCCCTTGCCGGCTATGCCCGCTGGAAGCGCGGGGAGTTTTCAGACTTTACGTTAAAGGCACAGGCCAACCTGCCACTGGCGCAGATGCGATAGGATCGCATCTATATGGATCGCAGAAGTTTTATCGTCGCGGCGGCCGCCGCCTCCGTCACTGCCAGCGCGGCTATGAAGAAGCCAGTTGGTCTTGAGCTCTACAGCGTTCGCACAGAACTGGCCAAGGATCTTCCTGGCACCTTGAAGGCTGTTGCCAAAATGGGTTATCAGGGCGTTGAGTTTTTCGGACCTTACGCCGATTGGAAGCCGGACTATGCCAGGGAGGTCAAGAAGATCCTTGACGATCTCAAGATGCCCTGCCTGTCGGCGCACACTGGTGCCAAGTACTTTGAGCCAGCCGAACTGCCTCGGGTCATCGAACTGAATGTGATTCTGGGGAGCAAATACATGGTGATGTCCAGCGCGGGCCGCGTGGCTGGTCTGGATGGCTGGAAGACAGTTGCCGCCAAGCTAAACAATGCGGCCGAGAAGCTGAAACCGCTCAACAAGGGCACTGGCTTTCACAATCACCAGTTGGAGTTCATGCCGATTGATGGCAAGCGGCCGATGGAAGTGCTGGCAGCCGAGACAACCAAGGACGTGATGTTGCAATTGGATGTGGGCACGGCGATTGAAGCTGGCACCGACCCGATCACCTGGATCAACGCCAATCCCGGTCGCATCAAGAGCATGCATATGAAGGATTGGAAGCGCGGATTGCCCAATCCCCACGATGGCTACCGTGTGCTGCTTGGCGATGGCGATGCCAAGTGGAAGGACATCGTTAAAGCGGCAATCAAAAAGGGTGGGGCCGAGTACCTCCTGATTGAACAGGAAGGTAGCGACTTGCCACCCCTTGAGACTGCTGATAAGTGTCTGAAGAACTTCAGGAAGCTCGTCAGCTAACGGTTACTTTGTGGGACGCTCGCGCGACGAGATGATCTTATCGATGATGCCGTATTCAATGGCTTGCGGCGCCTCGAGGATGTAGTCGCGCTCGGTGTCCCGCGCAATCTTTTCAACCGGCTGACCGGTTGCCTCGGCCATGATTCCGTTCATGACGTCCTTCATGCGCAAGATCTCTCGGGCGTAGATGTCGATATCAGTGGCTTGTCCACCGAGATTGTTCATCGAAGGCTGATGGATCATGATGCGGGAATGCGGTAAGGCAAAGCGCTTTCCCTTGGCACCGCAGGCAAGCAGCACGGCGGCCATCGAGGCTGCCTGACCAATGCAATAGGTAACGATGTTTGGTTCAACCAGGTTCATCGTGTCCAGGATCGCCAGGCCTGCGGTGATAGAACCGCCAGGCGAGTTGATGTAGATATTGATGTCCCGATCGGGATCTTCACTGGCCAGAAAGAGGATCTGGGCGACGACCAAATTAGCAATCTGGTCATCGATCGACGTGCCGAGGAAAATGATGTTTTCCTTCAGCAGTCGCGAGTAAATGTCGAAAGAGCGCTCACCGCGCGTTGTCTGCTCGATCACCATTGGGACGAGAACAGAGTTCTGATATTCGGGGCTATGACTTTTTGGCATGGAGCAAAGGCTACTGCAACAATGCTAACGCGATTCGGTCGATGGTGGCCCTGACTTCCTGGCTAGGTGCGTTGTAGTTGTTGGCGACGATCTGGAATGCGATGGTTCCGAAGCGCTTGGATTCGGCGTAACCGCCGAGAGCCGCGACGTGCGAGAGGGTGCCGGTCTTGGCCTGAATCAGCTTTGCTTCCTTCGATTTATCAAAGCGGTTGCGCAGCGTTCCATCCTCTGCGCCTACGGGAAGAAAGCTGCGGAACAATTCGAGTTGACCTCGGGACGCGATGAACGCCAGCAGTTGCACAACAGCCCTGGGCGTGACCAGGTTGAGGCGGGACATGCCTGAGCCGTCCTCGAGATTCAGATCCTTTTCATCAATGCCCGCCAGCTTGAGGAAGTCGGCAAAAGGCAGCTTTTGCCTGGCTGCCCGCAACAGCAACTCCGCGTGCAGATTCTGACTTACCTTATCGGTAACCTGCAGGAGCTGAGGCAGGGGCGGGGAATCGCGCCGGGCTAGTTCGACAGCCTCTGGGGTGGCTGGCGCAGAGTGGCGTGCCGCAGCGATGCCGTCGACGCGAATGCCTTCTTCCAGTAGTACCTGGCGGAAGCACATCGCAGCATAAAGGGCCGGGTCATCAACGGCGAACTCGTTGACGTAGTCTCTGGATTTTGGCGGCAGATTGCCGCTGAGTCGCAATACGCGCGAACCCGGGCGCCGATCGGCAACAACCTTTCTGGGTTCTCCCTCGGCGCTGCGGATTTCGTTCAGAATCGTAAAGTACTCGACCTGAGGCTCGATTGCTAATCCAGCGGCACCAGCGCGCAAGCCAAAGATGTTGTCGTTAAAGGTCAGAGCAGAGACGGGCGCGCCGTACTCAAACAACCCGTCGTCAGCGCCCCAGCCATTGGGCACGGGGTCGAAGGCGTAGAGCGAGTCATCGCCGATGATCCGGCCACCAACGTGGAAGACGCCTCGATCCTTCAACTGGCGTGCCAACTGACGCAACGGTCTGAGACGGTCCTGGAGGAAGGGATGATCGCGATCGTATGGGTAGAGGCGGGCCGAGAGAGAGGGGTCGCCGCCGCCGAGCAGGATTAGATCGCCAGCGAGGGTGCCCAGCGCGTCCGGTGCTGTGGCACTAATGACTCGTGTTGAGAAACGGTAGTCCACTCCGAGTGCGGTAAGGGCGAAGGCCGTCGAGAAGAGCTTTGTGTTCGAAGCAGGGACAAAGAACTGATCGGCGTTGTGAGTGAATAGAACGCGGCCCGTTTGGAGCTGGACAGCATGCACGCCCCAATGCACTCTGGCATTCTTCGCCAGTAGCGCGCGCGCACTGACGTCGATGGGCTGGGCGGTTGCGCAGACGCAGTCAAGGAGTAGGATGAGAGTGATGCGGAGCATGCGGCGTTTTCTTATTGTGACGGCATTGGTGAGGCTATGGGGACAGGCCCCTCCAGTTAGGCCTGCGGCAAGCGGAATCCCGCCCAAAGCGTCTGCTGAGGATTATGACGTTCATGCTGAGGCGGGCAAGCTCAGCATTGGCGTGAGCTACATGGGCCGCAGTTTTGCAGCCGTCCCCCGCGAGAGCCAGGACAAACAGCGGACCATTCTGTTTGATGGCGGCAGCTTCCTCGTTCTTGAGATTGGCTTGTTTCCGAAAGGATTCAAAGGCGAGATCCTTCGAAGTGACTTTAACCTTCGCGTGGATGGGCAGAAGCTACCGCTGGCGGCTGCCGAGCCGGGCCTGGTGCGCAACGCACTTCGAACACAAACGGTGGCACCTCGAGCGCCGATGCGTGATGGATTTCCAACGGGCGAGCCTGCCCCGATCGATAAGTCGCAACAACCCTGGGAGGCGGGGCTTGAGAGTTCTTTGGCAGAGGGCCCGCTGCAAGGGGCACGAGCTGGAAATTTGTTCTTTGCTTTCCCTGCGAAGACAAGCAAGATTAAGTCGCTGGTGCTGGAGTACAGTGGCAACGGCGGCACGTTTGAAATCAAGCTCCACTGACGTATAATTAGAGATTCGGCCCATGCCATCACTTTCTTTCCGCATTCAACGGCGATTGACCGCCTATAAGCGAATGGTGCGGGAGCTCGGCCTAGTTGCCAAAGGGCTCGCGTCCACTAAGCACATCGTGCAAGCGCACATTGTGCCCACCCGTCGTTGCAATATCGACTGTGGGTACTGTAATGAGTACGACGATTTCTCTAAGCCCGTGCCGCTCGACATCATGCTGGATCGCGTGCGTCATTTGGGACGTTTGGGCACGACGCTCATTACGATCAGCGGCGGCGAGCCTCTGCTGCACCCTGACCTGGACGAGATCATTCGCGAGATCAAGAAGACCGGCGCGATTGCCGGCATGATTACGAACGGCTACCTGATCAATGAGGCGCGGATCAATCAACTGAATGCAGCAGGCCTGGACCACTTGCAGATTTCGATCGACAACATAAATCCCGACGAAGTTTCCAAGAAGAGCCTGAAGGTATTGGACAAGCGCATCCAGTGGCTGTCGGAGTTTGCGATGTTCCACGTCAACATCAACAGCGTCGTAGGCGGCGGGATCAAGTATCCGGAAGACGCCTATGTCATCGCGCTGCGAGCACACGAGTTGGGTCTCAGTTCGACTGTTGGCATCATTCACGATGGCAGTGGGCAATTGCGCGCCCTGGGTGAAGTAGAGCGCGACGTGTTCCATCGGATTCGCAATTTGTCCAAGACCAGCTATGCGCGCCTCAATCAGTTTCAGGACGCGATTGCCGATGGTCGTCCCAATGACTGGAAGTGCCGTGCCGGTGCCCGCTATGTTTATGTTTGCGAAGACGGGCTGGTGCACTACTGTTCTCAGCAACGCGGCTATCCTGGCATCCCGATCGCTGAGTACACCCATGCCGATTTGCGGAGAGAATACAACACGAAGAAGGGTTGCGCGCCCAACTGCACTGTCAGTTGCGTTCACCAGACTTCGATGATGGACTACTGGCGCGATGAACAGACTTTGCCAGCGCTGGATCTTCCAAAGAAGGAAGCAGAGCTGGTACAGATCCAGGCTTCCGGGAGATAGCGATTCGCGTCGCGGCCGGATTGGCGGGCGCGCTGCTGCTGGTGCTGAATGCCTGGCTTGCACAAAAGTGGCTGGGGCTTGAATATACACACGCCCGACAGTCCATTGAATGGGCCTATCTGGCTCTTGCCCGTTACATCGGCGAGCATGGGTTCTCGACGATTTACGGGGATGCCGAGTGGTTTCCTTACTGGTATGGCGGCGTTCCTTTTGAGAACACCTATCCTCCGCTGGTTCACTACGCGGTAGCGATTCTCGCCAAGCTGCTGGGCACCAGCCCCGGCCGGGCCTATCATCTGGTCACTGGCTTCTTCTTTTGCCTTGCGCCTCTCGGTGTATTTCTGTTGGCGCGACGATGGACGCGCACGATTCTTCCGAGCCTTGCGGCTGCAGTCTTCTATAGCTTGCTATCGCCTTGTTCCTGGCTGATGCCTAGCATCGCTGGTGATTTGAAAGGCTATTGGTTCAGCCAGCGTTACAGCGTATTGTTCACCTATGGCGAGGGGCCACATCTGGCGTCGCTTGCGCTGCTGCCCTTCGCCCTGTTGGCGCTGGACCGGGCCTTGGAGCGCTTCAACTGGAGCCGCAGCGCGTTAGCTGCCCTAGCCTGCGCGCTGGTGCCGCTCAGCAACATCATTGGTGGATTTGCGTTGGCCTGGGGCGTGCTGGCTGTGGCGACTGTTCATGGTTGGCGCAAGGCACCACAGGCGCTGGCCATCGGTGTCTGGGCCTACCTGCTCTCGCTGCGGTGGCTACAGCCGGCAACACTTGCCGACATCCAGCGCAACGCACAATTTGTCGGGGCGTTTGCGATGGACCGCTGGCATTATCTGGCGCTGGGGGCGCTGGCGGTGGCAACGATCGCGCTTGTTCACTGTCTGCGCCGCTGGCCGGGACCGGCAATGGCTGCCGGATTCCTGATGCCGATGACTGTAATCCCTCTGGCCTGGGAATACGGCCAATACTATTTTTTGCCTCAGCCGCATCGCTACCACCTGGAGATGGATCTTTGTATCGCAGTGGCGCTGGCCGTGGGTATCGCAAAGCTCCAGTGGAGCAGGCTTAGCGCGGCCGTGCTGTTGGGTGCACTGGCGATTTTTGGCTTGATGAACGGCCACAATCTGGATCGCTACATCCAGCCTCTTAAGCTTGAGGAAAGCTGGGAGAATCGCATTACGCGCTTCATGGCTAACTTCGATAGCAGTGCGCGGGTCTATTTTCAGGGTACGCCGCGCTTCTTTGCTGGCGTTGTCTATGACCAGGTACAGTTTGGCGGAGGCTTCGCCAATGGCGTGCGTTGGCCTCTATTTTTTCTGGCGGACTATGGCATCACGGCCTATAAAGGTGACGGCGTTCTCACTGCAACCTGGCTGAAGGCCTATGGAGTCGACTTTGTTGCGGTGGGTGACGAGAATACCAACGATCCATATAAGCCCTGGCAGGACGCGCACCAATTTGACGGATTGTTGACTCCCATATGGCGTGAGGGTGGCGACGCCATCTTTGAGGTCAATCGCGCAAACGAGTCGCTTGCTCATGTAATCCCACGGAGCGCACTGGTGGGACACAAGCCGACGTCCTACCTTGATCGCGCCGAGCTCGACCGCTACGTTGCGGCGATTGAGGGGCCGGAGTCCAAGGGGGGTGCGCTGACGTGGCTGACGCCCAGCCGTGCTCGCATCGAAGGATCGATGCAGGCGGGCGACGCGGTTAGTGTACAGGTTGCGTACGACAGCCGCTGGAAGGCCAGCGTGAAGGGCAAGGCTTGGCCGATACGAGAAGATGGCCTAGGCAATCTTTGGATAGAGGCACAGGGAAGCGGCACGCCAATGATCGAGCTGGAATTCCGCCAACCGCACTTGTTGCTATTGGTTTGTGCGACCGCCTGGCTGGTGTGCCTTGGCGGACTCTGCGGTTTTGAGCTTAGACGAAAGCGGTCGTCTTGATGCCCGAAATCTCAAAGGGCCTGCGGCACTTCTTGCAGGGCACCTTGTCGTCGAGCAGCACAATATAGCTGAGGGCCTTGGCGAACTTGGCATGATCGCGCTCATCGCCATTGCCGGGCAGGCGATCTCGCTTTTTGCGCAGTAACCACTTCAAGTCGTAGGTCTCAACGCTGCGACAAAAGGGACAGTTCAGAGTGGCAGGTTTCGTTGTATTCGATTCTGCGTAAAATTGGCGTTCGTCAATGGACACTAGACTATGTTCGCAGGTCTGAGTCAGTTGCGGTTGAGCGCCTTGACGCGGAAGTAGGGTTTGTCCTTTTCTGCCGGTTCCATCGTGAAGGTTTCGGTGGTCTTTGCGGGGTCGTAACCGCGCCAGATCCAACTCAGGGCCACCGGGAGTTCGGCGTTGCCCTGGGAGCCGCTGTGCGCGCCGTTTCCCCAGTTGAAGTGAAAGTCATACTCGCGCATTTTGAGCGAATTGGCCATCTGGATATTTTGTAGCGGCCAGGAGCCATGGTTGTTTTCGAGGTCCTCGCTGCCGTCGCTGCTGAAGACACGGATATTGCGCTTCGGCTGTTTGCGAATGGCAAAAGGAATCACGTTGCCGCCATCGAGCTCACCGGGCTTCCACTGGATGCTGGTGAAGCTGCCGATGCGCGAATAGACGCGGGTGAATTCCTCGGGATGAAACCAGGCCGCCGTGAAGGCGCAGATGCCACCGGAACTGCCGCCTGTGATGGCGCGCGAATAACCATCTTTGCGCAGGTTCCATTTTGCGGCTACCTCTGGAACGATCTCCTCAAGTAAGTAGCGTGTGTACTTTTCGTTGAAGGTGTCGTAGAGGATGCTGCGCATGGCGGTTTTGCCGATCATGCCGGGGGCGATGAAAATGTGGATCGCAGCCGGGATGCGCTTCTGGTGTACGAGGTTGTCGATTTGAATTTGGGTGCGATTGGCAGCAGCGCGACTGGCATAACCCTGTCCGTCCTGCCAGATCATGACCGGAGCCGCCGTCTTGGAATCGTACTGGGCAGGAACGTATACCCAGTAGTCGCTGGTCATTCCCTCGTATAGCTTGCTGGTAGCAATAAATTTGTCGCTCATTTTGCCTTGCGGCACGCCGGGCTGTTCGTAGGCCTCGGGGCCGAAAGCCATGACGTCGAGCTTGCCGCCGAAGCGCTTGCCATCGACCGTGTAGTGATAAGTGTGTGAGGTGTAGAGGGGAAGTTTGGCGCGGCCGATGAAATAGGCACCGGCCTTTTTCATGGTGGCGGCGGGGATGTCATCGACAAAAAGTAGCGGCGTTTTGGCGGCCTTGATTGCGAAGAGGGCATCGGGACCCACGGCGAGGGAAGCTTCGCCTTTCTCAAGCAATTGAGGGGTAAAGCTGGCTTCGAGAGCCTTCTGGAATTCAGGCGTGCCCGGCTTGGCACTTAGCTTGAGGACAAGGGCGGGGTCGGGCTTTTGGGCGCAGAGTAAGAATGCTCCGGCAAGGGTGAGGAGAATGGATCGCATCATAGGGACCCTACGATGCTATATCTTTCTTGGCAGAGGCGCTCTAGGGGAGATAGCCGCGCTTGGCTATGCGTGTGCCACTGGCGAGTGAGGACTCATCCTTTTGCCAGGCGACGCCGCTGGCCCCGACCCAGCGATTGTAGAAATTGAACAGTGAACAGACCGTGATTGCGTCGTAGAGCGCCTCGTCTGTCCAGCCCGACTTTTTCATTTTGCGAATGTCTTTTTCTACGATTTCCTGCGCACCAAGATTTACTTGTACGACGAATTCGAGAAGTGCCCATTCGGCGTCGGTGAGATCGGCATCCCCCTGAAGCACGGCGCCAATGAACTTGTGACCGCCGCCTTTTTTGACGCGCCCTTCCGCCTCAAATAGCAAGGCGGAGGCCTGGGCGTGGGAATCGCGGCAGAAGGCGCATTGGTTGCTCTCGCTGGTGATGGTTGCGATCAACTCGCGGAAGGCGGGGCTGAGGGGCGAAGGGCCGCGCATGACCTCCTCGGTAAATTGATTCAGCAGGTCTGAGGCCTTGGGCTTGAAGGCCAACAGGTGCATGATGCCGGGGATCTCCTGGCCGGCGGCGCGCATGGCGGCGATGCTCGACGCATAGTGGCCCCCGGCATTCTTGTTGTTCTCGAGGTCCTTCAGGTAGATATCGGCCATAGCTTCAGTCTAAAAGAGAATGGAGCGTACTTTGTGAGAAGCACGCTCCGATTTTTTAGGAGGGATAAGAATGAGAATGTGTCTGCTACATGCCGCGCCGCCTCCAGCGCATTGTGTTTGTGTTGACTTTCATATTTTCCACTTCGATTAGTAGAAGCGGAAGTCGCGGGGATTTGGGGTCAGGAGGAGGAAGTTATTTTCGTCGAACTGTCTTCTTCGAGGCGAGCCAGAAGCGCGAACAGATCGGCAGCATTTAGCGGTTTGGAGAGATAGGCGTCCATGCCAGCCTCAAGGCAGCGCTCGGCGTCGCCCTTAAGTGCAAGGGCGGTGAGCGCAATGATCGGAGTATGGGCACCTAACGGGCCTTCCAACTGGCGGATCTTGCGCGTCGCTTCCAGGCCATCCATTTCGGGCATGTGAACGTCCATCAAGATCGCGTTGAAGCTTTGGATGTTGAGCGCTTCCAGCGCCAGCCGACCATTGGCGACGGTGTGAACGGTATGTCCAGCGCGCTCAAGGACCCGCCGCAGAAGAGTGGAATTGACTTGGTTATCTTCCGCCACCAACAGGTTTAGCGAACGCGTCGGCTTGGCAGGGGCCGGACGGGCTACGATCATGGGTTTGGCTTCACGAAATGCAAGCTCAAACGAAAAGGTGCTGCCGACATCTGGAGTTGAGGCGACCGCCAGTTTGCCGCCCATCATGCTTACCAACTGGGTGGAGATGGCCAATCCCAATCCGGTGCCGCCAAATCGACGGGTTGTTGTCGAATCGGCCTGGGTGAAGGCGTTGAAAATCCGGCTTTGCTGTTCAGGAGTAATGCCAATGCCCGAATCTACAACGGCGAAGGAAATATTCCATAATTCCGGCGTTGCTTGTGTTGCGCACAGGTTCAACTCAACCTGACCTCGGGCGGTAAATTTGACGGCATTGCCCAATAGGTTAATCAGCACCTGCTGAATGCGACCTGGATCTCCAGCCAGCGACTCGGGGAGCTTTTCATCGATTCGAGTAGTTAGGGCGAGGCCCTTTTCGCGGGCCGCCAATGCCAAGAGGTGGACACTGCGATTTGCGACGTCGCGCAAGTCGAAAGGGATGGATTCCAGTGACAACTTTCCACTCTCAATGCGACTGAAATCAAGGATGTCGTCGAGAATCTCGAGCAGGCTGTGGGCGGAATTGCGGGCCATCGTAAGATATTCGCGCTGCTCGCTGCTGAGTTCGGTATCGAGGGTGAGCTCCGTCATGCCGAGGATGCCGTTCATGGGAGTGCGAATCTCGTGGCTCATGTTGGCGAGGAACTGGCTGCGCGCGCGCGCGCTGATTTCGGCTTGGCTGCGGGCGTGGGTGAGGCGGCGCATGAAGACGAGGACGATGCAAAGGATGGCTATGGCGCCGAAGAAGAGGCCCCTGAGAACGACGTTTTTTTCCCTCGTGCGATTGAGCCAGAGGATGAAGGCGGAATCCGCTTTGTGGAGGAGCTTCCATTTGGTGGCGATCTCGAGGATCTCGCCCGATTCGCCCATGGTGTCGATGGCGTCGCGGAGGCGGTTGGCGTCAGATTCGCGGCCAAGCCGGGCACCGATGGCGAAGCTGCGCGCTGATTCTTCGAGGCCGAGAGAGCCCAACTTGATGGGCGGGCAGCCATCCGGCCGGTTCAAAAGCACGGTGTCGGCGATGCGGTAATCGAGCCAGACGACGTCGAGCTCACCCTTGCACATCGCCACAAAGGCGGCGCTGGAGTCGTAGATCTGCAGCACGCGGGTAGTGGCGGGGATTTGGAGGTTGGGGACGTAGAGGTGGGTTGGAGACGTTACGGCGAGGCTGAGACCGCTAAGGTCTGAGAGGTTCTTAATTTGGAGTTCTTCCCGGAACAACATGACCGTCGCCATGCGCCACCACGGCTCCGTCATGTAGAGAACTTTGCGGCGGTCCTCGGTGACGGTGATGAAGGGCCAGAAGTCGACGGTGCCGGAGGCAAAGGCGGCTTCTGGACTGTCGTTGAAGTGGACCCAGAGCAGCCGGTATCCGGCGATATCAGCGGCGTGGTTGATGACGTCGACAGCGAAACCTACGGGCTTGTCGGTCTGGTGATCCCAGTAATTGTAAGGACCATCGTTTGTGCCGATGCGCAAGGTCTTGGTGCCGCCGAGCCTTGCGCAGGACAAATGGGCAATCGCGATCAACATGAATAACAGGTAATTGGTAAGTCTCTGCGCCACCCGAACCACCATCCTAGCGGGAATTCAACACGAGAGTATCGGCAAACGACTCAAGAGTCTTAACGAAACAGTACTTTCATGGAGACATTGAGAATATCTTCCGAATCGGGGTGGACGCGTGAGACGGCGCTGGTTTCATAACCGCCTGCGGCATACGCAGCCTTGGTGCCAATATACATGGGGCCGTAGTCGCCGTAGGCGGCGGTGGCGATTTGATCTTTTGGGCGCTCAGCCTGCGCGCCGAGTTGGAATTCGACGAAGGATTCCCCAGGAAGATGGACGATGCCTGCGCCGTCCATCAGAAGGGCCTGGAGTATGGTGTTGGGTTTTGATGACTGGCAGCGTTGCCACCAGGCGAGGTAGCGGGCGGCACTGGCGACATCTTTATCAAGTGCCTTGGGGTCTTCGAGAACAGCCCGGATAGCGGCCTCGCTAAAGTCTTTGCCATCGCGGTGCCGCAGGGTGGTCAATGCCAGACGCCAATCGAGGCGCAGGTTATCGTGACGCTGTTCGGCAGAGAGGGAAGTGCGCATGGCGTCAGCCAGGCGGCCTGCCAACACATCGCGATTGACGGCAGCGCCATCGTTGTATTTGCCAGCGCCGATGTTACCCGCTGCGCCGGTGAAGTAGACATGAAAGCCCGGAAGCGCGGCGCGGGCGATACCGACGAAATCGGAGTTGACCACGCCTTTGCCGTAATACGACATGGGATGAACGGCGTAATAGTGGAGGCTGGCGAGGCGCCGATCGCCGTTGTAAAAGCTATAGGTTTTGAGCCGGGGATCGATTAGACCTTCTGGCGCATCGCATTGCGGTGCCTGCTTACAAGCTGTGAAACGTTGGAAGGCAAAGGTCTTGCCGTCGGGCGACAGGATGCGCCGATTGGAGGCGATGCGCTCAACGATGGCCGAGCCGCTGCCCCAATGGGTGACCGGCGTTGGCTTAGCCACGTGAATGGCCGCCGACACTCGTTGCTGGGCGGCGATGCAAAAGTCGACCGGGGTGAGTAATGCTTTGCGGCCGGCAGGCAGCAGGGCTGCGGCGGCGCGGTCGTCGCCGGGCGCATCGTGTTGGTGAACCGTTTGGACGGCGACGCGTTGAGGGATGGTGCCAGCGGCGAGAGCGAGGCTATTGCGCCAGGCGTCCTGCGACGCGCTACCGATGCCCAACCAATCCACCGCGCAGAGCACAATGGGCTGTTGGCCGCCTGGGTAGAGCACGATGCCACGAGCCAGCAATGGCGATGACACTTGAGCCGCTGGGACGACGAGCGAATAACAAAGGGGCGCGCCGATGGGGGGTGTCACGTCAACCTCGAAAGTGGCAATGCGCAAAGTGGCCTTTGCCGCAAAGGCCGGTGCGGCAAAAAAGAGATGCCTTCTGGTAAGCATGCCTCTATGATAGGCTTCAAATAATGGTGAATTCTTTGGTAAAAACTCCTCCTTGTCATATGATGCAGCGCCGAAATTTTCTATCTGCCGGTGCGGCTTTGATGGCGCTGGACAAGTTTCCGCATCACCTCTACGCGGGGACGCAGAAGATGGCGCAGGATCGAATTCTGTTGGGGCCCGCCAAGGTTCCGGTATCGCGTCTAGCGATGGGTACAGGCACGAATGGTGTGGGCGGCAGTTCAAATCAGACAAAGAAACTTGGCTTCAAGGGAGTGTCAGAGTTATTCCGTGCCGCTGCCGATCAGGGTGTCTTCTTTTGGGATTGTGCCGATCAGTACGGCAGTCATCCGCACCTGAAAGAGGCGCTGAAGACCGTGCCGCGCGACAAGGTGACGATCATGAGCAAGAGCCGCGCGCTCACGGCTGCTGACATGCGTGCCGACCTGGATCGCTTCCGTCGCGAAATTGGCACGGACTACATCGATATCGTTTTGTTGCATTGCATGATCGATGATGACTGGGATGTGCGCTACAAAGGCGCGATGGATGTCCTGAGTGAGGCCAAAGAGAAGGGCTGGATCAAAACGAAGGGCACAAGCTGTCACACGTTGGGCGCGCTGAAGACAGCGGCGAAATCGCCTTGGGTGGAAGTGGATCTGGCACGTTTTAATCCAGCGGGTGCGGCGATGGATGCCAGCCCGGCAATCGTTGCCGGTGTGCTGAAAGAGATGAAGGATGCGGGCAAGGGTGTCATCGGGATGAAAGTGTTGGGGGCAGGGAAGCTGCGCTCCAAAGCCGACGAAGCGATCCAGTGGCACCTGGCACAGGGCCTTACGGATTGCTTCACGATCGGCAGCGAGAGCCGCGAAGAGATGGAAGATCTGCTGCGCAAGATTCCTGCCGCCTCAACGCGCGGCTAGACGATATATCATAGGAACGGAGGATTTAAGATGAAGAACTTACATTGGATGGGTGCAGCGGTTGGCGTTAGCGCCTGTTTGTTAGGAACGATGCTTGTGGCACAGACGCCAGCGGCCAAGAAGACTGGCGCGACGATCCTGCAGCCGCAGATGGCCGTGGCCGCCGATGGCGGCTCTTACGATAAGCCGATGGGCAAGCTTGGCGACGCGGTCAAGGCTGGCGAAGAGTGGTCAGCGACGACGCTGGGCGCGGCTGTCGATGGTAAGCCCAATTCCGGTGCCAAGTCGGTGACGATGACTGGCGAGATTGTCGATTTTTCCTGTTACCTGCAAATTGGGAAGCATGGCGAGAAGCATCGCGCCTGCGGCCAGAAGTGCTTTAAGGCTGGCCAGCCGATCGGGTTGCTGACCAAGGACGGTTCTTTGTACATGCTGATGGAAGAAGAGCATGATCTGCGTCGCGATGGCTTGACCGATTTCCGCAGCGCCGCAATCGATCACACGGCTCACATCATGGAAGTCAGCGGGACGCTTTGGGCGCACAACGGTGTCAAGGCGATTTACGTTCACGGCTTCACCAAGAAGTAGTTCGCTTATGAAGTTTTCTTTCTTACCCAGGCTGGCGCTATTCGCGCCAGCCTTTGTTTTACTTGCGCAAGATGCGCCTGTCGCGGTGCCGCTGGGCTTGTTGCCGATTCGTTTCCCCAAAGACAACCCTTATTCTGCGGCGAAGCGGGAACTGGGACGTCTGCTCTATTACGACAAGCGTCTGAGTGCTGACGGCACGGTGTCGTGCGCTTCGTGCCATGATCCGAAGGCTGCGTTTACAGACGGCAAGGCGGTGAGTGACGGCATCAAGGGCCAGCGGGGAGGGCGTAGTGCGCCGACGGTATTCAATCGCGCGTACTCGCTAAATCAGTTTTGGGATGGCCGTGCCAAGAGTCTCGAAGAGCAGGCTGGCGGGCCGATGGCGAACTCGATCGAGATGGGTAATACGCACGATGCGGTAGTTGGAACGTTGCGTGAGATCCCCGGATATCGGGTCTGGTTCAAGCAGGCCTTTGGTAGCGAGAGCTTCGGGATCGATGAAGTGACGAAGGCGATTGCGACCTATGAACGCACGGTGCTTTCGGGGAATTCTCCGTACGACCGATACAAGGCAGGGAACAAGACCGCGCTGGCGGCGGCTCAGGTGCGGGGTATGGACGTTTACTTTAATAAGGCCAAGTGCGACCAGTGTCATGAGGGCATCAACCTGACCACCAACGCGTATCACAATCTGGGAGTTGGCACGGATAAGGCGACCCCGGATGAAGGTCGCGCTGCGGTGACAAAGAACGCCTCGGATTGGGGCGCGTTTAAGACGCCGACGCTGCGTGAGATCGCGCGCACTGCGCCCTACATGCATGACGGCAGCCTGGCGACGCTAGACGATGTCGTCGAGTTCTATGACAAAGGCGGTATCGCCAACAGGAACCTGGACGAACGGTTGAAGCCACTTAAGCTGACGTCCGGCGAGAAGAAGGATCTGGTTGAGTTTCTGAAGGCGTTGAATGGTGAAGGCTGGCAGGCCAAGTTGGTGCCGCCCACCGTGTTTCCCAAGTAAGGATTATTCATGACATCGAGACGGAATGTAGTGGGCGGTCTTGGCCTGGGTGCCGCCATTTTGTTGGAAGCCGGTTGTGGCGGCGAGAAGAAGCGGATTATTGGCGTGGTGCCGAAGGGGCGCGCGCATCTGTTCTGGCAGAGTGTGCAGGCAGGGGCGATCCTGGCATCGCGCGAGACGGGCGTCGAGATTTCGTGGAATGGCCCGACGAGCGAGACGGACTTTAACGGCCAACTGCAGATTGTCGATGCGATGATCAATCGTCGTGTCGATGCCATCTGTCTTGCGCCTATCGACAAGAAGGCGATGGTGAGTGTGGTCGAGCGCGCTGCGGCGCAGAAGATTCCGGTGATCATCTTTGACTCGCCTGTCGATACCGACAAGTTCATCAGCCAGATTGCGACCGATAACTATGCGGCCGGCGCGATGGCGGCTGATCGAATGGGTGAAATTCTGGGCGGCACGGGCGAGGTGGTGATCGTTGCGGTGCAGCCGGGTGCTGCGTCGACGATGGCGCGTGAATCAGGCTTTGAGGAAACGATCACGAAGAAGTTTCCGGGGATCAAGATTCTGGACAAGCGTTACGGGATGGCGGATTACGCCAAGAGCCTGGCTGTGACGGAGAACATGTTGACGGCGCACCCGAGTGCGACGGGATTGTTTGCGTCGAATGAGTCCAGTGCGGCGGGGGCGGCGCAGTGCTTGCGCAGTCGTGCGGCTGGGAAATTGAAGATGGTGGGTTTTGATTCGTCAGCACCGCTGCTTGAGGATCTGCGTAAGGGCACTATCGATTCGCTGGTTGTGCAGCAGCCGTTCAAGATGGGTTACGAGAGTGTGATCGCGGCGATGAATCATCTCAACGGGAAGCCTGTTGTGAAGATCAATAACCTTGAGCCGAGGCTAGTTACTAAGTTGAATGTCGATAGCGCCGAGATACAGGCATTGGTGAATCCCGACCTGAAGAAGTACCTGCCCTAAAGCTCGCGAATCCTGATCTTGCGGAATGAGATTGGCTTGCCAGGGTTGAACTGGAGGCCGATGTGACCGCTGAGGCTCTTGGTGTCGCTGGTGTCGAGGACTTGTTTGCCATTGAGCTTTACGACGATGCGCGGGCCGATGTGGCGGACCTCGAAGCGATTCCAGACGTCGGGCTTGACGTTGACGCGGGGCTTGGCTTCTGCAACGTCGACGACGGAGCCGGTGGCGAAGGTCTTGCGTGAATCGAAGATCTGGAGCTCGTAGCCGGTGATGTGTGGGAGGCCTTCCTTTGCGCTGCGCAGGAAGACGCCGCTGTTGTTGTCGACGCCGGTTTTGAACTCAAGCGTCAGCTCGTAGTCCTTGTATGATTTGACCGTGCGGAGCCAGGTGTAGGGGCCGTTGTCGACTGTGATTACGCCGTTGACGACGCGGAAGTTGGCCGTGCCTTCAGGGACCCATCCGGTGAGGGTTTTGCCGTCGAAAAGGGGCTGCCACGGGGCGGCGGCGAGGAGGAGAAGAGCGAGGAGAGGCATAGCTCATTATAGGGAGGGCGGGGGGGAACTCAAAACTCGTTTGGTTCAGGGAATCAAGAAAGATCTGGGCTTGGACCAGAGGAACGTCATGACATACTTTGCAACATTTGAAAATGACGAGGGCACGGGATGCGCTGGCTGCGGCGCTAGCGATGTATGTCGAGTCCCGTAGCCATTACCTTCTGTGAAGTTCATCGGCGGCCATCCGATCTCGCGGCGGGGCCTTGAATCGGCAAAAATCGCTCTTTACGAGGCTGTGCGCGAGAAGCGGGTGACTTAGGCGATGCTCACGAAACTTTTGGGAGAGCATCCGCCCGTTTAGGAATGGTGAACGCGGTCGGAATCGAACCGACAACCTATTGATTAAGAGTCCTATCTTTCCGTTTCCATGGAGTATCGCTGATTCGGTTGTAGCCAATAAAATCAGGGTTTTGGTGAATTGCTTTCCTTTTCCGTATCGCCTGGTATCGCCGCCGTTGGGGTCAGCGTTGGGGTCAAAATAGGGGTCAGACGAGAAAGGAATTTTGAACTCCTGAAATGCCGTTCTTGGTGTATACGTGCCGTGCCTCAGCGGCACTTCACGGCACTCAAAATACACCCAGCGCACTCCAAGGAATGAGCGTGCCGTTTTTCACACACATAGGGTTTGGCACGGCGGCACACTGGCACGCCGTGCCACGGCTTGCCCCTAGGATCGCAGCTAGTGCGTTCGCAGTGCGGCCAAATAGACCGTACAGCCCAGTTCCTCGGCAATCGTCCTCATCGCTTCAATGGCAAGCTTTTCGGCTTGTGTCGGTTGTGCCCTGTCGTCATTTATCAACCGGTCCGTATAAGCCTTCAGCTCGTGAATCTCTTCATCAGTAAGCCGCCTGAGTACAGCCTGCCTTACGGGGTCCATCTCTTCGGGGACGGCATCTCCGATCAAGCGTTCTAGGCGTTGGAGCCGCTTTTCAATCATCGTCATTGGGGTTTCCTTTCATTCATCGACTGTTCCAACCGTCCGATCCGTTCCATTGCGTCATCAAGCTCCAGGCCACGATACGCAGTTTCCAAAATTGCTCGCGACGCCGTGACTCGTGCCGATTCAGACGCACCACTTTGGGCAATTTCGACCAGAGCCTCAACCGCCACAAGGCAAGCCGATTGAAGCCGCGCCGTGCTTTGTTCCATGGCCGCACGACGGGCCGTTCGATACTGCTCCTTGAAGCCCGGATCATTCAGCCAGCGGGTCGCTGTGGCCGATGAAATTCCTACGCGCGTTGCCGCCGCCTGAATGCTTGGCTCGCTCAACAGCGCACCAATGAACTCTTGTGATTTGCGTGTAAACTTCTCGCCGTGTCCCTTGGATCTATTCACCTGTTATCTCCTGACATCATTTGTCTACAATTTCCACAGTCTCGCCGATTCCAGCCCCATGCTCTTCAGCGCCCAGCGTAGTTCCGGCCCGTCTGCCGCCTCTGGGATCATCACGCACACCACACCGCCCAGCCGCTGCAAGCCCACGCCAGCGCCGTTTAGGATGCCTGCCGCGCGATCAATTGCCACTTGAGACGGTGCCAAGATCTCAGCTTCCAGCAGCGCCAATGCTTGCGCCTTGCCGCGCCTCAAGACTTCTATGTGAGCCTCAAGCGCCTCCAGGTGCCGCCGATCCACCTCGATCAGGAGACGGCCAGCCTCAGCGCGAACTATGCCCAGTTGGCGAACTGCCTCAATTGCCTCACCGATCCCCATAATTGCCTCCTTGGCACGCGCCGTCCGCTTTCGCTACCGTCACGGCCTAGACCTCGATCACCACCGCACCAGCCGAGACAAATCGGCCGTCCCGCTTCACGACGCGGCCGTCGGATTCAAGCCGCTTCATTGATTCTCGAATCTCCCCGCGCGACATCTTCAACTCACCTGCCAGCCCGTCAACCTCACGCGCGCTCAGTCCCGATGGGTGACGCCCGATGGCATCCGCCAGCCGGTCCAGCCGGTCCAGCCGGTCCCGTTGTCGGTCCGCGCTGGGGTCCGCCGTAACCTCGAAGCCCGCGCCGCCCAGTTTCAGATGAATTGCCCTTGGTTCTTCAGCGGCCCTCAGCTTGAAGCATGAAAGCTTTAAGCTCTGCATGGGTTCGCCTTCGCCGTCAGCTTCAAGCAGGTATGCCGCATCGACCGACGCCAGAACGTCAGACGACCCTCTGTAATTCCGTCCCGCGTCACCCTTGCCGCTGTGGTGAATCACCACAACCGCCGCCCCGGCAGACGCTAGTCGCCGTAATCGCTGAAACCACGCGCGGATTTGAACGCTATCATTTTCAGAATCACCGTCGTAGTGAGCCGAAAGAGAATCCACTACGATCAGAGCACCAGCCCGCGCCGCCTCCATGAGCTCGTCACCCCCAATCTCGATATGCCAATCCAACCAAGTACCCACCCATCGAAGGCCCTCGGCCCGTTCCATACTGAATCGCTCCAATCGGGTTTGAGCCACGGATAAGGGATTCTCTAGATCCAACAGAACGGCCATCGGCGCAGGAGACACCTTCCGGCACAGCCACGAATCACCGGCCAGCGCTGCGCGTGCAAGGTCCAAGGCGACAAAGCTTTTACCAATACCGCCTCGGCCAGTCAAAAGCGTTATACCGCCAGCAGGGATCATGCCATCAACAAGCCAATGGACGGCAACCGGCGGCAATGAGCACGGATGCGGAACATCCTTCAGCCGCCGAACCGTGCGAGCAGTACCGGGGACGGCCTCAGGCCCGACCAAGTCTCTGACGACACCAGCCAGCGCCGAACTCATCGGCAAGTCTCCGCCAGCATTCCCACGATCAGAGCCGCCGCCCGTTTACTGTCTGCCTCAAATTCAACCGCACATCGAATCCAATGGCGGTACAGTTCGGCGTCAGCTATCTCGACACGCTCACGAAACTTTCGCCATTCAGGACCACCGGCACGGGCGATCCGGTCAACCTGGCACCAAAGCGCGAACTCGGCTTCATCCTCGCCAGCCACCTGCTTACGGGAGTCGGCGAGAGCCGCAACCATGCGCCTCAGCAATTCATCCGGCACCACTGGCACGCGCCGCGCCTTGTGGCACGGCACAGTCCTCGATCCGTAGCGATCCCTAAACCAGCGCCGCCCCTCAGTTTCGCCAAGTACAGTCTCAGCGAGCCGCAGGAGACGGCCCCCACGCGCCTTACCGGTTCTATCCGTCCATACGCCAAGTTCTTCGTTTATTGCGACGTTCCAGCCATCACCATTGCGCCATGTCGCCTTGCAGACCCACTCCCGGCCCGACTGGCGAAATGGTCCAAGCCCCAGAGCCTCGGCTCCCTCGAAGATGTTCGGGTTACCCATTGGTCTGCTCTTCGATCCACCGCTGAAGAGCAGCAGCAGGAACTCGGATAGAGCGCCCGAGCCTTACAACGGGCAGACGCCCATCGTTGATCGCCTGATAGACAAGAGATCGAGAATAGCCCGTGGCGTCCCCGACCTCACCAACCGTCAGAAGCAGGCGTGTTCGTTCGTTTGTTCTTGAGTAGTTTTCAGTCACGCCCCTTTATCCCGTGAATCTGTATTCGGTGCGTTCACCGAATTCCGAACATATCGCCGAACACTCCACGAACGGCCTACTCTGGAAGATCTTTTGGACTCAAGCCAATCTTTTCTGCAAGTTTCCTGCGATTGTCCGGGGTCAACCCTCTCTTGAGCTTGCGGTTCATATAATTCGAAACTGTAGCTGGCGGAACTCGTGATAGACGTGCCCATTGAGTCTGGTTGTCAAAACCCGCCTTCCTCCAATATGGCCTAAGCCACTCCCAGAGCTCCTCTTTTGTCATGGCCTCCCCGGAACGTGCCAACCCACGCGATTCCTCCTTCTCGCAATCTGCTTTCCGTAATTGGCAGAGATCGACAGATGCTTGGATGACGTCGTCGAAATATGGACATTCGCGATTGCTGAAACTGATTCGATTCAGGAATGGTTCATAGTCTTCATTTACTTGCCCGCTTACTTCGCTGCGAATTTTTGCATATCGTTCATGACGGACTGCTTTCAATCGTTTACTCCAAATTGCTTTAAGGCTTTTCTTTTGCGATGGCTCGTCCGGCGACGTGAACAGAAACTTGTCACGAGCGGCCAGAAGCTCGTCATGAGCGGCCCGAAACTCGTCATAACGTGGATCGGCAATCCAAGTTCCGCTTACAGTCAGGGCCTTACGATGTGGACTTTCCCGTTCCAGCGTGTTGAGCCACCAGATCACAACCTGAATTTCACCGTCAGTTCTACTATTCCCAGCGCCAGTAGTAGCAGGTGAACCGCTCAGGTTCCAAGCCCTCGCGCAGTAGGCATTGAATAAAGATGTCATGTGAATCGATTTCGCAGTATTGCCCATATTTCGACTGTCTGCAGAAACCGTCCAGGTGACTGCGTCTGCATTTTGGACGTCAGCGACACTCGCCATTGCCCGCAGCCAAAGATCAGGAGTTTGCAACTGTCGAAGGTCGTTTTCGAGTTTGGACCACATTTCAGAAACAGCGTTCACAATTACTCTCCTAGGGCGTGCCGCCGTGCCGCCCCCTATGTGTCGGCACAGTGGCACGGGAAGCGGTCATTCGTCTTCCCTGTATTTTAGCGTCTTCTCACGTCTTTTCCTTTGCTGTTGTGGGTTGGCACGTCTAAGCTGAAGTAAGTGGTGAATCGGAGGCAAAATGGCGACTAAGAAGACTAACAAGCGCGCGAACTCTGAAGGCTCAATTCGGCAGCGCACCGATGGCCGCTGGGAAGCTCGATTGAGCTATCGAGACGAACGCGGCATCCTCAAGCGCAAGTCTCTGTTTGGCGGCACACAGCGAGAAGCCTCTGACAAGCTTAGAGAAGCAAGACAACAGCAGAGCCACGGAATTCAGCCCGCCGATGATCGACTCACCTTCGGCAAGTACCTTGCCGGTTGGTTGGTCCACGTTGCGGCACCAAACCTGAAGCCATCCACGCTGACCAGCTATGAGTTCCTCGCCAAGAAACACATCGTCCCCGGTCTCGGCCATCATGCGCTTCGTAAACTAGACCCGCAAATCCTCCGCCGGTTCCTTGCTACCAAACAGGAATCCGGCCTCAGTGGACGCAGTGTGCAATACCTCCACGCCATCATTCGCAAGAGTCTGGCGGATGCACTCAAGGATGGCTTGGTGGTGCGCAATGTCGCGAGCCTCGTGAAGGCCCCGCGCGCGCATGCGAAGCCTGTTGAGCCCCTCTCCCCGGATGAGGTTCGCACCCTACTTGCCGGGATAAGCGGCGACCGCCTCGAAGCGCTCTTTGCAGTCGCCGTGAGCCTCGGCCTCCGGCAGGGTGAGTGCTTCGCCCTGCAATGGCGAGATATCGACTTCGAGAGTAGAGTCCTTCATGTTCGCCACGGACTTACACGCTCCAAGGGGAAGATTTTGTTGGACACTCCGAAGACGACAAAAGCGGTTCGCGCAGTAAGTCTTCCGGCCATCGCCGTCGCCGCCCTTCAGGCGCACCGGCAACGGCAGGAATTGGAATGTGAGTTTGCCGGTAAGCGTTGGGTACCGGCCATTGTGCAGCACCACGGCGATGCAATCGAAGCTGATCTAGTGTTCCGCACGAGCACCGGCACGCCCCTCGATAGCCGCAACGTCACGCAGCGGTTTCAGACGATCCTCAAGAATTGTGGACTACCCCGGCACCGCTTCCATGACTTGCGGCACAGCGCCGCCACGTTGTTGTTGGTTCAGGGAGTCCACCCTAGGGCGATTCAGCAGATTCTGGGTTGGGATCAAGGCGTGATGCTTGAACGGTACACGCACCTGGTGGATGAGATTAGGAAGGATGCAGCCAACAAGATGGACGCCATTCTGAAGCCAGTTGGGGTCACGGTTGGGGTCAAAACGGGGAAAATGTCGGTGAGTTAGGCTGGAAGTTGTTGATTTGAATGGTGAACGCGGTCGGAATCGAACCGACAACCTATTGATTAAGAGTCAATTGCTCTGCCAGTTGAGCTACGCGTCCACAAGGTTGAAACAACACGCCCTAATTTACCATGGGGATGCGCGCTGCCGCTAGCTCCGCGATGTCTTTTAGTGCAGGCGCCGGGATCTCGATCTGTGTCAACGCCGCCTGGAACATCGTCTGACAAAAAGGACAGGCCGTTCCAATTGTTTGCGCGCCCGTTTCCGCTAGCTCTCTCGCTCGCGTTTCGTTCACGCGCGTGCCTTCCTCCTCGCCCAGGAATGCCAAGCCGCCGCCCGCCCCACAACAGAAACTGCGCTCTCGATTGCGCGGCGCTTCGAGAAGAACTCGGGCTGAAGCCCGAGCCACTGTGCGCGGCTCTTCGTAGATGTCCTGATAGCGGCCCAGGTAACAGGGATCGTGGTAGACCACAGTGTCCGTTGATGTTGATGGCGCGAGCAGATGCTCGTGGCGGGCCAGGAATTGCGAGTGGTGCTCGATCTCCGGTGGGTCGCCGAGTTCCTTCCAGTCTTCTCGGATCGTTCTTACACAGTGCGGACAGATCGAGATGAGTTTGAACGCCTTGCCGTCGGCGCGGAAGGGCTTCATTGCGTCCAAGTTTTGTTGGGCTAAATCCTGGAAGGCGAGATCGTTGCCCAAGCGGCGCGCCGGGTCGCCCGTGCAGCGCTCTTTTTTGAGGACTCCGAAGGTGGAGTTGAGATGGCGCATGACCTTGACCAGGGCTTCCACAATTTCGCGGCCTCGGGCATCCATGCTGCCCATGCAACCCAGCCAGAGACAGTATTCCTGGGTGCCGTCAAAGATTGGCAGCGCGGCGCGGGTTACGAATTTTTCGCGCTCGCTTGCCGCCAGGCCCAGGGGGTTGCCGGTCTTTTCCAAATTGCGGAAGAGCTTGCCGCCGTAGTCGTCTTCCCAGGCACCTGTGTTAGTTGCTCCCCGACGCAGACCGATGATGGCAGGCAGGTGTTGAATGCCCACGGGGCATTGGTACTCGCAGGCACCGCAGGTGGTGCATTGGAAAATTGCGGTTTGGGAGAGGTGGGCACCGATGAGGGGGGCGTCCGATTGGGCACCGTTCTCGTTCAGGAAATCACGGATGCCCAGGATGATTTGTTTGGGGTTGAGCTCTTTACCGGTGTTGGCGGCGGGACAGTGTTCTGTGCAGCGGCCGCACTCGACACAGGAGTAGGCTTGCAGGGCTGTGATTTGGGTGAGGTCTTTGCCGGTTACGAGGCCGAAGTCTTCGTCGCCTAGCAGCGGTGGGATCTGGCTGAAAGTTTCCCGCTTGGCGAGGATCGCGACGGGGCTGAGCACCAGGTGCAGATGCTTGGTGTGCGGGATGAGCGGCAAAAAGATCAATAGGGATGCCGTGTGCAGCCACCAGTTGATTGGCCCTGCCTGGCCGTCTAGCGACCAGTCGATGAGGTAGGTGACCATCAGCGTGAAGATCAGCCCGGCGATGAAGCCGCTTTCGATCGAAACTTTTTCGCCCAACCAGCGCGGCCGGACAATGAAACGGCGGATGAAGAGACCCGCTATGCCGATGGCCGTGGCTGCGCCAAAGACGGCGGCGAAGGCGAAGTAGAACCGCGAAAAGGGTGCAGCGTGGGACAGGAAGGGAAGGCCGAAGCCGCGCGCGAAATGGTCTAGCGTGACGAGGCCGAAGGCGAGGAATCCCCAGAAAACCAGGGCGTGGGCGATGCCGGGCAAGGGACGCTGGGCGATGACTTTGGATTGGAGGAGGACTTCCCAGAAAAAGATCCAAGCACGGCGTGGGATGTGGTTGAAGGCGTAGCCGGGCTCGGGCTTGGATTGCCGGATGCGGTTGAGAATCGGAATCAAACGCCAGAAGAATGCGCCGAGGCTGGCCAGTATGACCGCCGCTAAAACAAGCATTTCGAATACACCTGGAACTATCATCGCTCGCGTCAATAATCTAGCACGGGTCGCTTAAACTTAGAGAGTGCAAGTTTTGATTTCGGGCGCGGCAGGATTTATCGGTTCTCATTTTGTGGACCGATTGTTGCGCGATGGACATAGTGTTCTGGGTGTCGATAACTTCATCACGGGTGATCGCGCTAATCTGGCGCACCTGAGCGGGGTGACGGAGTTTCGATTTGTCGAGGCGGATGCCACAGCAAATGATTTTGTTTCGCGCATGACGGCGATGGGACCCTTTGACCTGGTGCTTCATTTGGCATCACTGGCCAGCCCCAAGGATTATTTGAATTATCCGCTGGAGACGCTGGAGAGCGGTTCGACGGCGACGCGGAACATGCTGGAACTGGCGTTGCGCTTTGAGGCTCGGTTTCTGGTGACATCCACAAGTGAGTGCTATGGTGACCCGCTGGAACACCCGCAGACGGAAAGTTACTGGGGCAACGTGAACCCAATTGGGCCGCGTAGTTGTTACGACGAGAGCAAGCGTTATGCCGAGGCGCTTACGATGGCTTACCATCGCAAGTTTTGCCTGCGCACGAACATCGCGCGCATTTTTAACACCTACGGACCGCGCATGAAGCTGGATGATGGGCGGGTGGTGCCGGCGTTTCTCTCACAGGCGCTGGAAGGCCGGCCGCTGACGATGTTTGGGGACGGGACACAGACTCGGAGTTTCTGTTATGTCGACGACCTGGTGGAGGGGCTGTGCCGCCTGATGCTGAGCGAAGAGCGTGAGCCGGTGAACCTTGGGAATCCGCAGGAGATTACGCTGCTGGTGTTTGCCGAGCGGATTCAGAAGATGTTGGGGACGGATTGCCCGCTGGAGTTTCACCCGCTTCCGACGGACGACCCGACGCGGCGGCAGCCCGATATCTCCAAGGCCAAGCGAGTGCTGGACTGGGCACCTACTTACAATCTTGAAGAGGGCTTGGCTCCGACCGTTGCATACTTTCAGGGTAAGCTGGCGGCGCGCCGCTAGGCGACCCAGACCCGCTACGCCACCCAGACCTTTGTGGCGGCACCTTTGCCGAGGGGCACCGTCTTGCCGGCAATCTCGAGTGTGAAGGTCTCATCTACATTCCTCGTGATCATGCGGAGCAAGGCACCCGGTTTGATGCCAAGGGAATTCAAATATTCGAGGAGTTCCCTGTCGCGCTCATAGGCGCTTTGGACGCTGGCGGCCACGCCAGAGGCGAGCTCTGACAAGGGCAACCAGCCGCGCTTTCGACGCTCTTTGGGAGAATCGAGGCCAATGCGATTGCCGTGTGGGCAGGCCTGGCTGTCGCCGAGTTTCTCGATCAGTTTGCGTTCAAACTCTGCACTGACGGCATGCTCCATCTGCTCGGCTTCGTCGTGGACTTTGTACCAGTCCATGCCAAATACTTCAGTGAGCATGCGCTCGATGAGGTGGTGGCGACGGATGAGGCGGTGGGCGATCTCGCTGCCTGAGCTGGTGAGCGTGATCACGCCATCTGCGTTTACGGCAATCAATTTGTCGCGCTTCAGACGACGCAATGCCATGGTGACGGCGGGCGCACTGACCTTGAGCCAACGGGCGAGAGTGGCAGCGATGACGAGTTCGCCTTCGCTCTCGGCTTCGGCGATGGCTTTCAGGTAGTTTTCCTTGGAAATCGTAATTGTCACGGGAGCATCCTCATTGTAACCGGACCGCGCGAATTGCTAGACTCGCTGTAACTTGTATGAATAGACGCAACTTTCTAGCTCTCTCCACACTACCTCTAGCGGCTCCTGCCAGCTTTACTTTGATGGCCCAGTCGATGGAAAACCTTGACCTCAACATGATCCACCAGATCAAGAACGAGGCATTCACGAATTCCAAAGTTATGGACACGATGTTCTGGCTTTGCGATGCCAATGGACCACGGCTGGCGGGTTCGCCTGGCTATAAAAAGGCGGCAGAGTGGGTAAAGAAGAGTCTCACCGATCAGGGCATCACCGACGTTAAGTTCGAAGAGTTCGACTTCGGCCGCGGATGGCAGCACACCAAGTACGCCGGACACATGATCGAGCCTGCGTACATGGAAGTCATTGGCTTCCCGATGGCCTGGACCCCCGGGACCAACGGTCCGGTGCGGGGAGATGTAGTGCATGCACCGCTGCGGACGCAAGCGGACCTGGACAAGTGGAAGGGCAAGCTGAAGGACAAGATTGTGCTGGCCGACGCGGCGCGCGCGCTGGAATTGCCGACGGTTTCTGATGGTCACCGCTACACCAGCGATGAACTGGCTAAACTGGCCGAGGCACCGGACCCAGGTGCGAGTGGCTTTGGACGGGGTGGCCCTGTGGGCATGCCCACTGGCCCAGGCGGGGCGCCGATGACGCGCGAACAGATGCTGGGTTTTCGCGATAAGGTAACGCAGTTTTTGAAGGACGAGGGCGTGCTGATCGTCGTCAAGACGAGCTATGCAGGCGATAGTGGGGCGGTGTTTGGGTCCAGCGGTGGGTCTTATGAGAAGGGCAAGCCGGTGCCGCCACCGATGGTGGCGATTGCGGCAGAGCACTACAATCGGGCGCTGCGCCTGATCGAGAAGAAAGTGCCGGTGACGATGGAATTCGACATTGAGGCCAAGTTTTTCGATGAGCCGGGTAATGCATTCAACGTTATCGCAGAGATCCCTGGGACGTCGCGCAAGGATGAATACGTGATGATCGGCGCGCATCTGGATAGCTGGCATGGCGGCACGGGCGCCACCGACAACGCTGCAGGGTCTGCTGTGATGCTGGAGGCGATGCGCATTTTGAAGGCGCTGAATGTCAAGACGACGCGCAGCATCCGAATGGGCTTGTGGTGTGGTGAGGAAGAGGGCCTGATTGGCTCGCGAGCCTATGTGAAAAGCCATTTGGCCGATCCGGCCGATATGAAGGTGAAGCCGGAGCATGGCAAGGTGACGGCGTATTTCAACGTCGATAACGGGTCGGGCAAGATCCGCGGCATCTACACGCAGGGCAATGAAATGGTGCGGAAGATGTTCTCGCAATGGTTGGAGCCGTTTGTCGATCTTGGAGTTTCGACAGTGACCAGCCGCAACACAGGAGGCACGGACCATCAGTCGTTTGATGCGGTTGGAATCCCGGGCTTCCAGTTCATCCAGGATCCGCTGGATTACTCGACGCGAACCCATCACTCGAATATGGACACGATTGATCGCGTGCAGAAGGGCGACATGATGCAGATGGCGGCGATTGTGGCGAGTTTTGCGTACCACGCAGCGATGCGGGATGGGCAGGTGCCGCGCAAGCCGCTGCCGAAGCCGACGCCGCCACGCGGTGGTGGCGCAGCGCCCGCAACGTCCAGCGCGGGCGGCAATTAAGAATCGCCATAACCACATTCGATAGACTATGGGCGTTCCCACGAAAGGGGTGCGCCCATTTTACTTTTCACACGATTGATTTGCGTTTGCGCGGTTGGCGGACTTGGCCTCGGGGCTGAGCTTCGAAAAGACATTGAATATTCGAGACCCGGTGGTGTGGCTCTGAAGCTGGACGCATCGATCCCGGATGGACCGGAGCCGCACGCGGCGGTGATTATCG
>JBBRBI010000057.1:0-39808 GCA_038206015.1 Bryobacterales bacterium | reverse complement strand
CTCAGCGATGTCGCCATTCTGGTTCGCAAGTCCAACACCGGCGAACAGATCGCTGCCGCCCTTGCTCAAGCCGGCATCCCCTCTGTCATGAGTGGCGGCAGAGGCTTCTTTGCCGCGCAGGAAGTGATTGATCTCATCAATAAGAATGTGTTCGTAGCGACGCTGCAGTTCTTCGCGAACGCCGCTGTTGGATCTGAGCAAGCGGATCGTGTGGTGCTCGAGATCCTGAAAGTCGATTCGCGCGGCGAGTTGCTTGCGTTCTCTGTATGCTTCGGCGACGCGCTGGAGAATCGAGAGCAGGTATTGCCGCTCTTCGGCAACGCAAGACGACACGAGGGTGGCTGGTGCGGATTTTGCCAAATCGTAGAACGGGGCAGTGACGGCCTTCAGTCCAGCGGGGAGGGTTCCCCGTTTCGGCAATTGTTCGATGGCGGCGAGAGCTGCCCAATCCGGGCCGGCCAGACTGGGCCGAGCCTGGCGCAACCAATCACAAAAGGCGGCGTGCCAGATCTTTGACTTGTCGGTGCTGGCCGGGGTGATGGCGACGTCGTCTGCAAGTTCGAGTAAACGAGCCAGAGTGCCCTCTGCATCGCAATCGATGCTGCCCAACGGGAAGGTCTCTGTGTAGCTGCGAATCTTGTTGTGCAGCGCGCACAGGTCGCGGATCAGATCCTGGTTGTTCCACGTCGCAAAGAGGCGACGCAGGGCGGGCTTCTCCTCACGCGCGGCCCGATTCAGGACCTGTTCTGCGCTGGCGAAGAGTTCGGAGTTGGACTGTCGCTCATCCCAAAGCTCAAAGCCGGGGTCGAGGCAGGCGGGAATGGAAAACTCCTTCAGGATGCGTGTGCAGAGGCCGTGCATCGTGGAGATCGGGGCGAGTTCAATCTCGACTGGATCTGCCAGGCCCGCGAGACGGCTGCTGACGCGCTGACGAATTTCGGCAGCGGCTTTTTCGGTGAAAGTGATCGCCAGGATACTTCGTGCGCTGACTCCCCAGGCTTGCACCAGCCAGGCGAAGCGCTCGGTCAAGACGCTGGTCTTGCCGCTGCCTGGCCCTGCAAGCACACAGACGTCCTGGCCTGTGCGCTGAACGGCGGATTGCTGTTCTGGAGTGAGTGCCATCAGTCGGCCGCCTCGGTCTCGTAATCGGCCTGTTCCACTTCTACCGCCGCTCGTATGCGGCAGGCATCGTGATAATCACAGTATTCGCAATTTGCCGCGACCGCCGGACTCACGGGGACAATACCAGCCTGAACGTCCTCGCGAACACGGCCCATTTCTTTACGAGCAATGCGGACGGCTTCGTCCAGCGTCGCACCCTCCAGCGGCACCAGGCGGGCGGCATCGCGGAGACCCACAAAAGTGAAGCGCGAAACGTGTTGGCGCGTCGGTTCCTGGCCGAGAAAGATCGTATAGAGCGCGCTCTGGATGGGGTTCTTCTCGGTCGCTTTATCGGCTTTGGAATACTTGTAATCGTAGGCTTGCACCTCACCAGTCGGCGAGAGATCGTAGCGATCAATCTGGCCGCGCACCTCGATGCCATCATCGAGCGTCATCGTAAATGGCTTTTCGGTAAAGACCTGCCAACCCGGCGGCACAAGTGGCGCATTGTTGGCATAGAGACGCAAGTTGCGGAGCAAATTGATGCGCTCGCGCTCTAGACGATAGCCATCAGGAATTCGCAGGTCGAGGCAGGTGCGATTGAGTTCGCGCTCGGCAATTGTCTCGATATTGAGGCTTGTGTCCAGGGTCCAGGCACGGATTACGCGATGGGCGATGTTGCCTAGACAAAGGATGTCCAGGCGCTCAGCGGGAAGGATAGACAGGTCTTCCAGCTTCAAGCCATAGCGGGCGAAGTGCTTCCAGGGGCAGGCCAAATAGGTCTCAAATTCGCTGGCGCTCCAGGGACGCGCCGGGCGATAGCCGGTGCTGAGTTGGCCGGTTAGAGGGGCTGTGCGATTGGGCGGCGTCGCGACTTGGCAGCGCTCGGCGGTCGTTGATCGCTGGGTGAGAAAGGGCGAGGGCGAAAGCGGGTCGCCTTTGTCGTTTGTCCTCGGATGAGTCAGGATTACCTGGCGGTGGGCGCGGGTGAGCAGCAGTTCAAAAAGCAAGCGCTCTTCGGCTTGACGATCTTCGATGGTCTTCATGCCAAGGTTCCGTTTGGCGTTCTCGCTCAATAGCGGGTCAGGGGTAAAGCGTTTGGGAAAATCGCCCTCAGTCAGGCCGGGTGCGAAGACATAATCGAGATCCCATTGCCGCCCTTCAAAGAGGTCCATGATGTGAACAACGTCGCGTCGCGAATCCCGCTCTCGCAAAGTGGCATCGCGCAGACGCTGTTGCGCCTCGCGCCAGAAGTCCGGCAGACGCAGGGCAAGATCGGGGGCGAGCTCTGCGGCCGTTTTGTCGAAGGCCTTCTCGATTCCTTCCACCGCACTCGCACGCTGGCTCCAGCGCCAGGCGGATTCGAGATCGTCGGGCAGCTCAACCGGGGAAGTGAAGAGGCTACGAATCTTGCGGAGTTCCTGAGCGGCCTCGATCGGTGAAAAGCTGCGCCACGGCCAATCGGCGAAGTCTGTCAAAATTGGGCGGAGCGGCAAGAAAGGATCGATCCCGGAGCCCGGCATCGCTTCCCGCAATTGCCGTTCCAACTCGTCGCCTGAGGGATCGCCGCCCAGTCCGGTATGGCCCCAGCGCATGGCCTGCAATAGTTTTCCGTAGTCCCACTCTGCATCTACGGCAGCCAGGAAATCCCGATAGAAGCCGGCCACGGGATGCTCCATTAAAGGCTGCCCGAGATAGGATCGCGACGGCACTCCGAGGCGGCTAAACACGCTATCGAGGAGTGGGGCGTACTGGGCTGGGTTGCGCAACAAAACGCCGATCCGGCGCAGGGGCACGCCGAGTTGTGCAAGCTCAAGTATCCGATTGGCGATGACCAGAATTTCCTGCGATTGATCGGCAGCGTTCCAGGCAGTGATCTGAGGACGGCGATGGGCATCGCCAACGGAATCATCCACCTGAGTGACGGTTACAGAAGTGCGACTGGCAAGCGCCTCAAGGAATTCGAGTTCTGCAGCGGCGAAGCTAAAGAAGCCATCAAGCAACAGAGTGGGCAGACGAATTTCACCCGCACGCACTAGGGCTGCGGCCTGGCGGAGGCGGTGCCCACGCAGGGCTAGCTGTTTGGCCTCCAGTGCCCGCAGCGCCCGTGAATAGACTGCTGCAAGGGCACCGTCAAGCTGTCCGGACTCAACCCTTGCAAGTGACAACGATTCCAACGTCGATCCAAGCTGACGGAGGAAGCCAGGCGTATGGCGAACGGGCTCATAGTCGACAGGGCAAGATGCAGCCAGGAGTTCCGCGAGAATCCGCTCGAAGGCCGCTGGCTCCACCGCCGCCGTCACCGGAAACTCTTCCAAGTAGGCAGCCAGGGTTGAGACAGTGGACCGCCGTAGAACCAAACCTTCGCGAGCAAGCTGATTGCGTTGGTGATCGGCGAGGGTGGCGGAGGGCACCAACAAGCGCATTTGCCAATTTCTGGCTTGAATTGCCGTTTTGAGTCTTTCAAGTAGGCGCGTCGTTTTCCCGCTTGCTGGAGGGCCAGCGAGGATTTCGGTTCTGGAGCTAGCGCTTGGAAAGTCGGCGGTCAAGAGACCAGTTTAGAGGGTCGGCTAGTAGGCCGCCCGCTCGTCAGCTGAAATCTTGTGCGCACTCAGGAGATCGGGCGAAAATCCGGCGGTCAGAAGGATCTCGCGCAAGACAGGCAATTGAGATTCAAAAAGCGGAAATCTAATAACTGTCCTGCCGCCACTGGGCGAGTGGTTGATCTCAGGGTCGATGGGAAAGTTAGCGGATGCCAGGGCTTCGAGGATATCTTCGAGGAGCCGGGGAGGACTCAGGATTTCAGCAGCGAGCATTTCGCCGAGGGCGGGATCGACAAGGGCAACTGGCATTTTAATTAAACTTTACTCTTTATTGGATGTCGCTATCTCTGCGCTCGTTGCATCTCGATCATGAGTTTGTCGAATTTTTTTCGTTGTTCAGCATCAAGAAGCTTCCCAATACTTTCACGACCGTGGCCTCGCACTTCTTCCATCTGCGCACCCAGCGTCTGGAGGTACTTGAAGTCATCGTCCAAAAGCGATTCTACTTGTTGTTGCTGCTTATCGGATAATTTCAGCTCTTTATTAAAGAGTTCTACCAGTTGTTTTCGATCCATCTGCCGCATGGCGCGCGAGGCGGAGCTCAAGCCACCGCGTGCAACGAGCTTCATGGAGAGTGCACCAGTCGCCGCCCCGACCACGAAGACGGCCAGAAAAGCGGTGAGAACTTTGGGATGAGACCAGGAAGCGCGATCAATCATTTATTGCTCAGCTCGCTCACTGATTATAAGTCGTCAGTTGGACCAGGGCCCGACTGCGATCTTCTTCTTGATTGCTGGATTCGACGACCGGCATGTCGTTGGAATCAGAAGCGAGGACCGCGCCATGAAGGACCGGGCTTGGAGCGCTGGAGGCGATATCAGGTTGATCAACAGGAGTCGGATCAAAAGGGGCTGAATCAAACAGGGTGGCGGCGAACATCAGGGTGGCGAGCGCCAGGGATGCGTAGACAAGTCGACGACCGAAAGGCTCTAGAAAGAAATTCCAGATGCTGGGAGCGGCTGCCTCGGCCTCAATCCGTGCCAGAACTCTGGCATAGAAACCGGGACTCACTTCGAGGGCTTCCGCCTCCGGCGCGGTCAGTTTAAAATTTTCCCGGATCAGGCGTGAAATTTCTATCATGCCCGTAACTTCCTCGCGCGCGGCTGGGTTTATTTTTAAGAACCCGTCGACTTGTCCATCGTCGGCGAGCTTCCCGCGCTCGATCATACCTTCCAAGCCATCTTCTAGCGGCGTCATAGATTGCCTCTTCCCTCAATTTCAATGCCGCACCCTCAGTAGCCTCTTGTTCTCCGCGAACTCTCTATTGCTTACATGGAGTTCTTAGGGGAACCGGACTTCAATACTGTCAGCACGGGGTTCCAAATCGGCCCAAACTTTTGCCGGCCTCACCCGGCGGAACGCATATCCAAACAAAATTCCAAACAGACTACGGAGTCGGCGGGCCCGGACGCTTGAGCAGTCTTTGTGCTGCTTTGAGCAATTTCTGGCGGGCTCGGAATAACTTTACTTTAACTGTATTCTCATTCATGCCGGTGCGGCGGGCCAATTCTTCGACGGAATGGCCTTCGACTTCTTTCAACAGGATCAGGGTCCGGTCTTCTTCAGAAATCTTTTCGAGCATCTTCAGCAAGAGATCGCGCTGAGCCAGGCGGACGTCGGCGGGGACGCGCTTGTCGCTGGTGATCTCTGAGTTCTCCATCAGCTTTGAATCGTCTTCGGAGATGTCGCTTTCGTAGACCAGCTTGCGAACGCGCTTCTTGCGCAGATAGTCGTAGCACTCGTTTACGGTGATCTTGTAGATCCAGGTGAGCAACGAACTGCGGGAATCGAAGTTGCCGACAGAGGAATAAACCTTGGTGAACACTTGTTGAGCGATATCTTCGGCGTCGTTGCGATTGCGCAGGATGCCATAAATGATCGAGAAAACTTTGTTCTGGTAGCGCTCTACCAACTCGCGAAACGCAAGCTCATCACGCTTTTGCACGCGTGCAATCAGTAGCGCTTCTTCGCTTTGGGAACGGTCCACAGCCTTAAAAGGGCGATCGCGCAACGTCATTGCCGGAATCGGAAGTACTTCTTGTAGCCCGCTCATGATTAGACTGACGCGTTCGTCAATCAGCACGTTTCGACGATTTGCCTTAGCTACACGAAGATAGCAGAAGGAGCCGTCAATCCTCCAGGCATTGCGACTTTTGATGGACCTCAGGCATCCTATGGAATATATTAGTAAAGGAAGGACTATCGAAATGCTTCAGTTAACCGAACGCGCCACGGACAAAGTTGGCGAGATCCTGACCTCTCAGGAGCCCCAGCCCTCAGGCCTTCGCATTTCCGTCGTCGGCGGCGGATGCTCTGGATTCACTTATTCAATGGCTTTTGAAAACACGCCGGGAATGCTTGATAAGACCTATGATTTCAAAGGGCTTAAGGTATTTGTCGATCAGGCGAGCATGCTCTACCTAGACGGCGTCGAAGTGGATTACGTCGAGTCGCTCGAAGGATCCGGCTTCAAATTCAACAACCCGAACGTGAAGTCGACCTGCGGTTGCGGATCCAGCTTCCAAGCCTAAACCGACCATAGTAGATTTGCGATTGGATACCCGCCTGACGGCTTTTATGAGCCAGCAGGCGGGTTGTCTGTGTTGGAACTCTATTAAACTCAAGCAGATATGTTCTTAGCACTCAATCCGGTAATCGTCGGCGGCAGGGCGACTTGGCCAAAATTGGCGGAAGTGGCAGCGGCGGCTGGTTTTCCGGGCGTTGAGATCCCGATTGTCGACGCAATGAAGTCAACTCCGGACGAAGTCAAGGCTGTTCTTAAAGCCAATGGGGTTCGCCCAGGGGCGATTGGGCTGCCTGTCGATATTCGCGGCGACGAGGCCACTTTTGAGCGCGACCTGTTGGGGCTGGACCGCGCCTCCTCATTTGCCTCGGCCATTGGCTGCCCACGGATGATGACCTGGATCCTGTCCTCCTCGGAATTGCCCAAATCCGAACAGCGCAAAGTGATGCTTGGGCGGATTCGCAAAGTTTCCAATGTCCTTGAACGCAGTCATGTTCGACTGGGCCTGGAGTTTCTGGGTCCGTTGCACATCCGCACGCGCTACCCGAACGAGTTCATCTGGCAGATGAACGAGATGCTCGCCTTTGCCAAAGAGTGCGGCGGCAACTGCGGGCTGATGCTGGACAGTTGGCACTGGCATCACGCCGGGGCGACGCCGGAGGACATTGTCAAAGCCGGGCGCGACGCCATCGTACACGTTCACCTGGCCGATGCTCCCGATCTGCCTGCAGACAAGATCCGCGACAATGAGCGGCTGATCCCTGGCGAAGGCATCGTTAACTGGAAGGGCTTCTTTGGTGCGCTCAAAGAGATCGGCTACGCGGACGCGACCAGCCCTGAGGTGTTCGGGCGCGGACTCAAAGATATACCGCTGGCCGAGGCAACGTCTTTGGTCTATCGCGAATCGCTCAAGCTGATGCGGTCGCTTGGTGTGGCGTGAAACTGGATACCCTACTTACCGAGCAGCGGAACGACGCCTCAACGCACATTGATGCGCTGTCCACCATTGAGATGTTGCGGGTGATCAACGATGAAGACAAAAAGGTGGCCCTCGCCGTCGAAGCTGCCCTGCCCCAGATCGCGGCCGCCGTCGATGCAATAAGCGGGCGGCTAACCAATGGCGGCAGGCTGTTCTATACGGGCGCAGGCACGAGCGGCCGACTAGGCGTTCTCGACGCCAGCGAATGCCCTCCGACCTATAACGTTTCGCCAGAGCTGGTGCAGGGCCTGATTGCTGGCGGCGATCGCGCGCTGCGCAAGGCCGTCGAAGGAGCTGAGGATTCGCGAGAGTTGGGGATCAGCGAACTGCTCGCCCTGGGCTTTAGCGGCAAGGATGCGCTTTGTGGCATTGCCGCCTCGGGCCGCACCCCTTACGTATTGGGCGCGGTTGACGCTGCCCGTGCGATGGGCGCGCTCACACTGGGAATCAGTTGCTCGCCAAACTCGCTGCTCAGTCAGGCCGTCGAGATCCCCATCGAAGTGCTCCCAGGGGCTGAAGTTGTGACTGGGTCGACGCGCATGAAGGCGGGCACGGCCACCAAACTCGTGCTGAATATGTTGTCGAGCGGCGTGCTGATTCGTCTTGGCTACGTCTATGGCAACCTCATGGTGAATGTGCAGCCGACCAACGAAAAGCTGGTAGATCGGGCAATCCGGATCGTCATGCAGGCGACAGGAGAAGAACGCGAAAGTGCAGAAAAGTTCTTTGAAGACTCAGGACGGGTTGTGCGAACTGCGATTGTCATGGCACGCTTGAAGCTGGGCCGCGCTGCGGCAGAAGCTCGTCTTGAGCGAGCCGGCCAGCGCATCGCTGACGCCCTCCTCTAATCATCCATGGATAAATTTCGCATTACAGGCCGCCAAGAGCTAAGCGGCACGCTCCCGGTGAGCGGCTCCAAGAACTCCGCGCTGCCCGCTATCGCCGCGTGTTTGCTGACGGAGGAGCCGGTTACGCTCCATCGCATCCCCCATGTACGGGACATTGGCACGATGCTGAAGCTGCTCGAATATAACGGCGCCACAGTTGAACAACTGGGTAATGGATGCGTGCGCATCCATGCGGCCAAGATTAGTAATCCTGAGGCACCGTACGACATCGTCAAGACGATGCGCGCCTCCTCGTTGGTGCTGGGGCCTCTTGCCGCCCGCACGGGCGTGGCCAGGGTCTCAGTTCCCGGCGGCTGCTCGATTGGAGCAAGACCGATCAACCTCCACATCAACGGGCTCGAACATCTTGGCGCGACGGTATTTCAGGAGCACGGGAATATTGAAGCCAGCGCGCCGAATGGTCTGCGCGGGGCAAATGTTCATTTTGAGCGCATCACCGTCACAGGCACTGAGGATTTGATGATGGCTTCGACTCTTGCTAAAGGCACCACGATTCTTGAGAATGCGGCGCGTGAACCAGAGGTGGTGGATCTAGCCAATCTGCTCACCAGTATGGGTGCCAATATCACTGGGGCGGGTACATCGCGCATCGTAATCGAGGGCGTTGAGCGCCTGCACGGAACTGAGCACGAAATTATTCCTGATCGCATTGAGGCTGGCACCTTTGTCATCGCTGGCATCATGACCAATTCCGAGCTTGTGGTGAGCAACTGTATTCCAGAACACTTCGCCTCACTGCTGAGCAAGCTTCGACAGGCGGGAGCACGCATTGAGGAATCGGCAGACGCCATTCAGATCCGGCCCGTGGCACGACTTCGGAGCGTCGACATGACGACTGAGGAGCACCCTGGCTTTGCCACCGACTTGCAGGCCCAGTTCATGGCGCTGATGACCGGGGCGCTAGGGATTAGCTTCATCACAGAGAATATTTTTGAGAATCGCTTCATGCATGTACCTGAGCTGGCACGCATGGGGGCCAACATTCGCATCGAGGGCCGCCAGGCGATCGTCGCTGGACCCTGCGAGCTTACCGGCGCACAGGTGATGTGCAGCGATCTTCGCGCCAGTGCTTCATTGGTGCTGGCGGCGCTGGTGGCCCGGGGCGAAAGCGTTCTCGATCGGGTCTATCACATGGATCGCGGTTACGAGAATATCGAAATCAAGCTTGCCGCAGCGGGCGCGCGGATGGAACGAGTCGGATAAGGAAATACATTCATGGCAAACAAACACAATCCCGGATTTCTCGCTCTGGTGGATGACGCCAAGACCCGCGTCGCAGAGATCGACGTCGAACAATACAAAGCGATGGTGGCTGATGGTACCCCGCATGTACTGGTGGATGTCAGGGAAGACAACGAATTTGCTGCGGGCCATGTTCGGGGCGCAGTACATCTGGGCAAAGGTATTATCGAGCGCGATGTCGAGACCCAGGTGCCAGACAAGAGCGTCAAACTGGTGCTCTATTGCGGCGGCGGTTTTCGTTCTGCGCTGGTTGCCGACAATCTGCTCAAGATGGGCTACACGCAGCCAATCAGTCTCGATGGAGGCTGGCGTGCACTGAAAGAATCAGGCATCGGAGTCGAATAGCGCAGCTAGAAAATAAAGACGATATTGAAGAGCTGAAATGCGATCGCAACGAGGCAGATGTACTCAATGCCCTGGATCACGGTGATCATCCAACCCGTCAGGAATTCAAAGCGCAACGTCATCGCAGCCAATATCGACGTCAATACCAATAGCTGATTCAACCCGCCTTCGGGAAACATTTGCAAGTGGACCACCACGATGGCGTAATAGACCAGCGGCCAGTTGCTGTCAATCGCCCTCCCAGCGTAGCGGAAGTAGACAACCCCACAGGTCATAACCAGCAGAATGACCGTACCAATCCAGAAGCCGTCGATCATTGTTTCGCATCCCGGATGGCTGTCAGAAGGACCATAGCACGCTCGCGTAGGCAGTATGTGCCCGATAGTTCTGTAGCGCCAGCACCTTCTCAGCATAGTCGTAGTATTGGTATCCGACATTCCAGCGCATCTTTTCTCTTAGCTTATAACTCAAGCGCGCCTGCGGCGAAATGTAGCGCAGCGGAAATGCCTGTGCCGCAAGCAGAATCGGCTGCGTCGTAAAGCCTGCCTGTCCCTCGCCTGTGTCTCTAGTGGAAGAGACTCCCCCATAGAAGTCGACCCGTTTGAGGAGGGCCAGGCGGACGCCGGCGTTTAATGCGTGGATATTGGAAACGTAGTACGACCGATCTCCACTCACCAAGGCAAAGCTCTGGAAGTAAGCAAGTCCGGTAATCGAATCGAGGTGTAGCTTTTGGTAGCCAAGGTCTAGCGAGATTTTCGTGCTCGGAGTCCAACTTGCGTCCGCCGTATAGGTGCGGCTGCGAGAAGAATGGCTGAAGAGACTGATGGAATTAAAGTTCGCGTTTGAACGCGTTTGGGCGGCCAGCCGGAATAGTTTCTGTTTGTATTCGACCCGCGCACTGTAAGCGTGATAATCCTTTTCGCTGGTCGTCAAAAATGGCCGGTCCTGTCGCCCGATTTCTCCGTCAGCCACAATCGTCAGTCCGCGGATAGGACGCAGCCGAATGCCCGCCGTCCCAGCATTCAGCTGGTTAGACTGTTCCGATTGGGCGAGGAGCAAAAAGCCCGAGTCATCGACACGTTCCGTTGACTGCACGCGTCGGGCGGCGAACTGGTAACCGCCCTGGACAGAGATCCACTTGCGGATGGCCCAATCGGCGATCGTCGAGTTGGTTGTCGCTCGGATGCCGAGGTATTGGAAATTGAGCAAGGTCGAGTCCAGCGTGTTATTGGTCAACTGGCGAATGTTGTTATCGCCCTCCATTTTCGACTGGCTGTAGGCAGTGTGGTTGGTGATCGTAAGTGCGTCGGTTGGAAATAGCGAGAATGTCAGATTGGCCGAAGTGACCGGCCGGCGCGCATCGCCGTAAACCAGAGTTTGCACGTTGCGCGGGGTGCCGCGAACCGCGCCGCTTGCCAACTCGTCATAGATAAAATTTCGTGCACCTGCAGAATAGGTAAATCTCCCATTCACGGCGAACCAAGTGCGATGTTCTGTAAACAGATTCACTCGCCAATGCGGCGTAATCCCATGGTAGGGTTCATCACGCCTGAGGCCTGACAGGGTGGTACTGGCAATTGTCGGGTCCAGGGGAGTGCCCGGCTCATTCAAGGTGCCGCGCGTATCTTCCTTGAAGATTTCCCACCCCCGTTGCCAAAACAGCTTCATTCCTGCGGCTTGGACTTGCCCGCCAATTCGATACTCAGTCTGCTCCCGCCGTACGTTTTCAAAGAACGGAAAGATGTTGCCACGTGTATCGAACAGGTTGGCAGTTGAAAGCCCCGGACCATTTTGGACATTGCGCGAAAATCCGCCGTAGAACTGAATTTTGCTCTGCGGGAATAGCGTGAACTGATGATCCTGCATGCGGCGTTGCAAATTCTTGCGGTGGTACCCATAGGCAATCGTCAGGCCGGGGTTGAAGTATTCGTTCAAGCGCCAGTTCATCTCGTAGCGATAGAGCCGGAATTTTTCCAATCGCAAGTTGACAAATTGATAGGGGTCATTCCCGAGCCCCTGCGTGTTGAGGAGGAATTCGTCAAAGTACTTGCCCTTGCCATCGCGCGAATTCACATAGAACGAACTGTTCAACAAGCGAATCCCGTTGCGGAAATTGACATCACTTCGATACTTGTCGCGGTTGCCTTCGACTTCTGCAAGGCGGTAGCCCAGCTCAAAGGACTGCCGGACGTTGTAGCTGGATAAATTCGTTCCGCGGGTGCTACCCACCGTCTCGGTAGTTGGCGCTACGGTCGGCTGACCCATGATCAAAAGCGCCATCAATAAAAACAGAAGCCCAATGCGCATCACCGCAGAAACCTCGCATTTGAGTTGGAGCCATGGATGCGTGTGTGGCAAAGAGTGCAATTCTGATACTTCTGGTCAGTCAGGGAGTGTGTCGACGGCGTAAGTTGGATGCCGTCACCGTTGCGCCCAAAATTCCCGGCCCCATTGTGACACTCCAGGCACGTTGTGAGAACCTGCGGTCGTTTGAGGAGCCGTGCATTCATACTGCCATGTGGAGCGTGACAGGAACCGCATCCATCAACTTTTATCGCGGCATGTTCAAAGACAAAGGGCCCACGCTTGTCGACATGGCACTTTAGACACGGCTCTTCGTTCTGGAGCCCCTGGGCCATCATCCGCGGCCGTGCAGCCATCTTCCAGGTCGGAGCATCGGCACCATGCGGATTATGACAGTCAGAGCACTGCATGAAACCTTCGTTTACTCGATGCTTAACGGGCATCGAGAACTGCGCACGCACATTGGAGTGGCAACCGTAGCAAAGATCGGTCTGCGCCTTGGCCAACAGCTTTTGCGGGGTCGCTGCTTTATGGATGGAGTGACAACTCGTGCAGACGACATCGGCGGTTGTGTGCGAACTCCGGCGAATGTTTGCCCGACCCATTTGTTGGGAGTGGCAGTTCAGACAGGCATCGAGCACCTGCTTGGGCTGCAACACCGAAAACGCGACAATCTTTGTCTTATCTCCCTTGGCCTCAGCATGGGCTTTTCCCGGGCCGTGGCAACTCTCGCAGCCTTTTTGTTCAAACTTGACCCGGTCATCGACCAGTGTCTTCGAGTGCGCATTTCGATAAAAGTTTGCATAGATAGCGGGGTGGCAGGCCCGGCACATCGTGCCTCCCGCGTAGCCTGCAGGAAGGGAGCTGGCCTTCTGCTCCGGCGCTTTCTCCGCAGGCTGCTTATCCTGGCCCTGCAGAGGAAGAATCGCCCAAAGGCACAGCGCCATCAAACCCGAGATTCGTCGCAACGCGATCCGCACTTGAGCCAATTATATGGCAGAGGCAGGAGGTCCGGCATCGTTCTTCACACCGTCCTTCTTCTCTCGTGCCATCTTTTCCTTGCCCCAGGCGATCCACTTGTTCAGGAATCGATCCAGCCATGGGAACGACTCAGCCAGGATCATCAATCCCGGAATCAGGAAGATCCAACCGGGCATGATCGGCAAGATTAATCCGATGATCCCTAGAATCACCAGTCCCACACCCATCAGATTTCTTAGGAACTTCTTCATTAGCTGCTTTCTAGACGCATCGGCACAAGGATTGGATCCCTTCAACTTTCCCATCAAAGGACCTACCTGGTCAATTGTAGGATTTAGTACTAGGAGGCACTCATTACTGTCCGCACTCATTCTCCTTGACCTTGTCCCCTGCCCCTTGTAGATTGAAGGGGACACGTGATTGAAAACAGAAAGAACCAACGATTCGAGCTCCGACTTCCGTTCGAATTGATCCGTAGCGGCCACAGATTCAATTACGTCCAGGGTTTGACGCTGAATCTCTCCTCAAGCGGTGTGCTTTTTGAGTCGTCCGAGTCCATGCCTGTTGGTGAAGTGATCGAATATTTCATAACGCTCCCCACTGGCCAAAATCCAGCTGAGGACGTTCGGCTGCGCTGCATGGGTAAAGTCACTCGAAGCCATGATCGATATGCCGCTGCCACGATGGAACGCTACGAATTCGTTCGAACCCATCCGAGCGGGAGCGAGTCCGCAAGACTTCTAGGCAAAGCTGCGTCTTCCTAGAAACGACTGCGACGACGACTTTGAGCCAACGGTAAGCTACCCGCTGGTGGTGCCAACCTGTCGTATCCTCAGATTAGTTTATGCGTCTTCGATATCTGGTCTTTTGGTTGCCGATCCTGGCTACATCGTTCCTTCTGTCTGCCCAAACGACGCTCCGCCAAGCGGCAGACCAGCGCCGCCTGCTCATCGGTTCGGCCGCTCAAGCCGGCGAATATGGCGGTCTCAATCTGTTGACCGACACACAGTACGCCACCACGTTGGCTTCGCACTTCAACATGCTCGAAGGCGAAAACGCAATGAAATGGGGCCCGATCCACCCGAGCGCTACGAGTTACAACTTCACCGGCGCGGACCGTTTGGCCGCATTTGCCCGCGAACAAAAGATGAAGCTGCGCGGCCATACCTTGCTTTGGCACCAAAGTAACCCCACTTGGCTGACGGACCAAGCCAAGACGGCCACACCCCAGGCGATGGCCGCCACGCTCAAAGGGCATATCGACACTCTAGTCGGCCGTTATAAAGGACAGATTTTTGCCTGGGATGTTGTCAATGAAGCGGTCAGTGATTCGGCCACCGCCAATGGTACGCTGCTGCGCGATTCCCCTTGGAACAACCAACCCGGCATCGGGCTGACCGGAACCGCCTACATCGAGCAAGCCTTCCGCTGGGCGCATGAAGCGGACCCAGACGCGCTGCTGTTCTATAACGATTACAACATTGAAGCCCCTGGCGGAAAATTCTCCGCCGTCCTGAACATGGTTCGTGGCCTTGTGGCACGAGGCGTTCCCATTCACGGAGTTGGATTTCAAATGCATCTGACGACAAGCGGCTATCCGAACAGCGCGGGGCTACGCGAGAACTTTCAGGCGATCGCCGCTCTCGGTCTCCAGATCCACATTACTGAAATGGACGTTCGGCTCCCGGTCACCAACGGCGTCGCCACGGAGGCGAACCTAGCCATACAGGCCGCCACGTACTCGCGAATCGTCACCATCTGTCTGCAAACCCCCGCCTGTACGGCGCTGCAGACCTGGGGCTTCACCGACAAGTATTCCTGGGTCCCCGGATTTTTTACGGGCTTTGGGGCTGCGCTGCCTTTCGATGCTTCCTATCAGCCCAAGCCAGCCGTGCCCGCGATGCTCAACACGTTTCAGACCATTGCTCCGACGCTGGCGGCCAACGCCATCGTCAACGCGGCAAGTTTCAAAGGCGGGGCGGTGGCACCCGGCGAACTCGTCACGATCTTCGGAGCCAACTACGGTCCTGCAACTATTGTGGGCGCGGCATTGGACGCGAACGGCCTAGTGTCGTCCAATCTTGTCGGCACCCGCGTTTTGTTCGACGGTGTGCCTGCCCCCCTGATTTACTCACTTGCGGGGCAAGTTAGCGCGGTGGTGCCATATGAAGTTGCAGGCCGCCAGCAAACATCGGTGCAGTATGAATTCAACGGCGTCCAGTCAGCCGCAGTGTCCATGAACGTCGCATCCACGGCCCCCGCCATCTTTGCCGCCGACTCGACCGGCTCCGGACCGGGGTTAATTCTCACGCCCGGCTACTTGGTCATTAGCGACGCCAACCCCGCTCCGGCTGGTTCTGTCGTAATTGTCCTGGCGACTGGCGCGGGGGGCGTCGTAGGGGGTGCCAGAAGCGGCGGGATTGCGCAGGGGATCGGGCAGCAGACGGCGGCGATCACCGCCACCATCGGTGGATGGGATGCGGACATCGCCTATGCGGGCCCAGCCCCTGGCCTGGTAAACGGCGTGTTGCAAGTGAATCTAACCGTACCCAAAGGGCTGATTCCTGGTGTCTATCCAGTGGTGCTGACCGTCGGCGGCGCGCGAACGCAGGACGGCATAAGCATTGCAGTCCGTTAGGCAGAGCGGAATCTTCGTCGCAGTCAAACTCGCAATTATCCGCACATTCACCGATTCATATTTTATACACTGGGAATCTGGACAAAACATGATCTTTTTTCTCCTCGGTTGACGCAATATGAGACAGGAGCCCATGTGCAAAAGCCAGGTGAGGGGTATGGGAACATAATTGATAGTGCCGATCATGCAAAGCTACGGTCTCACTGACCCTGGTCGAGTGCGGAAAAACAACGAAGATTTTCTGCTCGTCAGCCAGGAACATAATCTTTACGTAGTTGCCGACGGCATGGGCGGAGCTCAAGCCGGAGAGACAGCCTCGCGCCTTGCGGCGGAGACCGTGCTTGAGGTGATGGAAAAGCGTAGCAACCCCACGCTTCGCGATCTTGAAGAAGCCTTCATAGAAGCAAACGACCGCGTCCGACGGAGTGCGGCCAGCGACCTCACGCTGGAAGGTATGGGTACCACCCTCGTTGGAGTTGTGGATCATGGTGAGGAAATCCACATTGCCAGTGTTGGCGATAGCCGAGTCTATTCGTTCTTACATAACCACCTGGAGTGCCTCATGGAGGATCAGACCTGGGTTAATGAAGTTGGCCGCCGCCTGGGAATCGATGATGAAACGCTCAAGCGCCACCCCATGCGCCACGTGCTGACCATGGCAATCGGCGTTGGAAACCCGCTGCGGGTCAATGCCCGGACGATCGTCCGGACTGCTGGCATGCAGCTCTTGCTTTGCAGCGACGGGTTGCACGGCGTCATCGCCGCCGAGGCCATCGCCAAGGTGCTGGGCGACCCCGTCAAGGACCTTGCCAACAAAGCGCACACCCTTATTGAAGCTGCACGTGACGGCGGTGGGCCTGACAATATCACTGTTCTCATACTCCAGCTCTAATGAGGCATGTCGGGCTGACCATTGCGGGATCTGACCCCAGCGGCGGGGCTGGCATTCAGGCCGACCTAAAGACCTTTCACCAATTTGGAGTTTACGGCGAAGCAGTGCTAACGCTTCTGACCGTCCAAAATACTGTCGCCGTCGACGATGTCCTGATCCTCGATCCCGCCTTTGTCCGCGCCCAGATCCGGGCCGTACTTGAGGACATTCCGCCCGACGCGGCCAAGATCGGCGCACTCGGCGGTCCTGCCATGGTGGAAGCAATCGCGTTTGAAGCGGTTGATTTCCACTTTCCTCTGATACTCGACCCAGTCATGGTTTCCAAGCACGGTGCGCCTCTAATGACGCGCGACGCCCAGGATAAGCTGATCCAGTTGCTGCTGCCGGCTTGCGCGCTTGTGACCCCAAATTTGCACGAAGCTGCGGCCATAACGGGTCGACCGGTGCGAACGCTGGACGAGATGCGCGAGGCCGCTGCGGCGATTCTAGAGCTTGGTGCGGGTGCTGTCCTGTTGAAGGGTGGGCATCTGTCAGGTGACGCCGTCGATCTACTCCATTGGCACGGTGGCACACGCGAATACACCGCGACCCGAATCGAGACCCGTCATACACACGGCACTGGCTGCAGCTACTCTGCCGCGATCACGGCCTTGTTGGCAACAGGAGAGTCGCTTGAAGAAGCCGTCGGCACTGCTAAGCGCTGGATACACGAAGCGATCGCCACCAACCCCGGCCTTGGGCGAGGCAGCGGCCCGGTAAATCACTTCGCAAAGCCAGGACCGTCGAGCAAACCGAACTGATTCGGCCGTGGGCCCGGTTGTGGCACCCGACTCTTGAGCCATACCTTGCCTTCGCGAATCAGCTCATGAGATGAGGTCATTTCCAGCGCCGCCCATACTTTTCTCGGCAGGACAAAATCGCGTTGCGGGCTCTGCTCGATCAAGCGTCGCAGGGCGCCTAGATTGGAAGCCAGCACCGCGTCCACTTTCGCGTCGGGCGCAGCCAGGAATTCGTCGACAGGCTTAGCGACACCCAGCCGCTCAAAATCGAGCGGGCCGTTTGGCGGCAAGTGAGCCATCAGGAAGACGTAGCGCACAGTCGCACCTGGACTAAGGGAGGTGCGCAACTGATCGTCGGGATCCAGATGTAGGACCTCGCGCCCGGCATAGCGATTGTCTATCGGCGCTTGCTCGTTCGGAGGCCCGCCTGGTGGCACCAGCCACAGCCAGCCTAATATTGCCAGGGGGACAAAGCCCCAGTGGATCCAGCCGCGATGGCACAACAATAAGGCCGGTGCCAGCGGCACCAGATAGGTCGCATTCTGATAGCTATAGGCGAGAATTCCGCAGACAACGATGCAGCACCAGACCAGCCAGGCGACGTTCCAGCGGCGCATCAGCAAGGGCGCAGCCAGCGGCAAGAAGTAAAGCGTCCGCACTGCATAATAAGCCAAATGCCCTTCGTGACTGGCCTGTATCGGCGCATTGAACGCATAGCCAAGCAGTTCGACCCCCAGGTACTCCGCCAGGAACCAGTCACGATTCATCACCAATTGATAAGCATGCCAGGGGGCCGCTATGATTGCCGCAGCTGCAACCACCTCTAGCCAGCGCCGCCACGGCGGGCGGGCCCACAATAGCATCGCGAACGGCAAAAAGCCTGCGAACCACTTCGTCATGACGGCGGCCCCAACCAGCGCGCCAAACACCCACGCCGCCCCCCGCCCCTCCAGCTTTCGATCACGCGCAAGCCAGCCGACCGCAGCCATGTACAGCAGCGTCAATAAATCGTCCATCATCGCCAGGCCGACCCGCTCGCGCCACAATGCACAGGTTTCCAGTAACAACCAACCCACCGGGCCGGTCGCCCGGTATACCAGGAGCAGGACGCCTGCCGCCGCCATCGCACTTGGCAATCGCAGCGCCCAGAGATGGCTTCCAAACATCCGTAGTGAAAATGCGGAGAGCCAGGCGAGCAATGGTGGCTTCACCAGCAGCGGGCGACCGAGAAATCGCGGAGTCAGCCAATCCTCACCCTGCGCCATTCGCGCAATGCCGTGCGCGTAGAGGGCCTCGTCCTGCGCCGGAATACCGGCTATTGGATCCAGTGAGGCAAGGGCAAGACCGTAGGGGCTCTGACAGATAAATAGAGAAATACCAAAGACAAGCGTCAGGGCCAGCCGACTATTGGACCAGTGGGCGGGCGTAGACAATTTCTCCAGACTCACTGTCTGGAAGATTAACATTGACGCCGGTCAGCATCAGCTGGGCACCGGTCATTGTCAGGATGCGCGTATCGGTCTCAAAGCTGACCTTATAGGTTTGTGTCGGCACCAAGTCCCGGAAACGCAATGTATACCGATTTAATGCAGCGTCATCGCGGACCACAACAACGATCGCTTCATCGAGGACAGGGTTATAACTCTCGATCGCGTCCGTCCGACCGTTCGCCGGTCGCAGCGTCAGATGAGAAACCTTACCGTCCCGAATCGATTGCCGCATCACCTTGTAGGTCTCAATCTCGCTCTGTAAGAAGTCCAGATCCTGGGCTGTCAGATCGATCAACTTATTCATCAAGATCCACGGGCCACCAAACATGAAACTGCGTGTGTTGTAGCTGTTGATCGGCCCTATGCCCATATAACGATCTGTATAACGTGGCGAGAACGGGAAACTGGCTCCATACAGGCCTTGTCTTGCCCCCAACGACCCCGAGGCATCGTTCGTGATTGAAGTGACGTAGTTACGCACCATCCGAAAAGTCATCATGTTGCCACCATTGGCGCAGTTTTCCCACAATGCATTCGGCGCTTGTGCCTGAATTTCTTTCAGAATCCGGTTCAGCCCATAGTCGCCGGCAAAGTTCCAATCGCGATAGTCGTAGCTCAGATTCTTATTGGTGCACTGCTTGACCATCGTCTGTCCATCCTGCAGGATCCAATCGACATTGTAATCCTGGATCAACCGAACGCCCTGGGCGATCACCCAGTCCTGTACCGGTTGGTGCCCCAGGGCCAGCGATACCGCCCCATGATAGTTGTAATTTGTGGAACAGGCCCAGTCGGGATGATCTTTCAGCACCTGCGAACCAGCCATCGCCTCGCTAATTACAAAATGCAAACCAAACTTCATGCCCTTGCGGTGCACGTAGTCTGAAAAGGCACGCATGCCGCTGGGGAACTTCTTCGGATCAGCCTCCCAATCGCCCATCTGCTTGGCCCATCCGAGATCCAGCACAAACAATTCGACACCACGCGCTGCTGCCAGATCCGCTTCACGTCGCATCTTTACTTCGTCGATATCCTCGCCGTAGCCCCAACTGTCCCATGCGATGTACGGGAATTTCTCATCGGCCACTATGGGCGCCAAAGCCGCCTCAGCGTAGCGTTGCGTGCGATACCCAGCCTCATCCCAGTCCCCCGTGAAGACACCGGCAAAAGCCGCCGGAGCCTCGTACCATTCCTGAGGCTCCACTGGATGCATTAGTCCACTCAAGTTCACGGACAGGTCCAAGCTGGCGTCTTTACGCTCCACCGTAACGTCGGCTCGGCCATCAAATTCCCAGCCCGCCAGCATACCCACATTATCTTTTTTGAGAACTGCTAGCCAAGCACATTGCGCACCACCCGCCCCGGTGATCATTGTCACCTTCTGTAATCGTTGCGACAGTGTCGTCGAAACAGTCTCAAAATTCCGCCCAGCGTTTAAGGTACTCCACTGATTAACCCGGAAGACCTTGTAGTCCGTCTCTTCTAGTTCGACCGAATAAGGCAGAATATTATCGGATCGCAGGTAGATTCGCGTGCCGCGTAAGTTTTGCACTTTCACCATCTGGCGAAGCACAGGGTGGCCGGGGTGGATGCGAAGATGCAATTCAATTTCGTACTGGTCGGCCAGATCGTGAAACACGATCACCCAGGCCCGGCCGCCATTGCGCGCTTCATAGCCCCGCTGGCTGACCAGCTTCAATGGAGTCCTGGCATCGAAAAATGTATTATCGATTCGTAGATTGATCGGGCTACTGGGATTTACGGTCTGAGCTTCGAATAAGGATTTACCGCTGGAATCCGCCAGATTCACCCAATGGAAGGTACCGTCGCTCTCTTGTCGAAAGCTTGCACGGAACTGATCGTTACCAACATCCCAGGAAGCCGCCGGCCAGCCGGGCAAGGGCTTGTAGTTAAAGAAGACGGGATCTTGAACCTCGGACTTTAGCGTCCCCAATGCGCCAAGCATCAGCATTCCCGACACGACCATTAGAGCCGTGCCGTGGAATCTAGTACTTTGCGACAGTAGGGTCAACTTGATCACTCCAGGCTAGAATCCCTCCCTTCATATTTTGAACCCGCGTATAACCATTAAGTTTCAACAACTCAACAGCTTTCGCGCTACGCATCCCGCTCTTGCAGGAACATACGATCTTTGCGTCTTTAGGAAGCTCACTCAATCTATTCGGCAGTTGTCCCAAAGGTATTAGGATTGCTTTCGAAATTGAGGCGATTTGCTGCTCGTGAGGCTCCCGAACATCGACCAAAATAAAGTCTTCACCTGAGTCGATCATCGTCTTTACTTGCTTAGGTTCCAAATCAGACGAGGACAAGGCAGGTTCCGGGGGGGCATCAGTTACCCCGCAGAAATGCTGATAATCAATCAGCTCGCTTACTACTGTACACTTTCCAGAGGGGCAGTCGGGGTTGCGCCTAAGTTTCAATTCCCTGAATTTCATATTCAGGGCGTCATATAACAAAAGGCGGCCCTTCAATGTCTCGCCCTTGCCGAGGATGATCTTCACGACTTCCGTCGCCTGTATCAACCCTACTACTCCGGGTAAGATCCCTAGTACTCCACCCTCAGCGCAACTAGGCACGAGGCCAGGAGGCGGTGGCTCTGGATACAAGCACCGGTAACATGGGCCATCGTCTGTAGCAAACACGGATGCCTGCCCTTCAAAGCGAAAGATCGATCCGTACACATTTGGCTTATTCAATAACACGCAGGCATCGTTGACGAGATAGCGCGTAGGGAAGTTATCCGTGCCGTCGGCAACAAGGTCATATTGCTTGACGATCTCGAGTGCATTCTCACTTGTAAGTGCCACTTCGTGCTTCACGATCTTCAGGTTCGGATTGATATCGAGCATGCTTTCAGCAGCAGAATCGATCTTTTTCTTACCGACGTCCTTGGAGCCATGAATAACCTGGCGCTGGAGATTGGAGACATCGACGACGTCAAAGTCCACCAGTCCGATCGTGCCCACGCCAGCCGCCGCCAGGTAGAGCGCCATTGGTGCTCCCAGGCCGCCAGTACCCACCAGCAGCACTTTGGCATCCTTGAGCTTGATTTGCCCTTCCATGCCGACTTCCGGCAGGATCAGGTGCCGCGAATAGCGACCGATCTCGTCGTTCGTCAAGGTCGTCGCCATAACTTAGCGCCCTCCGGCAATGCTGGGGATGATCGAAACAGTGTCGCCATCAGCCACGGCGCTGGCCTCCTTAGCCAAATAGCGAATGTCCTCATCGTTGACGTAGATGTTGACGAAGCTGCGCAGCTTGCCCTCATCGTTGTACAAATTCTTCTTCAGGTCGGGATGTGCTGCGAGCAGCGCGCCCATCAAATCCCCAACGGTTGCCCCGGTGGCAATGACTGTGTCCGCGCCTCCGGTAAACTGCCGTAACGGCGTCGGGATCAAGATTTTGGCCATGACAACTCCTCTTCTTCACTAGCGGTCTGGTCTACATCGATGCGATAGCATTTGGCGTCGGCAAAGATGCCTGCACGCACGCTCATCACTACGTTTGAGTAGAACGGCCAGTGGTTCTTCAAATCAGTTTGCGAAAAATATGCACCCTCATCGGGGTGCGAGTGAAAAAATCCCAGCACGCCCGCGCCAAGCTCACGGCTTTGGCGTTCTGCGGCGATCTGATCTCTTGGGTCGATCAGGAAGCGGTCCTTCTGTTCGCCCTCGTAGGCGTTACGACAGGCAACAGCGATAGTAGCGAGGCGTTTGCCACCGCTTTCGGGGCCAATCAGAATGCCGCAGCATTCGTTGGGATAACATTTTTGCGCGTGGTTCACCATCAGGTCCCACGCCTCGGGGGAAATTTCAATCATGCCAAAAGGGTTCGCTTAGATACTTAGCCGCGCCATCGCACAGGATCGTGACGATCGTGCCACTTTCCCCATTGTCCACCAGGCGCTGGGCCAGTTGCGTTGCAGCGACAACATTTGCCCCGGCGGAAATCCCCACCAGCAGACCCTCGTCGCGGGCCATCCGCTTGGTCATGGCGTAGGAGGCTTCAGTCGAAATCCACAGGTTGTCGTCCGCAAGTTTCTCGTCATAGATGCCGGGGATAATCGCGGCGGGCATGTGCTTGGTGCCCTCAATGCCATGGAAGCCCTGGTCGGGCTGCGCTGAGACACAAGTTACAGTGGGCAAGTCCCTCTTCAGCCGGCGGGCGGTACCGGTAAAGGTGCCGCTGGTGCCAAGCATCGCTACAAAGTGAGTGAGGCCGTGGCTGGTCTGGTTGAGAATCTCAACGCCTGTGGTGTCAAAATGGGCCTTCCAATTAGCAGGGTTATTGTACTGGTCGGGGTAGAAGTAGCGATCCGGGTCGCTCTCATACACCTTGCGACACTCGATGATCGCGCCGTCGGAACCAGCACCGGGGTCGGTCAAAATCAGGTCTGCGCCGAAGGCCTTGAGAATCTGCTTGCGCTCAGGACTGGCATTCTGAGGCAAGCACAAACGCACCTTGTAGCCCAACGCCGCCCCGATCATCGCGTAAGCGATACCGGTATTGCCGCTGGTTGCATCGAGAATCGTACGCCCCTGAGTCAGTTTGCCTGTGCGCTCGCCATCGCGAATCATGTTCAGGCCAGGACGGTCCTTTACACTGCCGCCTGGGTTGAGAAACTCTGCTTTGGCGAGAATCTCGACACCGGGATAGGCCGCAGAAATCGCAGGCAAGCGCAACAGCGGCGTATTACCAATCGAGTTCAACAACGACTCGCCGTGACTGCGTTTTTGTAGAGCTGCCGCCTGCAAAATTGAACCTCTACCGGGAGAATACCATAATGCCGCTAGAGATTGGGGTGATTGACCGTTAGCCCCTACTTCAGCCCCTCAACCTGCTTCACCAAAAACGCCATATCTTCAAATGGCTCCCCACCCACTCGACCCCACCGCATCTTGCCCTTTGCGTCGATGAGCAGCGTGGCGTGCAGCTCAATGTCTTCAAAGTCATCGAAGGCCAGAAACCTCTTGGCGTTCGCATGATCGGCATCGCCGAGGAAGCGAATCCCTTGATAGGCCGCATCGCCCAGCAGGGCCTTGTTCTGCTCCGCGCTATTGCCGCTCACCGCCAGAAGCACCGTGTTCAGCCGCTTCCAGTCTTCATTCTTCGCCTTCAGATCGCGAAGTTGCTTCAGGCAATGCGGGCACTCGCGTCCGAGGTAAAACACCAGCACGACGTTCTTTCCGGCCATCTCGCTCAGCAGGACTCGCTTGCCATCAACGTCGATCGCATCCAGGCCCGGCGCATCGATCGGTGCCCATTCTTTCGGCCCGTACTTATCAAGCCCTGCTATTGAGTAGGGCTTCTGAGGCGCAGGCAACTTGACGACGGTCGGCTTGCCTGCCTTCTCCAATCCAGCCAGCGCGAAACGATCATTGCGCGTCAGCTTCAGTGCCTTCTCAAACGCAGCGGTCGCCAGGTCCTTGCTTCCCACTGCGAGATACGCATTGCCCAGACTGTTGTAAAGCACTTCGGGGTAATGGGGCGGGTCGTTGTCGCTCTTCTGCAATTCAAACTGCTTGTCGGCTGCTTCGGTCAGCAGCCCCAGGCCAAGCAAGGTCTCGCCTTTTGCCAGGGCCAGGCGAGCCTTAAGCTCAACCGACATCACAGCAAAATTACGCTCGACGCTCTTGTCCTTGGCAAACTTCTCGAGCTCGGCCATTGCCTTTTCGGCCGAGTCCAAATCGCCGAGACCAAACTGCGCACGCGCCTCAACATAGGCTTTCAAGGACTGATCGGCGGACCCGTCGCGCCAGGGAATCGTCCGAGTATCCAGCAACTCCTTCCAACGCTCATACTTCACCAACACGCGCGCCATCGCCAGAATGCCTTGCGAGTGTGGACTATAGGGAAGCGCCCCGTTCAGCTTTGGGTCCTGAGGCGCATCGATCAAATCCCGCGCTCCGGCAATGGCGAGTTCCGGCAAACCCAACTGCTCCTGGATGTAGGCAAGGTAGGCGCGGTTGTGACCCCAGTTCCAGTAGTTGAAGGGAAACACCTGGCGCTCATGCATGTGCCGCACCTCGGTGCGCGTCGCAGCATCCATGGCGAAGGCAGCCGCATTCCACATTCCCACAGTTGCGTAGATGTGACCCGGCATATGCAGGGCGTGACCGACGTTGGGCGCGATGGTTCCCAATTTGTCGGCACTGCGCAGGGCCTGCTCCGGCTCATGATAATTCCAGTTGTGGATGCGATAGTGGTGCACGCCCGGATGATTCGGCAGCTTTGCCTCCACCTCGCGCAACATCATTTCAGTTCCGTAACGAGAGTCGCCCATGTTCGTTAGCACCAACAGAAGCCGGGCTTCCATGTCATCGGGATACTTCAGACAAATTGTTTCAAGAACCTTTTTGTAGGCCTTCTCGCGATTTCGATAATCGTCGCCACGATCGCGCAATCTGTCGCTGTTCTCAAGCGCCTCGGTCGCCTCAATGTAGAGCCGCTCACGCTCCGTCACGCTGGCCTTGCGCTTCACAGCCTCTTTCAGGAAACCCTTGCTGCGCTCATCCCCTGCGGCACGCGCCAGACCCCAGTAACACATGGCGTTGTCGGGCTCCAGCTTGGCGCACCAGCGAAAGCTGCGCTCCGCCTCATATTCCCAAAACGAATGCAGCAAGGCGTTGCCCTGATCGAACCACTTCTGCGTCTCAGCCTTCTTGTGCGTAATCGGAAAATGGGCGACGCCGATTTCCGGCATCCAAACTGGCTTGGAACGCGGGCCGGTATCGAATACTTCGCCGTGTACAGAATGCCCAGGGCGAGGCTCAGCGGCGCTCAAAGTACCAGCCATTAAAAGAAGCGCAAGCTTCATGCAAGAATGTCCTTCACGACATCACCAAAGACGTCGGTCAATCGAAAATCACGGCCAGCATAACGGTAGGTCAGGCGTGTATGATCCACCCCCATCTGATGCAAAATCGTCGCATGGAGATCGTGGATGGACACGCGGTTTTCGACAGCCTTGAAGCCAAAGTCGTCGGTCATCCCGTAAGCCATCCCGCCCTTGACGCCGCCGCCCGCCATCCACATCGTGAAGCCGTAGGGGTTGTGATCGCGGCCAGTGCCACTCTCCGATACCGGCGTGCGGCCAAATTCCCCGCCCCACACGACGAGGGTCTCGTCGAGCAAACCACGCCGCTTGAGATCGGTGATCAAGGCGGCGGCCGCTTGGTCTAGATCCGGGCAACGCTTCTTCAGGTTCTTGTTGATTTCTGTGTGGTCGTCCCACACCTGACCCGCGCCAAAGTAGACGTGCACATAGCGGACGCCCTTCTCAACCAGACGTCTCGCCATCAGGCATCCATTGGCGAACGGTGTACTGCCGTACTCCTCACGAACGCCCGTTGGCTCCTTGCGAATATCGAATACATCCAGTGCCTCGGACTGCATCCGGTAGGCTTTCTCCATGGACTGGATGCGGCCCTCCAAATAGGGATCAGGGCCAAAGGAGTCGCTGTGCATGTGGTTCAGAGCCTGCAGCGCGTCCAGTTGACGACGTTGCGAGCGCGCATCCAGCCTCTTGTTCTGTAGATCGGCAATCATCTTCTCCGGCACGATTTCGGCGTCGTTGAAAGACGTGCCCTGGTGCTCGGCTGGCAGGAAGCCCGCACGCCAAAGCGATCCACCGCCACCGCCCGGCGTCAGCACAACAAAGCCGGGAAGATTCTCGTTCTCAGATCCCAATCCGTAAGAGGTCCAGGCACCCAGCGACGGTCGGTTCGCGAGAATGCTGCCCGTATGGATCAAGCTCCGTGCCGGGGTGTGTGTCGGGTTGAAAGTGTACATCGACCGCACGACACAAATCTCATCGATGACCGATGCTAGCTTCGGCAATAGCTCGCTCACTTCAACTCCGCCGCGCCCATACTTTTTGAATTCAAAAGGTGAGGGCATCAAGCCGCCGGTCTGGCGCTCTGTGCGCAAGTTGACAGAATCCGGTCGCTGTCCCTCGTACTTCTTCAGCAGCGGCTTAGGGTCAAACATATCGAGTTGGGAGGGCCCACCGGCCATGAACAAAAAGATGACGTGCTTGGCCTTGGCGGGCAACTTAGGTCCAGTGTAGTGGCCGAGTGGAGCCGCGCCCAATTGTTGATCCGCCAGAAGCCCGGCAAGTCCAACAGAGCCCAGCCCACCGCACATCGACTGAATCAACTTACGCCGCGAAAAATTCTCGATCATGGCCAAAAGATCTCCTCATTCGTCGATAACAGTACCTGCGCGTAATCCTGCAGCTTGCCGTTTGCCAGATAGCTGAGCGCCAGGTCAACTTCCTGCGGGCTCGCGTTGCGCGACAAAATCCTACGGTAGAGCGCATCGATTTTCGCTTTCTGGTCCACCTCGGTCTCCACCAGCTTTGTCACAGCCATAGCCTGTTGTTGGATAAAGGCAGAATTCATCACAAACAGTTGTTGCAGCGGTGAAGTTGTGAGGTCTCGCCCAGGGCTACTCTGCATGGCATCAGGGAAATCATAGAGCTGCAACAGATTGTTCACGCGGCCCCTGCTAATGCGTCCGTAGATCGTGCGGCGCGTATTCGTGTCGCCATCCAAATCCTCAGACAGTCCATAGGTGCGCTCGCTCAGCCGCCCGGCGGCGCGCAGCAACGAATCGCGATAAGCCTCTATGTCCATGCGCCGCGGATTCATTCGCCATAGATACTGATTTGTCGGGTCCACTTTGTTCGCATCTGCACGGGGACGACTCGCTTGCCTGTAGGCATCGCTCGCCATAATCTCGCGATGCAGCCACTTCAATGACCAGCCATGCGCGATAAAGCTAGCCGCCAGATGATCGAGCAATTCCGGATGAGTGGGCTTGTCGCCCTGCACGCCAAAGTCACTGGCCGTCGCCACCAGCGGCTTGCCAAAGTGCCAGCCCCAGACGCGATTCACGATCACCCGCGCCGCCAAGGGCGAGGAGTCGCTAAAGATCCTCTCGGCAAACTCCAGCCTGCCTGAGCCATTGCGAAAAGCACTGTCACCTTTAGCCAGCACGCTCAAAAAATGGCGCGACGTAGGCTCGCCTGGCGTCGCTGCGTTACCGTGCAGAAACACCGGCAGATCTCGTGGCTCCCCTGGCTTGTACTCGATCCAGGTGTAGTTTTCGTCTGAGCCATCGACATATTGCGCCGCGTCGTAGACGACGTTCATGAACGGCTCGTTGGAGCCCGTAGGACGACGTCGGCCCGCAGCGGCAGCCTTTCGCTGCTCCGGTGTCATCCAATACTTGTCCAGGCGGGCCACCAACTGTGGATCGGAAACGCGCAAAGTTTCCATCTCCGTCTTGAGCCCCTGAATCTCCACTTTCCATTTCGCTACGCGGGCCTCAGCCCCAACCACAGTGCTGGCCTCACCCGTCAGCAGGCTCACAGAGTAGGCAAGTTCAAAAAGGCGATTTTGCACCCACATGAATCGCGCTTCGACCTTGGGGTCAACTGCAAACAGTGGCCGCTCCGCCGCCATGGTTGAGGCAAATACGCTCGCCAACCCGTAATAATCCTTGGTCGGTATCGGATCGAATTTGTGGTCATGACAACGAGCGCAGGCTACTGTCATGCCGAGAAGTCCACGCGACACGGCATCAACTCGTTCGTCCCAATCGTCGGATAGAAAGGTCGAGATGACGTCTTTAGAAAGTCGGCGGTCCTTGTGATAGACAGGAGCGGCACCTAGGTAGCCCAGGGCCCGCAAGTCTTCGCGTGTGACGTCCGGCACCTGATCAGCCGCCAGTTGCAGCTTGATGAAGCGATCATAAGGGACGTCTTTGTTGATTGCCTCGATCACCCAATCGCGATAACGCCAGGCGAAGGGATAGGAAGGATTGGTCGCCTCCGTTGTCGGATTGTCCTCGGCATAGCGCGCGACGTCCAGCCAGTGACGGCCCCATTGTTCGCCGTAGTGTTCTGAGGCCAGCAGCTTATCAATCAGCTTCGGGTAGGCATCGGGGGACCTGTCAGCGGCAAAGGCCTCCACCTCTTCAAAGGTCGGCTTCATGCCAATCAGGTCGATGTATGCACGCCGCACCAGCGTCCTCGAATCAGCAAGCGGCGACGCCGTCAGGCTCTTCTCCAGGAGTTTTTCTTGCACAAAGGAATCGATACTCGCATTGGGCCGCAGTTCGCGCAGCGGTTGAAAAGCCCACCACTTTCGCCCCTCCTCGACGGCCATCCCCTTCAACGGCCCAGCCGCCTGACTGACCATCGGTTGGTCGACGCGCGGATCGGTCGCTCCAGCCGCGATCCACTGTTCAAAATCGGCGATCACGGCGTCGGGCAGCTTGCCCGTCGGGGGCATTTGCACTCGCGTGTCTTTGTAAAGAATTGCGGCCAACAAGCGGCTTTCTGCCGGCTTGCCAGGTACGACGGCCTTGGCCAGCCCGGCCTTGGTGTCAAGAATCAGCCCGCCCATCGGGGCTTTGAGGCTGGCGGCGTGACAACGGTAGCACTTGGTTGCAAGCACCGGCCTAATCTTGCTCTCAAAGAAAGTAGCGTCGGGTTTCTGTGCTGAAAGCACAGTCAAATTGAAAATTAAAACGGCGGCTGTTGCCAGCCGCCGTTTTGTCAGATTGTGAAGCATCCTAGAACGTGATTCTAGCGGCAATCTGCATGATCCGCGGCTCGAAGGCCGCCGTATTGTTCAGGAAGTTCGCCTGCGGGGTGAGCACGCGAGTCGCCGAATTGAAGCTATATGGTGTCGTTTGCAGACCCGAGAAGTTCGCGCGGTTCAACGAGTTGAACGCCTCACCCATCAGCCGCATCTTTACGCGCTCTCGGAATAACGGAATGTCCTTGGACACCCGCAGATCGAGACTTGAAAAACTCGGTCCGATGATTGTATTGCGACCATAACCCGGCGCCCGATCATTACGCGAATTGCCGTCGTTATTCAGGTCACTCGGTGCGCCCGCATTGAAGGGCCTACCGCTCTGCCCCTGGTAAATCAGCGACAACTGCCAGCCGCTCAGGATGTACTTACCCACTCCCGTCAAACGATTGAAATAGGCGATATCCCAGACACCTGAGCCGACAAAACGGTGCTTGATGTTGGTGTCGCCCAGGGCACGTTCGCCGTTCGGATTCAAGGTATCCTGCGCCACCTTCCCGTCGTCGCCACCGCCAACAACCACACTGGTCGCATCCGGCCGACTGTCGATCACTTTTGAGTAGGTATAGCTGGTCTGCAACTGAAAGTTCTTTGCATAGCGTTTGCTGAATTGCACAAATCCGCCATGATAGGACGAATCCGCGCCGCTCTCGAACACCGTAATGCGGCCAAATTTCGTGTATGGGCGCGCCGAGCTCGCACGTGCCTGGTAGGGAATCAACGCGCCCGTTGTCGAGACCGTCGCGTTTACTAACTGAGCAGGGAACAGGTTGATGTCGCGGCTGCGAGACAGATGCAAGCCCTTCACGCCAAGATAACCCAGCGTCATCGCGAAGTCGCGAGATAACTGACGCTCGTAGTTGAAGTTCCACTGATAGGTCTGCGCTGTGCGGAATGTCGGGTCCATCACAAAGATGTCCGGCGTCCGCGCCAGCGCGGGAGGTGCGCTCAGAATCGCGGGATACACCGGCACAAGTGCTGCCTGCGAAGGAACGCTTGAGCGCAGCGTATAGGTTTGTACCTGGATGCCGTTCTGCGAGTGCGCAGTGCCGTACGCTATCGCTGGCGTCCGCTGTGCAAACATTCCAAAGCCCGCGCGAATCACGGCCTTACCCGTCTTGTCCACGCGATAGGCCACGCCCATTCGCCCCAGGATGTTGTCCTTGTTAAAGGGCACCTTATCGGTATGCAAGCCCAATGCAGCCAGGCTCGGGTCCGGGTTTACAAAGTCATTCGATGCCAACTTGAACAGGTCATAGCGTACGCCGTATGTCATCGTCAACCGATCTGTGAGGCGCCAGGAATCCTGAAAGAAGAGCCCCAACTCATCCGCGTTCGGAGCAGTCAAAGCACCCTTCGTTCCTGCTCCGGCAAAACCCTGCGTGAAGGCCGATGACTTACGATTCGCAAAATCAGCCAGTGTGTCAAAGGTGTAGCTGCCGCTGAAATTCCCCGGGAAGTAATTCGCGATGCGCTCAAAATTCATGTCGCCGCCAATCTTCAGCGTGTGCTTTTCAACAATCGATGACAGAGTGTTGATGATGTTGTACTTCTTTGAGTTGGTATAGCGCGGGGAGAAGCTATTGCGCCCGATCGTCAACATGTTCGTTCCGCTCTGGCGGATCACCGCCTCCGGTTTATCGCTGTTCGCCACACCTGGTTCGTCATCGCGCAAATAGATGAAGCGCGAATCCCAGATCGTAGTTGAGCCAAAGGTCTTGTTGTATCCAACGGCCAGATTGTCGGAGGAAATATTCGAATTTCCGGTGTGCTCGGCAGCAGACTGCGCGCCGGAGTTCTCAAAATTCGTACCCTGAAAGCGATGCAGGTTGTAGCGCACGTTCAGTTGCTGAGTATTGGAAATGTTGTAGTCCACACGACCGGTGTAAATGTTATTCCGCTGCCCATTCACATAGGGCTTCAGGTAGGGAGTCAACTCTGCCACAGCCTTCTGCGAATCTGGATCCGTCAGCGGAGCCACGGGGAAGAATACGGGGTTCGGATTCGTATTGCGCTGGCCATCATAATTGAAGAAAAAGAATAGCTTGTCCTTCTTGATCGGCCCACCGATATTTCCACCGAATTGATTGAAGTGATAAGGCTGGCGACCGATACCTCGCGCCTTGTTGATTGGCGAGTTTGCATTCAGTTCGCGATCTCGAAAGAACCAGAAACCAGTGCCGTGAAAATTATTGCTCCCGGCCTTGGTCACCATGTTGATGACGCCACCGCCGGCGCGTCCGATTTCAGGCGCGTAGCCCGACGTGTTTACCTGAAATTCCTGAACGGCGTCCTGCGAGAAGGTATACGGATTGCGTCCACCACCAGCTCGTCCGCTGCTCTGCCCGAAGAATAGATTATTGGAATCTCCACCATCCACCAACACGCTGTTGGATGTGCCACGCTGGCCACCAAAACTCAAGTCGCCGCCGCGCGTCTGATCGCGCACAACGCCAGGAGTCAGGACAGTAAAGTCGAGGAAGTTACGGCCATTGATGGGAAGGTCGCGCACGGCCTTTTCTGTTACTGTCGTCGCAGTCGACACACGAGAGGTCTCAACTAGGGGCGTGTCGGCAGTCACGGTAGTCGTCTCGGTTACAGCACCAATTTCAAGCGTTGCATCGAGGGTCACCACAGCCCCCACGGTCAAGGCGACACCGGCCTTCTTGTAGGACTTGAAACCGGCCTTCTCGACGCTGACATCGTAGACGCCAACGGGCAGGCGCACGAAAGTATACACGCCACCATCAGAACTCTGCGTCACCCGGATCAATCCCGTGCTCGGGTTCTTCGCAGTGACCTTGGCCTGAGCCACCGTTGCACCCGACGGGTCAAGCACTGTTCCATTCAAAGCGGCACCGCCAACTTCGCTCTGCCCAAAGGCGAGCAACGAAGCCATTGCGAATCCAAACAAAATCCGAAAAGCAAAATTCATATACTATCAGGATACGATAGAGTCTTTTGTAATTCGATGAATTCTGCCGCGAATCGATACCCAACGCCGGTCTCGGTCCGAAGATAGGCGGGCCGAGCCGGATTCTTTTCCAACTTTCGGCGTAACTGGGTCATGTAGACCCTCAAGTATTGCGCCTGATCCAAATTTTGCGGCCCCCATACCGCGTTCAGCAGGAAACGTTGAGTCAAAACCTTGCCGGGGTTCTCAATCAAGGTGCTAAGCAGCTTAAACTCCGTCGGCGTCAGATGTACTTCGTCGCCGGATCTTCGCACGCTTCGGCTTTCAAAATCCACGGAGACATCGCCAAACCTAACCACAATCGCCATCGGTCTCACTCGGCGCAGTCCGGCACGAATCCGCGCGTGCAATTCCCCGGCTGAGAACGGCTTGGCAACAAAATCATCGGCTCCTAAATCGAGCGCCGTAATCTTGTCAACCTCCCTGCCGCGCGCGCTCAAAACGAGAATCGGCGCACGGCTAAATTCCCGCAACTGCGGAATTAGCGTCAATCCGTCCCCGTCCGGCAACCCTAGGTCCAACAGCACCAGCTCCGGTGGCCGCGCCTGGGCCTGCACCAATGCTTCGCGTAGATTCCCAGCAAGATCCAACCGATACCCTTCGGCCTCCAGGGATGCCACTAACACTGTCAGAATCTTTGGGTCGTCCTCGACTATGAGAATCAGCGGCGCAGTTGTCATCGCATCTTCACCGGCAGGAGCATCTTAAATACCGCACCGCCGCCAATGCGACTGGCCGCGCTGGACTTTCCCCCATGCGCTTCGGCAATTGACTTCACAATGGCAAGTCCCAGCCCGACGCCCCGGCTTGTTGAGGTCTCTACCCCGCGATAGAATTTCTCAAACACCTTTGCGTCTTCGCCCGACGCAAGCCCCGGCCCTCGATCCAACACTTCCAAGCGAATCGCATCGCCCGCACGCGCGGCCTTGATCTCGATCGGAGTGCCTGCCGGGCTGAACTTTACGGCGTTCTCAATCAGATTCTGCAATGCCTGTGACAGCAACTGCGGGTCGCCTTCCAATTCGGGCAGGTCCGTTTCCACATGGCTGAGGATCGCGCGCCCCACCGTCATCGCTTCCAGCGAATCGAGCGTGCTGGCCACGATTTCTTCAATCGAACACAGATCCCGTCGAATGCGCACCCTCCCGTCCTCAAGCCGCGTCATCTCCAAAAGGTTAGTGACAAGCCGGTTCAGTCGGCCTGACTCCTCTTCGATGGCGTGCAGCAATTCCCGGCGCTTCTCCGGCGGCAATCGTTCTTCCTGTTCGATCAACGTCGAGGCAGCCCCGGCAATGCTCGTCAACGGCGTCCGCAAGTCATGCGAGACAGCGCTCAACAGCGAATTGCGCAAGCGCTCGCTTTCGGTATCGAGGGCGGATTGGCGTGCATTCTCCAGCGCCGCCAATCGCTCCATCGCCAGCGCGGTCTGCTTGAGCATCGCGTCCAGCAACGCGGCGGCATCGGCCTCGGGAGGAGGCGTTTCAATGGCGAATACGGCAATGCTCTTATCGCGCACGCGGAAAGGCTGGTACAAAGTCTGCGCTCCGGGCAAGGTCGCGGAGCCCTTGCCCGCGCTATGCCCATGATCGAAGCACCATTGCGCGATACCTTCTTCTTGCGACGGCGGCACATAGCTATCTTTGACGCGCCGCCGAAAACTCAACTTGCCTTCTTCATCCGGCAGAAATACATTTACCCGCGATTGAAACACGCCCTCAGCGATCGGCACCAGCGTCGCGGCGGCATCGAAGATTCGCTGCGCTCCACCGAGGCCCCGCGACAGGCGGAAAAGGCTTTGCGTTCGATTCTCCCTTTCAATTGCGACGGTTGCTTGTTTGCGAAGCTTCACGGTCAAAGTGCTGATCGTAAGCGACACGGCCAGCATCACCGCAAAGGTGAGTATGTATTCGGCGTCCGAGACGGCAAAGGTCATGTACGGAGTAACGCAAAAAAAATCGAAACTCAAAACGCTCAAAACAGATGCAAAAATCGCCGCCCCCTGCGAATGCCGCATCGCCACCGCCACAACCGCCAGCAAATACACCATCACGAGATTCGTCGTCGCGATTCGATCACGCAGCAGCAGTCCGATAGCCGTCGCGGCACCCACCCAGAGCGCAGCCAACCCGATCTCCTGCCATGGCGGCAATTCGACGCGTGGAGTACGTTTCGTTTCCAACTTCGCGCCTCCGTCGATCGCTACGACGGAGATCTCGCCGCTGCCCTCGATCAAGGCACCCACCAACTTCGAACCCGGTGCCTTGCCGACAACGATCCGCGTGACATTGCGCACACGGGCAAACTCAAGCACCGTCGAAGCAACACTTTCCCCGGCGGGCGTGGCCGTCTCCGCACCCAAACTCTCCGCCAGCTTCAGCGCCGCCCGCAGCCCCTCTTGCGCGTCCTTGCCAAGATCGGCGAAACAGCTCGTCTCGACACAAACAACAAACCACTCCGCCTCCCATTGCGTCGCAAGGCGCTTGGTTGCTCGCACAAGATTCTGCGCGTAGGGGCTCGGTCCGATTGCAAGCAGCAACCGCTCGACAACCGGCCAGGTCTTCGCATTCGCGTGCTGGCCGCGCAATGCCACCATCTCGCTATCGACGCGCTCGGCGGTGCGCCGCAGCGCCATCTCCCGCAGCGCGTTCAAGTTGCCCGGACGGAAAAAATGTTCCAGCGCGCGCTCCGCCTGCTCGGGCATATAAATTTTGCCTGCACGCATCCGGGCAATCAACTCTTCGACAGGCAGGTCCACCAGTTCGATCTCGCTGGCAAGGTCGAGCACCGAGTCTGGAACCGTCTCCCGCACCACGACGCCGGTGATCTGCGCTACAACGTCATTCAGGCTCTCGATGTGTTGGACGTTGAGCGTACTGTAAACATCGATTCCAGCCTGCAGAAGCTCCTCGACATCCTGCCAGCGCTTCACATGCCGTGAGGTGCGGACATTGCTGTGGGCGAGTTCATCGATGAGAATCAGATCCGGTCGCCGCGCCAGCGCTGCGTCAAGATCGAATTCCGCTCCCTGCGGCAGCACTTCCAACCCGTCCAGCAAGACCGCAGTCTCCGCTCTGCCGTGTGTTTCGATCACACCGACAACAACGTCGACGGCTTCCCTCGTGCGCGCCCGAGCCGACTCAAGCATCGCGTAGGTCTTACCGACGCCGGGGGCTGCGCCGAAAAATATCTTCAGCTTGCCGCGCCCGTCTTGATCGTGTTCTACCAAGCTCGCCGTTTCTCGTCGAACCACAAGTCCAAACCCAACGGGGCCGTGCTGATTTTCGGTTTCAGTTCACCCGGGCGCTGGCCGCTGAGACGCCCTCGGTTCACCAGTCTCATACCTTATTTCACTACATCCAGCGCCAGGTTGAGCTTCAAGACATTCACCCGCTCCTCGCCAAGAACGCCAAATTGCCTACCCTCCGTATATCGCTCCACTATCCGCGAGATCTCGCCAACACTCAGCCTTCGCGCCGCCGCCACGCGCGCCGATTGAAAGCGAGCAGCTTCAGGGCTGATGTGTGGGTCCAATCCAGATGCCGACGCCGTCAACAGATCGAGCGGCACCCCTGGGCCTAGCGCCGCCTTGCGCTCAGCCACAGCCTTTAGGTAATCCGGGTGCAGGGGTCCGTAGTTCGATCCCGAACTTGCCTCGCCGTTGTAACCCTTCGGCGATGTCGCCGATGGCCGCGACTGAAAGTATTGCGGCTGGTCAAAATTCTGTCCAATCAATTCCGAGCCCAATACCTTACCGTCCTTCTCGATCAGGGACCCGCGAGCTTGATCGCTAAAGGCGACCCGTCCCGCGACGAGGATCAACAGCGGATACACAAAACCGGTCAGCAGCGTGAAAAACGCAATTGCGCGCAGTGAAATTAAGATGCCGTCCATAACAGTTCTTTTCTTGACCCCCTATAAAATTCCCAGAATCATGTCAATCGCCTTGATGCCTACAAAAGGCACGATCAACCCACCCACGCCATAGAGGAGAATGTGACGCTGGAGCAGCGCCCCAGCGCCTATCGGTCGATAGGCGATCCCTTTTAGCGCCAGCGGAATCAATGCCACAATCACCAGCGCATTGAAGATCACGGCCGAAAGAATCGCGCTCTCGGGAGTGCGCAAGCTCATCACGTTCAGCGCATTTAGCTCCGGATAGGTTGCCGCAAAAGCAGCCGGAATAATTGCAAAATATTTGGCGACGTCATTGGCGACCGAGAAGGTCGTCAGAGCGCCGCGTGTGATCAACATCTGCTTTCCGATCTGGACGATCTCAATCAGTTTCGTCGGGTTCGAATCGAGATCGATCAGGTTGCCCGCTTCCTTAGCCGCCTGCGTGCCTGAGTTCATCGCCACCGCCACATCGGCCTGCGCCAGTGCTGGCGCATCGTTGGTCCCGTCGCCGGTCATCGCCACCAGCCGTCCCTCAGCTTGTTTCTCCCGAATCAGCGCCAGTTTGCGCTCGGGCGTCGCCTCGGCCATGAACTCGTCCACCCCAGCCTCCGCCGCAATCGCCGCTGCCGTCAGCGGGTTGTCTCCGGTGATCATGATGGTGCGAATGCCAGCCGCGCGCAATTCCCCAAAGCGTTCCTTGATGCCGCCCTTGACGATGTCTTTCAGTTGCACGACGCCCATCGCCCGTCCCGCAGCCGCCACCAGTAAGGGCGTGCCGCCACCCTTGGCGATGTCCTCGGCCGCGCGCTTCATCTCCACCGGCACATCGCCCTTGAGATACGCGGTGATGGCGTCGATGCTGCCCTTGCGCACTTCCCGCCCGTTCAGATCGACGCCTGACATACGCGTCTTGGCGCTAAACGGGACAAAGTGCGCGCCAAGTGCACTCAAGTCACGTTCACGCAGACCGTACTTCTCCTTGGCCAGCACGACGATGCTGCGCCCTTCGGGCGTCTCATCAGCGAGACTTGACAATTGCGCTGCGTCGGCCAGTTCCTGATCGGACACTCCTGGCGCCGCAATAAAAGCAACAGCCTGGCGATTTCCCAGAGTAATCGTGCCGGTCTTATCCAGTAGCAGCACGTCCACATCCCCCGCCGCCTCCACCGCTCTGCCGGACATCGCTATCACATTCGCCTGCAGCATCCTGTCCATACCAGCGATCCCGATTGAGCTCAGCAGCGCTCCGATTGTCGTCGGAATCAGACACACCAACAAAGCCACCAGTACCGTCATCGAGACTGGCTGACCTTTGCCCGCCTCGCTCACAGCGAAAGCGGAGAACGGCTGCAAAGTGACGGTCGCCAAAAGGAACACAATGGTTAGAGACGCGAGCAGAATCGTCAGGGCGATTTCGTTCGGTGTCTTCTGCCGCTTGGCACCCTCGACCAGACTGATCATCCGGTCAAGAAATGTCTCACCCGGCTGCGAGGTAATTCGCACTACCAGCCAGTCGCTCAGAACGCGAGTCCCTCCGGTCACGCTCGATCGATCGCCGCCACTCTCACGAATCACCGGAGCGCTTTCCCCGGTGATCGCACTCTCGTCGACACTGGCCGCACCTTCAATTACCTCTCCGTCCATGGGGACAAAATCGCCAGCTTCCACCAACACAAAATCGCCCTTGCCCAGGTCGGCCCCGGATGCCTGCACATAAGACGCGCCGTAGCGCGCCTCGCTCAGCTTTTTGGCCATCACTGTCTTACGCGATTTGCGCAGCGTGTCGGCCTGCGCCTTGCCGCGGCCCTCAGCGATGGCCTCTGCAAAATTACCAAATAGCACCGTAAACCAGAGCCACAGAGCGATCCAGGCGCTAAAGGCAGAGGCGTCCTTCACCGCTATGACCGTCGTGAGGAAGCTGCTCAGGTAGACGACAAACATCACTGGATTCTTCACTTGGTGCCGGGGTGCCAACTTCCGAAAGCTGTCCAGCACCGCACCGCGCACGATCGCCGGATTCGCAAACAAACTTTGATTTTTCTTAGGCATCTGATTCGCTCCTAACGCAACCGCAACTGCTCAATCACCGGACCGAGGGCCAATGCTGGCAAGAAGGCCAGAGCGCCGACGATCACCACGGTGCCCGCCAGCAAAAACACGAACAGTGGCGTATGCGTTGGCAGTGTGCCAAGCCCCGGCGGGACGGTCTTCTTCATCCCCAGGCTTCCTGCGATAGCGATCGCCGGGATCGCGACTCCAAAGCGCGACAGCAGCATAATCACGCCCCCCATCAGATTCACCAGTACCGAGTTGGCGCCGTATCCCGCAAACGATGACCCATTGTTATTGCCCATCGACGTGAATGAGTAGAGGATTTCGCTGAACCCATGCGGCCCGTGGTTCGCTAATCCTCCAACGCCCTGCGGGTGCTGCACAGCCACTGCGGTACCAATCAGCACACACAACGGCGGAACCAGAATCGCGATTGAGGCCATCTTCATTTCAAAGGTCTCGATCTTCTTACCCAGGTATTCCGGCGTCCTGCCCACCATCAGTCCCGCGATGAACACGGCGATGATTGCAAAGATGACCATCCCATAAAGGCCCGACCCGACGCCGCCAAACACCACCTCGCCTAGCATCATCAGAAACAGCGTCACAAATTGTCCCAAAGGCATAAACGAATCGTGCATGGCGTTGACGCTGCCGTTGGACGCCGCCGTGGTTGCCGCCGCCCAGATCCCTGAATTCACAGTGCCGAAGCGAAGTTCCTTACCCTCCAGGTTCGGCATCGGCATCGTCTCGCTCCAGACGGCCATGATCAGCAGCGGTACAAAGATCACAAGCATCGCCGCCAACAGGGCCCAGCCCTGGCGTTTGTCTTTAACCAAGCGTCCAAACGTGTAACAAATTGCCGCCGGAATCAGCAGGATCGACACCACCTGAAACAGGTTCGACAGCGGAGTCGGGTTTTCAAAGGGATGCGCAGAATTGACATTGAAGAATCCACCGCCGTTGGTGCCCAACTGCTTAATTGCAATCTGCGACGCGGCTGGTCCCATCGGCAATACTTGCCCGCTTGCGCTCGCCGTCTTGACGTAGCCATCGAGATTGTCAATTACGCCCTGCTGCATGAGGACCAGGGAAAGCACAATCGAGAGCGGCAGCAGAATGTAAATCGTGGTCCGGGTCAGGTCGACCCAGAAGTTTCCAATGTTGGCAGTTGTCTTGCGGGTCAGGCCCCGAGCAAGCGCCGCTACAATCACCATACCGGCGGCTGCCGATACAAAATTCTGCACTGTCAGCGCCGCCATCTGGCTGAAGTAACTCAGCGTATTCTCGCCGCCGTAATTCTGCCAATTCGTATTCGTGGCAAAACTCGCGGCAATGTTAAAGGCCATAGGAAAGGGCAGGTTTCCAAAAGCCTGCGGGTTCCACGGATGCCACCGCTGCGTCATGAGAATGACCAGCACCGCGAGAAATCCCCACGCGTGAAACCACAACCAGTGTTGGGCATACTTCTGCC
>JBBRBI010000056.1:0-39882 GCA_038206015.1 Bryobacterales bacterium | reverse complement strand
TCAATTGCCGATCCAATCTCGTAGGGGTTTTTTGCTTGCTGCCACCGCCACTACAATCCTGCAAACTGCCTGCTCCCGAGAAGCAGCAGAGGCTGAAAACAAGAGTAAACAGGCAGCCAAAACATTCAAGATGGGCGAGCGGGCTGCGATTGGCACGCTTACCTACAGCGTGTTGGAATCCACTTACTCAGCTCAATTGAGTTCTGCCGGTAAGCCCAAGATGGCCGAAAAGCGTTTCCTCGTGATTCGTTTGTCGATCACCAATGGATCGGGGAAGGAAGCGGAAATTCCGCTTTTCCGCCTCGTGGACGACAAAGGGATTGAAACGTCAGAATTGCAGGAAGCCGATTTCCTCCCCGGTTGGTTTGGCCTCATTCGTAAGGTAGGCCCGACCATGACGGAAGAAGGCCGCATCGTCTTTGATGTATCCCCTCGACCCTACAAACTGGAAGTTACGGATGGCGGCGAGACCGGTAAGGAACAGCTGGCCTTCATCGAAATCCCAATGGACTTCGACACGGCAGAGCCGATCCCGACCAGCGTTCAGGCCCCTGCTGTTCCTGCCGCTCCCAAATCAGGCAAGTAGAAACTGACGCGGTTGTCTCCCTGCTTCAGTTGACGCTGCAACGAGAGTTTGCCACTGATCTCCGGCACCTTAAGGCGCCGGTCATGCTGTATCAGTAAAAGTGCCGGCGGATTCGCACCGAAGCGTGCCAGACAGTGCTCATACTCGGCCTCCGCCCCATAGGGCGGGTCTGCAAACACGATTCCGTCCATCCGCCGCTCGAGTGCCTTGCGTACGGGCTTCGCAATTGTTTCCGTGCGCCTCTCGATCCCCAGGCTCTTCACGTTGCGCTTGAGCGTCTCAAGCGCATCTCGATCCGTCTCGACAAACACCACCCGTGCCGCACCGCGGCTCAATGCTTCGATCCCCACCGCGCCCGAGCCCGCATACAAGTCCGTAAAAATAGCGCCCTCGATCTGCGAGGCGAGCATGCTGAATAACGCTTCCCGCATCCGGTCAGGCGTGGGACGAGTCGTGTCTCCGCGTGGCGCCTCCAATTTGCGCCGCCCAAATTCCCCTGCAATCACTCTCATAGCTACCTCAGCCTACCTGTCCCAATCCATATCTACGTTGCCAGTTCTCCTCAAGATAGCGAACCGCTTCGCGCATTCGGGCACTTCCATTTTCCCTCTCGATAAATTGCCGCGCCTCTTCTCTGGCCGCTTCAAGAATCTCACGATCCTTGATGATGTGCGCAAAGCGCAACTGCGGCAACCCCGACTGGCGTGTGCCAAAGAACTCGCCCGGGCCGCGGATCTCAAGATCCGTTTCTGCCAGCCGAAATCCATCGCCCGTTGCCACCATCGCGCGAATCCTTTGCTCGCTCACCTCATTCAGCTTTCCAGTCACAAGATAACAAAAGCTCGCATGCGCTCCCCGCCCAACTCGCCCACGCAATTGGTGCAATTGAGCCAGACCGAATTTCTCGGCATTCTCGATCACCATCACCGACGCGTTCGGCACATCCAAACCAACTTCTACAACTGTTGTAGATACCAGAACATCCACTTGGCCTTCTTTGAATTGCTGCATCACCATGTCCTTCTCCGCCGCACCCAGTTGCCCGTGCAACAGTGCCACCCGAAATTCCGGAAATATCTTTCCAGAGTGCAATTCAAACATCTTCTGCGCACTCTTCAGATCCGGGGCATGTTCACTGTCGTCCACCAGCGGATACACGATATAAGCTTGCCTGCCTGAGGCGACTTCTTTACGCACCGACTCCCACACGGTCTTCGCTGCCCCTTGCGCAACATGCTTCGTAAGAATCGGCTTGCGCCCCGGCGGCATCTCGTCAATGACACTCACATCAAGATCCCCGTAGATCGTAAGCGCCAGTGTTCGCGGAATTGGAGTCGCAGTCATCACCAGCACATCAGGTGTCAAACCTTTCTGCCTCAGAAACAGCCGCTGCAGCACTCCAAAGCGATGTTGCTCGTCGATAATCGCCAGGCCCAGCTTCTGGAAGCTCACATTCTTTTCCAGTAATGCATGCGTCCCCACAACAATCTGCACCATTCCCTCCGCGATCAGTTTCTTGACCTGTTCTTTCTCCCGAGCTGTCTGCGATCCCACCATCAGCGCCACGTTGTAACCAAGGCGCCGGAAGAACTTCTGCATCGATAGAAAGTGCTGCGTCGCCAGGATCTCTGTCGGGGCAAGCAACGCTACCTGATAGCCATTCTCAACGGCAATAACTGCGGCCTCTGCCGCCACCAGCGTCTTGCCGCTCCCTACGTCCCCCTGCAGCATTCGATTCATCGGGTGCGGGTTCGCCATATCGCCAGAGATCTGCTTCAGCGCTCGCAGTTGCGCGCCAGTCGGCTTAAAGGGCAGCATCTGCTTCACCTTTTCACGAATCTCCGCCGTGAGTAGGAAGCCGATTCCAGGAGATCGCTTTACCTCCCGCTGCTTCCGCAACAGTCCCAGTTCCAACCAAAAGAACTCTTCAAAAATCAGTCGTCGATGCCCTGGAGACCGCCTCGTGTTGAGCTCTTCCAGATTGGAATCCACGGCCGGATCATGCACCCTCGTGACGGCCTGTGAAAGTCCAGGTAGCTGAAAACGCTCCAGCGTCTCTGGAGGCAATGCATCATGCAACTCAACCGCCGCCTCGAGTGCTCCGCTTACGAAGCGCCGCATCTGTTTGGCCGAAATCTTGCCAACCGCTTCATACACCGACACAATTCGGCCCATGTGTAGAGCCAGTTCGGGGTCGCCATCCTCGGGTAGCACCTCAAAATCAGGGTGCGCCAGGAACACCCGCCCGCCTTGAAAATCAAACTCGGCCTTCCCGAATAACGCCAGCCGCAGGCCCGGCACAATTTCGCTGGCCAGGTATTTGGCGTTGTACCAGCGCGCCAGAAGCTTGTTGCCTGCTTCATCCTGCAGTTCAGCCTCAAATAGCAACTGCGATCCGCGCCGCCACGTGCGAGTCCGGGTTGAAGCCACGATCGCGAGTACGGCCCCGCTTTGGCCCTCTCGAAAATGTCGAATCGGCAGAAATTTGCTGCGATCTTCATAGCGGAAGGGAGGATAGAAAAGCAGATCCTCAACCGATTCCAGCCCCTTGGCCTTCAGTTTTTCGGCCAGTGTTGGGCCAACACCTTTGAGGTATTGCAGTGGTGAGGAGAGTCGAACCAAAGCCGTAGTGTACAATGCCCGCAATGCGTTCTTTCAGCTATCTTCTGTTTTTCTTCGCCGTCTCCGTCACGGCTGCAGACCTCCGAATCGGCATCATCGGCACCGACACCTCTCATGTCATCGCTTTCAGTAAGGTACTCAACGACCCAAAGAATCCAGACTATGTGCCCGGCGTTCGCATCGTCGCAGCCTACAAAGGCGGCAGCAAAGACATCGAATCAAGCCGTTCGCGCGTCGACCAGTACGCCACAGAACTGGCCCGCGACTGGAAGGTTGAAATCGTTCCCGATATCGCCACCTTGCTCACCAAGGTAGATGCTGTATTGCTCGAGAGCGTCGATGGACGAACACACCTTGGACAAGCCCGGCAGGTGATCGCCGCAGGCAAACCACTCTTCATCGACAAGCCGCTCTCCTCAACTCTTGAGGATGCAGTAGAGATCGCTAAGCTCGCTAAAGCGCGCGGTGTAGGGTGGTTTTCCTCCTCCAGCCTGCGCTGGGCCAAAAGCCTCACACCTCTCCAACAACCCAACCTGAAGGGTGCCATCGTCTGGGGCCCGGGTCCGCTCGAAGAGCACCACTATCTGGAACTCGGCTGGTACGGCATCCACGCCGCTGAGATGCTCTTCACTCTGATGGGCAAGGGCTGTGAAACTGTTACGCGCACTTATACCGCTGACCAGGATGAAGTCACTTGTGTCTGGTCTGATGGGCGCCTCGGCACAATGCGCGTACTCCGCCCCTACTCCGAGTTCGGTGCTGTCGCAATCCTGAAGGACAACAAGATCGTCCAAACGCCTGCGAAGTTCGAGTATTCCTACGTCGGGCTAGTGAAGGAGTTCGTCAAGTTCTTTCAGACCGGCAAGACTCCAGTAGATCCGGCAGAAACTTTGGAAATATTTGCCTTCCTCGACGCCGCCCAGAAGAGCCGCGAACAAGGCGGTAAACCCGTCAAGCTACGCAAACTCGCTTGGTAGGTGCGAGGCGCTGGTGGCGCAGCCTACGCCACCCCACCAGCCTGCTCAAACGCGTAAGCCAGCCGAAACATCGTACTCTCCTGAAAGTGCCCGGCAAAAATTTGCATGCCCACCGGCAGTCCGCCTGGGGTCAGGCCGCAAGGCACGCTCATGCACGGGATGCCAGCAAGATCGCCGGTAATCGTATAAATATCGGATAAATACATCTGCATCGGATCAGCATTTTTTTCGCCGATCTTGAAGGCCGGAAACGGGCTCACTGGCGCAATCAACGCATCCACTTCACGCAGCGCGTTCGAGTAATCGCTCGCGATCAAGGTACGCACCTTCTGCGCCTTCAGATAATACGCGTCGTAGTATCCGTGGCTCAATACATAGGTGCCCAACATGATTCGGCGCTTACATTCCATCCCGAAGAATTCACCGCGCGTCGCGGTGTACATGTCGCTCAAAGTGGTTGCCTCGGCACGCGCCGTGTAGCGTACACCGTCATAGCGGGCCAAATTTGAACTCGCCTCCGCCGTGCAGATGATGTAGTAGCAACTGATCGCGTAGGGCGTGTGCGGCAAACTCACCTCTTTGATCTCGCATCCCAGTCGGCGCAACACATCAAGTCCGGCATGAATCTTATCGCCCGTCTCCGCAGCCAGCCCCTCAAAGTATTCCTTGGGAATTCCGATCTTCATCCCCTTCACAGGCTTGCGCATTTCGGTCTGATAATCGTCCACCGGCGCAAACGCACTGGTCGCATCCAATTCATCGCGGCCGGCAATTGCCTGCAGGACACTCGCTGCGTCAGAAACATTACGAGCAAAAGGCCCAATGTGATCGAGGCTACTGGCAAAGGCCACCAGTCCATAGCGGCTCACCCGTCCGTAAGTCGGCGTCACCCCAACCACGCCGCAAAACGACGCTGGCTGCCGGATCGACCCACCCGTATCGGAACCAAGCGAGGCGACTGCCGTGCCCTGCGCCACCACTGCCGCCGAGCCACCGCTGGAGCCTCCGGGCACGCGATCCAGCGCCACCGGGTTGCGCACCGGCCCAAAAGCAGAGTTCTCGTTCGACGAGCCCATCGCGAACTCATCGCAATTCGCTTTACCCACAATAACCGCGCCCGCCGCCTTCAACCGCTCTACGGCCGTCGCATCGTACGGCGGCACGTAATGCTCCAACAATCTTGAGGCGCAAGTCGTCCGAACGCCTCTGGTGGAGATCACATCCTTCACCGCAATCGGCACGCCGCCCAATAGGCCAGGGTCTTCGCCCCGCGCAATCTTCGCGTCTACCTCGCGCGCTGCATCCTCAGCCAACTCCCGGCTAAAGGTCAAATATGCGTTCGTCTTCGGGTTCTCCGCCTCGGCAAAGCGCAACGCCTCAGTGGCCAGTTCCACCGCACTGAAGGTCTTGGCGCGCAGTCCGTCGCGAACCTGGGCAATCGTCAGAGAGGCTACTTCGTTCATTTCCGCACTCCTAGCGTTCAATCACGCGCGGCACCTTGAAGTGCCCGGCGCCGCTCAGTGCGGCATTCTGTAATGCATCCTTGGTGCCCAGCACCGTCCGCTCACGCACCTCATCGGCACGCAGCGAGGCCGTGGCTGGTGCGGCAAACAATACTTGCGCCATCGCCTCCACATTGCTCGTGTCCAGCGTGGCCAGTTGCTCCATGTGAGTCAATACCTCACCCATGTCATGAGCCATCCGTTGCACTTCATCGTCCGTAAGAGCCAGGTTGGCCAGTTTGGCAACCTTACGCACGTCGTCTTTGCTAAATTCCATCTCTCAAGATTTTCTCACTGCTTGCCTGGCCTTGACCAGCCCACTTAGCCGATTGCGCGTCGTTTGGACTTCAAGTACACCCGCCTCAGCCCAGGATCGGCGATCTTTCTCGCCTCCGGATCGCTCATTTCCAATTGGAAAGACCCGCTTTCTTCCGCCCGCTGAGGCATCGGCCGCGCAATTGCGATACGAAATTCGATCTGCCGTGCAACGCTTCGGCCAAGGATTCGCTCCAGCCTACCCAGTATTTGGCGCTCCAGCGTATTCAACTGACTCTGCCATACACGATCTTCTACTTCCACCACGATCCGATCACGGACAAGTTCGCGATACCGGGCTCGCGCTTCAATCTTGTCCCCAACCGCTGCCCGCCAGGCCGCGCGAACGAGTTCGTCGTCGCTGACAATACCGTTTTTTAGTTTCTGAAAATGCCGCAGTGCCTTGTCCATTAGCTAGCCAACGGCCTCGCCCGGCTGTCCCGGTAGATGCTGGTTCCTTGGATCCACAACATCGGGCTCTCGCAGCGGCCCCACCCAAAGAGTTCAAACGCGCACAGTTTCGCGCCATTAAACGGATTCGCGACCGAGTCTGTGATCCCGTAATTAGCCGCAGCAGTACTGATCGAGGAGTCCTTCATGATGGCGGCCAGCGCCGGGGCGACACGCATCAACACCATCGCAAAAAATCCCCGCCAATTGTTCGTCACAGATTCCCCCTACGGCAGTGTACCAAGCGCAGCTAAAATCTACTCTAGGTCCTTTCTTTGATTTCATCTCCCTTTATCCCTGCCTTCGAACTCGTGCTCGCAAGTGAGTCCCCTCGCCGCCGTGACATCCTGATTCAGGCTGGCGTCCCCTTCCTGATTCGTCCCAGCGGTATCGCTGAAGTCAGGCGCGCCGGCGAAAATGCGGCGTCCTATGTTGCTCGTTTGGCCTGCGAAAAGGCCGCCTCGATCGTCGCCACCCCAAACCAGGGCATCCTCGCCGCCGATACCACCGTAGTGCTGACCGATGCGGAAAACGAGCGGATCCTCGAGAAACCCCTCGACACCGCAGAAGCTAAAGCCATGCTGACAGCACTCCAGGGCCGCTCCCACACTGTTCTTACCGGACTCTGCTTCCGTTATCGCGACAACTATTGGCATCACGTGGAGCACACTCAGGTTTCCATTGCGGCTATGTCTCCCAGCGACATCAACTCTTATGTCGACAGCGGCGAACCCTTCGGCAAAGCTGGCGCATATGCCATTCAAGGCCTCGCTTCGCGCTACGTCACTCACATCGAAGGCTGTCACTTCAACGTCGTTGGCCTGCCAATTTATCGCGTCTTCACTCTATTCGATCAGGCGCGCGTCCTGGCTAAGGCTTAAAACTGCGTGAGGCCTTCTTCAACCAGCTGATGAACGGCGCAGGCACCGCCATCGTCGAAAGGCGGCTCTGCCGCACCAGCGCAAAATCCTCAAACTGACCCGTATCCTTGACTTCCCGTAATGAAACGGGCACGAGAAGTCTGCCCCCAAAGCGCATCGTGAAGATAGCCAACTTCGGATCTGCGATCTCAGCGCGAACCGGCCCCTCCACATAGCCCCATCCAACAATCGCCGAAATTCCCTGCGAGTGATAAAAAATTACGCAGTCGCCATCCGCCATCAGCCGAATTGCCTGCAGCGCCTGCGCATTCTTGACTCCGTCCCAAACAGTGGTTCCATCCCGCTCCAACATCTCGATTGAGTAAGTTGTCGGCTCCGATTTTGCCAAATAATACTTCATTGCCAGGCCCCTTATTTCTCCCCCATACTTTCGGTCTGCACCTTGACCTGCATGGATTGACCCAAGAGTACTAGAGTCGACGGCTGAAGCTTGGTGTAAACTTGTTTTGATGAACGAGTCTTATGTTTTGGAGGATGCTTGAGCGCCCCGGACTCGTCACCTGGAGGAAGACGTGTTTCGTAATTGGTATCGTACCCTGTTTTGTTCTTTGCTACTTGGTTCACTTCTGGGAGCGTTTGCCCAGGTTCAACCCCCACCGGTAGATCCAAAGGTCCCGCCAACCGAGCAGAAGCCCGAGGAGAAGCCCGAAGTGACCGCCACTTCCGCAGGTGCCTCAGTCGACCCGCGCTCCTATCGCATCGGAGCCGAAGACGTCCTGTTGCTCAGAATCTGGCGTGAGCCCGACCTTTCCGGCTTGTTCACCGTCCGGCCCGACGGCAAGATTAACCTGCAACTCATTGGTGAGCTGGATGCCGCTAACCTGACTCCCGTCGAGCTCGAAGCCAGAATTTCCAAGGCCTATGCATCCGTTTTGAAGAACCCTCTCGTGACGTTGCAGGTCCAACGCGTCGAGAGCAAGCGCTACTTGATTTCTGGTGAAGTCGGCAGAACGGGAGCATTCCCCCTCGTTCGCCCCACCACCGTCCTTGAAGCTCTCACCGTCGCTGGCGGCATCCGTGAATTCGGCAATGGAAAGAAAGTCGTCATTATGCGCGGCTCAGAGCGCATCAAGTTCAACTATAACGACGTCATCAAGGGCAAAAAGCTGGAACAGAATATTTTGCTCGAACCAGGCGACCACATCGTGGTCCCCTAACCGGAACCAGAAGAGGAAATCAATTTTATGCAGCCGTCTTACGATCCTTTAGCAATTCAAACCCGCAGCCTGGACATTGAAGATTACATAGACGTAGTCCGCCGTCATCGTTCCTGGATTCTTGGCCCCATGTTGGCTGGTCTGGTAATCAGCGTTGTCGTCGCGTTCCTTTGGCCCGACACATATGTTTCAAGTGCGATGATTCGAGTGTTGCCCCCACAGGTGCCTGAAGGGCTTCTCTCGATGCCAGTGTCCACCGACATGGGCCAACGCGTCAGTCAGATGACACAGAGCATCCTGAGCCGCGCCAATCTGACGAACATCATCAATACCTACCAGCTCTACCCGCGTGAAAAGCGCCGCATGCCCATCGAGGACATAATCGAGGACATGCGCAATCGGGCCATTCGCGTCACCCCGCTCAATGGCGGTGGATCTCAATCTGCCAAAACAATGGCATTTACTGTCGTATTTCAGTATGAGAACCGCTTTACCGCCCAGCGCGTCTGCGCCGATCTTGTCTCAAAATTTATTGACGAGAACGTGCGCGAACGCACCAGCAGTTCATCCCAGATGAAGGACTTCGTCGAAGACCAGTGGACTTCTCGCAAACGCGATCTGGATGCAGTTGAAGAACAGATGTCCAAGTTCAAGTCTGCAAACGTTGGGCGAACCCCTGAACAACAGGGATCTACCTTTACCGCGATCAATAGCATTGAGTCCCGGATGACGAACATCAACGCTTCGCTCGGCCGCGTCAATCAGGATCGCCTGATCATCGAAAATCAGATCAGCATCCTCAAGGACCAGCTAAAGCAGGTACTCGCACCTACAACCGAGAACGTCACCAATGTCGCCCCCCGCAATGATCGGCTCATTGCCCTTGAACGGGAGATTGCCAACTTTGAGAACCGATTACAATCTCTTCGCGAGCAGTATCAGGAGAGCCACCCCGATATCAAAGCGGCAACCGCCAATCTTCAAATCATGAAGAAGGATCGCGACCGCATGCAGAAAACTCAAGATGATCTTGAGACATCTGCAAGAAAAAGTAGCGGTTCCGTAACAGGCCTGAGGCCGGAAGCAGTTCGTGAATCCAGAGGGCTAGAAGTTCAAATCCAACAATTGCAGTCCCGCATCGAAGTTTCCAAGATGGAAGAAGAATCCTACAAGAAGGGCTTGGTCGACGCGGAAAAATCTGCAAGAGCCCTTCAAGGTACTCTTTCAACACTTCCGACGAGCGAAAAAGAATACGAACAGTTGCGTCTCCAGTCCATGCTGGCTCGGCGTGATTTTGAAGAAATCGATAGAATGCGCCAAAGGGCAAACGCGGCCGTCGAACTGGAAAACAGGAAGCAGACCGAAAAGCTCGAGATCCTCGACCAGGCATCTCTACCCTTGAATCCCTCAGAACCCAAGCGCTGGATGATCATCCTCGGCGGCGGCGTCGGCGGCTTTATCCTTGGCCTCTGCTTAGCCGGAGCTCGCGAAATGAAAGATTCCACTCTCAAGAATCTGAAGGATGTTCGGGCCTACACCCAGTTGACGATTCTAGGCTGCATTCCTCTGCTCGAGAACGACCTGGTCGTGCGACGGCGGCGGCGATTGGCTTGGCTGGCATGGTCGACGGCTTGCCTGGCAAGCATCGCCATTATGACTGGTTCCATTGTTTTCTATATGACGAGCAAGCCCTGACGGGCGCGCCGCAATTTGTTCTTTTTGGAGGGAATTTAACATGAGTCGAGTACACGATGCGCTAAGGCGTTCTGGAGTCACCACCCCGGATTTTCAATCCTCGGTGCCCAGCGCTCAAATCTCAAGCCCACGCTATGGAGAAGCACGGGCACCCCAAATCGATCCGGCCTTCATCGGCCTGCTCGAAAGGATCGAGGAAATCCCGTTCAACCCGGCGCCCGATGCTCACCTCATTGATGCCACCCGTCCGCACGAGGCACCCAGCGAAGAGTTCCGGACCCTCCGCACGCGGCTCAACCACCTTCAGGGACTCTCGCCGATCCATACGATCGTCGTCACCAGCCCGTCCCCCGCAGAAGGCAAATCCATGGGTGCCGTTAACCTCGCCCTGGCAGAGTCTCATCTGGCAGGCAATCATACGATCCTGTGCGATTTCGACTTCCGTCGGCCAATCGTCCACACCATGTTTCAGGTCGACCGCTCTCCGGGCATCACCGACTACTTGCTCGGTAAGGCAACTATCGATCAGATCATAAAGAAAGTCGCTGGCACCAACCTCAGCATTCTCCCGGCTGGCGAGGCCGTGATCAACCCCCTCGAACTCCTCAACTTGCCCCAGGTAAAAGATCTGCTTAGTAATCTGGAGCGAGTCTATAACTGGGTCGTCCTCGACACCCCGCCCCTTCTGTTTGCCGCCGATGCCAACCTGCTCTCAACCATGTCAAATGGTACGGTCCTCGTCGTCCGCCTCGGCGTCACAACCGTAGACTCGATCACCCGCGCCATCCAGTCCCTCTGCGAGAACAACATTCTCGGTACCGTCGTCAACGGCGCGCGTCGCGGCGAACTGTACTCAAAGTACACCTACTATCACAGCTATTACTATTCAAAACCCGACTAGTCCACTGCTCGAATCAGACTGCTTCCACCAGCAGCGCAGAGTTCTTACTTCCAAAGGCGATGGTATTTACCATCGCCTTTCCGATTTTCAGAGGTCGGCCAATATTCGGAATGTAGTCCAGATCGCATTCCGCAGCATTCGTCTCTAGATTGATCGTCGGAGGTGCAAATCCATCCCGCATCGCCAGCAGTGTCGCAGCCAGGCTCGCCGCCCCGCAGGCCCCCTGCGGGTGCCCGATCATGCTCTTTACGCTCGACCCAGGCAACGTCTTCGCCCTCGAGCCAAAGGCAAGCTTCACGGCGCTCGTCTCCACCCGATCATTCAGCTGTGTCGCCGTGCCATGGTAGTGCAGGTAGTCGATCGCCTCTGGGGCAACTTTCGCCTCCTCCATCGCCAGCCCCATCGCCCGCGCCGGTTCAATTCCCACTTCTTCCAGCCGCACACGATGAAAGGCTTCGCACGTCGCCCCATAGCCCGTGATCTCACCATAAACCCGCGCCCCCCGCCCCCTCGCGCTGCGTTCGCTCTCCAGAACAAAGTACCAGGCCCCTTCGGCCAGCACAAAGCCATCCCGGTCCCCGCTAAACGGCCGAGACGCCTGCTCTGGCGTCTCGTTATGCGACGTACTCATGATTCTCAAAAGCTGAAATCCTCGCAGCGTCAACGGCGCAATCGGCGCATCCACCCCGCCGCACACCGCAATCTCCGCCTCGCCATGCTTCACGGCCCGAAACGCATATCCGATCGCATCCGTGGAACTCGTGCAGCCGTTCGAGAACATATGGCTCAGCCCCCGAAACCCATATTGCATCGAAATCTCGCTCGCCAGTGTCCCCAGCGTGCTCGATGGGATCACATACACGCTGCACTTTTTCTGCTGGCCGCTATAAAAATAAGAATACTGGCGCTCGGTGAACTCCTGGTTTCCGCCGCCACTCCCCGTATAGACGCTCACCCGCCTCAGCGCCTCAATATCCATCGCCCGCCAATCCAGCTGCGCATCCTCAAGTGCCTCCCCCGCTGCCGCAATCGCGTATGGGGTCGCAAGACCCGTACCCTCAAGCTCCCGTGCTCCCATGTACAACAGCGGATCAAAACCAACCACCTCACCAGCGATTTGTACGGGCTGCCCGGCACAGTCGAATCGAGTGATCCGCCTTACCCCGCTCTTCCCGCTTCGCGTATTCCGCCAAAATTCTTCGCGCCCAAGTCCGTTCGGACTAATCGCGCCAATCCCGGTTACAAACACTCGCTGCATTGATCAGCCCCCTAGATCTCCAATGCTAACATTGACTTGCGGCATGATACCCTTGCCCAAATCCACGTCCTATTTCGAGCGCTCTCTCGCCGCCACCCAGGCTGCTGCCGTTGCAGCGCCTCTCATGCTGCTTTGGGATGGAATTGCCTCCAGCACCAGCTCCCATTCATTTTGGACCGTCCCCAATCTTATGGCAGGCCTGTTCTACGGTCCCGCTAGCCTCCGTCCAGATTTCGGAATTTACACTCTGGCCGGCATTGCCATCCAGGTTTTGAGTTGCACCTGCTTCGCGATTCTTTTTGCCGCAATCATTCCTCCCTCCTCGCGGCTGCTCAGCGCCGTACTGCTCGGCATCCTGGCAGCCACCTCCTGGTTCTATCTTTTGGACGGTTTTTTCTGGCGCCGTGCCTATTTCCCCTTCACAATTTATTCCAAACGACCGTCTATCTTCTTCTCCTTCGTCCTCCTGGGCATTTGCGTTGGTTTATACTCAATATTTGTGCGATCCGAGCAGGAAAACTAAATCTCAGTGTCAACCGGCACCCGAGAAGCATTCCGTCGGGGAGGCGCTTCACGTGAAACCCAAGCCCCAAAGGCCACGTCTCAGTTGAGGCGCAGAGTGGAAAGGAACCAGCTTTAGATGATGTCTTACAGGCGATTATGCCTGGGTGCGCCCCAATTGTGTCTATTCGTTCTGGTTTTGGCTTTCTCCAATCAGTTCCTGATTGCACAGCAACCCGCTGCCCCGCAAGCCCCGGCTCCCCAGCCGGCCAAACCAAAACCCGTCAATCCGTTCGAGAATGTGCCGCAGTCGACGCCGCAGTCAACTCCGGCAGACGCGCCTAAACCCGCGCCCGCCCAGGATCCTGCTACTCCCGCCAAGCCCCAGCTGGAAACTCCAACGGCTGCAAAGCCCGAGGCCGCCGCAGCAGCTTCTGCCGACACCCCTTCTGAGGACGTCATTGAAGCCATTGAGTTTCGCGGCTCCCGCCGTGTTCCTCAAGCCACGCTCCAGGCCCTCATCTTCACCAAGAAGGGCGACCGCTACAGCGAAGACTCCCTCAACCGCGACTTCATGGCATTGTGGAACACCGCGCGCTTCGACGATATTCGGCTCGAACGCGAGGCTGGCCGCACTGGTTGGGTCATTCGCTTCGTCGTCACCGAGCGCCGTATGGTTCGCTCCATCAAGTACGACGGCATGAAGTCGATCACCGTCTCTGAAATTCTCGACCGCTTCAAGGAGCGCAAGGTCGGCCTCCAGGTCGAACAACAATATGACCCCAACAAGGTCCAGCGCGCTGCCAACGTTCTCAAAGAATATCTTTCCGAGCGCGGTCGTCAGTTCGCCACCGTCACTCCTGAAATCCGCCAGATTCCCCCTTCATCACTCGAAGTGAACTTCAAGGTCGCTGAAGGCCCTAAAGTCAAGGTCGGCGATATTGTCGTCCAGGGCAACAATGCCTTCAGCGACAAAGAAGTGCGCCGTTCGATGAAGAATCTGCACGCCATCGGCATCCCCTATTCGATCTTTTTCGAGGAATTGTTCTCCAAGACCTACGACGCGACCAAACTTGAAGAAGACATGAGCCGCGTCCAAAGCGCCTACCAGGACAAGGGCTACTTTACGGCCCGCGCCAGCGCAGAGCCCCCCGTCATCAAAGATGTTGGCGGCTCTGGTTTCCGCGTTCCTCTTTTCTATCCCAACAAGCCAGGCAAGGCTGCTGAAATCCGCGTAAACGTGGACGAAGGTCCCAAGTACAGGCTCCAAAAGCTGAATCTCGTGGGCGTCAAGTTCTTCCGCGCTCCCGAAGAAATTTTCAGCAAAGTCATTGGCATGGGTGAAGGCGACGTATTCTCCACCGCAAAATTGCGCAAGGGTATGGAAGACGTTCGCAAGCTCTACGGACAATTCGGCTTTCTCGACTTTGTCCCCGAACCCAGCTTCGAACCAGACGCCAAGACAGGCAAGATCGATCTCACCATTACTGTCGATGAAGGCAAGCAGTTCTTTGTCCGTCGCATCGACTTCGCTGGCAACACCACCACGCGCGACAAAGTCATCCGTCGCGAAATCCTTCTCGACGAAGGCGACCTCTTCAATTCCCGCCTCTGGGAAGTCAGCCTCCTGCGCTTAAACCAGCTCGGCTACTTCGAAGTCCTCAAAGAGGCTGAAGCGGCCAACATCACCCGCGACACCAAGAACAACACCGTCGACATTACCCTCAAGGTGAAGGAACGCGGCAAGAATTCCGTGCAGATGTCCGGCGGTGTCTCCGGCATCGCCGGCACCTTCATCAGCTTCGGCTATTCCACCAACAATTTCCTCGGCCTGGGCGAAACTCTCTCGCTCGACACGCAGTTAGGCGATCGCATTCGCTCAGCCACCTTCGGCTTCACAGAGCCCTACTTCCTCGACAAGCCTATCCAGGTCGGTGCCACGGTCTTCTACCAGCGCTTCAACTACGATCAGGGCCGCGAAGTTTCCCTCCTGTCCGGTCGCAACCTGACTGCTTATTACAACCAGTTGGGCAAAGACAACCTGCTCAATTACTCTTCCAACGGTTATGGCTTCACCGCCTACGCTTCCACCTTGCTGCGCCGCAGCTTTGCTCGCGTCGGCATGACCTATAGCTATTCCGTCTCGGCATACAAGCCAACCACCACCGCCTCGCAGACCTATTTCAGCTACGTCAACTTCCAGGGTCTCGACGGCCCAAATCAGCTTTCTGGCATCAAGCAGTCATCCATTACGCCGAACTATTCCTACAACACGGTCGATCACCCCATCACGCCTTCGCGCGGCAAATCGATCTACATTTCAGGCCTCTTTGCCGGTTCATTCCTGGGCGGCAACGTCAACATGATTGAGCCGCAGATCGACATGAAGTATTTCCGCAAGGGCTTAAAGAAGGGCCACGTTATTGGTATGCACGGCCTTGCTCGCTTCGTCATGGGCTACGGCGGCAAAACCGCCCCACCCTTCAACCGCTTCTACATGGGCGGTGAAAATGACATCCGTGGCTTCCAGATCTGGACCATCAGCCCGCTCGCCTACATCCCCACTAGAACCACGGTGGGCGTCCTCAATGAGGATGGAAGCACCCGTATCCAGCGCTCCATCGGATCTGACGGCAGGCTCATCTCCACCCCGGTCACGCAACAGATTCCCAGCTATCAGTTGATCTACCCTGGCGGCGACACCCAGGGCGTCGGCAACTTTGAATACCGCATTCCCATCTTCGGACCGGTCGTCCTCGCCTTCTTTGCGGACATCGGTGTCAATCGCATCAGCCGCTCCAATGGCCTCAACCTGAATGCAGGCCACATCAGCGAGCTGAACGGGCAATTTCCACAGGCCGGCTTTGAAGCCAAAGCCGTTCTGATCGAAGCCACCCAAAAGCCCCGCATGTCCACTGGTGTCGAGTTTCAAATCATGATGCCCGTCGTCAACGCGCCCTTCCGCTTTTACTGGGCCTACAATCCGCTGCGAGTCACTGAGTTGATCCAACCCCCGATCGCCGCAGACCGGTCGTATTTCCCCAACCAGACCACCTTCATCAACTCCCTCCTGGTGACTGCACGACCGAATTACTTGAACGAGCAGCTAAAGACCTTCCGCTTCACAATCAGCCGTACATTCTGATTCCGACGCAGTGATACGATTTCGAAAGAGAACTTGAAAACAATGACCCTTATTGCAAAAAACCTCCTGGCCAGCGCTGTTCTGCTTGGCTTATCCGCGACCTCGGTCCTCGCCCAGAGCAAGGTCGGTACCATCAACATTCAGCAAGCGATTGTCTCCACCAAAGATGGCCAAAAGGCCTCTGCGGAATTGCAAACCCGCTTCGACCCCAAGCGTAAAGAAATCGAGAAGAACAACGTCGCTCTTCAAGCCAAGCAGCAACAGCTCCAGAAAATGGGCACCGTTGGCAGCGAAGAAGTCAAACGTAAGCTCGCCGCCGATATCGATCTGGAAGGCAAGCGCCTCCAGCGCGATAGCGAAGACGCTCAAGCCGAGTGGGATGCAGAACAGCAGAAGCTCGTCAATGAGCTCGGCGGTCGCATCATGCAGGTGATCAACAAGTTTGCCAACGACAATGGCTATTCCATGGTTCTCGACATCAGTTCGCAGCAGACCCCCGTCATCTGGGCCTTGCCGACCATCGACATCACCAACGATGTGATCAAGCTCTACGACGCTAACGCCCCGTCAACTGTCACCACCCCCAAGATGGCTCCAACAGCTGCACCCAGGACCGCAGCACCCGCCACCGCCGCCCCCAAGACAGCCGCTCCCGCCGCCAAAAAGCCCTAGCCAAGTCGAAGGACGAGGTTAGGGACTGTCCCGTTTTTTGGGACTGTCCTCCTCGGGGTATGCCGTACCAAGCCGCAAGCCCCCCTAAAAGCCGCTCGTTTTAATCCAATAGCTCTCGCGCCAGGTCGTCCCTGGCGCGATTGTTTTATAGCTGCCCGGTGTGTTGAAAGCGTTCGTCGGCGCGGTCATCGGCTCAAAGCAAATGAAGCTCTGACCCTTCGGCGCATACACCACACCAATCGTATAGTCCTTCCCGTAAACCACATCGATGGTCTGCGTCTTGCCCTTCACCCGAAACGTCGCGCCAGTCTCCAATCCCGCAAACACATGGTCCAACGCGATCCCAGCAAGCTTCGTCCCCGGCGCAAACGGATTGGGCTTACGTTCTCCCGTCGGAATCAAAGTCGGCGATAACACCACAAGCTCCTTGGCCGGAATCGTCACGGCCCACTCATCCCTCACCGCATCGCTCAATTGAAAGTACGGATGGAACCCAATGGCAAGAGGCATCGGCTCAGTGGCAAGGTTCTCAATCGCAGTCACCACTTCCAACTGCCCCGCCTTCAACTTATAGGTCAACTCAATGCGATGCGGAAACGGAAACTGCGCCAACCAATCCGGCTGTCGTGAACAGTCAAGCGACATCCTGACAAGCGCTTCATCGCGACCGGAAGCCACCTCCCGCACCTGCCACTGATTCGTAAAAGTCACCAGCCCATGAATCGGATTCTTGTTCCCATCCAGCCGAAGATTTCCCAACGCTGGATTCAGCCCATACTGCTTGCCATTCACCTTGTAGCTCAAGCCCTCGATGCGATTAGCCCAGGGCGACAGCAGCGGATTGCCACACATCGGCTTCCGCGCGATCATCTCGCCCAGTGTCATATTGGGCGGCATCCAGAACACTCGTTTGCCATTCACATGAAAGTCAAAAGAGTTGCCCCCAAACTCGGGCGAGACAGCGACTTCACTGCCGCTATCCACCTCCGTCAGCCGAACGACCGGGTGCCCGTCTTCATTGATTTGAACCGCACGATATTGAGCCATCGCCTTTTATCTTAGAATGAAACTCCAACGTGGCCGAACACCTATCCCAAAACCCCTCGGGACGCCGCACCCAGCCACCAATCCTACTTCTACCGTTTCAGCAACCCAACGCCGCCCCATCCCCTCAAAACCCCTCGGGGACATATTTTAATGTGTCCCCTCCTTACACAGCCACCGATCGCAACCGAGACTTGGTTCAGCTCCTCGAGTTCTTCAATGCGGTGGACAGCGGATAACCGCACTAGCCCCCGGCTATCGCTTTGCAACTTACGCTCGTTCATACTGTGATCATGTGGCGGCTTGCCCTCTATCTTTCTTTGACGCTCGCGGCAAGGTCCGCAGACCTCCATGGCATCGTGATGGACGACCGAACTCGCACGCCCATCCCGCACGCCAAAGTTTTCTTCCACAGCGATAAGACGATTCGCTTGGGCCTCATTACGGACAAAAACGGCGAGTTCCACGCCAACACTCTCCCGCCCGCCAACTACGAAGTCCGCTGCTTCGCTCGAGACTATCTGGAAAAGCGCTACGGTGATACCACTTTCGGCCTTTTTCCACCTCTTCTCATCCACATCGACGACAACACGCAACTCCCGCCCCTGCGTATCTACATGTCGCCCTCGGCCAGTCTCTCTGGCAAACTCCTGGACTTGGACGGCGAACCAATCGAAAACAAATCACTAACCATGTATCGAGAGGAACTGCGGATGCATCGCACCTACTTCCGAGAGCTGACGGCCCACACCGATAGCGAAGGCTCCTTCTATCTCTCCCCATTACCTGAGGGCCGCTATTCATTGGTCGTATCCGATCCGAACCTCCGCTTGGCGCAACTAGACATCGCCCGCAGCACTCGTCATACCATCCGCGAATTCCGTCTCCAACCTCCCAAGCTCTATTCGATTACGGGCAAGCTGGACCTCCCGCCCGGCTTCCCACCTCATGGTTATCTTGTCACTCTGGCACCTCAAGGTAAGCCTCCACGTTTGCGCGACGTTCTCGAATATGTATTCGACTACGATGGCGAAACCGCTAGCCTACGCCTTGATGGCGTCCCTGTCGGCACCTACGATCTCCAAGTGGCGCAACGCACCCCCAGTAACGATAAACCGCTCCATCGTCAAGTAGTGGAAATCACCACCGACCTGGCAAACCTCCACGTCGTCGTCCCCCCACAAAATCTCCCCAAGCCACCTCCCCCTGCCCCGCCCTCCGCCCATCTCAAGCTCACTGCAACACACCCCTTTGCCGCCTTCGCCTGGATCATCCCCGCCACCGGCCCACTCCCCCCGATCCAAGCGCAAGACCTCCACCAAATCACAGCTCTTGAGCCGGCGACGATCTCCCTGCCCCAGGGCGACTACCGCATCCTCGTCTTTACAGACGTCCCGATACACTTACTCGACAACCCAAGTCTCTTGGCTCAAGCACAGCCCGTCTCCCTGCGAGCTAACAAGACGACTAACATCCAGCCGCCCACCCTAACCGACGAGGATCTGAACTAACCCTTGCGCGCGCCGGTCTTCCGCGCCCATCACCCCGCCCCACACTCACCGCAACGTCGCCCTCGGGAAAAAGTAGACCAAGCCCGACTCCCCGCCAGTGATCAGATCCAATTGGCCATCCTGATCCCAGTCGACCGCCTTGATACTGGTCTCGTGATGGCTAACGCTAAGCGCCTTGCCGTTATAAAGAATCGGCTCCCGCTGAAAACCCTTCCCTGTATTTCGATACAGCACCACTTCGCTCTTCTCGTTGACTAAGAGATCGAAGTCACCGTCGTTGTACCAGTCCGCGACTTCAAAGCCATGATGATACGGGATCGGGATTCGCAGCTCCTTGCCGCTCGTGTCTTTAAACGCGATCGGGGCCCGCAGCCGAAGCTGCCCCTTCTCATCCTTGAACCTCAAATAAAGCGTAATACCAACATCTTTGGAGTCATTGCGATCCCGAGGGCCAGCCGACCCAGCAATCAGGTCCATGAGGCCGTCATGGTTGTAGTCAACTGGCGCAGGACGGGACCGAAACGAAAAGTGCTCACCCTCATCATGCAGAAGCTTAGTCGCCTTCCCGAATTTCGGGCTCTTACGCGTGCCGACATTCTCAAAGTAAGCAATGCGATTCGAGTTATTCCCCACCAACAGGTCAAGATCTCCGTCGTTATCCCAATCGACATAGGCGGGCTTCGATTGCCCATACGGCCGCTCGGGATCTTCATCATCGATAAACATCCATCTCGCTGCGTAAACATTCGAGATCTTTCGAGCGGTCTTAAACTGGGTCCGCGCAGGCGTACTGATGTTCTCGATCAATTGCACAAAGCCGGTTTCATTGCCACCGATAAAGTCCAGGTCGCCGTCTCCGTCCCAGTCCGCAACCTCTACGCTGCTATAGCCTCCAAAGGAGCAAGGCATCCCCTCCGCCATCACGATATGCGGCTTACCCTGCTTGGGGATAAAGCTAAGCCAGCCGCCCATCGTAGCAACCAGGATGCCGTCCTTGACAGCGCTCGGGACAGCAAAACCATCCGGGCTGGTATCTTCGATACACCGGGGCGCCTTGGTCGGATCAGCCCACTCGACGATGCAACTGCTGAGAGGGCCGCGACGCGTCCGAGAGCTGCCAAGCCACTTGCCGTCCCGCTGCGTGGAGGGCCATTCGTCATAGATCGTCTTGCCATTCAGGACAACGGGTTCAGCCTTGCCAAAGCCCTCTCTCGTCGCCCTGTGCCGGTACAGTGTGTGCTCAAGCACCTGTGTCGGGAAATACTGAACGCGCATCTTCAGCGTATAAAGGTCCCCCTCGATCAGCCTCATGCCATAGGCAAGGTCGCCGCCGTCATTGGGCCACTTAAGCACGGGCCCAGTCTTCAGCATAGGCAGGCCCTGAGCGTCCAGTTCGCCTTGATTCAGATAGATCTGCAGGGTGCCCTTACGAGGGCCAGCGCCGATTCCACTAAGCAGGTCCGGGTGACCATCATGGTTCCAATCCAGTGTCTGGTAGCTCGCATAGTTGTCGTCAATCACTTGGTTGTTCAGGGTGAGGCGCTTCGCGGCGGCATAGCGGGGTTTCTTATTAGTACCGATGTTTTTGAAGAAGAAGATGCCCCACCAGGGCTGATTGAAAGCGCTGGAGTAGAGGTTGCGCTGGAGGATGTCGATGCGGCCGTCTCCGTCCCAATCGATCGCGATCGGCTGGTCGTTTTTCATGCCAACAGTCAACGGATCCAGGCCATCCACACGGTTGTAAAGAAAGGCCTGCTGCGCGAAGAGGACAAAGGCAAAGAGAACGGCCAGGCAGCAGTTGCGCATGTATTCCTAGTCTGCGCCATCTCACACCACACGACACCCTAAGAATGACGTCACCCAGCAGGCCTTCGGCGTTCCTGCGCCCCTGCTCGCCACACTCAGGGAAGCCCTCCGGCCAGGCCGACGGTAGCGCAGCCTGCACTTCAATGGCCCCGGACATCGCCCTCTCCCCTTCAGGCCCATCCTTCAATGAGGAGTTTTGTCTATTAATAAAATGATGGCTTCAAATTTTACTATTACTTTTCTGTAAGCACCGATAAGTGGCTTAGCTTGAAAGCGAAGCTGCAGCGCACACGAACTGAGCTTCAAGAGATAGCTACAGAAAAAGGACTTAGGTGCCCTGGAGCCACACGCCATGCAAAAGCAAGACCAAGATGTAATCCGCGAGTTCCTGGTCGAGAGCCACGAGAACCTGGCCCGCCTCGACCAGGACTTAGTGGAGCTTGAGAAACAACCCAAGAACCGGGAATTGCTCGCGAGCATATTCCGGACGATCCACACAATCAAGGGCACCTGCGGCTTTCTCGCATTCTCAACCTTGGAGGCGATTACCCACCAAGCCGAGACTTTGCTCTGCCAGTTACGGGAGGGGCAACGGGAACTTAGCCCCGCCCTGATTACGTTGATCCTGGCCACCGTGGACGCCACTCGCAAGGTGCTTGGGTCGATCGAGGCGACGGGCGAGGAAGGCCCCGAGCGTTTCCTAGCGCTGACAGACAGCTTGCGAGCGGCAGCTCTCTGCACGGATCAGGGGAACTTTCTTCAGGCAGAATGCCAGACCGACTGCCAGATAGAGGAAGAACCGGCAAAGGTATCGGCGGCGGCCGACGCTAATATTCGGGTGGGCGTCGGATTGTTGGACAAGCTGATGGACTTGGTGGGCGAACTCGTGCTGACGCGCAACCAGATTTTACAATTCAACACAGAGCGCGAAGACCCTGCCCTCAATGCCACGGCGCAGCGGATGAACCTCATCACCAGCGAACTGCAAGAGGGCGTCATGAAGACGCGCATGCAGCCGATCGGAATGATCTGGAACAAGCTTCCGCGAGTTGTGCGCGACATCTCGGTCGGGTTGGGAAAGCAGATCCGGATCGAGATGGAGGGCACAGGTACGGAGTTGGACCGCACCATCATCGAGGCGATCAAGGACCCGCTCATTCACCTGGTACGCAACGCCTGCGACCACGGCATTGAGACTCCCGAGATCCGCACCCGTGCAGGCAAAGCGGCGTCAGGCACTGTAACCTTGCGGGCCTATCACGAGGGCGGCCAGGTGAACATCGAAATCTGCGACGACGGGGCGGGTTTCGATCTGCTGCGGCTGAAGCAGATCGCGGTAGAGAAGCGCATATTGCGGCAGGAGCAAGTAGACAAGCTAAGCGATCGTGAGGCGATGAACCTGATCTTTCTGCCCGGGTTCTCGACGGCAAAGGTGGTGACCAACATTTCCGGACGCGGCGTTGGAATGGACGTCGTCAAGTCGCATATCGAGAAGATCGGCGGCATTGTCGATCTGGCCAGTCGGCCGGGAGAAGGATGTTCAGTGAAGTTGCGTATCCCGCTGACGCTGGCCATTATCCCCGGTCTGGTGGTCGCCAGCGGCAATCGGGGAACTGCGACAGGCGCGGTGACAGGCGCGGTGGCAGGCATCGGCGAACGCTTTGTGATCCCGCAAGTGAGCTTGGTAGAACTGATCCGCCTGGAGGGCGCAAGCGGGCGGGCACAGATCGAGAGCATCCACGGCACGCCGGTCTACCGGCGGCGCGGCAGCCTGTTGCCAATCGCCTATCTCAACAGCGTATTGGACCTGGGGAGTAGCAACGACTCTAACGTGATCAACATCGTCGTGTTGCAGGCGGAAGACCGCCAGTTTGGGCTCGTGGTGGACAGCATCAGCGACACTCAGGAGATTGTTGTGAAGCCATTGGGCAAACAACTCAAGGGCCTGAATATTTATTCGGGCGCGACGATCATGGGCGATGGCTGCGTGGCGCTCATCCTCGACGTGCTGGGGATCGGGCAACGCTCCGGGGTTCTGTCAGAGTCGCGCGAAGAGACGCGCGGGGCGATTGAGCAAAAGGCGGCGGCAGGAGCGGAGCAGCAGCGGCTGCTGTTGTTCCGGGCCGGCAGCTTTGAGCGGCTGGCGGTGCCTTTGTCGCTGGTGGCACGGCTGGAGGAATTCCCGCTGTCGATGATCGAGCGCGCCGGTGGATCGATGGTCGTCCAGTATCGCGACCGCATTCTGCCTTTGTTGACGCTGTCGTCGCTGCTGGATCCCGGCACGGCGGGACGACTGGAGACAGCCGACCCGGCGCAAGTCATCGTCTTCAATGACGGTAACCATGGGCTGGGCGTCGTGGTGGACCAGATTATCGACGTAGCCGAGGAGACGGTGACGGTGCGGCAAAAGACGGGTCGCTTGGGGCTGCTGGGTTCGGGGGTGGTGGGCACCAAGATTGCCGATTTCCTCGATTTGAACTATGTGATCCGGGCGGCAGCTGGGGACTGGTTTGAGGAGTCGAGCGGGCCAACGGTCCAGAAAAATATTCTCGTGGCCGAGGCCTCGGCTTTCTCGCGGGGCTTGATTCGCAGTGGGCTGGACATGGCGGGATACCGAGTGGTCGAGGCGGCAAATCTGAGCGAAGCGATTCGTGGATTGGAGGGCCAACCGGTCGATGTTGTCGTCGCCTCGATGGACTTGCCGCCGTCGGGCGGCTCGGATCTGGTAGCGGCCTTGCGCGCCCGACCGGATTGGGAGCACATCCCGGTACTCGCGCTAGCCGAAACGTTGCGGCAGGTGAAAGACGGCGGCGGCCTGGCGGCGATCTTCCAGGATTGCCAGGTGAAATCTGACCACAAGGCGATGCTGGAGTCGGTGGCGCGGCTGGCCTCGGCGCTGGCCGTCGATGAATCGGTTCTTGCGGGAGTAGGGAGATAGGCAATGACAATGGAAAACAAAGTAGTCGGGTCGGGGCAGTTCGCCACGTTTTTTGTGGCCGATTTGTTCTTTGGAGTCGATGTGTTGAACGTGCAGGAAGTGTTGTGCTTCCAGCAAATGACCCGAGTGCCGCAGGCCCCGGGCGTGATTGAAGGGTTGATCAACCTGCGCGGCCAGATTGTGACGGCCATCGACATGCGGGGGCGGCTGCGCTTGCCCCCGCGCGCCCCCGAGTTGAAGCCGATGAACATGGTAGTGCGTACGATTGACGGCGCTGTGAGTCTGCTAGTGGACGAGATCGGCGACGTGCTGGACGTAGACCCAGCTACTTACGACAGCCCTCCAGAGAATCTCGCGCCGGCCGCGCGTGAGCTGATCTGCGGCGTCCACAAACTCAAAGACCGGCTATTACTCGTTCTCGACGCAGAACGAACGGTTGACCTCGCCGCAGGGATTGCCGCTTAGCGTAGCGCCAAGCGATTCAGGGATTCCGCGCAGGTACTGGCGTATATGCCCAAATTACTTACAACACGAGTTCAAGGAGAAAGAACAATGACAAAACAAATGACCGAAGACCGAAAATCCTCCGCTGGAGCCGCCGTGCTCGAGCGACCGGGATTCAAAGCAATGAAAGTCAAACCTGTGAGTGATCAAACGCGATCAACCGCAGACCGAGTGGACCGCGAAAAGCTTGCCGATTATTCGGGGCAGATCGCAGCAATTCGAAAGTCGCAGGCCGTGATCGAGTTCAACATGGACGGCACCATCCGCGAGGCTAACGACAACTTCCTCAACGCTATGGGTTACACCTCGGACGAAGTGGTCGGACGGCATCACAGTATGTTCGTCGACAGCACTTACAGGCACAGCGCGGAGTATAGCGATTTCTGGGCCAGGCTGAACCGGGGGAATGGTCAGACGGCCGAATTCAAACGCATTGGCAAGGATGGCAAGGAGATTTGGATTCAGGCCTCTTACAATCCAATCCCCGACTTGAACGGAAAGCTGTTCAAGGTGGTGAAGTACGCCACCGACGTGACGCGGCAGAAGCTGGCAGTTGCCGATTTTGAAGGCCAGATTGCGGCGATCCGGAAGTCGCAGGCGGTGATCGACTTCGATATGGACGGAACGATCCGCGACGCCAACGACAACTTCCTCAATACGCTCGGCTATCGCTTGGACGAGATCAAGGGCAAGCATCACAGCATGTTCGTCGAACCGTCCTACGGGCGGAGCGCCGAGTACCGCGAGTTCTGGGCGAAGTTGAACCGGGGCGAGTATGAGTCCGCTGAATATTTGAGGCTGGGCAAGGGCGGCAAGGAAGTCTGGATCAGGGCGGCTTACAATCCCATTCTCGATTTGAACGGCAAGCCCTTCAAGGTGGTCAAGTGCGCGGCGGACTTTACACGCGAAAAGAACGCGCTGCAGGGGATGATTGCCGACGCGACCATGTTGGCCCAAGCGGCGCTCGAAGGCAAGTTGGGCACTCGCGCCGACCTAAGTAAGCACGAGGGCGCCTACCGCCAGGTTATCGAAGGTTTTAACAAGACCCTGGACACGGTGGTCGAACCGTTAAAGGTGACGGCGCAGAACGCCTCAGCGCTGGCCTCCTCCTCAGAGGAGTTGACGGCAGTGAGCCAGCAGATGGCTGGCAACGCCGAGGAGACGGCTACACAGGCCAATGTGGTCTCGGCGGCCAGCGAACAGGTGTCGCGCAACGTCTCGTCGGTGGCTTCAGCCTCCGAGCAGATGCAGGCATCGATCCGGGAGATCGCCAAGAACGCCAACGAATCGGCGCGGGTGGCCAAGAACGCGGTGAGTGTGGCCGACAGCACGAACCAGACGGTCAAGAAGCTGGGCGAGTCGAGCCAGGAAATTGGCAACGTGATCAAGGTGATCACGTCGATTGCGCAGCAGACGAACCTTTTGGCACTGAACGCGACGATTGAAGCGGCGCGGGCCGGAGAGGCCGGCAAGGGCTTTGCGGTGGTTGCCAACGAGGTTAAGGAGTTAGCGAAGCAGACGGCGAAGGCGACCGAGGAGATCGGGCAGAAGATCGACGCGATCCAGGGCGACACCAAGGGTGCCGTCAAGGCGATTGAGGAGATCAGCACGATCATCAATCAGATCAACGACATCTCCAACAGCATCGCCTCGGCGGTGGAGGAGCAGACGGTGACGACGAACGAGATTGGACGCAGTGTGGCCGAGGCCGCCAAGGGCGTTGGAGACATCGCCAAGAACATTGGCGGCGTGGCGATCGCTGCGAAGAACACAACGCAAGGTGCCAACGACACGCAGAAAGCTTCGGCGGAGTTGAGCCAAATGGCCTCGCGGTTGCAGATGGTGGTTTCGCGGTTCACCTTCTAAATCGGGCGGGGGCGCCAGTCGCAAGCGCCCCCGATCCCAAGCCAGCGGTGATAGCGATAGAAGTACGACGACAGAAATACGACGACAGAGATACAACGACAGAGACACGGAGTACGGAGAAACCTAGATGGCCAAAGCATTAGTTGTCGACGATTCCAGGGCAGTCCGGATGATTCTGGGCAAGATCCTCAGAGAGATTGGATTCGAGGTTTGCGAGGCCGCCAACGGCCGCGAGGGGCTGGATGTTTTCGAGAAAGAGAGGGAGAGCGTCACGCTGGTTCTGGCAGATTGGAACATGCCCGAGATGAACGGCATGGAGTTGCTGGTGGAACTGCGCAAGGATCCCAGCCTGGCTGGGCTGCCTATCGTGATGGTGACCACCGAGACCGAAATGGACCAGATGGTGGCCGCTCTAGCGGCTGGAGCCAACGAATACGTGATGAAGCCATTCAACAAAGAAATCCTCGTGGAAAAGCTGCAACTCGCCGGGGTGGCGGGAGTGCGGAGCGCGGCATGACGGCACAGAATAAGCGCCTGCTCCAACCGGGGGAGCGCATACGGGTGTTGGTGGTCGACGATTCGGTCGTCATCCGGCGCCTGGTGACGCACGCCCTCGAGGAAGATCCGATGATTGAGGTGGTGGGTGCCGCCTCCAACGGCGAGATCGCGTTGCAACGCATTCCACAGTTAAATCCCGATGTGATGACGCTAGACATTGAGATGCCGGTGATGGACGGGCTGGAAACACTGAAGCGCCTCCGTCCGAACCACCCGCAACTTCGCGTGATTATGTTCAGCACTCTTACCGACCGGGGAGCGGCGATCACGCTGGAAGCGTTGAGCCGGGGCGCGGACGATTACGTGACTAAGGTGTCGAACGAGGGATCGCTGGACCGATCTATGACACGGCTGCGAGAAGAGCTGATTCCGAAGATCAAGCAGTTTTTCCATTTGCCGCCCAAGTCGGCGGGGCCGCAGGTGGACAGGCGGCCCGCACTGGCGGCGCCAACAATCGCAACTGCGCCCCGGGTGGCGAGGCTCGCGCCGAAAGTGCTCGTCATCGGCGTCTCCACCGGTGGGCCAAATGCTCTTGGGGAGATACTGCCCACCCTGCCGGGGGACTTTCCCCTCCCCATACTTTTGGTGCAGCATATGCCGCCAATGTTCACGAGGTTGCTGGCTGAGCGCCTGGCCACCTCGTGCAAACTGGGGGTTCACGAGGCGCGAGGCGGGGAGGAAGTGGCGGCGGGGAAGATCCTGATCGCGCCCGGGGACTATCACATGAAGGCGATCCGGATTGGAACCGGCGTCCAGGTTTTGATCGACCAAACGGAGCCGCAGAACTCTTGCCGACCGGCGGTGGACGCGCTGTTCACCTCAGTGGGGCAAGTTTATGGCGGCGCGGTGATCGCGCTGATCTTGACCGGAATGGGTACCGACGGCCTGCACGGGGCGCGCATTCTCAAAGAGCAGGGTGCCAGAATCTTGGCCCAGGACGAAGAGACCAGCGTTGTCTGGGGAATGCCGGGTGCGGTTGTTAACGCCGGCTTGGCCGACATCGTGCTTCCTTTGAACAGGATTGTGCCGGAAATTCTAAACGCGGTTGGCCGCGCATGAGGAGACGACGATGACAACCCAGGCAGCGCCCGCAGAAATCCGTTCGGACAACTACCGATTCCTGCAAGAGCACGTTTACTCGCAGGCCGGCATCGTGCTCGAGGGAGACAAACATTACTTGTTCGAGTGCCGACTGGCGCCAATCGTGCGGCAGCTTGGCCTTGGATCAATCAACGACCTTTGCGCGTTGATGATTGCCACGCGCGCCCCAGAGGTGGGCCGACAGGTAGTCGAGGCGATGACGACCAACGAGACGTACTTCTTTCGCGACCCGGCACACTACGACGCCATCCGCAAGGTATTGCTACCCAGATTGCGCAAGGACCGCGACGACGTCAAGAAGCTACGCTTTTGGTCTGCCGCCTCGTCGACCGGGCAGGAGGCCTACAGTTTGGCGATGGCGCTAGTGGAGGAAGGCTTTGCCCACTGGAGCGTGCAGATCCAGGGCACGGACTTCTCCTCAGCAGTGCTGGATCGGGCGCGCGAGGGCAAGTATCAGCAAATCGAGGTAAATCGGGGCCTGCCCGCCTCGCTGCTGGTCAAGCACTTCCGGCGAGCCGGAGTGGACTGGCAGATCAGCGAGGCGTTGCGCCAAATGGTGCGCTTTGACTCGATCGATCTGCGAGCGAGCATGCGGGCTCAAGGCCCCTTCGATCTTGTCTTTTGCCGCAACGTGATGATCTACTTTGACGCCGAGACGAAGGGGAAAATTCTTAGGGAGATTCACGGCACCTTGTTCCGCGGCGGTTGGCTGCTGCTGGGCGGCGCCGAAACCGCTTTTGGCATCGACGAGTGGTTCAACAAACAGAATATTGAGGGCGCGACGGTATACGTTGCCCGTTGAAAGGGATCGCAGTGACGAATGAAACGACGAATGAACTGACCAATGCAATGGCTCTTGAGCTTTCAGCCCACGAGATGGCGCAGATCGTGTCAAGCGTTTACCAGACGATGCTCGGCATCGACTCCGCTGTGGTAGATTTGCCTTGGTTCCCTAACAGAGAGCGGTTGACGGCCGCCGTGCAGTTATCCGGAGACTGGAACGGGGCGGTCACGATCGAATGCGATCCGAGACAGGCTTGCCTGTTTGCCGGGCGCTTTGTATCGATGGAGACGCCGGGGGCGGTGGACGACATAGTGCGGGACGTTTTCGGCGAGTTGGCTAACATGATCGGGGGCAATTTGAAATCCGCATTGTCGCGCGGGATTCATCTTTCGACGCCGTCGGTGGTCGATGGAGGGAGCTACACCATGCGGTTTCGCGCGGCCAAGGTGCGCGAGCGGATAGCCTTTGAGTGCGTGGATGGGCCGTTTTGGGTAACGGTCTTCTCACTGCCGAACTGATTCACGCGATTAATCAAACCTTAATCACCAGCTAACCGTCTTGCTTGCAACATCGGAATCCCCTCCCTCGCCCGCCGCCAATCGATTCGGCTGCCTCCCTCTGCTAACTTCTTCCCTGTAGAGCCGAGCCGCGATCACATCGCCGCCACGGCTCTTTTTCAATTTCACAAACAGAAAGTTCAAAGCCAATGACCCCATCCACCGGAACCAGATACGACGAACAGAACGAAGCCAACCCCGGCCTCGAAGAGCAACACCGCGCCTTCACGCTAAAGCTCCGCAAAGACTGCCAACCTGACTCGCACCTCGAAGAAGAGACCTTCCAGCGCTACGCCTGGGCCGCCTTCCAGGTCGTCCGCTGCCGCAAGCTAGAGACGGCCACAGAGGACCTCTGGATCGACAACCCCGAGTCCGCCCAACACTTCTCCCAAATGGAGCGAGTCAAGAAAATGGCCGGTGCCCTCGAGCGCCGCGCCGACAAGTCGATGAACGAACTACGTCAACTCCAGCGCGACCGCTTCGCCGCCTACGAAGTCTACGCCGAGCACTGTGTCATGGGCAAAGACGTCCAGATCCCCAAGTCTCTCCCCGTCGCCGACATCCGCAAATCCGACATGGGCCGCACAAACCCCAACTACCTGGCCCAGTTCCTGCTCTACCAAACCAAAGAGGTTAAAGACAAAGCCAAAGAAATGCTCCAGGAGGCGAAGGACAAAGCAAAATCCAAAGCCAATGAGGCCAAGTTGACTAACGAACAATCCAAACCCAATGTCGAAAACCCCTTCGCCGACATGAGCATCGAGCAGCTCCTGAAAATTGCTAAGGACGCCGGCCTAAATAAGTAGCAAACCGAACCCAATCCAGCAGCAGTACTGGCGACACCACGAGCGTCCCTGCAGTTCATTGACATTCAGCACGATCATCTAACACTTACAGCGGCCGCACGCCCGGCCGCCAAACAAATTCAAAAATCAGTGTATATCTGCGTGCATCTGTGGCTACTCTTACCACACACGCCAAACCTAAGCCATTCGCTTCGAATACTCCCGCGTAATGTAATCACAGGCACGCACCGTAATGGCCATCATCGTCAGCGTAGGGTTCTGACAACCAGAGCTAACCCAAGCCGCACCATCGGTCACGAAAATATTCTCGACATCATGCGTCTGGCAATACTTATTGAGCACGCCCTTCTTCGAGTCGTTGCTCATCCGTGCCGTTCCAGTCTCATGGATACAGAAGCCAGGCGTCGAGTAGGTCCCCGTCTTCTGCACATTCGTCGCACCGGCCGCCTCCAGCATCTCGGCCGCCTGGATTCGCCCGTCCTCCCAAAGCTTCTTCTCGTTGTCGCCCCACTCGGCGCTGATCTTCAGGATCGGCACTCCCCACGCGTCGCGCCGCGTCTTATCGATCTCAACTCGATTCTCAGGCCGCGCAAGGCACTCCCCCCAGAGCCCCAGCGACATATTGTAGAACCCCTTGCGAACTGCGTCCTTATAGTCCTTCCCAAAGCCCGGCGCACCAAAGCTAAAGCTCGGCGTCGACCCGCCCTGATACCCGTACCCGCGAATGAACCCATTCGTCTCTTTCTCTTTGATATTGCGGAAGCGCGGCACATAAATCCCGGTGGGCCTCCTCGGCGCACCCACCCACGGCTTGGCCTCAAACATCGGCATAATCCCTGATGCCCCGCCCTGATAAATGTGGTCCATCAAGTTCTGCCCCAGCACGCCGCTGGAGTTACACAAATTCGAGTTCAACAACAAGCGCGTGCTCTCCAAAGTCGAGGCGCACAACACCATAACCTTCGCCCGAATTTTCTTCAACTCCCGCGTCTTTGCATCAATGTATTCGATACCCTCCGCCTTGCCCCCATCCTGCATCAACACGCGCGCCGCCACCGCATCCGTAATCATCGTCAGCCGCCCCGTCCGCAGCGCATCGGCAATCGTCGTAAACGGCGAGGAGAAATAACTATTCGTCGTGCAACCCCGCTCGCACGGCCCGCAATAATGACAAGGTTGGCGCCCATTCAACGGCCGCGTCAGGATCGCCGTCCTGCCCATCGTCACCACTCGCCCCATCTTCGCCTTCACCTTCTGGCGCAAATGCTCTTCGGTGCAAGTGAACTCCATCGCCGGTTGAAAGATCGAATCCGGCAATTGATCCAAGCCCTCAGCCTGCCCGGAGATCCCCACATACTTCTCCACCTCTTCGTAGTAGGGCACCAGGTCGGCGTACTCGATCGGCCAATTCTCGCCATACCCATCGCGCGACGCCGCCTTGAAATCGATATCCCCCATGCGATAGCTCTGCCGTCCCCAACTCAAGCTCCGCCCACCCACCACACGCATCCGAATCCACTTGAACGGCTTGTCCTGCGTGTACGGATTCTCCTGGTCGTTCACGAACCACTTCTGGTTGTACTCGGTGCACGCATAGCAGCTCCCCTGTATCGGGCGCTCCTTCAACATCTTCGGCGACATCCCCAGATAGGGCATCTGCCAGGGGTTCACATGCTCGGTGAAGTCCTTTTTCGATACGTTGCTTCCGGCTTCAAGCAAGGCGACACGCATGCCGCTCTCAGTCAGTTTTTTGGCCGCCCAGCCACCCGTCGCACCGCTTCCCACCACGATCGCGTCATAACGCTCACTTTGCATTACCTGATTAGCCATGTAAACAATATATAAGAGGTTCACTATGGGGAAAGCCGCTGCCTACATGGGCATGCCATTTATTTTGCTCGTCTCGATCGCTGGCGGCTACTACGCCGGGCTATGGCTCGATCAAAAATACGGCACTGCGTACTGCAACGTCATCGGCCTGGTGCTCGGCTTCGCCCTCGGCCTCTATGAGATCGTTCGCCAACTGAACCAACTGGAGCGCAAACGCGGTGGATGAATACCGTCTGAAGTCCAACCGGATTCTGCGCTGCGCTCTCGGCCTCTGTGCGACCGGCGCTCTGATTTTCCTCGTCTGGCGCGGTTGGCAAAGCGCACTGGCCTTCCTCGCCGCAGGCTGCGTCAGCCTAGCCAGTCTATACGTCCTCGCCCGAGGTATCGACATCCTCGGCCAAGGCCGAACAAGCTGGCTCAAAGGCTTCGGCTTTGTCGTCCGCTTCGCTGTCTATGCCTTGGCGCTGTCTGCTATTCTTAAGGTTTATCCGAACCATTCGTTGGAAGTGTTTTTTGGCATTTTCCTGTCGATTCTGGCCATCGGATTAGAAGCCCTCATCGAGTCTCACTACCATGCACGAAGAACATGAACTCTGGTTCACTGCGTTACTGAACCAATACCTCGCCGCCCCCGCCAACGCGCTCATCGAGCTTGTCGGGCAACACGCTCACGAGCACGATAAGCCCTGGACCAACTACAACGCGATGCTCGTCCTCGTCGTTGGTTTCCTTTTGGTCCTCCCCTGGTTAGTCCGCGCCGGTCTCAGCCTCGCCCGCCCCGGCTATCTCCAGCAGACCTTCGAACTGCTCGTCGAATTCATTAAGGGCCAAGCTACCGAAGTCATCGGCCATGACGGACCCAAGTACGCTTTCTGGTTCCTCACCTGCTTCACCTTCATCCTTTTCTCAAACCTTCTAGGCGTCATCCCCACCTTTGAAAGCCCGACAATGAACGCTGCCGTACCCCTTGGCATCGCCGTCGCCACCTTCATCTACTACAACGCGATGGGCATCCAGGCCCAGGGCGTCATCGGCCACTTGAAGCACTTCATGGGCCCCGTCTGGTGGCTCGCGCCCTTCATGTTTGCGATCGAACTCATCTCGCACTTGATCCGCCCGGTCAGCCTCACCATCCGTCTCTTCGCCAACATGCTGGCCGGAGAACAGGTCACTGTCGCCTTCATGCACTTGATCCCGATCGGCGCTCCCGCCGTCCTCATGGGCCTGCACACCTTCGTCAGCTTCCTTCAGGCATTCATCTTCACGATCCTCACCATGGCTTACGTCGGCATGGCCGTCGCCCACGAGGATCACTAAACAGTTTCGCTGTGTCAGTGTGAGCCCCGGGCGTCCCAACGTACCGTCGGCACCACCTCCTGACCGGCCATTTCAACAAAGTCACTAAAGGAGACTTCTATAACATGCGTAACAAAGCAATGATGATTCTGTTCATTCTCGCCTTCGCCGCTCCGATCTTCGCGCAGGGCACCGCCCAGCCGATGGTTGGAGAAAAAGGCATTCTCGTTCCGGCCTTCGCCATGGCTCTCGCCGCCGGCCTTTGCGGCCGCGGTCAAGGTCAGGCCATCGCCAGCGCTGCTGAGGGCATCGCCCGCAACCCAGGCGCTGCCGGCAAGATCCAGACACTGCTCCTCATCGGTCTGGCCTTCATCGAGTCGCTCGCCCTCTTTACCTTCGTCAAGGTTGGCTAAGCGTCGTTCATAATCGGGCGGGAAATATGCCTCAACTTAAACTCAGCGGCATCTTCCCGCCCATCACCACTCCCTTCAACCACTCTGGCGACATCTACCCCGCCAAGATCCGTCACAATATCGAAAAGTGGAACCTCACCAACCTCGCAGGCTATGTCGTCTGCGGCTCCACCGGCGAGTCGGTTTACCTCACCGAAGCCGAAAAGCTCTACCTCTGGGAAGAGGTCGCCAAGTTCACTCCCTCCTCTAAACTCCTCATCGCCGACACCAGTCGTGAGAGCGTCCGCGAAACCATCCACCTCACCAACCTGGCTGCCAGCCTCGGCTACCATTGCGCGCTCCTCAGCGCCCCCCTCCACTACCAGGCCTTCCAGGATCCAAGTCTTTATTTCCGCGCCGTAGCTGACCAAGCCAGAATCCCGCTCATCATCGCAGGTACCGATGCGAGCGACCACCCCAACATCATCGCGATCCTGACATCGTCCGACGTCGAGCCTCTGCTAAAGCCCGGGCTCCAAGTACTCACCAGCAACGCGATCACTCTCGCGGGGTCGCTCCGCGCCGGAGCAACCGGCGCGATCCTCCCCTATGCAGGCGCCGCCCCCTTCTCCTGCCTTACCATCGCCGAAGCAATCCAGCGCCGCGAATTCGAAGCGGCCGAAGACTGGCAATCCCGCATCGCCAACGCCGCCACACTCGTCACCGACCGCTGCGGCATCCCGGGGCTCAAATATGCGATGGACTTCAACGGCTACTACGGCGGCCCGCCCCGCCTGCCAATGATCCCCGTCCCCCGCCCCGCTCAGATCGAAATAGAAGCCGCCTTCCACGGCCTCAGAGGTTAGACATGCCCATTGCACTTACTCCGGTCGAACAACGCGTCCTGGGCGCTCTCATCGAGAAAGAAATGGCGACCCCGGAATACTATCCGATGTCGCTCAACGCGCTCGTCAACGCCTGTAATCAAAAGAACAATCGCGAGCCCGTCATGCAGTTGGTCGAGTCCGACGCCCTCGACGCCGTCGAAGTCATGCGCCACAACGGCCTCGCCTACGAGCACTCGGGGCGCGAGCACCGCGTCCCAAAGTACTCGCAAGGCATCGGCCAAAAGCTGAACCTCGGCAACAAAGACCTGGCAGTCCTCAGTATCCTGCTATGCCGCGGCCCCCAGACGCCCGGCGAACTCCGCGGCCGCACTAACAGCCTCTACAGCTTCGAGGATCTCGACTCAGTCCTCTCCACGCTGACTCGGCTCGCTACCAAGGAAGACCCGCTCGTCAAAGAACTCCCCCGCGCACCCGGCACCAAGGAAGCCCGCTGGACCCACCTCATTGGCGATAGCATCCCCGACTTCCTCCCTGCGTCCGCATCCGTTCCTGCCACCTCGCGCATCGAAGTCCTCGAAGCACGCGTCCGTGACCTTGAAGAATTTGTCGCACAGCTCAAGGCCCAACTGGGCCTCTAGCCCTTCATCACAACTTTTGAGATGTCGTTGTAGAGCACAAAGACGACCATCATCAAAAGAAACGCCAAGCCCACTTGCAACACGCGCTCTTTAAGTCGCAGTGACAGGTCCCGCCGCCTAGCCATCTCAATCAACAGCACCAAAATCATGCCACCATCCAACACCGGGATCGGCAACAGGTTGAAGATCGCCAGATTCAAGCTCACCATCGACATCAGCGAAATGAAGTCCGCCGGACCCTCTTTCGCCGCCGCCGCCGCCATTCTCGCAATGCCCACCGGTCCTTCAAACTGCTTCGCCGAAAGCCGCATCTGCACGACACCCTTCAGATAATCCAGGATCAACGTCGCACCGCGAAGGTTAAATTTGACGCTCTGCGAAAACGCCTCGACTGGTCCCAGAGCAACAACGACATACTTCGGCTCCAATTGGATTCCGATCATCCACCGCTTCTCTGTCTCGTTGAACTTAGGCTGTACGTTCACCTTGTTTCGCACGTGGTCGCGCTCATAGATCAGATCGACAGCCTTGCCGTTGCTGTCTTTTACGATCTCTACTAGTTTCGTTAAACTGCGTACCGGAATATTGTTCACGCTGATCACAACGTCGTTCGGCTGCAGCCCTACCTTCTCGGCGTCAAAGCCCTTGAGGATGAACTTGATCCGGATCTCGCTCTGCTCGCGCCATCCAATAGAGCCCGCTTGAGTTTTCTCATCCGCCTTCGGCGTAACATGCAACGCAAGCGTCTGGTCATTGCGCTTCACCGTGAAGGCAATGTCCTTGCCCGCCCCGGTGAGTTCAGTAATCAGTACGTCTTCCCAGGTTGGATTCTTACGCCCGTCAAACTCGATGACCGTGTCGCCCTCCTGCACATTGGCGAGCGCCGCTGGCGAGGCCTTCTCAACGTGCCCAACGATGGCCGGACCGTCGGCGTTCAAGATCTTCGGGAACTGATACATAAACAAGCCAGTCAACAGACCGACCGACAGCAGGATATTCATGGCCGGACCTGCGGCGGCGATGAACAGGCGCTGGTAGCGCGGCTTGTTCACGAAACTGCGAGGGTCCGTACTGGTGCCGTCATCAACAGCCATGTCGTCCTGGCCCAGCATCTTCACGTACCCGCCAAACAGTATCGCCGAGAAGCGGAAGTCCGTCTCGCCGATCTTGAAGCCGAACAGTCGCGGCCCAAAGCCCAGCGAGAACTGTTCCACCTTTACATTGCAAATCAACGCCGCCCAATAGTGCCCTAACTCGTGAATGATGATCATCACGCCGAGTAGCACCAGCAACCAGAAAAGGCTGTTCAGGAATTCCATAGATCTCTCTTTAGTGTATTGCTAGTCAAATCTCGCGCAATCCGCCGACTGCGCTGATCGACTTCCAGGAGTCCTTCGATGGAAGTTGGATGCGAGACCCCGACCCGCTCCAGCGTTTCTGCCACAATTTCAGAGACGCAATTGAAAGGGATACGTTCCGCCAAAAACGCTTCCACCGCCACCTCATCCGCAGCATTCAAGGTGCAGCCAGCGCTTCCGCCCGCCTGGATCGCCTCGTAGGCCAGACCCAACAGGGGAAACTTGTCCCAGTCCGGAGGATGAAAGTCCCAACTGTGCACTTCGTCCCAGCGCAACTTCGGCACCGGCGCCTCAGCGCGTTCGGGATAGGTGAGTGCATATTGGATCGGCATGCGCATGTCGGTCGCGCATACCTGTGTGATCACACTGCCATCGTTAAACTCGACCATGGCATGCACCTTCGATTGTGGATGCACCACCACTTCCACCTCGTCTGCCTTGAAGTCGAACAGCCAACAAGCCTCGATCACCTCAAAACCCTTGTTCATCAGCGTCGCCGAATCGATCGTAATGCGAGGCCCCATCTTCCAGGTAGGATGCTTCAATGCCTGCGCCGGCGTCACTTTCGCAAGCTGCTCTTTGGGAGTCAAACGGAAGGGCCCTCCTGAAGCCGTCAGAATGAGCTTCACAGCCTCGGCCCTTTTTCCGGCCCGCAAACACTGATGCGCGCCATTGTGCTCACTGTCTACAGGCAGTAATTCTGACCCGTGCTCGCGCACCGCAGCCATTACAATTTCTCCACCCGAGACCAGCACTTCCTTGTTCGCCAGACCAATCCGCTTGCCTAGCTTGATTGCCTCGTAGGTCGCCTCCAGCCCCGCCACCCCGACGATTGCCGACAGCACGAATTCCACTTCAGGCGCGGTTGCGGCCAGGACCCTTGCGTCAGCCCCAAACTCCAGTTGCGGCCACTCCGAGGCAGCCATGCCCAGCCCCCTAAGCTCACCTGCCAATGCCTCCCGACCCGCCGCATCGGCAACCACTGCGAGTTGGGGGCAAAACTCGACGATCTGCTTCGCCAGCAGCCCGACGTTGTTTCCAGCAACGAGGGAATGGATAGCGTAGCGGCCCTTCCAGCGGCGCACGACGTCCAGCGTGTTTACGCCAATTGACCCTGTTGAACCTAACACCGTCAGCATCTGCATCGATGCTTCATGTTAGCAATAGGTCAGCGCCACTTAACCAGCGACTTGCCTACCCAGCAAGAGTGGGGCGCAACCTTAAACATTGTGCTCAAAGTCGGCGCAATATCGAAATTGTTTGCACCTGCCGGCAGCTCTCCACCCTTCACGCCGGGCCCCGCCATAATGATCGGAATCTGCAGCTCGTTCATGCGCAAATTTCCATGCTTTGTGCCCGTGCCGCCATGATCCGCAGTCACCAGAATCAGGGTCGTATCCCCTACCGCAGACACCAGTTGGCCAATCAGGGCATCCACTCGTTCGACCTCTGCGAGGTAGTGCTCGCCTTCCCAGCCTTTGGAGTGGCCTACGTGATCGACATCGTCGAGGTGTACTAGCAGGAAGTGCGGTTTCTCTCGATTCCAATAAGCAATAGCCGCCTTGACAGTCTCGGCGCTATGCTCCACCCGGGCGATGTGGTTCACGGCTGAACGCTCAAAGAGTCGTCCAAAACCATCCCAATCATGGATCACGGCCAATCGCAAGGTAGGCTTCGCAGCGTGCAACACTCCGAAAATCGTCGGGAAAATTGGCTCGATGCCGGTGCAGACGGGGTCGATTTCGTGTTTGTCGCGCTGCCATTCATTTGAGGTCACCCCGTGCTGCTCTGGACCTGCACCCGAGAGAATGCTGGACCAGTTGGGAGAGGAAACCGTGGGGATGACACCGCGCGCCTTCAGCGAATAGGCCCCACGCTTCATCAGAGCTTTAATATTGGGCGCGTTCGCCTTCTCAAGGCTGGCTGCGGATAGACCATCAACTCCAATGACTACCGCCGCCTGCGGTCGCTGCGCACAAAGAGTCGAGCAAAGCAGAGTGAGACACAGAAAACGCATACAGAGATGCTATCAAGGCAAGTTGAAGAGGGCGTTGGGAGACTGCTGGAACGAAAGACCCAAAGGGCGCCGGGGAGCTTAAGTTGCTTCAGGGGTCTTTCTGAGAAAAATCTCGCTTTGGTGGGAGGTTGTGAACTCCCCGGCTTGATTCCAATACTAGTATATTGTTTTTGGAATTGCAAGAACTTTCTACAGAAAATTATAGGTGAAGTTCATTTCACTAAACCTTGGACTTGACTTCGACTCCAGCAATGTCCTCTAACACCTTGATAGTAGAGCAGATATCCGCTTCACCGTGGCCTTTGGCGATCGCCGCCTGGAACATCTGGCGGGTTAATGCGGTGAGTGGAAGTGGTATGTCCAGTTCTGCGGCCGAGTCCAGCATCAGTCCAATATCCTTGTGCATCCATTTCACCGAAAAATTTGTCGAGAAGTCGCGGCGGAAGACAAAAGGAGCTTTGAAGGAGATCAGGCCCGATTTCGCAGCGGAGTTGTCCAGGATCTCCAGCATCAAGTCCGGGTCGACGCCAGCCTTAGTGGACAAGACCAAGCCTTCGTTAAAGGCGTTTAATAGATTTGAGAGAACCAGATTCTGAGTGAGTTTGGCGTGGAGGCCGAGGCCGGGGCCACCGCAATAGAACATCTTCTTGCCCATCGCCTCCATAAATGGCTTCACTCGCTCAAAGGCATCCTTGTCGCCACCGACCATAAAGGTGAGATTGCCAGACTCGGCACCTGGGCGGGAGCCTGTGCAGGGAGCATCGAGAAAGTGCACGCCTTTAGCGGCGAAGGCAATACTCAACTTGCGCGAGGCTGAAGGAGCGACGGTCGAGGCGTCGACGATGACTGTGCCGGGTTTTGCGCCTTCGATCAGACCGTCCTTGCCGAGGCAGAGCTCAGTACTCATTGCCGAATCGCCGACGCAGAAAAAGACGCAATCCGACTTGGCTGCGACTTCTGCGGGAGTCTTGCAAGCGAGAGCGCCCTTTTCGGCGGCAAAGGCCTCGGCCTTTCCTGCGGAGTGAGTCCAAACGGCCACTTGGTGGCCAGCTTCGATGAGGTGACGGGCCATAGGGGCACCCATGAGTCCGAGACCGAGAAATCCGAGATTCGCCATGATCTCTACAGTGTATCCGGGCGGAGCTGTCTCTAGCTAGGCAACTTGGGAGAGGCTGCTTCTGCTCATCAACCGGAGGACGAGCAAGTCGGAAGGCTGGAAGGTGGTCATCGGCACGTTGCTGGTGTCGGCTTCATCGATGACAATATGCTGTCGGATTAGCACCCGCAACTCCTCGATCGAGACGTT
>JBBRBI010000055.1:0-40610 GCA_038206015.1 Bryobacterales bacterium | reverse complement strand
CGAGCGACCCGCTGCATCGGAGCGTGCTGGCGTTTACGTCGCCTTCCAAGGGCTTTGTCATGTCGGACCCTGGATATGAGAGTGGATCGGGGTCGGCTAAGTTTGTTGGTGTGAAGGTGACGCGGGTGCCGCTGCAAAAGGGGACTTATGCGCACGATGTGAAGGCAATGGTGGCGGCAGACCCGAACGCGGGGGTCTATTACATCTGCAACCCCAACAACCCGTCGGGGACGATTACCAAGCGCGAAGATATCGAATGGCTATTGGCGAATAAGAACAAGGATTCGATCGTGTTGCTGGACGAGGCCTACATACACTTCAGCGACGAGATGCCGGGTAGTGACCTGGTAGCCAAGGAGAAGGACGTCGTCGTATTGAGGACTTTTTCAAAGGCTTTTGGGATGGCGGGGATTCGTTGCGGCATGGCGATGGGTCGGCCGGACTTACTGGCGAAGTTGCGGCCTTATGGCGCGGGGATGTTACCGATCACTGGACTGGTGGCCGGGACGGCGAGTTATAAGAGCAAGGGCCTGGTGGCGGAGCGCAAGGCGATCAATGCGCAGGTGCGCGGCGATGTATTGGAGTTTCTGGAGAAGAAGAACATCAAGTACATCCCGAGCGTATCGAACAAGTTCATGATGGAGACCGGGAAACCGGGCGCTGAAATGGCGAGGGCGCTGGCGGCAGAGAACGTGTTCATCGGCAGGACCTGGCCGGTGTGGCCGACGATGGTGCGTGTATCGATTGGTACGCAGGCAGAGATGGACAAGTTCAAGTTGGCGCTGACAAAAGTGCTGGCCTAGGGTGGCGAAAAAAAGCGGCGCTTCCTGGGAGGGAAGCGCCGCTTTTTTGTTTCTGCGTTGTACTTAGAAGGCCATGCGGAGGCCGACCTGAATGGTGCGACCGCCGCCGAATTCTGCACCTTGCGTCGAGGTGATGCGACCGAAGTTGGACGCGTTGATTCCTAAAGCAGGGATGCCGAAGTTGGCGTGATTCAAGAGGTTGGTGAAGGAACCTTCTACCTGAAGGTATTTGGTTTCGCCGAGGAAGAAACGCTTTTGAACCTTTGAGGACAGCGTAACTGTACCGGGTCCGACCAACTGGCCTGGGCCTACATAACCGAAGCGGCCAATGTTGGAAGCGGGGGTGACGAACTTGCTGCGATCGGCAAACCAGCCATTGAGACTGCGCTGGTCTGCGGGGAGATTGCCATAGTTGTCGATGCCGGGGGAGTAGTCAGGGCGGTTGTTGGCGCGGGCGTCGACGTTGGTGCCGCTGGGGTCTGTGGAGCCGTTGGTGATGGGCGTCAAGAAGGGACCGGTCTGAACCAAGAGGATGCCGGAGATTTCCCAGCCGCCGAGGACGCCCTTGGTTACACGCTGCATGCCGGTACCGTCATTGGCCTTGCTGCGTCCGAAGGGGATCGCGTAATTGGCAATCGTCACGAAACGATGGCGGCGGGAGGCGGAGACGTTTCCATAGTCGAGGCCGAGATTGAAGCGGTCTGTGGGAACAGAACCGGCCTCGCTTGCGAAGCCGGTGCTATTGGAACCAGTCGCATTGGTGAGGTTCTTGGTCCAGGCCCAGGAGGTCTGGAAGCCGAGCCCGTTGGAGTAGCGCTTATTGATCTCAGTGATGAAGGCATTGTACTTGGCTGAGACGCCGTTGTCGCGACTATAGACGATCGCCCAGTTGGGATAGGGACGCGTGAGCCGGGCGGTCTGATAGCCGACTGTGTTGGGCCGGACCTGATTGAGGTCGGGGCTGCTATAGAGCTTGATGGAGTGCGAGCCCTGGTAGGTAAGGCGGAGGCCGGTGTTGTATCCAAGATCGCGCTCGATGGTAAAGTTCCATTGCTGGACCTGTGGGACGGGGCCGTGGATTTCGTTGCCGCGGCGGAAGTCGGCGGTGCCGACGGCGCTGATTGCACCGAGGCCTGAACCGAAGGGGGCCGGGAAGGCGAGGGCGGGAGTGCTGTCCGCATTCTTGAAGTTATCGTAAGTACGAGTATCTGAGGTGTGAATGCCAGTCAGTGAGTAAAAGACTGCACCGAGGATGGTTACTGAGTAAATTCCGTAACCGCCGCGGATGACTGTTTTATTGCCCCAGGGGCGATAGGCGAAGCCGAGACGAGGCAGGAAGTTATTGCGGTCTGTATAACGGAGTCGCTCGGGCAGGCCCGCCGTGGCGGCGGTGACGATGGGAGTGGAGCCGATGGACTGGCGGAACTGGGGTGAGGTGAGGGCGAGAGATGCCTCGTTGGGGACGATGACGCGGCCGCCGGGGTAATCGCGATCAAAGTTTGCCAACTGGAGAGTCTTATCCCAGAAAGGCTGTTGGACTTCGTAACGGAGGCCGTAGTTGAGGGTCAGCTTTGAACTGTACTTCCAGTCATCCTGGATGTACACGGCATAGTGATTCGCCGAGCCGTCGATGTCGGGACTGGTGTTGGCCAGGCGGGTGCGCTGCGGCGTGCCGAGGAGGAAGTCGGCGAAGGGGTTTCCAGACCACATACCGTTGAAGCGGTATTCGCCTAAATCGTCGCCGGAGAAGAAGGAGATGTTGTCAGAGGCACGGAGCATCTTCCAATCGACACCCGCTTTGACCGTGTGCCTGCCCTTGTTCCAGGTGATGTTATCGGTGAACTGGATGTTACGACTGAGTTGGGTGTACCCACGGCCCTTGGCGGTGCCGAGGAAACCAGTGATGCCGAAGTCAGGGGTGCTGGCGACGGCAGGAGGATTGGAGCGAATGCCCTGGATGCCGATAGACTTTACAACGGCTGGGCCATCGAAGCTGCTGCCATTGGGGCCAAAGTCATTGCTGAAGGGGCGGTCGGCAAAGCCGGTGCGGAATTCATTGACGAGGGTTGACTTGATGACGTAATTATAAGCGACCGTCAGGCTGCGGGGCTTGTTGATGTTACGGCTATCGCCGAGGGTGGGCAGGCTGAGGGGCGAGGCTTGGATGACGTCTTTGGAGGAAAAGCGGGCGAAGATGTTCTGCTTGTCGGTGAAGGTGTGATCGACGCGAATGTCGTATTGGTCGTTGTTATTGGCGGCGGGCGCCTGGAGCCTGAGATTGGGATTGGCAATGGAGTCGCCAGCGACATTCTGACGGGGGTAGAGTAACTCCAGTGTTTTGGCCATCGAGGGGAGGATGCGACTGGACGGAATGATATTGCCGGGAAACACCGCGCCTGAGGTGCTGTACGGATCTCGGATGGGCGCGGCTACGGAGGAGAGATTGCCCGAGCGATAAGAGTCAGGCGGAACGATCTGATTGATCTGACTGGCGGCGCGAAAGCGGAGCGACTCCCAGGAGGCGAAGAAGAAGGTCTTGTTCCTGATGATTGGACCGCCGCCGCTGAGGCCGAAATCGTTGGAGACTTTGAAGGGGGCGCTGGTGCGGGACGAGAAGAAATCACGGGCATCGAAAGCGCCGTTCTGGTGATACCAGAAGGCGGCAGCGTGGAACTTGTTGGTGCCGGCGCGGGAGGTGGTGGTGACGTCGCCGATCTGGGCAAACTCAGCGTTGTTGGAGACCGAGCTGACTTTGATCTCATCGATGGCGTCGGTGGAGGGGAACATCTCGGTAATCACGCCGTTGGAGCGGACGTTGATCGAAGAGATGCCGTCTATCGTTGCAGTGGCCTGGAAGGGAGCGCCGCCAGCGATGGAGATACTGCCGCCACCGGAATCGGTTTGAACGCCAGGGGTGAATGAAATCGAGGAGAAGACGGAGTTGGATCCGCCAGCGCGGAAGTTGACCGGGAGGTTGTCAATCTGCGCGGAAGTTTTGGAATCAACGATGGTTGAAGAGTCTGTCTGGATGACTTGGCGGGCGGTGGTTACTTGAACTTCAACGTTGGCACTGGCGACTTCAAGCTGGACATCGACGCGGGCGATCTCGCGGGCACGGAGGATGACGTTCTGGACGCGGGCGTTGCGGAAGCCTGACTGTTCGGTGGAGACCTCGTAGGTGCCAGCATCGAGATTGACAAAAGTGTAGTTACCCGAGGCGTCGGTCGTTGACTTACGGACCTCGACGGTCTGGATGCGCTTGGCTTCTACCTTGGCGCCAGCGATGATTGCGCCCGAGGCATCGGTGACGCTACCCCGGATCTCTCCAAAGGTGGATTGGGACACAGCTGGGACGGCGAGGGTGAGCAGGCCGAAGACTAAGAGGCAGTTACGATAATGAAACATAGGTTGGATCTCCAGAGGTCAAAGTGTAGCAAATTTGAAGCGTAAGCGACCGGGCGTCTGGCGGGTTGTCGCCACCATATTGTATGGTTAACGTATGCTGACACGGCGCGGATTTATCGCCACATCCTCGGGTGCATTTTTGGCCGAGAAGATGTTTGGGGCTCCCAAGGATTCAAAGGTGCCCAACCCTGAGTTGGAAAAACTGGCGGCGAATGCGCTGCGGGAGGCTAAGAAGCTTAAGGCCACGTACTGCGATATTCGCATCGTGCGGCTGCGCGACCAGCGCGTGAGTCTGCGCGTGTCGCCGGAGCGTGGGACGGGCAAGACGCTGGCGGTGCCGGGCGTGGCTGAGGATTCGAGCTTTGGGTTTGGGGTGCGTGTGATTGTGAACGGGGCGTGGGGCTTTGCGGCATCGCCCATCGTGACGGCGGCCGAGATTGCGCGGATTACCGGCGAGGCGGTGATCATCGCGAAAGCGAATGCGACGATTCAGCCGAAGCCATTGCAGCTTGCGCCGGTGAAGGCTTATCGCGACCGTTGGGTCACGCCACATGACACGGATCCACTCGATGTGCCGATGGCGGAGAAGATCGAATTGTTACGCAAGGTTACGGCCGAGGTGAAGAAGAACACGAAGGTGTTTAGCGGAGCGGCGGCGTTGAATCTGCGCAGCGAGGATAAGTACTTTGCGTCGAGCGAAGGGTCTTCGATCCAGCAGTATATTTTGCAGATCTATGGCAATGTGGATGCGACGGCGGTGGACCGGGAGAACAACATCTCGCGGACACGCAGTTATGTGCCGACCCAGGCATCGGCCGGGTGGGAGTATGTGCCGGAGATGAATCTGGAAGAGAACGCGCAGCGCATTCGCGAGGAGGTTGTGGAGCATCTGTCGGCACCAGCGGTGAGGCCGGGCAAGAAGGATCTGCTGTTGATGCCGAACCATCTGATGCTGACGATTCATGAGAGCGTGGCGCATCCGACGGAGCTGGACAGGGCGCTGGGTTATGAGGCCAATTACGCTGGGACGAGTTACATTACACCGGCGACGATTGGGAAGCGCATCGCGAGCGAACAGTGTACGTTTATTGGCGAGCGGACTTCGCCGCGCGCGCTGGGGACCTGCGGCTATGACGATGACGGCGTGAAGGCGACGAGCTTTACGATCATCGATAAGGGGATCTTCAAGACCTTTCAGACGACACGGGATCAGGCGCACATGATTGGCGAGAAGGAGTCGCATGGCTGTTCGCAGGCGGATAGCTGGGCGACGGTGCCGTTTCAACGGATGCCGAACGTGTCACTGAGCCCTGGGTCGCGAGATACGACGCTGGAGAACATGATCGCCGGGATTGACGATGGCGTATTGATCGATGGCCGGGGGAGTTACTCGATTGATCAGCAGCGCTATAACTTCCAGTTTGGTGGCGATGCGTTCTGGGAGATCAAGGGCGGCAAGAAGCGGGGGATGATTTCGCGGGTATCGTATCAGGCGCGGACGCCGGACTTTTGGCAGGCATGCGATGCGACGGCGGGGCCTTCGTATTGGGGCCAGTATGGAACGACGGGCGATGCCAAGGGCGAACCGACGCAGATCAATTCGATCAGCCACGGCTGCTCGCCGACGAGATTCAGAAAGATTGATGTAATTCTCACGGACTAGTTATGATTACACGCGACGAAGCACAGAAACTTACCCAGAAGGTACTGGGGTTAAGTAGCTTTCCGGAATGCCAGGTTACGCTGACATCTTCTGAACAGGCGTACACGCGCTTTGCTAATAACGGCGTGACAACGGCCAGCTTTAACTTACGGCATAACCTATCGATTGTTGTAACTCGCGATGGGCGAACGGGAAGCATGGATGTGAATGACTTTGACGATGCGTCGTTGAAGAACGCGGTGAAGCTGGCTGAGGAATTGGCGGCGATAGCGCCTCCGAACCCGGAACGGATGGCCCCGGTGGGCAAGCAGGAGTTTCTGGCGACGAATGACCTGGATGAGCGGACGGCGGCGGCGCGGGCGCCCGAGATGATTCCGCATGTGAAGACGATCATCGACGCGGCGCTGGCGGCGAGGATGGTGGCGGCGGGGTTGATCGAGAGGTCGCTGCGGGTGACGTCGATCGCGAACAAGGCGGGGCTGTTTGGATTTCATCGGTCGAGCGATTCGCAATTGACGACGACGATCCGGATGGCGGATGGGTCGAGCAGCGGATGGGCGGGGCAGCCGTCGATGAAGCTGTCGGAGTTGGATAGCAAGGGGCTGGCGGCGACCGCTATCGAGAAGTGCAGCCGTTGGAAGAACCCGCAAAGACTGGAGCCGGGTAAGTACACGGTGGTGCTGGAGCCTACGGCGACGGGGGACCTGGTGCGGCTGATGTCGCAGGCGTTTTCAGCTCGCGCGACGGAAGAAGGAAGGACCTTTTTGGGTAAGCGGGGCGGGGGGAATCGATTGGGGGAGAAGATGTTCCCCGAGTTTGTGACGTTGCGGATGGACCCGTTTGATGCGCGGCAGCCGTCGTCGCCGTGGACCGGGGATTGGTTGCCGACGCGGGCGATGAGCTGGATCGACAAGGGTGTGATTGCGAATTTGGCTTACGACCGCTATTGGGCATCGAAGACTGGCAAGGAGCCGACGCCGGGTGGCGGTGGCGGCTTTGGTGGTGGACGTGGCAGTGGGGGCGGGGGGAGTCTGATCATGGATGGTGGCAAGGACTCGCTTGCCGACTTGATTGCTGGTGTGGAGCGTGGCTTGCTGGTGACGCATCTTTGGTACATTCGGCCAGTGAACGCGCAGACGCTGCAGCAGACGGGGCTGACGCGGGACGGACTTTTCTTGATCGAGAATGGCAAGATCACAACGCCGGTGATGAATATGCGGTTTCTGGAGAGCCCGGTGCGGTTGCTGCAGAACTGCGTGAGGATTGGGCAGGCGTCGCGCGTGAGGGGGCTTGAGGGCGGGATGATGATCGCGCCGTCGATTGTGGCGAAGGACTTTCCACTGCCGTCGATTTCGGACGCGGTTTAGGGCGGGGGCGCAGCAGACTGAAGGACGGGTGCGGCTCCGCCCTTAGTTAGCTGGGAATCTGGCAGATTGTCAAAGACCGGCGGAGGCGCGATTGGCGCGGCCTTGATTGCTGGCTGGACGATGGGCTTTGGTTTGTGCGTCGGCCTTTTGGGGCTGGCTGGGATCGGATAACCCAAGCGGGAACAGAACCAATGGTGATCTTACTCGGAGACTGGCAAATTAATCATGAATCCACGCGATGTTTTTGATTCGATCAAGCGGGCGACGATTGCTGTGATACAGCGTCCTGCCAATGCGACGCCACAACGTCCCTTTAAGATCATCGGGAGCGGCTTCTGTGTTCACTCCGCAGGAATCGTACTGACCGCCAACCATGTCTTTCAGACCTTCGTAAAAGACCAACACCATAAGAGCGTGATCCAGAGAGTAGGCGAAGATGTCTATGTGCCGACTCCGATTTCCATCTTCAGCGTCCTGTTCTTTGGCGGAGCAGAGGGTTCCGAGGTCTTCATGCACGAGGCGGGACCTGCGGAAGTCGGCATCGTCAACGACTTCGATATTGCGATTTTCAAGATGCGTAAGCATCCGGCATTTCCCGACGGCTTCCCGGCGTTAGAGTTGGCGGAGTATTCCGACCTTCACGAAATGATGGATGTCGCGACATGCGGCTATCCATTCGGCGATTTCCTTTGGAATCAGGTTGGGTCTGTATCAAGCTCATTCACAAAAGGAACCATGAGCGCTATCCTGCCCGCGCAAGGAGTTGCTCGGCAATACCTTAAGGGATTTCAGCTCGACCTGCTTTCGGCTCCCGGTAACAGCGGAGGCCCTATCTTTTGTCCGAAGACCGGGAAGGTATTCGGCATCCTTCAGGGTGGCCCGGTAGATCCCAGAGGGAATCCTATTCTCGGATTAACGATTGCTGAGCCGGTCTACCCGGCGTTTGACCAAGGCGTGATTGAGCAGCTGCTTTCTCATGCGACGTAATTCTTAACCAGCTCGTCCCCTGAAACGCTGCTCACAGAAATGGCACCCGCAAAGTCGCGACGGCGACCGCGGAATGGAAGCGCACGAGGCTCAGTAGCAGCGGCAAGCAAGGTCAGGTTAACCGTCGCGTCTCGGCTCTCGATGCTTCTCTTTAGGTTGCACCTGTCGGACGCCGTGGTGGGGGATTGAGCCAGGAGGAAGCAAGAAGTGAATCCTCTCCTTTTGGTCCACATCAGTGCGGGCGCGATTGGAATTCTGGCTGGGGCAGTTTCGATGACGGCCCGGAAAGGTTCGAGGCTGCACGCGCAGGCGGGAGTCGCGTTTGTCGGGTCGATCATTACGATGGGCTTTAGCGGTGCTGCAGTGGCCGTTACGCGATGGCTGATTGTGGCGCACGCCTATCAGGTTGGAAACTTCCTAATGGGGCTCTTCACCGCGTATTTAGCGGCGACTCGGTGGGTAACAGGCCGACGCCGGGCGCACGAAGTAGGGTGGCAGGATTGGGCATTGCTAGCGGCTGGGGCACTTTTGGCGGGGTCATTTGTGGCAGCCGGAATCGGTACGATCGTGGGCACTGTGTGGTTGCAGCATGGACTGGGAGCGCCGTTCTTTTTCATAGTGGGAACTATTGCGGCGCTGGCTTTTTGGGGAGACGTGCGATTGGTGGTGAGCGGAGAAATCGTTGGGACGCCACGGTTGTGGCTAGTGCGGAGCAAGGTGAACAGTGTGCCGGTTCTGGTGACGTTGGCGTATTTGATTTTCTGGCTCGTAAAGATGCGTGGCTCGAAAGGCAAGCTGGCTCAAGTTGGTTGAGGATGAGTTCGGAGCACGATTATGGCAGGCAAAATAATGTCGGCTGCTAAAATCGAACGAATGCATTCGTTTCGCTATTTATCCATGCTGGCAGGGGTCACGTTGTTTGCACTGCCCGCAATTTCACAGAACATTTTCACGTTTGCCGGCGGAGGGCCCATCACTCCCAGTCAGCCATATGGCGACGGGGGCAAGGCGGCGGGCGCGAGCCTGCTGGGTCCCGCGCAGGTTGCGCGCGATTCCAACGGCAATTACTACATTGCCGATAACCTGCACATTGCGATTCGAAAGGTGAGCCCGGACGGAATCATTTCCACGTTTGGGGGCGGCGGAGGGGGACTGTACAGCGAGGGGGCATCGGCTACAGGTGGGAACCTCGGAGGGTCTGTCAACGGCGTAGTGATCGTGGGCAATACGCTGTTCTATAGCGACTACAGCTTCAACGCCGTTCGCAAGATCGACTTAACGACAGGGAAGGTGAACACTGTTGCCGGACCTTCGACGATCTCGACGGCGGCGATCTTTGGGGGCTACAGCGGCGACGGGGGACCGGCGAGTGCGGCGGCAGTACACGGGCCGGGGCGCTTGCAAACGAATGGCGTGAACCTGGTGTATTTTGACGATGGCTTGAACCATCGCATCCGGGTCATCGACCTGTCAACCGGGATCATCAATACTGCGGTGGGAAGCGGCAATCTTACGGCGGCCAACGGACCGGCCGCCGAAGGCATCAACGCGAAAGCTTATTCGTTTGTGAGCCTTTTTCCGCCCTTCGCGTTAGATCCTGCGGGGAATCTCTATGTCGCGGACGAGCAGACGCGAATCCGAAAAGTGGATGTGGGGACCAACATCATCCATTCGATTACCGGTGCGCCAAGCAGTTTCAATGATTTTGCTTTGGATGGCGCGCTTGCGGCAAGCAGCGCTGTGCGTACGCTGGCGCTGGCCGCCGATGGCGCGGGCAATTTGTTTTTCTCCGACATTGCGCGAAGCATCTGCCTGGTGCGGCGCATCGATGCGAGGACGGGCAAGATCAGCACGGTGGCGGGGGATCGTGTCACGGCTCCGGCGTCCCGTGGGGACAACGGGCCGGCGCTGAAGGCGGCCTTGTTGTATGTGACGGCTTTGGATTTTGACGCGGACGGGAACATATTTCTGTTCGATCAGTCGGAATTTAGGATTCGCGAAGTGCCGGGGGCAGGAGTTCCCTTCCCGGCACCGGGACAGACGCTTCCCTCGCCGCCGTTTGTTAGCAGTGCGGCGAGCATCGTGAATGGTGCCAGCTTGAGCGGCGCGGTGGCGTCGGGGGCGTGGATCACGATCTTTGGGCAGGACCTGTCCGCCACGACCCGGATCTGGGGAGCTAGCGATTTTGTGAACGGCGCGCTGCCGGTTTCGATTGACGGGGTGAGCGTCACGATCAATGGGAAGGCAGCCTATATCTATTTTGTCAGCCCGTCGCAATTGAATTTATTGGCACCAGCGGATTCGGCTACTGGACCGGTGGCGGTGGTGGTGACGACGGCGAACGGGCAGTCGAGCACGGTGATGGTGACGAAGACGCAGACGTCTCCCGCGTTTTTCCAATTCGATCCGCAGGCGCGCAAGTACATTGCCGCAGTATTCGCCGATGGGACCTTTGCCGGACCCGCTGGACTCTACGGAAGCGCGCTCACGACACGGCCAGTGAAGCCGGGAGAGATCGTGCAACTGTTTGCAACGGGACTGGGCGCGACGTCTCCGGCTTATCCCGACGGCCGATTGCTTACGCAGAGTTACACGCTGGCAGTGCTGCCGGTGGTGCGGATCGGAGGCGTGGTGGCGAACGTGCTGTATGCGGGATTGGTAGGACCGGGAGTCTACCAGATCAACGTTGCGCTTCCCTCGCTGGCGGTTGGGGATGCAGCGGTGACAATCGACTTGGGTGGCGGGGTGGTGTCCGCCCAGGGTGTATCGTTTCTCGCTGTGGGTCGATGAGAGCGGCCGCTATTTTATTTGCGTTTGCCGAAGGTGAAGCCGACCATACCGGTGAATCGATCGTCCTGGGCGTTGCCTTGGAGCAAGCGGGTGTAGCGGAATTCCGGGGTGATCGTGACTAGGCGGGTTTTGAATTCGAGACCCGCGCCAGCGGCGACGCCGCGTTGGGTGGAGGTAGAAGTGTTTGTGCCATCGAGTGGGCGTTGGTAGGGATAGTCTGCGGGTAGGCAGCTGCCTTGGGCCCCTGTGCAGCCGTAGCTGACGGTGCTGTCGGTGGTGGAGCGGGTTAAGAGTATTCCGCCGCTGATGAAGGGGTGGAGACCAGCCACTTGGAAGCGGTACTTCAAGCGCATTGGGAAATCCCAGGCGTGGGACCTATTGTTTACCGATGTGGAATTGGAGTTGGAACGGTCTGTGCAGTAGAGGGCGTCGAATTCAATCGAGAAGCGGGAGGGGAGGTGGAATTCAACCGTCGGGCCAAGGGTCCAGCGGCTTTGGTTGCAAGCGGCCCGCCGTCGTGGCCGACGAGGAAAACAAGGGGGCTGGGTGGTGGGGAGACGTCGCCTTGAGTGACAGGTGTGCGGACGGCGGCGATTGTCCCGTTTTGGACGACCGATCCCGGAAACGGACACCCAGTGAGCGCAGCATCGAGACGAAATAGGCGATTTTACTGGATTTTTGGAGTGGTTGTTGGGGTGCAATGGTAAGTGTCATGCGTTACCTATTGCGAAGCGGACGGAAAAATGCGGCGTTGATCGTTTTGACGTTGGGCGTCGGGATGGCAGCCACTACGCTCGTGTTTAGCGTGTTGGACGCCATGCTACTGCGGCCGTTGCCCTATGTGGGGGCCGAACGGTTGAGCTTTTTGTGGAGCGTCGAGAAGAAGGGCAAGGGGAACCTCGAATTGAGTTCGCCGGGGCGCTATCGCGACTTGAGCAAGGCACAATCGTTTGAGGCAATGGGGGCCTTTTATACCGAGAACATGAATCTCGCTTCGTTGCCCGGGGCGCCGTTGCCGGCACCGGAGCGCGTGTTGGCCGTGCGGTATTTGCCGGGCTTTTTTGCGGCTCTTGGGACGAGGGCGGCGGTGGGGCGATTGCCTAGCGACGCTGAGGAACGGACCGGGGGGCCAAAGGCGGCGGCGGTGACGTGGGAATTTTGGCAGACGCGGCTGGGTGGCAAAACCGACGCGTTGCACCGGGTAATGGAATTGAGCGGGTCGCGCTATGAACTGGTGGGCGTGTTGCCGAGGGGATTTCGGTTTCCAACGAAGACCGCTGAACTATTTGCACCAGGGCAGCTTTATGGAGGCTTGTTTGAGCAACGCGCGGCGCGTTTTGTGACGATTCTTGGATTGCGACGCACGGGTGTAAGCCTGGAGGCGGCGCAGGCGGAGGTGGCGGGGTTGGTGAAGGCATTGGGAGAGAAGTACGGCAAGGACGAGGCGGGGTTTGGGTTGGTGTTTGAGGACGCGCGATCGTACTTTGTGGGGGAGAACACGCAGCGCTCGATCTGGTTGTTGTCGGCCGCGGTGGGATTGCTGTTGACGATCGCGGTGGTGAATGCGGCGAACCTGATGTTGGCACGGGGCATTGATCGGCGGCGCGATCAGGCGGTGCGGCTGGCGCTGGGGGCACGGCCTGGGAGGATGATGTTGGACACCGTTCTCGAGGGCGTTGTGCTGAGTTTGGTGGCGGCGGGGCTGGGGGCGCTGATTAGCGTTTGGGGGCTGGACGCGGTGAGGAGCTATTGGCGGCTGTTGCCGACTTTTCGCGAATTGACGCTGGATTGGCGGGTGGCTGGGGCGAGTCTGGGGATCGCGTGCGGGATCGGGATCCTGGCCAGCTTGGCACCTGGGGTTTTGGCGTCGAGGGCCGATGCGCTGGAGAGCTTGCGCGGGAGCTTTCGGACGACCGGCGGCAGGACTGGTTGGCGAAAGGGACTGGTGGCGGTGCAGATCGCTTTATCGATGGTGCTGCTAGCCGGGGCCATCTTGCTGGGGCAGAACTTGAACGGGCTGATGCGGGTGGACCTTGGGTTCCGGAGCAGCGGGCTGACGACCTTTGCCATTACCCTGCCCTGGGAGACGAGTTTTGGCGAGCAGATCGAATTCTTCAGATCGCTGCGGCGGAACTTTGCCGAGAGTCCGCTGGCTACGCGGGTGGCTTACGCCGACGGCATGCCGGGGACGGGGACGGTGGTCAATCAATATCGGGGAACGGGGGAGGCGCAGAGCGTGCGGGTGTCGCGGGTGAGCGCGGAGTACTTTGATGTGTTGGGAATTGGATTGAAGCGCGGCAGATTGATTAGCGAGCAGGATGGGCCGAAGGGGCCGAGGGTGGCGGTGTTGAACGAGGCGGCGGCGGCGCTGCTGTTTCCCGGAGTGGAGGCGGTGGGCAAGACGCTGACTGCGCAGGGAACGGAGACGGTGATTGGCGTGGTGGCGGGTGGAAAGCGGCCGGTGGTGTATGAGGCGTTTCAGGTGAGTAATTGGCCGAGCCCGTCGTTTATCGTGGAGGCTCGGGGTGGACAGGGCGCGGCGCTGTTAGCAGAGCTGCGGCAGCGACTGAAACGGGAGAGGCCGGGGCAGGCACTGCATAGCGTGATGGCCATCGAACAGTATGTGGATGGCAGAGTAGCAGAGCCGAGGCTAAGTTTCTTTCTGGTCGGACTGTTTGCGATTTGCGCGGGATTGCTGGCGTTTTTGGGAATTTATGGCGTGATGAGCTGGTATGTGAGTGAGCGGACGATGGAGATTGGGGTTCGGGTGGCGCTGGGGGCGCGGGCCGGGCAAGTGCTGGCGATGGTGGGGCGGCAAGGCGGCGCGTTTGTGGCGGTGGGCCTGGTGGCGGGAGCGGGGCTGAGCCTGGCGGCGGCGCGGGCGGCGGGGATGACGGCGAATTGGCAAAGCTTGATTGGGGCGGGGGCGGGGATCCTGGTTTTGAGCGTGTTGGCGATGGGTGGGCCTGTCTGGAGGGCCTTGCGGATTGAGCCGAGGGAGGCGCTGCGGAGTGATGGTTAGGCGGCTTGAAGGATCGTCATCGTCAAGTATTCTGGAGAGGTATGACCGATCTAGTATTTGAGGCGGTCCAGGAAGCCGACGGTGGAATTGCGCAGAGTGTCTCACGGAAAACATTTTCACGCAGGCTGAAACCTGGGAAGAATTGCGAGCCAATGTCATTGAAGCAACGACCGCATTTTACTTTGACCGTCCAATGCCTGAACGGATTCGACTTCAACACATGATCCGCCGTTTCTAAGATCCAGATGAATCTCCTGAGGACCGCGTACTTGGGTTAAGTTGGTTCTATGAATTCAGAGCTGGCGCAGGTTTTTCAACAGCACTCCGTGAAGAAGCTTCGCGACATGATGGCGCTAATCGAAAGGTTCAGCGCCGCGATGAGCGAGGAGCAAATCTGGCATCGAGAGCGGCCCGATGCGAATTCGGTTGGGAACTTGCTGCTGCACCTTGAGGGGAATATCGGGCAGTTCATCGGTCATTGTCTTGAGGGGAAGCCGGATGTGCGGCAACGGCCGCTCGAGTTCTCGACACTGGGTGGCATTGAGAAGGCGGCATTGCTTGCGGCGTTGGGGGCGCGCGTTGAGCAGGCGTGCGTGTTTATTGGCGGAGTGGATGATGACTTGCTGCTGCGGACTGCAAAGACGATCAATGGCGAGATGACCGGCCTTGATGTCATTTACCAGGTGGTCGGGCATTTTCAGCAGCACACCGGGCAGATTGTGTTTGCGGCGAAATGGGCTTTGTAGTGGAAGCTGGAATGTCGGACGAGGCTGTGCTCAATGCGACGGGGTGGGACTGGGAATCCTGGGTGATTGCGCTCGACAATCATAGGGCCTATGAGATGTCGCATCGCGAGATTGCCGCGTTGATCGCGCGCGCGTTTGAAGGCAAGCCCTGGTGGGCACAGATGGTGGCGGTGGGGTATGAGCGGCTCAAGGGGTTGCGGGTAAAGAACCAGAAGGCCGCCGGATTTGAGGTGTCAGCGAGCCGGACATTCGGGTTGCCGGTGTTCGGTTTGCGAGGCGCTGCGCTTGAGGACTTCGCGCGAGAACAAGAGCATGCGAGTAGATGGGCCGGGGGGCGAGGGCGTCGTCGAGTTGCGGTTTTATGCGAAAGGCGAGGCCAAGACGCAAGTGACGGTGCAGCATATGAAGCTGAATGACGCCGCCCGCGTGGAGGCATTGCGCGTGTTCTGGGGGCGGGCGCTGGATCGATTGCTTGATGATCGTACGGAGCGCTTGCAGACTTTGCCTCAAGCGCTCGCTTAGGTAGGCGTCTGGGCGGTGAGGCTTGTCGTCGCTCAAGCTATCACCCAAGATCCCGGGGATTGGCGTAGCGAACATGGAATACGGTGTGCGCTGGGGGGCCCGTCGTTGCGGGAATGCGGGCTGAAGCCCGCAACCACATTGGGGCCACGCCTTTTGAAGCCCGCAACCACATTGGGGCCACGCCTTTTGAAGACTGTAACTACATTGGGGTCACGCCTTTTGAAGACTGTAACTACATTGGGGCCACGGGATGAAGCCTGTAACCATATTGGGGCCATGATTTCTGAGGCCCATAACCACATTGGCCCCACGGTGATTCGCGGGGCCAATGTGGTTATGGTTACTGCTTGATGATTGTGCCGTCGCGCTTGCGGACTTCGCCCCAGCCGCCGTTGTAGAGCTTGCGCTCGCCGGTTTCGCCGTAGCCGAAGGGATACTTCTTGGCCGCCGTCTCGTTGACTTCGATGCCCCAGCCAGGAGCCTCGTTGACGTACATGTAGCCGTTCTTCAAGGTCGGGCAGTTGCTGTAAACTTCCTGCACGCGCTCATTGAAGGGCGAGTATTCCTGGATGCCGAAGTTGGGCACCGTGAGATCGAGGGTGGCGTTGGCCGCATGGCCGATGGGGCAGATGTCGCCAGGGCCGTGGAAGGCGGTGCGGACGTTGAAGGCTTCGCAGAGGGTTGTGAGTTTGCGGGCCGGAGTGAGTCCACCGATCATCGTGAGGTGGACGCGGATGTAGTCAATGAGGCGCTCGCTGACCAAGTCCATCCACTCGAGGGGGTGGGTGAAGAGTTCACCCATCGCCAGCGGCGTGGAGGTTTGCTGGCGGAGGCGGCGGAACCAGGCTACGTCTTCGGGGCTGAGCGGATCTTCCCAGAAGAAGAGCTTGAACTGCTCGATGTCTTTGCCCATTTGCAGGGTCTGTGTGGGGTGGATGCGCTCGTGGGAATCGTGGAGGAGGTGGATCTCGGGGCCGAGTTCTTTGCGAGCGGCTTCAAAGAGCTTGAGGGTGCGGGCGACGTAGGTATCGGGGTTGTAATAGGGGCCGTCGTGGAGGACGCTGGATGGGCGCGCGACGTTGCCGCGACCGGCACCGTAGGCGGCCTCGCCCGGCGTACCAACCTGGATGCGGACATAGCGCGCGCCTTCGGCGACGAGCTTCTTGGCCTGGTCGATGCACTCCGCAATCTCACCGCCGGAGGCGTGACGATAGGTATCGACTGCTTCACGATTTTTGCCGCCGAGGAGTTGATAGACGGGCATGCCGGCCTGGCGGCCTTTGATGTCCCACAGAGCCTGATCGACGCCGGAGATGGCGTTGTTCAAGACGGGGGAATTGCGCCAGTAACTGGAGTTGTAACAGGCCTGCCAGATGTCATCGATGCGGTCAGCAGGTTTGCCAATGAGGAAGGGCTTGAGGTAGCGCTCAATAGCGGCGACGACGAGATCGGCGCGCTGGGTGTAGGTGCCGCAGCCGTAGCCGTAGAGGCCGTCCTGATCGGTAAGAATCTTGACGGTGACCAAGCGGAGGCCAGCGGGGGCTGTCGCGATGACCTGAACATCTTTGATCTTGGGGCTGGGCATGCCTCTGCGGGCTTGCCAGGCAATGGCCTCTGCCGGCACATAGGCGGCGAGGGCGAGTTTCATCAGGTCGCGACGATTCATGACGATGTTTAGACTTTCTCCTGGGCGAGGGTTCGTTTTAGGGTTTCCAGTTGATCCTGGAGCTTGCGACCGCGTGAGACGAGACTCACGACGTAGAGGGCGAGGATGGCCCAAGCTGCCGCGAAGCCGTAGAACATGAAGGTGAAATTACGTTGGTCCATAGGAAATGTGAAAACCGCCTAACCAAATTATCACAAGGCTAGAGCGGAATGAGCTCAATGTCGTCGATGAATTCGAAGTCGCGGGCGTTGCGGGTGAGCAGTGGGACATTGTGCCTAAGGCAGGTGGCGGCGATCCAGGCGTCCCGCGGAGAGATTGGCCGACCTCTGCGCTTGGAGATCGCACGGACCAATGCGTAGCAGTCGCAAGTCTTCGCATCTGGATAGAGAACGCGAAACCCGTTGAGGAAATGGACGAGCCGGTCGTGAGTGGAAGTACCCCATGCGTTTAGAACCGGCCAAGAGAGTAGCTACGCCAAGGACATGAAAGACAGCACGGGAACAGATTCGCCCAAGGCCAACAGTGCGGGATCCATTACGGAGCGGTCGGCCTTAAAAACAGCTGACGCGATGTTTGTATCGATGATTGCTATTTCGCGCAAGGCTCATTCGACTCGCGCCGGGGAGCAGTTTCGCGACGCGTTTCCTCAAGCCATGCCAAGAACGCTTCATGTTCTTCGTTTGAGAAGAGTTTAGGCGCGGCTTTCAGGTCGATCAGGGGCATCTCTTCCATGCCAGGAATGTCGACATAGTGTGGCTGGTAGTTGTTGCGGTCGATGTACTTCGCCATTTGCCCTTAGTCTAGCGCGCGTAAGCCAAACGGCGCAGGCCTTCGATTTCGCGCTTGATCTCTTCCTGGCGGAAGCGCAGAGCCACTAAAACAATTGCCAACATGAGGAGCGCCAGCCAGTTTTGGTAGATCATCGCTTCGATCGCCGGGTCGGTATTGCCGCCGCCGGTGCGGAAAGACAGAATGGGCCCAGGGTGCTGCGTGCGCCACCATTCAATGGCCTTGTAGGTGATCGCGACACTGGTGAAGGCGAAGATGTTGAGCACGCCGGTGAGGCGCAGGCGCTCGCTGGGGTCGTCAATCATGTTGCGCATCATCAGGTAGCCGCCGTAGACCAGCGCGGTGATGAAGGCCCAGGTGAGACGGGCGTCCCAGGTCCACCAGATGCCCCAGATGATCTTGGCCCAGATCATGCCGGTGGTCAGACCGATCAACGTGAAGGCCAGACCGACCTCAGTGATCGAGATGGCCCAGGAGTCTGCCTTGAAGTTGCGTTTGGCGATGGCGTAGGCGCTGGCGACGCCGCTGAAGAAGAAACAGCTAAAGCAGGTGAACCAACTGGGGATGTGGAAGAACATGATGCGATAAATTGCACCTTGCGCCGCTTCATCCGGCAACACCATGAACATGGTGTAGATATTGCGGACCAGGAATAAGGCGCTGGCTGCGCCGAGGGCGAAGAGGAACTTATCGTTCATGCGGGTCTACTCTTAGTCTACTAGGACGATGTCGATCAGGCCGAGTGCAAGTGTCGTAAAGACGACGTCGAAGCCGATCAGGACGCGCAACCAGAGCAGGTCGTCACCTGCTGGGGGCTTGCCCGAGGCGATGACTGTGGTGAGTTGCATGGCGGCAGCCAGGGCCGGGATGATCATCGGATAGACGATGACCGGGAGCATCAATTCGCGCAAACGAAGATTGACTGTCATCGCGGCGAAGACCGTGCCGATGATGGCGATGGCCCAGGTGCCGAGGAAGCAGACCAGGAGGATCCACCCTGGAAGCGCAAAGAGATTGATGTTGTAGAAGACGCTGAAGACGGGCAGGCAGACGAGCTCAACTAACAGGATGAAGACCGTGTTGGCGAAGGCTTTGCCCAGCAACAGCGAGGCGGCGGGGACCCGAGCGGCCAGGAGGATGGCCATGCAGTCGTTGGACTGTTCGCGGGCGAAGCTGCGGTTGATGAGCAGGACGCCGGAGAAGGCGAAGAGTATCCAGAGCAGGCCACCCGTCATCTCGTGTAGTTGCTCGCTGGAGGGGTCGAAGGCGAAGCTGAAAAGTACCAGCACGACGAGGGCGAAGGCGACGGCGGCGTTGAGCGCCTCTTTGCCGCGGAACTCCATGCGGACATCTTTGAGGAAGACCAGCCAGGCAGAGCGGAGCATCAGGCGTTGGCTCCGTAGGTGCGATAGATCCAGGTGCTGTCGCCCAACATTTCGTCAGGGCGGGGGCCGAAGTAGGCGAGCTTGCCGTGCTCGAGAAAGAGGATGCGTGAGGCGAGGACCATCGCTTCGGGAATCTGATGGGTGGACAGGACGACCGTGGCGCGGCGGGCGAGGGCCTCGGCCAGAAGAGTTTGCAGGAGCGCGGTGGCTTTGTCGTCGAGCGAGGTGAAGGGCTCGTCGAGCAGCAGCAATTCGGGGGTGCCCATGAAGACGCGGGCGAGGGCCAGGCGCTGGCGCATGCCGCGCGAGTATTCTCTCAAGGGAGCGTCAGCGACGTCGAGCAGATTGACCTTGCTGAGCCAGGCGTCGATGTCGATTGCGGCGGGGGAGAGGCTGGCGAAAAACTTAAGATTCTCGCGGGCGCTGAGTTCATCGTAGACGCCGATGCCGTGTCCGAGCAGGCTGACGCGGCGGGCGATGTCGAGGGTGCCTGTGGAGGGACGGGACAGGCCCGCCATCAAGTTGAGGAGGGTGGTTTTGCCGGCACCATTGCGACCGAGAAGAGCGACGCAATCGCCAGCATCGAACTGAAAGGTGAGATCGCGAAGAGCCGGGAAGTCTCCGAAGAACTTCGAAACACGCTCTGCCTTGAGGACGCTCATGCTCTCTTTAGCAGTGTGACAAATCCGAGCGAGAGAGCAAAGAGTGCAAGGCCGAGGATCCAGTACATACGGTCATTGATCTTGGGGGCAATGGCCTGGGGCTCTGGCATTGCGGACTCGTCGGCTTCGAGGGCACGCAGAGAGCCGGTGCCGGTGACTTCGAGTTCGTAGTCGGCTTTGTTGAGGCCATAGACCTCGGCTTGTGTTTGGGGCTCGGCACCCAGATCTTCAAGACCAGCACCAGTGAGCTTGACGCCGTTTGGCGTGACCAGACGGGTCTGGCCGACAGCATCGCCCACCGGGTGGAGGATGCGGCCCTTGATCTTGCCGGGGCTGCCGAAGGGAAGGACATATTGGATATCGAAGCGCGACTCGCCGGGCTTGAGGGCGAAATCTACCTTGTAGACATTGGCGGGGCCGGCGGGTGAAGCGTCTTTTTTGAGTGGCATATTGCCGGGGCCTGAGACACGCACCTGGAGGGAATCTTTGGCTTCTGGCGGCAGGTAAAAGCGGAAGGTGCCGTTAACGGGATCGGTGTAGCTGAGCTTGCCGGCGTTGCGAAAGATGATGCTCTCGTTGATCGAGATCTTGCCGTCGTTGGGCTCGACCAGCATCATGTGCTGGACGATCTTTGCGTCGGTCGCTTTGGAAGTCGTGTTGAAGATTTCAAGTTCGACATTGGTGGCCGGGTCGCCCGGGCGCAACATCTTGTTGTAATTGACGCCGTCAAAGACCGCTTGCATCAGCATCGGGCCCTCGACGCCCTGCTTGAATTCAAATTTGCCATCGGGGCCGGACTTGACGGTGCCAACCGGCATCATGCCACCATCGCTAAGACGGAGAAGCATGACCGCGACATCGGGGGCTGGCTTACCAGTGGACTTGTTGACGACGGTGCCATCGATGGCGAAGAGTGAGGCAGCGACGAAAAGAAGTAAGGACTTCATTTGGCTTTGCCTTTGCTGACGACGCCGAGGGTGGCTTTGAGGTCATCCACCTCAGCCAGGACGCGGGCCAATTCTGTCTGCAAGCTGGTCTTGGACTTGGCGTAGTCGTCATCGGAAAGCTTGCCGAGGCGCAGTTCAAACTGCAGGTCGCGCAAGTTCTCGTAGATGCGCGCCTTGCGTTCATCGTGGAGCTTGAAAGGGTTTTCTGGAGGCAGCTTGGGGAGGTCTGCGTCGCGGATAAAGAGGGTGAGCGTGACGACGAGGAGCGTCAGGCCGATGGCGAGGGCGAGGATCATTGGTTAGAGACTTAGGATTGCATACGGTCGAGTTCGCGGGCGGCCGTGTCCTCGTATGCAGCCACCCGTGCGGCTGGCACTTCCGTCGCCGTTACAACAGCAGGGCGGCGGAAACGCTTGACATAGATATAGATTGCGATGAGGCCAAGGACAATTGCGAAGCTGGGCATGAGCCAGCCGAGGAGGCCGAAGCCGGTGGCTTCCGGTTCGCTGAGAGCCTTGCGGCCCTGTTCTTTTACGAACTTGCCGACGATGGTGGCATCGCTGCTGCCCATGGTCTGAAGCTGCTTGATCTTTTGGCGGGCGGGCAGCGAATAGCCACAGGCGATCATGGCGCAATCGCCGACCGCATTGCGACAGCCGCCGCACAGGCAGGACAGCTTCATGCCGACCCGCTTGATATCGGGCGAGATGAAGTCCATCGGATTTTGGGCGATGGAAAGCGTTGCCAGCAGGCCGAGAAGCGCGAGCGATTTAAGTCTTTGCATGAGCCTCCTGTTGAACTCCAGTGGTAGATCCAACGACCTCAGTGCGTGCGTAGCTGTACTTGATCTTGGCGGGGATCAGACAGACGAGAGTGCCGAAGAAAACGACCACAAAGCCGATCCAGATCCAGCTGACCAAGGGGAAAATATAGGCCTGAATGACTGCGCCGGAACCCTTCTGAGACATGGCGGCGAAGTTAAGGAACAGGTCTTCATTGAGACGGCGGCGGATGTCGACGTTGCTGCCGGGCTGGCGGCTGGCCTTGTAGACGCGGCGTTCGGGCGAGAGCGTATCGACGTGCTCTCCTGAAATCGCCACGTCGACCACGGCCCTCATCCAGGCGTAGTTTTCGTTTTCGCCATCCTTGACCTCGGTGATTTTCATGTCGTAGCGACCGAGATGGAAGGTTTCTCCGACAGCAGCCTCAATGACAGCGTCCTTGTTGAATGCGGCACCGGTAAAGCCGATGAACATGACCACGATGCCCATGTGGACAAGATAGCCACCGTAGCGGCGGGTGTTGCGATGGGTGAGCTCAACGATGGCGCGGGCAGCATTCATGCTTTCCTTCTTCATGATGATGAGCGTGCCCTTGATGAACTCACTGAAGATAGTGACCGAGACGAAGAGACAGAGGCCAAAGCTCATCAGCGCGTAGAGGCTGCGCATGCCGGCACCAAAGAGAACGGCCATCAAAACGAACATGGAGACGGTGGGCCAGAGGAAGTTTTTCTTCAGACTTTCGACTGAACTGCGACGCCAGGCGACCAGTGGGCCGACACCAGTGAGGAAGAGCAGGAAGAGGCCGATGGGCACATTGACGCTATTGAAGAACGGCGCGTCAACACCAATTTTTTCTCCCCCAATCGCCTCGCTGATGATCGGGAAGAGCGTGCCCCAGAGGACGGCAAAGCAACTGGCGAGCAAGAGGAGGTTGTTGAACAGAAAGGTTGATTCGCGGCTGACAACGGACTCCAGCTGTGACTCGCTCTTGAGGAAATCGAGACGGTCGAGAATGAGCCAGACAGTGCCGGCGATGGAGACGGCGAGAAAGACAGCGAAGTAGTTGCCGATCGAGGAGATACCGAAGGCATGGACACTTTGCACGATTCCGCTGCGGGTGAGCATCGTGCCGAAAATACAGAGGAAGAAGGTGGCCGAGACGAGCACCATGTTCCAGACCTTCATCATGCCCTTCTTCTCTTGCATCATGACGCTATGCAGGAAGGCGGTGGCGGTGATCCAGGGAAGGACGCTGGCGTTCTCAACCGGGTCCCAAACCCAGTAGCCGCCCCAACCGAGTACATAGTAAGCCCAGCCCATGCCGAGCGTGACACCGACGCTTTGGAAGAGCCAGGTAACCAGGGTCCAACGGCGCGTGGTGTGGATCCATTCGTCGCCGGGCTGCTTGTTGATGAGCGAGCCGATCGCAAAAGCAAAAGGGACGATGAAGCCGACGTAGCCGAGGTAGAGCATCGGCGGGTGGATGGCCATCGAAGGGGTTTGCAGCAGCGGGTTGAGGCCTTGTCCGTCGGGCAGTGTAATGATGCCGCGACCGATGGCCCAGACCGTGAAGGGCGGCACGACAAAGTTGTTGAGGATGAGGAAGAAGACTTGGGTGAAGGACATGATGCCGACGACCCAGGGCATCATCGTCTTGAACATTTTGCGATTGGTGAAGACGACAGCGACACCGTAGCAGGACAGAATCCAACTCCAGAAGAGCAGTGACCCCTCTTGCCCGCCCCACCAAGCGGAGATCTTGTATATGGTGGGCATCGCTTTGTTGGCATGAGTTGCGACATACATCATGCGGTAGTCGCCGGAGACGAGACCGTAGACGAGGATGCCGCTGGCTGTTGTGACCAGTGCCCAGACGACGTAGACAGCGCGTTGGCCGGCAGCGATCAGGAAGAAGTTTTTTCTAATGGCTCCGGTGACGGAACAGACAAGTGCAAAAATCGAGACGCAGAAGGCGAGCAGAAGGGAGAGCGATCCGAGATTTTCCATGCATTAACTCCGCGAGGCGGGCTTGGCTGTGTGCGAGGGGTCTGTACCAGGTTTGATCTGGCCAGGTTTGGCCTCATATTTGGAAGCGCACTTGGCTTGGACGTGATTGGCGGTGAAGGTGCCGTCGGCATTCATCCGACCGTCGGCGAGGGCTTGTGCACCGTCGCGGAATGTATCGGGCAAGGGGTCTGTGCCGGTATAGGTGACGTTGAGCATCTGACCAGGATTGGCGTTGTTGAGCTCTACGATCTGGAAGGAGACTTCGGTGCCGGTGCGTTTGATGGAACCTTTGACGACGTCGCCGCCAACCTTGAAGCGTTTGCCAAGAGCCTGATTGCCCATCTTGGACACTTCAGAAACATTCTTGTAATACGCGGTATTGCCGGTGGCGCCGTCAATAGCAAGCCAGGCGATTGTGGCGATGACGACGGTGATGATCAGGCCAAATTTCAGGTAGGGCTTCACAAGTACTCCTCAGTCAACATGATATCGCCAAACAAGAATCGTTTCTGTTTGGCAGTAACGAAAAAAGATCGTTCATTCATATGACGCGAGCAAAGCTGCAGTGAATGCAATCTATGTCGCGGAAAATCTAGCGTTGGATCGGAAGGAAAAGCGACTGCGCAATGCTTCCGCCATTTTGCGTGAGTTCGACGGCGAGATCGCCGGAAGCCGCGTCGGGTGGCACGACAATATTGAACTGGTAGACACCAACGAGGCCAGGGATGAGCCCCTGGAAGAGAACCTGGGCGGAGAGGCCACCGATCTTCCATTGGGTCGGGTAGCCGAGCGTGCCTAGAGTCTGAACGATCTGTCCGGCGTAGGGAATCGAGAAGGGATTCAACGGGCCGAAGCCGGAGCCGTAGTAGAGCAACGTTTCGCCCGGCTTTGCGGGAGAAGCCGCCGTGACGGGGGCATTGTCAGCGGCATGCACGGCGTAGACAAACTGCTTGCCACCGATCTTGTAGGAGGCAGGCGCGAGAAGGCCGCCGGCGAGCTGTTTGATGTCGATGTAGAGCGGGGTGCTGGGTTGCAGTTTGTAGGTCACGACAACTGCCAGATTGGCGTAGGAAACGGTAGAGGGAACCTGGACGTTTACCTGGGTGGGGCTGACGTAGTTCACGAACGCACGCTGGCCACCGATGGTGACGCTGACGCCCTCAAGCGAGGTGGGGGCAACGTTGTTGACGAAATCATCGCTAGTCCAGGAGCGTTCGGCTCCGGCCAGGTTAGAACCGTAGATTTCAAGGAAAGAGCCTGGGGCGGCGGACGTATAGCCACCAAAGGCACCAGCAGAAATGACTCCGGCATCGCTGATTACTGGGGGCGGCAGGGTAATGATCGGGCCGATGGATTGGACAATGACGAGGTTGGATTGCTGAACGGTGCCGCCGGAATAGCCATTGAGCGGCATTTCGTCGTAGGGCGCGGAGTAGGGGCTATTTGTGGGAAGTGCGGCGATCCTGTCCATTACGGCAAGACTGGCGCTATCGACGACACGACCGAAGACGGTGAAGCCGCCATTTTGGCCGTTCAGGACAGCGGCATTGTTGTTCAGATTGAAGAACCATTGGTTGGTGGCGCTGTTGGGGTCGCTGCCAAGCTTGGCCATCGAGAGAGTGCCGCGGGTATTGGATTCTTTGTATTCGTTGATGACTGCGGCGTCCTGCGCGATGGGCGGGAGGCCGGGGAGAAGGGCCTGAAAGCCGCCACCCTGGATGATGAAATTCTTCACTGAACGATGGAAGATGCTGTTAGTGAAGGCACCCTTGTTCACATATTTCAGAAAATTCTCAACCGTTTTGGGGGCAGCGTCTGGCAGCAGCAGGACATCGATGTTGCCGACATTGGTTGTAAAGCGAACAGTTGTGGGAGTTTGCGCGTAGATTGAAGTCAGGGCAAAGCAGAGAAAAAGCGAAAGACGAAGCATCATGAACTTATTTGGAGTCTAGCGTAGATGACGAGCAGGCCTCTGCAAACAGGTACAAGCCAAAGTGGGGAGTCATGTCTCCCCTGCCCCAGCGGTTGGCTTTCCAGGAGGCGCGAATGTGGGTAATTTCGGGGTGGGCGGAGAGGTCGACCAGGATCGCCGATTTGCCCATATAGAATTTTTGCGGAAAGAAGGCGAGGGGTTTGTCGCCCCAGGTTTCGCCGTCGACCGAGCCGTCGATGTGGATGTCGAGCGACTGCTGTTCGACGATTTTTTCGATGACCAGCGTGAGTTGGAGGAGGCCGGAATGCGCAGCGCCCAGCGCGATGCCCATGCCGTGGCCGTGGCAGACGATCGTCGATTGCGGGATCAGGAATTGAGCGAACATGCTAGGCCGCCAGCTTTTTAAGGCGGGCTCGGGCGGCCTCAAGCGTCTCTGTCTTTTTGCAGAAGCAGAAGCGGACCCATTGGTCGCCTACGCCGGGGGTTTCAAAGAAACTGGAACCCGGCACGCAGGAGACGCCGATGTTTTCGACCATATGCATAGCGAAGGCCCGGTCGTTGGCGAAGCCGAAGCGGGAGATGTCCGCCATGACGTAGTAAGCGCCCTGGGGACGCAGCGGGCTGAAGCCCGCTCCACTGAGGATGTCCATGATGAGATCGCGGCGATCGGCGTAGTGGGACGCCAAATCGGTGTAGTAGGAAGCGGATGAGGCCAGGGCGTGGACTCCGGCTTGCTGCATGGGCGAGGCGGCGCCGACCGTCAGAAAGTCGTGTACCTTGCGGATGGACTCGGTGAGATCCGGCGCGGCCAGGGTCCAACCCACACGCCAACCGGTAACCGAATAGGTCTTGGACATCGAATTGATCAGGACAGTGCGCTCGCGCATGCCGGGCAGACTTAAGACAGGAATGTGCTGGAGGCAGTCGTAGAGAATGTGCTCGTAGATCTCGTCGGTGATGCAGAGGCAGTCAAATTCCTGGCACAGGTTGGCGATGATAGTGAGCTCTTCGAGCGAGAAGACGCGGCCGGTGGGGTTATTGGGCGTGTTGACGATGATCGCTTTGGTGCGCGAGGTAAAGGCGCGGCGCAGCTCGTCAGCGTCGAAAGTCCAGTACGGCGGGTGGAGCGTGACCAGCTTGCGCGAGGCACCGCAGAGCTGCGTATCGGGGAAGTAGTTCTCGTAGAAGGGCTCAAAGACGATGACTTCGTCGCCCGGGTTGGTGGTGGCAAGGAGGGTGGCGATCATCGCTTCGGTCGAGCCGCAGGTGACAGTGATCTCGCGCTCTGGATCGAGGCTGAGGCCGTAGCTTGATTGGTACTTGGCGGCGATTGCGTCGCGAAAGGGCTTGGCCCCCCAAGTGATGGAATATTGATTGATGTCGGCGTTGATCGCGTCGATGGCGGCCTGCTTGATGGCGGGCGGCGCGGGGAAGTCCGGGAAACCCTGAGCGAGGTTGACGGCACCATGCTGGACGGCGAGGCGCGACATTTCGCGAATGACGCTTTCTACGAAGCCGGCGGTGCGCTGAGCGGCGAAGTGCGGACGGCGGACCAGGTCGTTACTTTGCTGGACGCTGCCGCGCCCCGTTGGGGTTGCCATTTTCTGATGGTAAACCGGGCGCGGGGGTACCGTAAAGGCGGCGGTAGACGCCGGCATTGCGAATGACGCTTTGGACATAGCCACGGGTCTCATTGAAGGGAATGGATTCGATGAACTCGGCGGGGTCCTGATAGGCACCGCGAGCCGTCCATTCTGTGACCCGGCTCTTGCCGGCATTGTAACTGGCGAGTGCCTGCTCGAGGCTGCCATCGAGACTTGTCACGAGGCTGTTGAGATAGTAACTGCCCATACGCAGGTTGACCGCAGGCTCAAAAAGCATCTTTGTGGTGAAGCCCTGGATACCCAATCGGCGGGCGAGGTCGCGGCCCGTGGCAGGCATGATCTGGGTGAGGCCGTGGGCGTTGGAGCGGGAGATTACTGAAGGGTTGAATTCACTTTCCTGACGGATCAGGCCAGCCAGAAGAAAAGGATCGACTTCGTGCTTGAAGGCATAAGTGAGGAGCGGATCCTTGTAGGGCATCGGGTAGGCAAGCTTCCAGAGAGGAATGGTCGAAGCGTTGAGCGGAAGACTGAGATAGGCCGGGTAGATGCTCTTCATGTAGCGGATCCCCTGGTCGGGAGCACCGCGACGGGTGGCCATGTTGGCGGCGGCCATGGCCAACAAATGCGCCTGTTCATTGGTGCGGGCTTCATTTCTCAGCTCTAGCTCGGCGTAGTCATACAACGCGCCACGAGCGAGTAATTCTGAGCGTGAGATGCGGCGGCTGGTTGCCGGGTTGGGCTCGAAATTGAGATCCAACTGTTGGATGGGGAACTTGACCTCGCGTAGCATCGCGTCAACGACCGAAGCGGTGGGCTGGGTACTTAGGCCAGCCGCCACGATCCGCTCGCGGCAGAGCTCGGCATAGAAGTGATTGGGAAAGATGTCGATGGCGCGCTGATAGTACGACCGGGCGGCCGCTTTGTCATTGTGCGCTTCTGCGGCGCGACCGAGGAAATAGAGGGCGGCAGAATTGTGATCCCCTGCCGGGTCGGATTTGAGATAGGCGGCGAGCTTTTGCTCAGCACCGGGCTTTCTGAGGATATAGGTCTGGACAGCGACTTTCCACTCGCAGTCGCGAGCTTCAGGGCGAGGGGCAAAGTCGAGAGCGCAGGATTCGTAAAGGGGGAGGCTCTTGGCGCTGAGGCCCATCGTCCAGAACTGGCCAGCAGCATTGGCGATGGCCTCGAGACGATAACTGGATTTGGGGTATTTACGATTGAGATCGTCCATGGCCGAGCCCATGGCGTCGTAAGCCTTGGCGCGGCGGGCGGCGAGGAGCGCATAGAAGAGGCGCTCGGCATCGGCTTCGCCATCGGCAACGTGGGTGGAGAACAGCGAGGCCTGGGCCCCATCGCGACGCAGTCTGTAGTCGCAGACGCCGATGCGTACGCGGGCGAGGTCGAGGGCCGGGCCGCTGAGGCGTGGCAGAAGCAAGACCAATTCGGCACGGGCGGCGGTGGGATCATTCTGATCGAGAAGCTTGTAGGCGCGCTCAAGACGCTCTGCTGGAGTAAGATCGCCGAGGGGAAGGAGCTTGGCGGCTTCTGCGGCTTCCGGCGACTTGGGGGATTGAGTCAGAACCAGGGCGAGCAGAGTGCGGGAATCTGCCGAGGGGACCAGCGCGGAGTAAAAGGCGATCTGGGCGGGCGTGAAAAGCTTGCGGTGCTTCTGAATCAGCGAGCCGAGGCGGGGGAGATCGTTCAGCTCGCGGGCGCATTTGAGTGCGAGCAGAGCGGCGCGGGCGGCCAGGGGAGAATCGGGGACGGCAAAAACGCGCTCGGCATCGTCAAGCGAGGCTTGGAAATCGCGAGCGGCAAATTCTGTTGAGGCGATCATCCAATCGGCGTAGTCGGAAATCTCTTTGAGCGGCGGACGGGCGGCTTTAAGTTTATCGATCACACCTGCGCTTGTGTCGCCATTGAAGAGCAGTAGACGGGCCAAGGCACCGTCCTGGTCTTTGGGGTGCTTGATCAGGAACTGTTCAACGGGAGCGCGTGTTGCGGACGACGGATGCTCGCGAAAGGCTCTGGCAATTGGCTCCAGCGTCTGGCCGAAGCCCGTTAAAGTGAGTGCAAAAGCGAGCGCCGAAAGTTTCATCCACCCATTAGACGAGCGCACCGGGGTAATCGGGCCCCATAAGTTGCGGATTGTCGATCGCGAGGGTTTCGACAAGTTCCCCATGTAAATAGTCTCGCATGTGGGGCTGGCCATCGAGAAATTGGGCGAGATAGCGCTCGCGGGCTTCATCGATCTCTGTGCGAAGACGGAGGTAGATATTGGCATCGCGACGACCGGCCTTAACGGCATCGTCTTTGTACAGGCGCATTTCGGCAACCTGAACGCGGGCAAAGCGCTGGGCACGCATGTGGAGCTCACGCTGCTCTTGAGAGAGGGTCTCCCAGTTGAAGCTGCGCTCTGAGACGGCAGAGGCGGACAAGGTGCCGTCGCCATTGGAGGTAGAGGCGCCGGCGGGCACGAGCTCTGGAGCAGGCACGAAGGAATCTCCCCGGAAGACGTCAGCGCTGTCAGGGTTGAGGGCGGAGGCGATATTGACAAGGCTCGACGACTGGACGGCGCGGGCAGCGCGGATCGATTGCAGGGTCAGGCCAGCGGCAGTGACCAGGGTCTCGATGGCACCGACTTCAAGCGGCTGCTCGGCCGGCTCAAGATAAAGCAGCGCGGCGACAACATCGCCGACAAGCACAGGAAAAAGGAAGCACTTGGACGCGTCGGCACCCGGACGAAGGCTCATGACATAGGGCGAGACTTCACTATCCGTGCGCACAGCAACGACGATGTCCTTGGATTCGAGAGAATTGTGGAAGGCGGCTGCTTCTTCAAATTCCAGATCGAAGCCGGTTTCCATCTCGCCTTCCATACCGCGGACACCTTCGAGGCTAAAGCGGTCTTTGGTGACGAGGAACAGAGCGGCAAGCGCGCAGAAGGGCTGGACAGCATCGAGGAAGGCTTCTTTCCATTCGCTGCCATCACTGGACTGGCGAAAGACACGCAAGGCCTGGCTGAGTTGGAGGCCTAGTTCACGACGGGCGGCATCGCGGGTCTTGGTGGCGGTCTCGCGCCGCACCTCGTCGCGAGTCTGTTCGACAAGCGGCAGGAATTCGGCGTCCCAGTTTGCGCGCTCGATGGCGACGTGGACTGGAATCTCTTCTGCCAGGCGAGTGGAGAGGACATACTGAACGCGCTCTGGAACGATTTGAGCTAAACGGGCGGCAACTTCTTCTTCCAGGCGTGCAGCGAGTTGGGCCTGCACCTGGGTCGACACTTCGTGCTCGATGCGACCAGGGATTTCTGCCTGGATCCCTTCGTCGAGGCGACGCTGAAATTCTTCGCTGAGGATTTCGCGGCGATGATCTTCAAGACGCGCGGCCCACTCGCCATCGAGTCGACTCTGGACCTGCGCTTGGATCTGCTCGGCGAGGTACAACTCGTTGGCCTCGCCAATTTCAGTTTTCAGGTTGGCAAATCGCTGTTCGACGACGCGGGCGATATTTTCACGCCAGCCGCTTTCGAGAGTTTCTGCAACCCGATCAACATGCAGCTTCCATGCCGCTTCAAATTGTTCGCCTGCCAAGCGCTGGGCGTCGTCAAAAAGTGAATTCCATTCGGCCATATGTGTTCTTCCATAATCACATCGCCAGAATGCAGGGATCCCGGAATGAGATGAATACCTTAGATCTGCCTAGGTAAGCTCCTAGCAGGGCTAAAAAAATCTAATCTTTATTTTGTTTTTCGAGAAAAGTCTTTAGGCGAAAATTGCGGCTGGGGTGACGGAGTTTGCGCAGAGCCTTGGCTTCGATCTGCCGGATTCGCTCTCGGGTAACGGCAAAGTAGGCACCGACTTCTTCGAGTGTATGTTCGCTGCCGTCCTGCAGACCGAAGCGCATTCTGACGATTTTTTCTTCACGCGGACTCAGAGTCTTGAGAACTTCGGCAGTTTGCTCACGCAAATTCAGATTGATCACGGCATCTGAAGGCGAGCCAATGCGCTGATCAACAAGGAAGTCGCCAAGGTGAGACTCATCCTCTTCACCAACTGGAGTCTCGAGCGAAATGGGCTCCTGCGCGATCCGCAGGACTTTGCGGACCTTGTGCAGCGGCAGATCCATGCGGATGGCGAGTTCTTCTGTTGTCGCCTCGCGACCAAGCTCCTGCTGCATGAGCCGCTGCGTTCGGATGAGCTTGTTGATGGTCTCGATCATGTGGACCGGCACGCGAATCGTGCGGGCCTGATCGGCGATGGCACGGGTGATGGCCTGGCGGACCCACCAAGTGGCGTAGGTTGAAAATTTGAAACCACGACGATGATCGAATTTTTCGACGGCGCGCATCAGGCCAATGTTGCCCTCTTGAATCAAATCGAGAAATTGCAGGCCGCGATTGGTGTAGCGCTTGGCAATGGAGACGACGAGGCGGAGATTGGCCTCAATTAACTGTTTCTTGGCCCCTAGAGCTTCCGACTCGCTGCGTTCGACAACCTGGAGAGTGCGCTTAAGTTCTGTACTGCTCGCCCCGGCGTTTTCTTCCATCTGTTGAATTCTGGCGGCAACAGCCTTCAGGTCTTTTCGGTAGTCAAGGCGCGGGTTGGGAAGGGCGTTCTTGTCTTCGACACGCCGCTGCAACCTGGCAAGTTCCCACTCGTGCGTTTTGAGCTGCTCGACGGTCTTGCGCAGGCAGGTGCCAAAGCGATGCATCAACCAGGAACTCAGGGAATGTTTTCGGATCTCGCGGGAGGCGGCGATGATCGTCCGGGCCAAAAGATAGCGGAGCTTGCGATGCTCTTTGGGCTTCATTCCGCGCGAAATGGAACTCAGCTTCTGGCGAGTCTGCTGGGCACGGCGGGCAAGGCGGCCAACTTCGGCGATGCTGGCCAGAAAAGCTCCCTGTTCGGGCCGGGCCGTATCCGCCTCAATCTCTTCGATTTCGTCTTCCGTAATATCGCCATCAAGGCCAGCGCTCTCGTTGAGGCTCAGGAGGTCGTAGATAGAAACATCACCATGCTCAAGTTCTTCACCGAGCAGGATCATTTCTCCGACGACGAGTGGCGAACGGGAGAGGGCGCGCAGAACAGCTTTTTGACCACGCTCAATCTTGAGGGCCAAGGCAATCTCACCTTCGCGGGTGAGGAGGGCGACAGTGCCCATCTCGCGCAGATACATGCGAACAGGATCGTTGGTCTTGTCGATGATCTCGACGGTCTCGGTGGAGTCTTCGGCTTCGGATGTGAGGCCACGCTCAGTTGCCGGGGCATCTTCATCTGCTTCCGGGTCAAGGTCGGAATCGGACTCGGTAAAGCCGACAATCGGGGCAAGCAACTCCATCTCATCGATCTGACGGATCACCCGCTCAGCAACACCCTCGCTCATCTCGTCGCCGGATCTAAATTCCTCTTGCATATCACCCCAAATGATTCTTGTGAATCAAAGCACTGACTTACTCAATCTGTCCAACTGATCGCTCTATTCCGATCACTCTAGCAAATCCAGCGACCAACATGAATGGGCAGTATTTATCGCCTATCGGCACGTTCGAGCTTTTGCTCCAGTTCCATCAAGCGCATTGCCTCGACCAGGTCGCCGCTGCGCTCGGCTTCACGCACTTGAATGCGGAGATCTTTGCGCTGGCCTTCGCGATGATCGTAGTCGAGTTTCTCGAGGCAGGCGCGAAGCTGTGCGGCTGGATCTTCATTCGTTCTATCTACCTCTTCCATATCGGTGGAAAAGAGTGCAGCCAATAGGTGGGCATCAGCCTCGCTGAGGCGCGCCTGCAGAGCGGAGAAGTCAACGGCTCCATCTGCTTCGAGCATGCGCAGGGCGGCTTCGAGAATGTTGTGACTCTCCAACTTTTCAAAAGTTGGCAAGCTCATGATGGTTTCTGAATAAGAGCTGAGAGCGTCTGGGTGATGCAGCAGGAGGCGGATAAGAAGTTTTTCAAGCTCAGGGAGATTACGCCCCGGACTGACCTGAATCACCTTGGGGGAAGCACGGTCTGCGGCGGCCTTGCGGAACTGGTCCAGCACTACGCCCGGCTCGACGCGCAGGTGTGCGGCCATGTCATTCACAACAGCCAAGCGCTCTAACTTGTCGGGCAGTTTCTGGATCGCAGGCAACAAAAATCGAAAGGCCTCCATGCGGCCCTCGGCATCGCGCATATCAAAACGCGAACGGGCGCGCTCGGCCAGCCAATGGAAGTAACCGGGAGCGCGATTGAGCTGATCGAGATAGGCCTCTGCACCATTGGTTTTTACATAGTCATCCGGGTCGAGGCCGCCGGGCAAAGAGCAGACACGAATCTGCAAATTTTCTTCGAGCAGAATCTGGATGCTGCGTTCTGCCGCGTTTGCGCCCGCATTGTCGGGATCGAAATTAACGACAACGCGGTCAGCGTGTCGCTTGATGGATCGCACCTGTTGACTGGTGAGCGAGGTGCCACAGCTTGCCACGACCTCGCGCACACCAGCAGAGTGGACGCCGATGACGTCCATGTAGCCTTCCACCAGAATCATGCGTCCGGTTTTGCGTGCGCCTTCGCGGGCGTGGTGCAGGTTGTAGAGCACATGGCTCTTACGATAGATCGGGGTCTCTGGGCTGTTGAGGTACTTGGGTTGATCCTCGCCCAGGGTACGGCCGCCGAAGGCGATCACTTTGCCGCTCTCATTCCAGATCGGGAACATGAGGCGATTCCGAAAACGATCGAAGAAGCCGGGGCCATCATTGCGCTTCAGACAGAGGCCAGAGGCTTCGAGCAACTCTTCGTCGACACCCTGGCGCTGGAACAGGCGCGTGAGTGTGCCCTGCGTGTCGCTAAAGCCAAGTTGAAATTCTTCGGCCAGTTTTTGCCCTACGCCGCGTTTGTTGAGGTAGGCCCGTGCGGCCTCACCCGCGGGAGTGAAAAGGGTCTCGCGAAAGTGCTTGGCGGCGATCTCGTGGAGCTCCTGGATGGTGGCTTTGCGTCGGCTCTCGGGATCGAAATCCTCGCGCGCCTTGGGCATCGGAATGCCGTTTTTCTCAGCAATCAACTTCATGGCTTCATAGAAGCCGAGTCCGTCGATCTCCATGACAAAGGAGAAAACGTCCCCGCCTTTGCCGCAGCCGAAGCACTTGTAGAATTGGCGGTCGGCGTGAACGTTGAAGCTGGGTGACTTCTCGACGTGGAAGGGGCAGAGGCCCAGATATCGTGACGTGCCGCCCACCTTGCGCAGGCGGATGTAATCGCCGATTGTCCGCACGATATCGACGGAATTCTTCAGCGTCTCCTTGAAGCCAAAATCACTCATCGTTGATTTGTCCCGAGGCGCGTCCAGTAGCGCATGATCGCCTCGATGCCGCGGTAGACATTGGGCAGGTAGACCTTCTCGTTTGGGGCGTGGAGGTTGTCGTCGGGCAAGCCAAAGCCAGGGAGAACGCTGGGGACGCCCAGCAGATCGGCAAATAGGCCGACGATCGGGATGCTGCCACCGCTGCGCGAAAAGACAGTCTCGGTGCCGAAGACCTCGCGCATGGCGGTGGCCGCTTCTTTGACGTAGGGATTGGATGGATCGACGATGCTGGCCTTGGCCGTATGGAGAATGCGCAACGACGTGATGGCCCCAGGGGGCGCGGCGGCGGCGATGGCATCGCTGAGGAGACGGCCGGCGCCGTCAGGGTCTTGCCCAGGGGCGAGGCGACAACTCAACTTGACCAGGGCTTGGCAGGGGATGACGGTCTTGGCCCCGTCGGCGGTGAATCCACCGCGGATGCCGTGGATCTCAAGAGCCGGGCGGCTCCAGGTTCGCTCGATGACGCTGTAGCCGGGCTCGCCCGTGAGGGCCTCAACGCGGGCCTCGCCGCGACGGTAGGCTTCTTCGTCAAATGGCAGGGCGGCCCAGCTGCAAAGTTCTTCGGCGGCGGGCGGACTGACATCGTCGAGAAAGCCGGGAATTACGATGCGGCCCTCGTCGTCCTTGAGCTTGGAAATGATGCGCGCAGCGGCTTCGATCGCGTTGGGAACGGCGCCGCCATAGACGCCCGAATGCAGGTCGGTTGCCCCGGTGCGAATTTCCAATTCGGCGTAGAGAATGCCGCGCAAGCCGACGCAGAGCGTAGGCAATTCTGGCGCAAACATCTCGGTGTCGCAGATCAGTGCGGCGTCACAGGCGAGGGCGGCAGCGTTGTCCCGGACGTAGGCCGAAATGTGATCGCCGCCAGACTCTTCTTCGCCCTCGTACAGAAAACGGACATTGATCGGCAGGGGCTGACCGATTTTAAGAAATCGTTCGACTGCTTTTATCAGAATGATGGCGAGGCCTTTGTCATCGGCGGCACCGCGGGCATAGAGATTGTCGCCGAGCTGCGTGGGCTCGAAGGGAGGCGTGTTCCAGAGTTCGAGCGGTTCCGCCGGTTGGACATCGTAGTGGCCATAGCAGAGCAAAGTGGGTTTGCCCGGAGCGTGCAACCAGTCGCCGATGACGAGGGGATGGCCCACACCTTCGATGAGCTTTACGTTTTCGAGACCGGCGCGGGTGAAGAGCACGGCAGTGAATTCAGCGGCGCGACGGGTATCGGCAGTGTGCTCCGGGAGGGCGCTCACGCTGGGGATGCGCAGCCATTCGATGAGGTCAGCTAGGACGTCTTCCACGCCGCCTCCAGCTTGCGAACGACGTCTGAGCAGAGGAGGGCGGCGTGTTTAGATTCCGGGATCAGACCGCCGACAGCCTCTTCGATATCGGCTGCGTGGAGGAGCCGGATCTCGGCGAGGGATTTGCCGTCGAGCAACTCCGTCAGAGCGCTGCCGCAGGCAATCGAGGCGGTGCAGCCGCGCGCCCGAAAGGAGACAGCGGCAATGCGTCCTTCGACGCACTTGACGAGTAGGCGCAACTGATCGCCGCAAACGGGGTTCTCGCATTCGACCGTGTGAGTAGGAAATTCCACGGCGTCCAGATTACGAGGATTGGCGAAATGGTCGATAAGCTTCTCGCTGTACATTGAAACACCATTCTCGCCGATCCGCTCTGGGGATATCCGTCGCTACGCGGCCTTAGCGCATTGCGACCTCAGTTTATTAAAAGGGGATTGAATCATTTTTGCGGGGCGACGAGACATGACGCGAAAATTTACCTATGCTAATTATGAGCATGTATGACGTCGTAGTAATTGGGGGCGGGCCAGCAGGGCTGACCGCTGCGTATCTTCTTAGTGGGAAGGGAAAGCGTGTACTGGTCCTCGAAAGTGACTCTCGCTATGTCGGCGGGATCTCGCGGACGGTGGAGCATGACGGATTTCGCTTTGACATCGGCGGCCATCGTTTTTTCTCAAAGTCGCTGGAAGTAGAAAACTTTTGGACTGAAATCCTGGGCGACGATTTGATGGAGCGGCCTCGATTGTCGCGAATTTTTTATAAGGGCCAGTATTATTCTTATCCGTTGCGAGCGGGCGAGGCTCTGCAGAAACTGGGCTTAGTGGAATCGACTCTGTGTATGACGTCATATGCCTGGGCGAAGTTCTTTCCCCACCCTGAACCTAAAACTTTTGCCGATTGGGTTTCGAATCATTTCGGCAAACGGCTTTACGAGATGTTTTTCAGAACCTACACAGAAAAGGTATGGGGCATTCCCTGCGACCAGATCTCGGCTGACTGGGCGGCACAACGGATCAAAGGGTTATCTCTGTCAAGTGCAATTCGCAATGCGCTGAGAAATGCGCTGAGCGGCGGAAATCAACCGACAGAGGGAGAGCGATCACAGGTTGTGAAATCGCTGATCGCCAGTTTCCGCTATCCAAGGCTTGGCCCCGGAATGCTTTGGGAGCGATGCGCCGAGAAGATGATGGCGCGAGGCGGGCAAATCAGGATGGGGAGGACGGTGACCGGACTGGTCCGCGATGAAAGCACTGGGCGGTGGACCGTTACGGCTGGCGGCGAGAGCTTTGAATGCGCAGATGTGATTTCGTCCATGTCGATCCGGGCCTTGGGCCAGGCATTGGGTCCTTCGATGAGCCCGACAGCCAGTAGCGCGGCGGGCGCACTGGGTTATCGCGACTTTCTGACTGTGGCACTGATGTTGCCCGACAAGCGCCACCTGAGCGACAACTGGATCTACATTCATGACCCTGGGGTGAGTGTGGGACGCATCCAGAATTTCAAAGCCTGGTCGCCTTACATGGTTCCTGACCCGAAGCTGGCCTGCTATGGTTTAGAGTATTTCTGCTTCGAAGGGGACGGACTTTGGAATTCAACGGACTCCGACCTGATTGAGCTGGCGAAAAAGGAACTGGGTCAGATCGGGTTGGCCGAACCGGGCGAAATCACTGGGGGGGTCGTCGTCCGTCAGGCGAAGGCCTATCCGGTGTATGACGACGTTTACGCTGCGCATGTCGAAACGATACGTGAGGAAATCGCGCAACGATTTGCGAACCTCCATTTGGTCGGTCGAAACGGGATGCACAAGTACAACAACCAGGACCATTCGATGATGACTGCGATGTTGACGGTGAAGAACATCATGGCCGGGGAGATCGTCTACGACGTGTGGAATGTGAATCAGGATGCTGAGTATCACGAGGAGCATGGCGGAAGCGGGCTGCGCACAGTTCCACAAAAAGTTAAAGGCTGAGCGCCGGGTTCAGGTCAGTCTAGTAAGCTGAGAAGAGTAATGGCGCGCGCAGTAGCGGTAGTAGCAGGTGTAGTCACTCACGCAGGAAAAATCCTCATCGGCCAGCGCAAGCGCAACGATTGGCACGGGCTGAAGTGGGAATTTCCGGGCGGCAAGATCGAAGTGGGCGAAGAACCGGCGATGGCGCTGGCGCGGGAGTTGAAGGAAGAGCTAGGAATTGATGCCAGCATTGGGGAATTGATGCAGCGATATCAGTTCAGCTACAACGATCGCCCGCCGATCGAGTTGATGTTTTTTGAGGTGACGCAGTTCAAGGGTGTGCCGGTGAACTATGAATTCGAGCAGATTGTGTGGGCAGAGGCGGCAATGTTGCCCAGTTACGATTTTCTCGAAGGCGACCGGGAATTCATCGAGTTTCTGGCTGCGCGGGCCTAGCAGTGTTAGATAGAACTGTTACATAGAACTGCGCCCTATTCGTAGCGCAAAGCCTCAACCGGGTCGAGTCGCGCGGCCTTGTTTGCTGGCCAGATCCCAAAGAACAGGCCGACTCCGACGCTGACGCCGACACCGAGGGCGGCGGCCCAGATGGGGACGCTCATGGGGAGATTCGGAAACACGAAGCTTCCAACCACCGGGATCAACCAGCCGATCCCCATGCCGAGCAAACCGCCCAGGAATGTGAGTACAACCGCCTCGGTCATAAACTGTGTAATGATTTCTGATCGGCGAGCGCCCAGGGCCTTGCGGACACCAATTTCGCGGGTACGTTCAGTGACACTGACCAGCATGATGTTCATCACGCCGATGCCGCCAACCAGCAGGCCGATCGAGGATAGAACCACCATCACGAGCGCGGTGATCGACATGATCTTGCGGAAGTCTTCGATCATCTGCTCGGAAGTCGAGATGGAGAAAGTATCTGGCTGGTCGTATTTAAGGCGGCGCTCCTGGCGCAACACGCCGCGCACTTCGTCCATCGCGGCTGCGAGATGTCCCTTTACGGGCTTGACGAAAAGCATATGTTCTTCGGCGGCTGGATTGAACTTTCGCATTGACCAGTAGGGCATGACGACTCGACTGTCGCGACTCCCCGGGGGGCCAGTGCCGGAGGCCTTCATAACACCGATGACTTCCACCATTTGGCCATCCAACTCGACCCACTTGCCGCTGGGGTCTGCACTGGCAAAGAGGGCCTTGGCGACATCCTGGCCGAGCACGACGACCCGCGAGCGATGCTGGTTGTCCACTTCGTTATAGAAGCGCCCGTGGAGCATGTCGACTTGCCAGACGTCAGAATAGCTGGGATCTGCGCCCCAAAGGTCGATGCCGGCATAGTCGTTGGCTTGAAAACGAATCTTCTGGACGCCGCGCCAGGGCATCAGCCCTGCGGTGACGCGTTCAACGTGGGGGCAGCGTTCGCGAATGGCCTGAGCCTGATCAAAGGTGAGTGGCTTGCGCATGCGCTCCTCAGAAGTACGGTTGCCAAAGCGTGGGCCCATGGCGAACTTGAAGACGACCATCGTGTCAGAGCCAAAGGTGCGCATGGCGCTGGAGAAGGCTTCGTCCATTCCGGTGATGATCGAGCCGACACCGATGATTGTGCCGGTGCCGATGATGACACCGAGGACTGTCAGAAAAGAGCGCAGTTTGTAAGTACGCAAGGTATCGAGAGCCATGCCGACGCTGGACCAAAATAGCGATCTTCGCATGTAGTTAGCGCTCCACTCGCAGGGCTTCGATCGGATCCATCAAAGAGGCCTGGCGCGCTGGGTAGATGCCGAAGAAAAGTCCGACGGTCATCGACAGGCCGACGCCGAGCGCAACGCTGAGAATGGGCATGTCCATGGGGACGGGAGTGAGGGTGCGGATGAGAAGGGCGAAGGTCCAGGCGATGCCGACACCAAAAAGCCCACCGCTGCCAGCAAGTACGGCGCTCTCGACAAGGAACTGGTAGAGGATATCGGTGCGGCGCGCGCCGAGACTTTTACGGATGCCGATTTCCTGAGTTCGTTCGCTCACTACGGCAAGCATGATGTTCATGATGACTACGCCGCCGACAACCATAAACACACTTACGATTGCGATGGCAGTTGCGGCAATGGCACCAGTCATCTGGCTCCAGGCGCTGGCGAGGGAATCGGAATTGAAGATGGCAAAATTATCCTCTTTGTCAGGTGTCATATGGCGAAAGGAGCGAACCAGGGAGCGCACCTCATCCTGGGCCTGCATCAACTTGTCATGCCCTGCGGCGACAACGCTGTAGCTGATGCCTTTGCGCGCGCCGTAAGACTTGAAGTAGGTCTCAACCGGGATGGACACCCAGTTATCCTGACTCTGACCAAAGACACTGCCCTTGGCCCTGGCGACGCCGATCACCTCGTAGGGACGCCCATCGACATGGATGCTCTTACCCACCGCGTCGGTATTGGGAAACCAGCGGTCTTTGATCTCATGGCCAATGAAGGCGACCATCAGATGTCGCTGGTTGTCGATGTCAGAGAAGTAACGGCCGGATTCAATCTGAGTGTTCTCGATGTCGGCCATATTCGGCGACTCCCCATTGATCTGCATCAGGTCAATCCGATCTCCTTCAAAGACGATTGGACCGCGGCGGGAGACAGACATCCCGATCTCTTTGATGAAGGTGGCTTTCTGGCGGACAAAGTCGTATTCCTCGCGCTTCAACTCGGGGTTCTTGCGTTGGTATTCGAGAAATTTCTTGGGGTCCCAATTGCCGATGAAGGCCATACGCACGACGCGAAATCCGTCGGCCCCCATGTTGATTTCGCTACTCTGATTTGGCCCATTTCGATGGCTTAATTTGGCCCACCTTTGAAGACACTGACCAGTCTGTTTTGACAGGCTGGCAGGATGCAAAGGAGAACCAAGATGGAGTTATTTGAGACGATCCGGCGGGAGT
>JBBRBI010000054.1:0-40747 GCA_038206015.1 Bryobacterales bacterium | reverse complement strand
GTTGGAGTTTCTGATGACAAGGCCGGGTGTGGTTTTTTCGCGCGAGCAACTGCTGGACGCGGTGTGGGGCCATGACCGCGCGGTCACAGATCGTACGGTGGACGTGTACATCCTGCGGCTGAGGCAGAAGATTGAGGCAGACGCGACCGCGCCGAATTACATTCGCAGTGTGCGGGGCTTCGGTTACAGCTTCAACGAGAGCGTTCACACGGCGCTGGCCGCAACGGCCTAGGCGGCGGCAGCGGCGGCAATCTGGGGTTGGTCGAGGTTGGAGTGGAGGATCCAGTCCAATTGCTCGCGTTCAAACGGGACGGCGCAATAATCGGCGGCACCGGCGTCCATGGCATCGAGCCACTCGTTGGCATCGGGGACACGGCTGACGACCACGACAGGGAACGTAATGGCGGATAACAGCGCTAGCAGGCCCGGCTGATGGACCTCGCAGAATGCAATATCGAAGGGCTGGTTGGTGGATTGGAGCGTTTCGGCGTGATGGACTTCAAGGCCACGGGCCGAGAGATGTTGCGTTAGGGCGACAGCGAGCGGATGCTCGAGGCCGACCAGTAGGACACGGTTTCCTTGCACTGGCATATGATCGATTTCCTTGGTACGGCGTTTCAACGATAGTGAGTTGATTTTGGAAAAGATCTCCAACGGGGAGGCTGCTGACGTAACATTAACTCTTTTTGTCCTGAATCGTTGATAAAATTATGGTTTCGGGAGAATAATATGTCAGTCGTGCGCCGTAGAAGTCAGGTTGTCTCAATTGGTGGGGTGAAGGTTGGTGGGGGAAACCCGATCATGGTGCAGTCGATGACCAATACGGACACCGCCGACGTCACTGGGACGGCCAAGCAGGTGATGGAACTGGCGAAGGCCGGCTCTGAGATCGTACGTGTCACTGTTAATACCGAAGCGGCGGCGGCGGCGGTGCCAAAGATCTTCGACACCTTGATGCTGCACGGTGTAAATGTGCCGCTGGTAGGGGACTTCCACTACAACGGCCACCAGCTGCTGAAGAAGTATCCAGATTGCGCCCGCGCGCTGGCCAAGTACCGCATCAATCCGGGCAACGTGAACATTGGACGCAAGCACGACGACAATTTCCGGACGATGATCGAATGCGCTATTGAGTACGATAAGCCGGTGCGCATTGGCGTGAATTGGGGCTCGCTCGATGGAGCGCTGTTGACGAAGATGATGGACGAGAATGCGCTTTCGCCGGAACCACTCGATGCGCGCGAAGTCACAATGAATGCGATTGTCGAAAGCGGTCTGCGAGCGGCGGAGGCTGCCGAGCGCTACGGTATGGCGCATGACAAGATCATTCTGAGCGCCAAGGTGAGCGGCGTACAGGATCTGATCAGCGTAAACCGCAAGCTGGCGGCGCGTTGTGATTATCCGCTGCATCTGGGGCTGACCGAGGCGGGGCTGGGGTCGAAGGGGGTCTCTTATACTTCGGCCGCCCTGAGTGTGTTGCTGCAGGAGGGGATTGGCGATACGATTCGGGCGTCGCTGACGCCGCTGCCGAACGGGGATCGGACAGAGGAAGTGCTCGTCTGTCAGCAGATCTTGCAGGCCCTGGAAATTCGTACCTTCACGCCGCAGGTGATTGCCTGCCCTGGCTGTGGACGGACTACGTCGACCTTCTTCCAGGATATGGCGGACCAGATCCAGCGCTATCTGCGCGACCAAATGCCGGTCTGGAAGCCGCTGTATCCAGGTGTCGAAACGATGAAGGTGGCGGTGATGGGGTGTGTGGTGAATGGGCCTGGGGAGTCGAAGCATTCCAACATCGGGATCAGCTTGCCTGGGACTTTTGAGGAACCGGTGGCGCCGGTTTATGTCGATGCGAAGTTGTTTAAGACGCTGCGCGGCGACCACATCGTGGCGGAGTTTATCGGCATGCTGAACGACTATGTTGAGAAGACTTACGCTCGGGTGGCAGAAACGGCAAACGTTTAACATAAACTGGTTCGGTGTCTGAATCACCAAACCTGGGAAGGGCGAAGTACGCCGTCGCCGCGATCTCGATGCAAGTGCTGCTGGGGATCCTGTATAGCTGGAGCGTGTTTCGACCGCCGCTGGAACAACTGCACGGCTGGACGCGCGCGCAGAGCGTGATGCCTTATCGATACTCGCTGCTTGCCTTTGCGGCGGGCATGATTGTCGCTGGCTTTTGGCAGGATCGACGCGGACCTCGCGTGGTTGCCAGCGTTGGCGGAGTCTTACTCGCTTTGGGATGCTTGATTGCGGGGTTGCTGCACGAGACGGTCCAAGGCCTGGTAATTGGCTATGGACTGGTGGCGGGCGTGGGCGTGGGCTTTGCTTATGTGACGCCGATTGCGATGTGCGTCAAGTGGTTCCCTGACCGGCGCGGCATGATTGTCGGGTTGGCGGTGATGGGGTTTGGACTGGGACCGCTCGTATTTGGGCCGTGGCTGGAGTGGATGATCGGTAAGGATGTCGCGCTGATGAGCACGACGATTCCGCATACGTTTTTTGTACTGTCGGCGGTGTTTCTGGTGGGAGTGGTGGGGGCGGCGCAGTTCTACGCGGTGCCGCCAGCGGGGTGGAAGCCGGCCGGGTGGGCCGGGGGGGCAGCGGGGGTGAATTTGATCGAGATGAAGGCCGGGGAAATGGTGCGGACGTGGCGCTTTTATGTACTTTGGGGCTTGTACTTTTTGGGGACATCGGTGGGGTTAACGGCGATCGGAGAGGCGTCGCCGCTGTTGCGGGAAGCGGCCAAGGGCGGGGCGATGATGAGCGCGGGGGCGGGGCTGGGCGTGATGAGTATCTTCAACGGGCTGGGGAGATTGGCCTGGGGAGGCGTGTCGGACCGTCTCGGCAGGTTGCCTGCCGTACTGGGTATGTGCGCGACAAGCGCACTGGCTTGCGCCCTGGTGCTGCGAGTGGTGGACGGCTTTGGCAGCTTGCTGTTTGGGCTGTGTCTGGTGGCCTTCTCGTATGGCGGTTTTTTGGCATTGATGCCAGCGATGACTGCGGACTTCTTTGGCGCGAAGTATGTGGGAGCGAATTATGGGCTGGTGTTTAGCGCGTGGGGGCTGTGTGGGTTTATCGTGCCGGGATACTTTGCGGGGTTGCTCGACGCGGCAAGATCGCATGGGGATCTGCGAGGCGGGTATGCCGAGGTTTTTACGATTTTGGCGGTGATGGCGGTGGCGGGGGCAGGATTGGCCGGGGGACTGCGGCGGGGGCGGGGCTAGGTTGGGATGAGCTCGGCTGGATCGGCATGCAGCATGGCCAAGCCTCGGTCAAAGGTGGCTAAGCGGACGCCATGCCGCCTTGCGAGTGCAACGAGGTAGGCATCAGTGACCTGCCTGTGGCCCCGGACTCCGATGCCGGACACGTCGAGATAGCTGAGATCGTCGGGCAAGAACACATGCTCGGACTTGTCAGTCCAAACCTTCAATAGTTGCTGAGCCTGGGGCATCGACGGCTGAATCGCGAAGCGGAAATAGAATCGGATCAGGCTGCCTTGAGTGATTGGGCAGGTCGCGAATCGAATCGCCATTTTGCGCATCCAGGCTTCGGCGGGGCCTTTAAGCTCATGCTGAAGATCTGCCAGAGCGATGAGAACATTGGAATCGAGTAAACATACTGGTCTGGGGGAGGCCATTTAGATGTCGTCCTCAAGGGACTTTACGTCCGCAGTGGTGGTGCGCCGGTAGGAGCGAAATGTTGGGAGGCCCGTAACCGGGCTAATCACTAGTGGCGGCTGAGATTCAGACGGATCGACGCGATTGATGATCAACTTGCTTATTACTTTGCCGAGACTCGTATTTGTATCGTGCGCCATGCTCTTGGCAATCAGATACGCTTCGTCCTCAAGGTCCACAGTGGTCCGCACGAGTGCATCATAGCATCATGATGTCGGTTAAGATCCAACGCTAGCAGGTGTGGCGAATTAGCATACCGAAGGTGAAGGATGCGATTCCCATGCAGGGGTTCTTGAACGGGACGGAGAACTCGCAATATGAAATCGCATCCGACGGTAGGAGTTGATCGCCGATTGTAGCGTTACAAGTGCCCACGACTTTTTAAAATATTCACTCGCGCAATTCAGCCGCCGATAATCCTCCGGTTATACGCGCAGGAACAGCCTTTGCGATATAGCCCATAGGCCAGGGATTTCCACGTGGAATGTCACTTTGACCCAGTTGGACCAAGGTTTCAATCGCTGATGTGCCCATAGCGCTAAATAGATTGCACAATACAGATTATTGTTACAGATTATTATTATTGACATAATGAATGAATTCAGTTATGCTGCCCACATGCAGAATCCGGGTATACCCCAGCCACACTTACTTTCCTGGTCAGTGCTTTGTTCCGATCAACGCATGCAGTCTCAGCCTTACTTCTTTGCATCACAAGTCTCGCGGCAGCACCGCAGAACCTCCCCAAGCCTAGCCCAGAGGCGACGACAACTGCAATTACCCACCTATTTGAGTCAGCCAGAAAGGTTAGCTTAAGCCTTTCAAAAAACAAGCCGTGCGTTGTCGATGAATGCAGGGCAGCAGTTGAAAGAATTAAAAAAACAGTTGAGCAATGGGTTGACGTCCGGAGTGACGCAAATGCTTCCTTTACAAAGCAAGTAATCCACGCAGGTGCCGTTCGGAATGATCTTGTAATATTGCTTCGGGCAATCGCGGCAGAAAACCCTCAATACAAGAAAGAACTCGACGTAATGACTGCACCGGAAAAGGCTGGTGCGTGCGTAAGCCCAAATGCGAGATCCGTGGATCCACTGGGGACTGAGGCAGTTAATCCAAATCCCCGGAACTTCGATGGGGCTCCAGAACCAAGCCAGTGTAGTGGGATGTTCTACGTTTGCGACATCGGATGTTGGGGCGGTGCGATAGCTGCGGGAGCTGGCTGCCTAGCGCTTGTGCCTCCTCTCGACGGCTGGTGCCTTTTCGGTGTTTATGTATTAGAAGCTTCTTGCACGGCAGCTTGTTTGAGTAATTATTGTCAGTAACGGCAGCGAGGTACGGATCTGTTATGGAAATTGGTTTTGAGCGCAACAATTTGGGCCATCTTGGCATTGTGAAGTGTGTCGTCAGTTCCCTTATGTGGCTTGGTGCTATTTACGCTTGTAGACTTGAGGCCCGCTCGATGGCTTTGACGGTGGAAGGTATTATCGCGTTAGCGATGGTAGGCTTTGCATATCTTTTGAACAGCAAACGACGGGAGCCGTTTCCGGCTCCTCCAACTCGCTCTACATCTTTCTTGTTACTCGGTTTAGGCGTTGCAGTTCCGCTCGGTGGATTCTTCGTTTTCCACGCTGGGCCAACGATCTTTATGGGGGCTGCGCTGATGTCCGTTTTTTTCATTTACCCTTCACGATTCTTCTACGCAGTGGGAGCTATCGCTATCTTTCTAGATTTATGGCTCATTCCTGAAGCCTCGTCTGGAAGGCTTCAACTCGCCGCTGGAGTCTTAGGCATGGTTTTGCTTCTTGACGGAATCGACGATGTTTATACTGATCGAAGGTCGCGAATCATGACCGGCGCAAACCATTAGCCAGACTCACACGCCAGCAGTATCCACTTCAGCGAATGAGTATCGATCGAGCATCCGCGTTTGGAAGCCAAGCCAGTCTGTTGCAAAATGGCCTTAAAACGGAATTGGGAGATCTACTTGACCAAGGTCCCAAGGCTCGAGTAGTCTGAAATCCGTGGGCGCTACGCCAAAACTGAAGAGATTCTTGCCAACTCCTAGCCTCCTAAAACGTAGTGGGATAAAAACTGCTGGGTGATGCGAATTGGGGTCAGCTTAGACCCGCAGGAACCAGCCTTTGCGATAGAGCCCATAGGCGAAACAAAAGTGCAGAGCAACATAGGCCAGGGCGAAGGCCAGGCTGGCATTGATCGGCGAGAAGTAGGGCACAAACAAAGCCTGGTAGATCGGCTCTTTCCAGTGCATCATATTCAATATCGTGTCCAGATACTCGCTGAGTAAGTAGACCGCGATCGCGTTTGCACCCATGATCATCGCCGGACGGAAGGGCGCGACGACCTTCTTGAGATCAATCAGCCACAACAGCGCGCCGAACACGATGAAGTCGAAGCCGCCCATCAAGAGCGTAAACGAACTCGTCCAGAGCTTCTTGTTGATTGGCAGAAATGGATCGAGCATCAGGGCCGAGGCGACGAGCGCGGCGCCGGTCAGGATCAACTGCTTCGTCTTCATCATCTGCCCGGCAACCACGCCCAGCAGGCAGGTGGCGATGGCCGGGAGCGTCGAGATCACACCCTCGGGGTCCCAGGTCTTCGTGTTTCGATAGTTGTGCGCTCCGAGCAGGATGCGATCGACGTAATGAGCGATGTTGCCTTCTATGCTCCAATCGCCAGCCGCAAAGCCCGGAGCCGGGACATAGGCCATGATCAGCCAGTAACTTGTCAGCAGGCCGAGGATTGTGAGGATCTGCCCGCGCAGGCCAGTTACTCGGTAGATCATCGCCGCCGCCGCGTAACAGATTGCGATGCGTTGCAGCACCCCCAGGACGCGGAAGCTATCGACGGGGAAAGTCGGGAAGGCATAGAGCACTAAGCCGAGCACGAAGAGGATCGCGGCGCGGCGCAGGATTTCGCCATATCCTTTGGGGCGGCCCAGTGTGATCGCGACACCTACGATCCACACAAAGCTGGGGAAGACCCAATCGGTGATCGTCCATCCGTGCCAGTCTGCATGGCGGAGGGGCGCGTAGACGTTACGATGGTCGCCGGGCGTGTTGACCAGCACCATGAGCGCGATGATGAGGCCTCGGAAGGCGTCAAGCGAGAGTAGGCGTTTGGGGATCATTGGGTTTGCGCCCAGGCATTGAGCTGTGTAAGCAGGCGGTCGAGGATGTCTGGATGCTGGTGGCGCAGGTTTTTTGATTCCCCTACATCGGCAGACAAGTCTGAGAGAAAGTATTCGTCCGGTGAGCCGATGCCTTTGACGACTAACTTCCATTGGCCTTTGCGGATCGCCAACTGCGCGCCCTGCTTCCAGAAGAGCGTCTCGCGCGGTTGCTGGAACGGACTGCCGTCGATGGCCGGTAGCGGGTCGATGCCAGCGTACTGGGTGATCGTAGGCAGGATGTCCATCGACAGGTGGAGGCCCTCATCGACCTTGCGCGGCGTTGGCTGCAGGGGATTGTGCCAGATGCAGGGGACGTGCATGCCGCCATCAAAGAGGCTGAACTTATGGCCGCGATAAGGGCCGTTGGAGCCAGATGTGGCAGGCTTGCCATTGAGCCCGGCGCGAGCTTCAGTAGTGGCACCGTTATCGCCAAGCAGGATGATACAGGTGTTCTTGTCGACGCCGTTGCGTTGGAGGGTGTCGCGTAGTTGGCCGATGCCATCGTCTACGGCCGAGATCATCGCGGCGTAGGTGCGACGCTCTGGATCGAGAGTCTTGTAGCGATCCAGATACTTCTGCGGAGCGTGCATTGGGTAATGCGGCGCGTTGTAAGCAAGATAGAGGAAAAACGGCGCAGAGGCGGCGCGCTTCACGAAGGCGCAGGCCTCCTGGGTCAATCGCTCGGTGAGATATTGGCCGTCCTCAAAGATCTCTTTGCCGTTGCGGAAGAGGTCGTGATAATTGGGGATCTTTGGGTCGCCCCAGTAAAAACGGTGCGAGAAGTAATCGACACAGCCGGAATGGAAGCCGTAGTATTCGTCGAAGCCCCGTTGCATGGGGCTAGAGTCGGGAGGCGTGCCGAGATGCCACTTGCCGACCAGGGCGCTGCGGTAGCCGGCGGGCTTCAGATGATCGGCGATGGTCTTGCTGGTAGCCGGCAAGGCCGGGCCATTGGTCGCGACGCCGGCGCGACCGGGGTAGAGACCGGTGAGGATCGAGGCGCGCGCGGGCGCGCAGACAGGCGCATTGGAATACCAATTGGTGAAGCGGATGCCGTCGGCGGCGAGCGCGTCGATGTGCGGCGTCTTGATGTCGCGCGCGCCGTAGCAGCCGAGGTCTGTGCAACCAAGATCGTCGAGAGTGATCACAATGAAGTTGGGCTTAGCGGCTTGCTGCGCTGCCAGGGCCAGGGGCGTGGAGAGAACCTGGCGGCGCGTCAGCATCTACTCGATTTCCTGGCCGATGCGGATCAGGTTGCCATGGGGGTCGATGAGGGCGAACTCGCGCATACCCCAGGGCTTTTCTTCGATTGGATGAAGCTTGGGGAGGCCCAATGCCGCAAACTCGTCGTGCAGTGCCTGGACGTCGGAGACGGTCCAATAGCAACCGAAGAAGCTTTCGCCGGGGACCAAGTGGCCCATAAGAAAGAAATGGACCTGCTGTCCCTCGCGGGCCAGAATCGCATAATCGCCATCGTGGCGCGACCAGATGGTGAAGCCAATTCGCTGATAGTAAGCAATGGTTTCGTCTAGGTTCAATGACGGGAGAACCGGAATCGTAGATTGAAGCATAGGTACTCTTACATTCTACGGGGCATTGTAGGGGCCAAGCCAGTGAAGGACTAAGTTGATTGCGATGCCGGAAAGCAGAAGCACTTTTTCGAGGGGCCCGGACTTGAGTCGGCAGAGCGTAGCCAGCACCAGCAGCGGGAGGAAATCGACTGTGTAGCGTAAGGTCACCCAACCGGTTGTCGACAGGAAGAGCATCAGAGTCGCGCTGAGCAAGGTGAGGCGCAAGTGGGGACGGACGCGAAGCAGAAAGGGCGCAAGCCACAGTGCGCCGAGCATGTTCTCGTGGAAGAAGCCGGAAGGAAGCGGGATCGCGGTCGTGGCGACGATACGGAAAAAGGGGCGCGTCCAAGTGAAGTCTGGCGGCTGCAACCAGAACAGATAAAGGCTGGGCAAGAGGTTTGTTGCCGAAAAATGGGGAGTCTGCTGGCCTGGCCCGGCCAACAAATAGCTCAAACCAAACTCAAACGGAGAACCGAAGCGAAGGTAGTTGTAAGCGAGGCTGAGGACTGCGCCGATTGCTGCTGTCGGCCAGCATCGGGGACTAACGAAGAGTAGCGCCAGCGCCAGATGAGGGCGAGACAGAAGCGCCAAGCCGAGAAATAGTCCGGCTGAGAGATGGCGTGCTCGGAAGTAGAACGCAAAGGCAACGGCCAGACAGGCGTAGCCACAAGAGATGGCGACTTCGTAAACAAAGATGCGATGGAGGAGAAAGGGGACGCAATTGGCGAGTCCAAGAGCCAGGTAGGTCAGAGCGTCAGACTTGGGCCGGAGTTTGGCGAGGGTGAGGGCGTTGGCCAGGTATGCAATTGTGGCGAAGAAGAATACGGCGAAGGGCTCGGGCAGGTCGTGCCTAGTGAGCAACTTATACGGGATAAATGCGAGGAGCGCCGGCGCAGGCCCATGATAGACGTAGTATCGAGCCTGGTACATAGCCATGTCCGTGACACGGATCTCATCCGGGATCGACGGGTCATAGGGATTGGGCATCGCCAGTAACTTCGGGTTTACGTCGATGGGCACATAGAGGTGACCAGCGAGCAAGCCCCGAGTCAGATAGTTGTAATAGCCGTTCGTTCCGAATTCATTGAACGCCGTCGCGGCCCACAAGTAGTAGGCCACGACGGCGGCGATCACGAAATAACGGCTATTTTTGGATGAGTTCAAAGTCGCCCGACTTGACGAGATCGTCAAACACAGCGAGGAAGAGTTTGACATCAATGCCGCCGAACTCTGCCGAGACGGCGTCGCGAATGTCGAGGACGCTGCGCTTGCCATTGGCAAAGGCTTTGGCTTCCGACAAGCCCATGCCGGTTAGCCGCTCAGCGTCCTGAGCCAAGACATTGCGACCGCCGCCTCCGCCCATCGTCAGCGGTGCATTTGGCTTAACGCGGACCGGAACCAGCTTGGAGGCGCGGGCTTCGTCGCTGCTGAGTGGCATGGCGGCGAGGCCCTTGGCCTTGGCGAATGACTCGATTCTGGCCGTGTCGGCTTTCAGGCCCGTTTCGTAGAAATCGTTGGCGAACTCCTCGATTTTCTGGCGAACAGCAGGGTCTTTGTCGGCGAGGATGGCCGACGAGCGGATTGTGTCCGATTCCCGTTCATAGGTGGCCTTGACGCGGGCCAGGACGGCCCGGAGGCTGCCGCCGTCGCTCAATTCCTGCAGGCTGTTGCCCAGTTCCTTGCCAGCGCGCTGACCGGCATAACCAGACACCATCCCGGCAACGCCGAGAGCGCCAGGGCCATCGGCATTTGCGATGACCATTGAGGCGGCCAGTGCCACAAAAGCGGCGCGTTTGGCTTGTGTCGGGTCAGCGTTGGCGGCGGAGTCTTCACTGGTGTGATAGGCCACATCGGGCCAGTTGTTATAGAGCAGCGCCGGGATGCCCGCGCCCAGATAGACTACATGGTCGGACGCTCCGTAGTGCTTCTCGATGTTGTAATAGAACTCGTCGCGCGAGCCTTTAGGGTCCAGGATCGGATACTGGAAGCCATAGAACAAGCGGCGATTGTTGACTTTCTCACGATTGGTTTCGCCGACAAAGTCAAAGAATTGATGGTGGACGTCATTCAAGTAAGTCGCCACTGAGTAAGGCGTGGTCATCAGGCGCAAGGAGTTATGGCTTTTCGATACGTCGCCACCGGCCATGTCGATGGCAATGGCGGCAATCATTTTCTTGGTTTCCTCAGGGTTGGCGCGGATGTAAGCGGCAGAGCCGGAGATCTCAGGCACCCAAAGAAAGCGTACCGTACGGCGGGGGCGAGGGACAGCGCCATCGTTGATCAGCTTTTGCCAGACACGAGCGATTTCGAGAATCATGGCGCTGCCAGAAGTGTTGTCCATGCCGCCCTGTTTGGCCACGCCTTCAAAGAGGTGAGCAACGATGGTGATCTCCTGATCGGAGCTGCCATCACCCTTGATGATGGCGGTGGGCACCTGCATCTTGGTGTCGTATTCGGTGGTCTTCACCTTGGCGCGGACCGTGAGCTTTTCGCCCTTCTCCAGGCGCTCCATCAATTCGACGCCCATGCGGTGGGAGAGATTGAAGGCGAAGGGGTTCTTGTCTTCTCCGATGCTGATGCCGCGGCCGAGAGCATTCCAGGCGATCTGGTCAGGTCGATCAAAAGGGCGGCCGGTGGGGTTATTGAAGCTGGCGATGCCGGCGGCGCCAAACTCATTGATAGCGAGATCGAAGGCGGCCATGGGAGGGCCGGAGACCAGTACAATGTTGCCCTTGATGTTCTTGCCAGCGTAGTCGCTCTTGTTGTCGCCACGCCCGGTGTAGATCAGCTCTGCCGTGACGTCGGCAGACTTGGAACCGACGGCGAGCGACGCGGCGACGTCCCGGTAATTTACGATGAGCTTCTTGGTGGGTTTCATCACCCAGAACTCGCCTTCCTCTCCATCCCATTGCTTCTGGGGCATCGGGAAGAGCTTGACGTCGACATCGTCGAGCTTAAATTCCTTGAGCTTGCGCTGTACGTAGGCAGACTCGCGGTAGAGGCCCGCGTATTCCTCGGCGGTGCGGTTACGCTCGTAGGGCGCGATTTCGAGAATATTGGCGACAGAGAGCGCTCCTGATATCTCGTTGACAAGAGTATCGATCATTGCGGGGCTGAGAAGAGTCTTGGGGTTGGGCTGCTCCGGTGGGCGCAGGATTGGATTCTCGGTGAGCTGTGCGGCGAGTGTGGCCGCCAGGGTCACCAGAGACAGAGTGTGACGAATCATATTTGCTTGATTGTAATATCAAGCCTTGGGTTACCTGAGTATGTCGAGCGCTGCGATGATGCAGGGTCGCGCCTCAGAGCGGGCCAAGTGTGTAGAACCCGTCGGTCGCAAATTCGAGGAGCCAAACGTGACGATCCTGGTAATAGTTGATCAAGGTTGGCTGACGGGTTGGGCCCAGGTCGTGGGCAAAAACGACGCGGCTGGAATCGGGGTCGGCGCTGTTGTAGACCCACTCCTTGAAAACATTCCAAGTTTCAAACATCGGGTATCGAACGATTACGAGGTGATTGCCGGGCTGCGACTCCAGTTTTTCGATCACGGCTGAGCGCTTGGGCGGCGCAAGTGGATCGCTAAGCGTCTCGTGTAAGTTTGAGATCCCAACGGCGGACTGCACACAAAGTGCGCCAATCAGAAGGATCGCGGCTGGCTTACCGGCGGCAAATGCGCCGACTTGGAACAGGTAGAGGCGTCGGAGCCCAAGAATCGCGATTAGAAACAAGGTTACGATCAGCAGCGAGGCGTATTGCGGTGTGTGGAACGCCATCAGCAAGAGTGGGAACGCCGCACCCAAAGCGACAAAAATCAGGATCCGAGATTTTCTGGACCAGAGCGCCGTTGGGATTCCGGCAATTAACAATACGATCCCAAGCGGAACGGAGAGCCACGATTGCAAGCCAATCGTGAAGACATTCGTCAGAAGGCGATAGAGCAGCGAAATGGCGGGGAGATTTTGCCAGGATCGCCACATTCCAACTTCAAAACCATTTGGGCCATGCTGCGCGTAGAGCCGAGGATGACTGTATTCGTGAAGCGGATGGAGTGGAAGGAACCAGAAGATCCGGAAGCTGTTGTAAAGCTGGTCGTGGAGCAGGAAGGGCACCACCAAGGGCGAGCCTGTGCCTCGGAAATTAAAGTAAAGCTGGAAGGCTACGGTAGTCGCAAGAATCGGCAAATTCGCACGCAGGATGGGTGCCAAGGGCATTCGCCCCAAGCCGAGCCAGAATGCGCTGGCGAGCACGGCCAGCAGGAAGAAACTGCCTTCGAAGGGTCTGGACATCAGCAGCAGCGAGGCCGCGATGGCGAAATGCGGCAAGCCCCACGGCGTTCTGCGCCGGGCGACATGGCCCAAGGCCGCAAGTGAGATCGCCGCTGCAATTGCCGCAATTTCACCGCCCATGTAGGAGGTTGCCCAGTCCATGCCGGGTTGGAAGATCAGACAAGCGCAAGCTCCGCCAATCAGTGCCCATTTTCGATTGGTCCACGCCAACAACATCTGCGCGAGTGCAGCGCAAAGCAACATGCACCCGATCACGACACCGTAATACGGATGTCCGAACACAACTTGGCCAATCGCGAGCAGAGCGCCGAGACCCGGCTGGTACATGCTCATGTAGTGCGGCGAAATGAGGATGTGTGGAGATTCAAAGAACACGCCCAGCGGATGAACCGGGTTGGCGAGCCGACCGTGAGCGAAGGTGTCAGCGGCCAGTAGGTAGCTGAATTCGTCATGCACTGCCGGTTCAGAAATCGGTATGAGCGGCCAAATGGCTGCGCGGATCGCCAGGTAAAGCAAGGCTACAAGAATCCCCGGAGCTAGTCGTGATCTAAGAATTTTCCTTAGTTTACTTCAAATCCAGCTGATCGGTGGATGGGGCTGAGTGTGTAAAAATCCGTCGGATGCAAATTCGAGCAGCCACGCGTGACGATCCTTGTAATAGCTGACAAGGGTCGGCTGGCGGGTGGGGCCCAAGTCATGTGCAAAGCCGATGCGGCGGGAATCGGGATCGGCGCTGTTATCGCCATCGGTGCCCGATAGCCCAGCGACCTCCGTTGAGATAGCAAATCATAACCAGTCAAAAAAGGTGGCAAGGCTGCTGCGTTGACAGCGGCTGCAAGCAGTAGCTAATCGAACGGGGTCCGCCGCTACGATTGAACGCATCACCGTAAAAACGCGTGGTGTCAAGCAGAAGAGAAGAGTTGCAGACGGGAGTGCCTGCCAGGTTTGCCAAATTGAGACTCCGAAGCCTTCCATGTCATGTTGTTGTGCCGGGCGAAATGACCTAAGGCAGCAGGCGCGGTGGCTACAGCGGTCGCCGCAAGCTGGCCACCAAAGGGATCGCGATCCAAAGGCCCGGTGAAATTCGGTTAAACCGTGTGATAGCCACAGATTGTAAAAATAAGGCAAGAATTTCTATCCTTTCGCCATACCTTCTCCGATGAGAGATAGCGGCGTACGATTTTGGCACAATTCTTGTTTGACAGGAATATTTACGCCCAGAGTAGAAAATCTCTTGCCCTGCCAGAATCGATGGGCGTATAGTAGTGGATTAGAGGTTATCGGGCCAAGTGTCTCCAAAGACTCAACTTAGTAGCAATCCAGCAGTGAGAATGCAGGACAAATTTGGTCCGGAATCGTTTTAAGGAAGCCGAATGAAGCCAATCTTCCCCAAGTCCTTAGACTTTATTGTTCGCGCCATTGGCGCGTTCCTGGGAATCTCGATTTTGACAGGCGTCGCCGCCTACACGTATTTCACGTTGCCAACCGTGATCGATACCGGTTATCGGCCCGAGCAGCCAGTACCGTACAGCCACAAGCTGCACGCTGGCAACTTGGGTATGGACTGTTACTACTGCCACAACACCGTGATGAAGGCCGGACACGCCGCAGTTCCTTCAACGGAAACGTGTATGAACTGTCATACACGGGTGAAGTCCGATTCTGCCGCATTGGCACCGATTCGGGCCAGCTATGCGACAGGCGAACCCGTCAAGTGGGTCAAGATCCATGCCCTTCCCGATTATGCGTATTTCAACCACTCTGCGCACCTTAGCGCGGGCGTGAGTTGCGTAAGCTGCCATGGTCGAGTGGACCAGATGGTGGAAGTCACCCAAGTCAAACCATTGAACATGGGCTGGTGTCTCGAATGCCATCGTAATCCTGCGCCAAATTTGCGACCGACCGAGTTTGTGACCAAGCTCGATTGGGAACCGCCAGCCGGCAAGACAGCCACTGAAATCGGTTTGGAAATCGTCAAAGCCAAGGGCATCAACCCGCCAGTAAATTGCGGCGGATGCCACCGCTAGTCGCGGAACGGGAAAAGGATAGAGCACAATGAGTCTCGTTCAAATCAGTAACGCGAAAAAGACCCGGATGCCGCTGGACCAGTTGGGACAGTCGAGCGAGTTTCGGGGTTGGTCCGATGGATTGCCGCCAGACGGCGAAGTGGCGCTTGACAGCAATAGCCGACGCGACATTCTCAAAATCATGGCGGCTGGCGCAGGCCTGGCTGGCATGGTGAGCTGCCGTCGCCCGGTTCAGAACATCGTTAGTTTCTCCAGAGGTGTGGAAGACCTGATCCCGGGCAAGCCACTCTATTACAACACCGTGTTTAACCTCGGTGGCGTGGGGCAAGGACTGCGGATCGAGGCCAACGACGGTCGTCCGACCAAGGTGGAAGGCAATCCCGTCCACCCGACTTCAAAGGGAGCGGCCAACGTGTACTCGCAGGGTAGCCTGCTCAGCCTTTACGATCCCGATAGAAGCACCTTTGTAATGAAGGACAATGCGGCTTCCACCTGGGAAGCCTTTAGCGCATTCGCCAAAGAGCATTTTGGCAATCTAGGCGATGGCGCAGGCTTGGCTTTTGTTGCCGAGCGCAATGCCGGGGACAGCTATCGCGCTGTCGTTGCGGCAGCAGCAAAGAAGTGGCCCAAGGCTTTGTGGTTGCACTGGGAAGCGTTGAATCAAGACAATGCCGTGCTCGGTGCAGAGATGGCTACTGGGGTTGTCGGGGAACCGATTGCCGCCTTCGACAAGGCAAACGTGGTGTTGTCTCTGGATTGCGATTTCCTGGGTGCCGATGCGACGACCGTGTTACCCACCAAACTGTTCAGCAAGAAACGTAGAGTGGTGAACGCGGGCGACGAAATGAATCGCCTGTATGTCGTCGAGGGAACTTATTCGCTGACCGGCGGCATGGCCGACAACCGATTGCGCTTGAAGCCGAGCGAAGTGGCTGGATTTGCGGCCGAGATCCTGAAACTGGTGCAGGAATCGAGCGAAGCAAAGGTGGAAGGCGAAGGGCGACAGAAGTTTGCCGCAGCCGTTGCAAAAGACCTGAAGAAGAATGCGGGCAAGAGCGTTGTTTGTGTCGGCCCGCGGCAGGCACCTATCGTGCATGCATTGGCGCTGGCGATCAACCAGGTGCTGGGTAATATCGGCACGACTGTAACGTTGCAGACGCCATTGACAGCCCCCCAGACCGATGCGCTTAAGGCCTTTGGCGCGGCATTGGGAGCAGGACAGGTTTCGACCTTAGTGGTGCTTGGCGGCAACCCCGCTTATACAATGCCCAGCGATCTCAACTTTGCCGAGGGTGTCAAAAAGGTCAAGACCGTCATTCACCTTGGAATCGAGCATGACGAGACGGCGGCCCTGGCGAATTGGTGCTTGCCGCAGGCACACTTTCTTGAGGCTTGGGGTGACGCCCGGTCCAGCGATGGAACGGCCTCTGTCCAGCAGCCATTGATCGCGCCCCTCTACGGTGGCAAAACAGGATCAGAGGTGCTGGCTGAATTGGCTGGTCTGCCGGTAACACGCGGTTACGAGATCGTGAAGAATCAATGGGCTGGAACTACTGCGCCCAAGGCCGTTGACAGCGAAAAGCTTTGGAAGAAAATTCTGCACGATGGCGTGATCGAAGGCACCGCCTTTGCTCCACTGAAGAGCGCGGTGGACGTCAAGAAGGTTGCGGCGCTTCCCGTGCCGTCGGCTTCCAGTGGCAACGAGCTGATGTTCCTGCAAAGCGTCGGTGCCTATGACGGTCGCTTCGCGAATAATGCCTGGTTGGTAGAATTGCCCGATCCGCTCACGAAGGTCGTCTGGGACAACTGCGTGACGATGTCCAAGAGGACTGCCGAAAGCTTGAAAGTCAAGATGGGCTACATCGGCGAGCAGGGTGACATGGTCACGCTCACCGTCGGTGGCGCGACGATCGATGCTGCGGTGGTTGTGATGCCCGGACAAGCCGATGGTGTCATGGGAATCTCGCTTGGTTACGGCCGCGAGAAGGTGGGTAGAGTTGGCAAGGGCGCGGGCTCAAACGCTTACAAGCTTCGCACCAGTTCGACAATGGGTTTTGCCAGCGGCGTCACTGTCGCCAAAGCCAACAAGAGCTACATGCTGGTTCGCACTCAGGACGATGAGGAAGGCGATCGTCAGCATGATCGCCCGATCGTACGCGAGACAACGCTCGAAGAATTTACGAAGGAACCGAAATTCGCTCAAGAGGTGGAAGGGCCTCAGCTCGATAGCTTGTTCCCGGATTGGGCCTATGACAAGGGCAATCAGTGGGGCATGACAATCGACCTCAATACCTGCACTGGCTGCAACGCGTGCCTGGTGGCCTGTTTCAGCGAAAACAACATTCCGATGGTGGGCAAGAAGTTTGTCGCCATGGGGCGTGAGATGCACTGGATTCGTCTTGACCGCTACTACGTCGGCGACGACGATGAAGCGCAGATCGCAGTCCAGCCTCTCAACTGCCAGCAGTGCGAGAATGCGCCTTGTGAGAGCGTCTGTCCGGTGGCTGCCACGGTACATTCGCCCGAGGGCCTGAACGACATGGCTTACAACCGCTGCGTCGGAACCCGTTATTGCATGAACAACTGCCCCTACAAGGTGCGCAAGTTCAATTACCTGAATTGGAACAAAGGCAAGACGGAGACGGAGAGTCTGGGATCAAACCCGGATGTTACGGTCCGTATGCGCGGCATCATGGAAAAGTGCACCTACTGCACGCAGCGCATCGTCGAAGCCAAGATCAACGCAAAGACCGACCCGGCAGGGCGCCGTGGGGTTCGCGAGGGCGACATTGTAACGGCTTGCCAGCAGACCTGTCCATCCGATTCCATTCAATTCGGCAACATCAACGATCCAAATTCGCAAGTGGCTAAGTTGAAGGCATCCAGCCGCAATTACGCTTTGCTAGCGGAACTGAACGTGCGTCCGCGCACCACCTATCTGGCCAAGTTGCGGAACCCCAATCCGGAACTGACGGCTGAGAAAAAGCCGGCGGCGGCTCACTAAGGAGTAAATGACCATGGCAAATCAAGTACTAACTAACTCCGATCTCGACGCAATCTCGCCGCGCCTTGTACTCGATAAGGGCACACGCCCTACTGGATATAAACAAGTCACCGAAGACGTCGTAAGTATCATTGAAGTCAAGACACCAACGGCATGGTGGATCGCCTTTGCGGTTAGCTTCATGATCATGAGCATGATGTTCGGCATGCTGGCATACCAAGTCATGACCGGCGTCGGCGTCTGGGGTAACAACTCACCCATTGGTTGGGCCTGGGACATCACGAATTTCGTTTTCTGGATCGGCATTGGCCACGCTGGCACACTGATCTCGGCCATCCTTTTTCTCTTCCGTCAGAAATGGCGCACCTCGATCAATCGCGCGGCTGAGGCAATGACGCTGTTTGCTGTCGCATGCGCCGGCATATACCCGGTCTTTCACGTCGGTCGTGTGTGGCGTGCGTACTGGCTTTTCCCGATCCCCAATACCGACCTCAACATGTGGCAAAACTTCCGTTCTCCGCTTCTTTGGGACGTATTTGCGATCTCGACCTACGGTACGGTTTCGCTGTTGTTCTGGTATGTCGGCCTGATCCCCGATCTGGCAACGGTACGCGATCGCGCAACCGGCATGCGAGCCAAAATTTATGGCTTCTTCGCCCTCGGCTGGCGCGGTTCTGCGGTGCATTGGAACAACTATGAAATGGCCTACCTGCTGTTGGCCGGGCTATCGACGCCGCTCGTACTGAGCGTGCATACCATCGTTAGCTTCGACTTCGCGGTTTCGGTGCTGCCGGGTTGGCACACCACGATCTTCCCGCCCTACTTTGTAGCTGGCGCGGTGTTCTCGGGCTTTGCAATGGTGATGACGCTGCTTGTGGTCTTCCGCAAGTGCTTTGACCTTGAGCATCTGATTACGATCAAGCACTTCGAAAATATGAACAAGGTCATGCTGACGACGGGCACCATTGTCGGCTACGCCTACGGCACTGAATTTTTTATCGCCTGGTACTCAGGCAATCCTTACGAGAAGTTTGCATTCATCAATCGCGCCTTTGGGCCGTATTGGTGGGCCTACTGGACCATGGTGTCGTGCAACGTAATCTCTCCCCAGTTCTTCTGGTCGAAGAAACTGCGCACAAACATTCCGTTCATGTTTGTGATCTCGATCTTTATCAATATCGGCATGTGGTTTGAGCGCTTTGTGATTATTGTCACCAGCTTGCACCGCGACTTTCTGCCGTCAAGCTGGGGCTACTTCCGGCCCACCTTTGTTGACATCTGCACCTTTATCGGAACCTTCGGTTTGTTCATGACCTTGTTCCTGCTCTTTGTGAGATTCATCCCGATGATCGCGATTTCAGAGGTCAAGGGCGTAGTGGCGGGCGATAAGCATCGCAACCTGCCGGAAGAAGTCGAAGCCCAGCTTGTTGAGCGGCGCGACGAAATCATGAAGGTGAGAGTATAACTATGGCTTTCATTGACCTAGATGGTTTAAAACGACTCTTCGATCCGAATGCACCCAAGCAACTCTGGGGTGTCGTGGCCGAATTTGAAGATGAGCAGGCATTGCTCAAAGCGGGTGGGGCCATTCACCACAAGCACGGCTACACCAAACTGGATGCAATGACCCCCTTCCCGGTGCATGGCATTGAGGCGGCGATTGGCATTCCGCGTTCCATCCTCGGATATGTGGTTGTTTGCATCGGCCTGACTGGCACGATGTCGGCAATCCTGCTGCAGTGGTGGACCGGCGCAGTGGATTACCCACTTGTAATTGCTGGCAAGCCGTACTTTGCGTTTGAGTTTGCGATGCCCATCATCTTTGAGCTCAGTGTGCTGTTTTCAGCCTTCGCTTGCGTCTTCGGAATGCTTGGGTTGAACGGTTTGCCAAAGCTCTACCATCCGACGATGAACTTTTCCCGGTTTGGCCGATCCACCGACGATGGCTTTTTGCTCGTTGTTGAACGGAGCGACCCAAAATTTTCTGCCGTCGAGACACGGCAGTTATTGATGAGCCTGGGCGCGACCAGCGCAGAAATTGTGGAGGACTAGGGCACCAATGAAGATCCTTAGCTTACTCAGCTTGACTCTTGTGGTTTTCGGCCTGGCAGGATGTTCCAACTTCCCTACCCGCTCACGCCCCATTGAAATTTTCGACGATATGGATCGCCAACAGAAGTACAAGGCGCAAAGCCTGTATCGCGGTCAGGGCCTTTTCGCCGATGGCCGCTCCAACCGGATGCCGGTCGCCGGCACAGTCGCCGTTGGCCACCAGAAGGACGACGATGCGATGTTTCGCGGCATCGTAGGTGGTCAGTATCTTGGGAAAAACCCAATCAAGATTGACGCCGCGCTGCTCAAGTCTGGTCAGGGCAAATTCAATACCTACTGTTCCCCTTGTCATGACCGGACCGGTTCCGGTCAGGGCATTGTGCCGAAGCGAACGCTTTGGCTGCCGACAAACCTTCACGAGGATCGCGTTGTGGCCATGGCCGACGGTGAGATCTACGACGTGATTTCCAATGGCCGCCGAACGATGCATGGTTACCGCTTCCAGATCGTCGAAAGCGATCGCTGGGCTGTCGTCGCCTACGTTCGCGCTCTGCAACGCAGCGATCGCGGCACGGTTGAAGAAGTGCCCGCTGAACTGCGGGCGGACCTGCGATAAGAAACGGGATATAGAGAGAAACCCAAAATGGCAGCACATTCCCAACACGGTGCCCTCGACAGCTTCACGCTGGACGAAGGCTTGTGGACTAAGGTTCGCAACATCATTGTTTTCCTGTTCCTGATCAGCGCAGCAGCAACCGCCGCAGGGTACTTCATTGACCCGAAGCAGTTCTTTCATAGCTATCTAGCTGGCTTTGTTTTCAGCACCCGTATTCTTCTGGGTGCACTTTTCTTTCTACTCGCTGGATTTCTGGCTGGTGCGGCCTGGAACGTAACTGTCCGCCGCTTCTCCGAGACTCTTGTCTCTTGCCTCCCCTTTGGCCTGATCCTGTTCATTCCGATTGCACTCGGCATCCCGGAGCTCTACATCTGGTCCCATGCTGATATCGTCGCCAAAGATCATGTTCTCCTCGGCAAGGCTGTCTGGCTTAACCCGCAATTCTTCATGCTGCGAACAGTTATCTATTTCTCGATCTGGACCTTCTTCGCCTGGGGCGTCTACCGCAACTCCACCGCCCAGGATACGGACAAAGACATCAAGCACATGCACTCGAACTCCCGCTACGCAGCGCCGGGTTTACTGCTCGTGTTTCTTGCGACCAGCTTCGCTGCTTTCGACTGGCTGATGAGTCTCGATCCGCACTGGTTTTCGACGATCTACGGCATCTACATCTATGCTGGTGGCGGGTTGACCTCGATGTGTACTCTGGTTCTGATCTCACTCGGTCTTCGCCGCGCTGGAGTCTTGAAGAACTCGATCACTGAGGAGCACTACCACGACCTTGGGAAGTGGATGTTCGCTGTCACGGTGTTCTGGACTTATGTGAGCTTCTCGCAGTACATGCTCTATTGGTACGCCAACATTCCTGAGGAAACCATCTGGTTCAAGCACCGCTTTATCGGCTCGTGGTTGAACGTCTCGAAGTTCATCGTATTCGGTCACTTCCTGTTCCCTCTTTTCTTCCTGATTACCCGCAAGACGAAGCGGAATCTGAAAACTCTTGCATTCATGGCAATCTGGCTTTTGGTAATGGATTATCTTGATATCCACTGGAACATCATGCCCAAGCTTCACCCGACTGGCTTCTCGCCTCATTGGCTGGATTTCACGGCACCAGTCGCAACCTGTAGCTTCTATGCATTTTTCTTCTGGAACCGGCTCAAGCAGCATGCCATCGTACCTATAGGCGACGTTCGTCTTTATCAGGCGTTGGCGCACCACAACCTCTAGGAGTAATGAGAAAAAATGTCAACTTCTAACACACACGAACATCTCACTCCTGAGCAGGCTATTGAGGTTGGCTACGAACGCACGGAGCCCAACGCCGTCAAGGTTGCGATCACCACGGCCGTAATCGTTTTCACAATTGTGGGCTCCTGCTTCGCTGTCTACTACTGGTATATTGGGCAACTTGAATACACTCGGCATGCCGAGTTCGAAGTCCCGATCTGGCAGGAACTCAAGGACGTCCGATCTGCGGAGACGGAGCGATTGACACAGTACAAGTACATCGATAAGAGCAAGGGTAATGTACAGTTGCCGATCGCGCGCTCGATGGAATTGCTGATTCAGGAGGCCAATGCTGGCAAAACTTTCTATAAAGGCGCTAGTGAGGGCGTTAAGCCTAGAGAAATCGATCCCAACCTGCAAACGGTAATCGATAAGGCGCTTGGCAAGGCGCCAGCCATTGTGGCGGCTCCCGTTACGCCTGCTGCGACCCCGGCCGCTGCAGTGGTCATACCGAAACACTAAATTAACAAGATGAAAAACACTCTCGCAATTATCGGCATTCTGGCAACCTTCGCGGTGGCGGAGCCTTGCTTTGCGCAGAATGAAATCATCGGTTTGCCCAAGAATGCGGCAGAACGAGCGCGAGCGCTCGAATCGCCGAAAACGTTCATGCCGTCGGAGATGAATGGCGTCGGCATCGATGAGAAGTTAGGGGAGAAGGTTGACTTGAACCTTACCTTCATCGGCGAGGGAGGCAAGCTCCACAAGCTCGGCGATTACTTCCAAAGCGGTAGGCCCGTAATCCTGAACCTCGTGTACTTCAAATGCCCCATGCTCTGTAACCTTACGCTCAATGCGCAAGTGACGGTGCTCAAAGAGCTTGCCTGGACGCCTGGCAAGGAGTTTGATGTTGTCACGATCTCCATCGACCCGACGGAGACTTCCGAGATGGCTTCCGACAAGAAGGCTGCATACATCAGTAATTTCGACCGTCCCATTGGGGTTGGCTGGCATTTTCTTGTCGACTACCAGGGCAACGTAAAGAAACTGGCATCTCAGGTTGGATTCCACTACAACTACGACCAACACCAAAAGCAGTACGCCCACAGTGCGGCCATCATGGTGTTGACGCCACAAGGCATGGTGTCGCGCTACTTGTACGGCATCAAATTTCGAGAGAGAGATTTGCGTCTCGCCTTGACAGAGGCGGCGCAGGACAAGTTCGGCATGACGATTGAAAAAGTCATGTTGATGTGTTTTCACTACGACCCCAGTGCAAAGTCGTATGTGCTGTTCGCCACCAACTTCATGCGTCTTGGAGGAGTTTTGGTGGTTCTAGTGATTGGCTTCTTCCTCTTCCGCTTCTGGCGGGAGGAAATTTTGACGCGCAAAGCTTATGGCGCGACCCGCACTGCGATTGCCGTAGGCACCCAAGGTGGTAGTAAAAACTAATATGACTTGGCTTAGACATCTATTCTTACCGGTTGCGGCCAGTGTAAAGGCCGAGGACGTGGACGATTTGTTCATGTTCGTCATGTGGCTGAACATTATATTCATGATCCTGATCACGGGGCTGATCGTCCTGTTCGTAGCGCGGTACCGCCGTAAATCTCGAGACCAGAAGACTTCACACATCGAGCACAATACTGCGCTCGAATTGTCCTGGAGCATCCTGCCCTTCATTATCAGCATGGTGGTTTTCTTTTGGGGCTTCAATAGCTACATGCAAGCCACGATCGCGCCCGACGGCGCGATGGAAATTCAGGTCACCGCGAAGAAGTGGATCTGGACCTTTGGTTATCCCGATGGCTCGGTCGGAGTTGGCAAATTGTGGGTTCCGGTGAACAAACCGGTACGCATGATCATGCACTCTGAAGACGTTCTTCACGCATTCTATGTGCCTGCCTTTCGGGTCAAGGCCGACGTCCTGCCCAATCGTTATACCGAGGTCTGGTTTCAGGCAACTGAGGTCGGCGACTATGTAATTCCCTGCGCAGAATATTGCGGCAAGGGCCATTCGCAAATGCGGGCTTCCGTCAAGGTTGTTTCTCAAAAAGACTATGAGAACTTCCTTGAGAAGGGCGACCCTGACGAAATCGGCAAACCGCCTGAGCAATTGGGAGCTACTCTATACGTAAATTTTGGCTGTTCCACCTGCCACTCCATAGACGGCACCCGCGGTCAGGGGCCGAGTTGGAAGGGCATCTACGGGCAGCAACATAAAATGACTGACGGCAAGGTATTTACGGTGGATGAGAACTACATCCGCACTTCGATCTTGCAGCCGCAGGCAATGGTGGTAGAAGGGTTCCAGGGAATCATGCCCAGTTATCAGGGGCAAGTCCGGGAACGACACTTGACGGCGTTGATCGCCTACATCAAGTCATTGAAACAGTAGTTTGAAGCAGTAGGAGGTACCAAGAAATGGCAGACGTAATTACAGCTCCAGCGGCAAACGCCGCGCACGCTCCGCACCATGCAGATTACCTGGAGGATCCCGATTTTAAGGGCATCTGGGCCTGGATGACGACGATTGACCACAAACGCCTAGGGGTCATGTACCTTTGGGCGACGTTGGCGGCATTTCTTGCCGGCGGCGTGATGGCCCTCATTGTTCGCCTTGAACTGATGCATCCGGGCGAGGACTTCATGACGGCGGAGCGCTATAACCAGGCGTTCACGCTGCACGGCGCAATCATGGTCTTCATGTTTATCATTCCGGCTATTCCGGCGGCACTTGGCAACTTCCTCCTGCCGCTGATGTTGGGGGCCAAGGACGTTGCTTTCCCGCGGCTTAATCTGGCGAGTTTCTGGGTCTACGTCGTGGGTGCAGTGATGGCGGTTACCTCAATCGTCGTCGGCGGTGTCGATACCGGCTGGACCTTCTACACGCCTTACTCAACGACGACCAACGGCGCCGTAACGATGATGACGCTGTCTGTGTTCGTGCTCGGGTTCAGCTCGATTTTTACCGGCATCAATTTCGTGGCCACCGTGCATAAACTGCGCGCGCCCGGCATGGGCTGGTTCCAGATGCCGCTCTTCGTTTGGGGTATTTATTCGACAGCGATCATCCAGGTCCTGGCGACGCCGGTTCTCGGCATCACCATGGTGTTGCTGGTGATGGAACGGGCTTTCAACATCGGGATTTTCGACGCGCAAATCGGCGGTGACCCGGTTCTCTTTCAGCACTTCTTCTGGTTCTACTCGCACCCAGCCGTTTACATCATGATTCTTCCCGGCATGGCGATCATTTCGGAAATCATCCCGACCTTTTGCCGCCGCGTGATCTTCGGCTATAGGCTGATTGCGCTCAGCTCCGTCGCCATCGCCTTGATTGGCTTCCTCGTCTGGGGTCATCACATGTTTACCTCGGGCCAAAGTGCGCTTGCCGCTGGCATCTTTAGCTTCTTGACCTTTGCCGTCGCCATTCCTTCGGCGATCAAGGTCTTCAACTGGCTGTCAACCATGTACGGGGCATCCATCTCGTTGCGTACCCCGATGCTTTACGCGATCAGCTTCCTGTTCCTGTTCGGCATTGGTGGCTTGACGGGCATTTTCCTCGGCGCTCTCAGCGTCGACATTCACCTGCACGATACCTACTTTGTGGTTGCCCATTTCCATTACGTAATGATGGGCGGTACGGTTATCGCTTACCTCGGTGGACTTCACTACTGGTGGCCCAAGATATTTGGCCGCATGTACAACGAGACGGTCGCTCGCGTCTGCTGCGGTTTGGTCTTTATCGGCTTCAACGCCACCTTCCTGCCGCAGTTCATCATGGGTAGCCAAGGCATGCCGCGACGCTATTACACTTACCTTGATCAGTTCCAGCCGCTTCACCAGTTCTCCACTTTCGGTAGCTGGATACTGGGTGCGGGCATTGCCATCGCGATTGTGAATCTGACGGTCGCTCTGCGTGGCCCGAAGAATGCGCCAGAGAATCCCTGGGCCGGTACAACGCTCGAGTGGCAGACACAGTCCCCGCCAATCACCCACAATTTCATTGGCCAACCGTCGATCGATCATGAGCCTTACGATTACCGGGTCTTCAAGATCCCGGCTGACGCTGTAGACTAACCAACCGGACCTTAGACGGAAGACTTTGAAACGAGAGACTAACCAATGAGTCAAGTGCACGACGCTAGTATTGCTGTCCATGAGGAAGGCGGCGCCCATGAACACCACCGCTTTCAGCAGCATCATTTCGCCACGATGGAGCAGCAGTATGACTGCTCCAAGATCGGCATGTGGCTGTTTCTGGCAACGGAAATTCTGCTCTTCGGAGGCCTCTTTGTCGGCTTTGCAATCATGCAGTCGCGACATACTGAGGCCTTCGTCGCCGGGCACCATCATCTTGACTGGAAGATGGGAGCGCTGAACACCTGCTTTCTGCTCATCAGTTCTTTCACGATGGTGATGGCTGTTTGGGCCGCAAGCAATAACCGCAATGGCAGCAAACAAAAGCTCCTCGTCGGCAACCTACTGCTGACCTTGGGCTTCGCAGGCGGATTCATGGTGGTCAAGTACTTCGAGTACGCCCACAAGTTTCACGATGGCCTCCTGCCGGGCAAGTTTTTTCACTACACCGGACCAGACCTTGTACCCAACATGTTTGTGTACTTCAGCTTTTACTTCATGATGACCGGGCTGCACGGTTTCCACGTCCTTGGCGGCATGGGTGCAATCACCTATTTGATCATCCGTTCGATCAAAGGCGATTACAGTCCCGCTTACTACACGCCGGTGGATCTGATTGGACTTTATTGGCATTTGGTGGATTTGATCTGGATCTATCTCTTCCCCTTGTTGTATCTCATCAGCTAACGAAAGAATCACTGAAAGAATCTCTGAAACCTAATGAGCACTCATAGCGAAACGATCAATCACGGCACGGACGTTCATGTTCACGAGCACGGCTGGAAGGGATATTTGTATATTCTGCTCATCCTTCTGGTGCTGACGGTAATCACAGTGACCGCTTCGCAGGTCAATTTTGGCTCCTCCGCTGCCAACGTCGTCATCGCGATGACGATCGCAACGGTCAAGGCCACTCTAGTCGCACTCTTCTTCATGCATCTGAAGGACGACAAGCCAATCAATGGGCTGATCTTTGTCAGCACGCTGCTGTTCCTGGCTGTGTTTCTCGGCTTCTGCATGATCGACGCTGACTCTCGATTCGATTCCCGTCCTACAAGCTACAAGGGACCGATCGAGCAATTCGCCTCTCCCAGTCTCAATGATGCAGCGGGCAATCCTGTCGTTGCGACACCCGCAGCGGCTCCGGCTGCAGCAGGTCACGAAGCACCCGCGCACCATTAAGCTCTCGGGACGCGATACACTAACGACTTGCGAAAGATCTTAACCGTCTACGGCCTTGCGGCGCTCCTGTTGCACGGTCAAGAGAAGCCGCTCAATCTCGAATATCGAGTGGAGTGGCGCCTTGTGGACGCGGGCAAAGCGTTTCTCAAATGGAACCCAGCACAAGCCAGAGCTGGTCAAGCTAATGTCCACTTGGAGAGCGAGGGGTTGGTCAACAAGCTCTTCCCGGTGAAAGACGATTATTCTTCTAATCTTGATGAGCGGGGTTGCGTGGTTTCTACTCTGATGCGGGCCGAAGAGGGCGCGAGAAAACGAGAAACGACAGTCACCTACGACCGGATCAAGAAGCGGGCCGACTACCAGGAACGCGACCTGATCTTGAATAAGACGGTTGCCAAGGACATTGAAATCCCTGGCTGCACCTTCGACATTATCGGCGCGCTAGTCGAGCTTCGACGAATCAAGCTTGAGCCCGGCACCTCACTGACCGTTCCGATGAGCGACGGCAAGAAGTTCGTAAATGCCCGCATCGAAGTGCAGGCCCGTGAGACGGTGACGACGCCAGCGGGAGAATTCAAGACGATCCGTTGTGAGGCCTTCCTGTTTGACGGCGTACTCTATGCGCGTAAAGCCCGTCTGCACGTCTGGTTCACTGACGATGCCGCACGCCTGCCGGTTCAATTTCGAATTGCCCTGCGCTTCTACATCGGCACGGTCAATCTCCAACTGCTGAAGACCTCTTGAAACTTGGTGCCTGACAGCGCAGTATCCTATAGATATGAAGTATTTGGCGATCTTGGTTCTTGTTTGCTCGATCAGCCTGAGCGCTCAGATGAAATTGAGCGTGGAACAGCTGTTGAGTTTCGTCAAGAGTTCGGTCAAACTCAAACATCCGGATGCACAGGTTGCCGTCTATTTGAAGAAGGTAACGCTGACAGAACGGCTGCCTCCCGGAAAAATTGAAGAACTCCTGGCGAGCGGCATGGGCCCAAAGACCTACGAACAGTTGCAGACTATGGTGACGGCAACCGCTTCCCTGCCCGCCCCCAAAGTAAACGAGCCGCAGGAACAGCCGGTGACCAAGCTGATTCCCCCACCTTCAAGAGCAGACCAGCAAAAGCTAATCGAAACCCTGCGTGAATATGCGATGAACTACGACAAGCAGTTGCCGGACTTTCTGTGCACGCAGGTTACCCGTCGCTTCTACGATCCCAACGGGCTCGACTATTGGGTGGCCGCCGACACCATCACCGCCAAGCTCAGCTACTTTCAGCACAAGGAAGAAAAGAAGGTGCTGTTCCTCAACAACCAGTACAAAGATATCGACTGGGACAAGATCGGCGGTGCGTCCTCCACCGGCGAATTCGGCTCAATGCTGCGTGAGATCTTTGAGCCTGTCACAGAGGCCAGTTTTAGTTGGGAGCGTTGGGCCACGTTGCGCGGACGCCGCAACCATGTCATTCGATATTCAGTGCTGCAGTCGCACTCCCAGTGGGGCATTACCTACGAGAAGAGCACGACGATCCGACCGGCCTATACCGGCCTTGTCTTCGCCGACGCGCAAAACGGATTGATTACCCGGGTGACGATGGAGGCGATCGACATTCCTTCCAGCTTTCCCATTCAAGTAGCCAAGAACCAGCTCGATTACGACTACACCGAGATTAGCGGCGTGACCTTTCTGCTGCCTCTGCGGGCTGAGATGCGAATGCGTGAGGGCCGCCTGATGATGCGCAACGACATTGAGTTTCGCAACTATCGCAAGTTTGGTTCGGATACTTCGATCACGTTTGATACACCAGAGCCTCTGGCCTCCGATCTGGTGAATGAAACGCCTGTAAAAGACTCACCGAAAGCTCCCGTAAAGCCGAAGGAGCCGAATAGCATGGAGCGCGAGATTCCCAAAGAAAATGGATCGAAACCGGCTAAGCCGTAGTCTCACTCGGGGTGCAGGCAGCGAGAATCTATGGTTATGGTGGGCCGGAATCGGTAGTCGTCGAGAACGTTGATATTCCTGTTCCGACGGCAGAACAAGTCTTAGTGCGGGTGGTAGCGGCCGGGGTGAACCCGGTGGATTGGAAAATCCGTGAGGGCTACCTGAGACAGACATTGCCTCTCAACTTTCCGCTCACGCTGGGCTGTGACGCCGCTGGCACGATTGAGCAGATGGGCGACCAGGTTCACGGATTTCGGGTGGGCGACGCCGTCTTTGGGTATCCGAGTCTGATGCGCTGCGGAGCCTTTGCTGAATTTGTTCTGTTCGACCAGTCAGAACTTTCGCTGGCTCCGCGATCCATGCCACTGGCGGGTGCCGCAGCTTTGCCAGTAGCGGCAATCACGGCCTATGACGGTCTCTTCACACACGGCAAGCTGGCGGCAGGCCAGACGGTACTGATACTTGGAGGCGCCGGGGGCGTGGGATCATTGGCGACTCAGCTTGCAATCGGAATCGGCGCTGGCGTTTTTGCCACTGCATCCACTCGTAATCAGGACCTGGTGCGATCATTCGGAGCCACGCCCATTGATTATCTGACCCAACTGCCGTCGAGCGTTGTACAGGATGTGGATCTCATTTTTGATTGCGTCGGAGCGGAAAGCGGATTGGCGGCATTACCGAGTTTGCGTCGCGGAGGCATCTATTCGACGACGACCTACGAACTACCCCCGGCAGAGGCGCTTGCGGCGGTGGAAGCTCAGCCTCGCACCTTTGGAATTCAACCTTCCGGCCCACGCTTGACCGAGATCGCCAGGCTCGTCGATCAGGCGGGCCTTCGCATCGCGATCGAACAAGTTTATTCGCTTCGAGACGTCGGGGCTGCTCTGGCGGCCAGCCAGGCGGGACGCACAAGAGGAAAGCTGTTGATCCGTCCCTAGGCGCGGGTTACACTGGCGATGAATGCGTTCTTCCTTTCTATTGCTCCTACTGGTAACTGTTGCCTCTGGGCAATCTCGATCCCTCAAACTTGACGACATGCACAAGGTCAAGGCCGTCGGTGATCCTCGGTGCTCCCCTGAGGGCAAGTGGATCGCCTACACGCTGTCAACCGTAGACGTCGCCGGAGACAAGCGCGACAGCGATGTCTGGATGGCCAGTACGGATGGCAAGGAAAATATCCGCGTCACATCGTCGGCAGAATCGGAGACTTCGCCCAAGTGGAGCCCCGACGGGAAGCAGCTTTCCTTCCTCTCGTCGCGCCCCGGCAAGGCTAAGGGTTCGCAGGTGTGGGTGCTTGAGCGCCGCGGTGGCGAGGCTCAGCAACTGACCGACGTGAAAGGCCGCTTAACCGCCTATGAATGGTCGCCCAACTCCAAGCAGCTTCTGCTGATTCTGCGCGAAGAGGAAGACGACAAAAAGGATGAGAAAAAGCCGGAAGTCGGCGCGCCAGAGAAGCTGAAGCCGATCGTGATTGATCGCTATTCTTTCAAGCGCGACGGGGTGGGCTACGTGTCTGGTGCCAAGCGCAGTCGCCTGTTCCTTTTCGATATCGAGACCAAGAAACTGGAGCTGGTGACGACCGAGAATTTCGACGAGGCCGCACCAGCATGGAGCCCGGACGGCAAGTTGATCGCCTACTCCGGTAATCGTTCTGCCGATGGCGATCGCATTCCGAATTCCGATATCTGGATCGTGGAAGCCAAGGCCGGTTCAACACCCCGCAAGTTGACTACCTTTGCCGGGAGCGATTCACAACCCGTCTGGAGTCCTGATGGCAAGTCGATCGCTTATCTCACTGGCAGCGAGCACAAGATGGGCGAATACAACATGAGTCGTCTGGCTGTGATTCCGGTTGAGGGCGGGACACCCAGGATCGTTTCCGCAATACTGGATCGCGGGGTAACTTCGCATGAATTCACCGCCGACGGCAAGCAATTAGAGTTTCTTGTAACGGATGACATGAGCGTTTACCCCGCCCGCGTCAGTGTCAATGGCGGTGCTGTGGAGCGCTTTGTCGGGGGCAAACTGGCGATGTCCAACATCGACCGCAGTGGGGCCTGTATGGCTGCTCTTGTTTCCACCGACACAACCCCATCGGAGCTTTACACTCTTGAAGGTTCAACGATGAAGAAGCTGACGTCACACAATCAGGCTGCCCTCAAAGATGTCAAGCTTGTGACGCCCGAGGAAGTCAGCTTCCGGGCTAAAGACGGCAATGAAGTCCATGGCTTGCTGTTCAAGCCCGTCGATTACGTTCCCGGCACCAAGGTGCCATTCCTGCTTCGCATCCATGGCGGACCCAATGGCCAGGATCAGCATGCGTTCAAAATGGAAGAGCAGCTGTTCGCCGCCGCAGGCTACGCAGTCCTGAATGTAAATTACCGTGGTAGCAGCGGGCGCGGGCAACAGTACACTGTCAGCATCGCGGCCGACTGGGGCAACAGGGAAGTCATGGATCTGCACGCTGGAGTGGATTACGCCGTCAAGCTTGGCCTGGCCGACCCTGAGCGCCTGGGCGTCGGTGGTTGGAGCTATGGCGGCATTCTCACCAACTATCTGATCGCCAGTGACACACGATTCAAAGTCGCCACCAGCGGCGCGGGCGTCGCGTTTCCGTTGGCCTTCTACGGCCACGACCAATACATTCGCCAATACGATAACGAGATCGGACCGCCGTGGGAAAAGGGCCTGGAGCCCTGGATCAAAATCTCTTATCCCTTCCTGCACGCGGATCGCATCAAGACGCCGACCATGTTTCTGGGTGGCGACAAGGACTTCAACGTGCCGCTACTGGGGAGCGAGCAGATGTATCAGGCCCTGCGCAATGTCGGTACAGAGACGCAACTCATCATCTATCCTGGCGAAAATCATGGAATCGCGAAGCCCAGCTTCCAACGCGATCGCATGCAGCGCTATCTCGACTGGTACGCGAAGTTCCTCAAGCCCGCCGCCCCGCTTTCCACCAGCAGCGCTGGCAACTAGCGCCGCGAGCTAGCCCAGCCACTCGCGCAACTGATCACGAAAGTTGCGGCTGGCGGTGAGCTTTTGGCCATTGTCCAGCAACACGATTGCATCGCCACGGAACCAGGGCTGAATCTCTTGGATGCGATCTACATTGACGATGGTCGAGCGGTGAATGCGCCGGAAGCGCAGTGAGTTCAACTTCATTTCAAGCGCCGTCATCGTCTCGCGAATCATGTGCGTGAGGCCACGCGTATGCAGGCGGACGTAGTTGTGCTCGGCCTCGATCCAGTCGATCTCGTCGGTCTTGAGCAGGATGATCCGGCCATTGGATCTGATCGGGATTCGCTCCAGATCGCCGTTGGCACTTTGGCGCAAATCAGTTCGCGGAGCCAGCTGTTTGTTCCTCAGCGCGAGCTGGCCACGCAAGCGGGTCTGAGTATTACGCAGCTTTTCCTCCCGGAAGGGCTTTAGCAGATAGTCGAACGCATTCCCTGGAAGGCCGCGACCCTCGTACTTCTCAAAGGCGGCGATGAAAACGATCAGCGGTTGAGGTGACTTCTGAGCGACCGAGAGAACTTCGAGTCCACTGTGACCCTGCATCTCAATGTCCAGAAACGCTACGTCGACCAGCCTTGATTTCATGAATTCCGCTGCCGCCTCACCAGCGCAACACTCACCGACCACATGAATGTCATCTTCTTTTTCAAGCAAGCTGAGCAAGCGCTGCCGCGCCAGCCGTTCGTCATCTGCAATAAGTACGCGCATGCGTCAAACCCCCTCTCTGCTCTGCTTGCCCTTCTGAGGACCACGGGCGCCCCGTCCAGCATCAAAGACCCTCAGCGGATCAGACGACGAAGAAGCACCACTGTTAGCAACGAAGATTGATAATTTTCTGTTCCGAAGAAATGCAGAGATTCGCCGAGTTGCTGCGCCACAATCGAGTTATGGCAGCGAATCGTTGGGATGCTCAGGGCTATGCAGAAAACGCCCGTTTTGTTTCCGATCTCGGCATGCCCGTTGTCGATCTATTGGCACCCGCAGCAGGGGAATCCATACTGGACCTTGGTTGTGGAGACGGCGCGTTGACGGCGAAGCTCGTCGCTCTCGGCGTCAACGTTATCGGCATAGACGCCTCGCAGTCGATGATCGACGCGGCTTCCTTGCTGGGCCTCGATGTTCGCCTCGCCGACATGCACGACTTCAATCTTGACCGACGCTTCGATGCGGTCTTTACCAATGCCGTCCTCCACTGGACTCGAGACATCCACGCAGTCCTTGATCGTGTCGCACTGAACCTGAAGCCAGGAGGGCGATTCGTCGGAGAGTTCGGGGGCTTCGGGAATGTCGCCGCAATCTCGACCGCCGTCCGCGCCGCAATTGTGATCGAGGGCGCAGCCCCATCCAGCTTCGCCTGGTATTACCCAACGCCCTCGGAATTCAACAGCGTGCTGGAAACTCACGGGTTTGCGACCGTAAGCGCGCAACTGATCCCGAGACCGACGCCGTTGCCTGCAGGCATGGCTGGGTGGCTGACGACCTTTGCCCGGCCCTTTGCCAGTCATTTGGATACAGTGGCCCAGGATCGCGTCCTGGCGCGTGCCGTCGAGTTAATGTCGAAGTCTCTTTGCGACAGCTCGGGAAATTGGATTGCCGATTATGTGCGGCTGCGCTTTCATGCGGTTCGAGACGGGGTCATTTGACAGTGCTGCAATTATTAGTCAGCATTGGATCAAGATGAGCACTTCATTGGATTCGGAACTTGCAAAGCGGCGATCTGCGGCCCGCATTCCACTGAACGAGCGTAATGGGTTTCCGGTATTTCAGTTGCCAGCGGGAACGCCAAGTTTCGGCCTTGAAGATGCTGCGGCGGCGATCTGCGCAGAAGACCTTGACGTTGCGAGGGGATTCCTGGAGTCGTGACAATCATGGTGGGGCTTTGTCAGTGTCGATGTCGTACTCGCATTGCGAGAGTGCCAGCCGACTGACTCGCCGGGAGTTATGCCCTTAGTTTGGACTTCTCGACTTCCCTCATGAGCCACCAGGGAGTGCGCCTTGTGTTGGAATCTTAATTTACATAGAATGTCTACAGGTCGAATTCGATCTGGAGAATGATGCGAACATTTCTGGCTCTGGCTATCAGCTCGGTATTATTTGCGTCCACCGTCGCACCACTGGGTAAATACTCAGCCGTTGAGCGGCGACACTGGTCATTCCAACCGCGATCCACCGGGCCCGCGCCCACCTTCGACAGTGCTGCCGACACTGCCTGGGCGAAGTCTCCGGTGGATGCATTCATACTTCAGAAATTGAAGAAATCCGGCTTTGCACCATCCGCAACTGCGTCGCGAACTGTTCTTGCGCGCCGGGTGTTTTTTGACCTCACTGGCCTGCCACCCACGCCCGACCAGATCAAAGCTTTCGAGAACGATAAGCAGCCGGGAGCCTGGCTACGCCTCGTCAATCAACTCCTGGACAGTCCCCAATACGGTGAGCGCTGGGGCCAACACTGGCTGGACGTGGTTCGCTTCGCTGAGAGCGATGGCTTTGAGTACGACACGCATCGCACAGAGGCGTGGCGCTATCGCGATTACGTCGTGCGCGCATTTCAAAACGACAAGCCTTACGATCGCTTCCTTCAAGAACAGATCGCCGGCGATCAAATCGCACCCAATGAACAGGAACTGCTCATTGCGTCGGGCTTCAATCGACTGGGCCCCCTGCGCAAGAATGCCGGCAACCAGGAAGTCGCCTCCTCTCGCAACGAAGTGCTGACCGAGATGACCAACTCCGTCGGCGCTGCTTTCCTCGGTGTAACACTCGGCTGCGCCCGCTGCCATGACCACAAATTTGACCCCATCCGCCAGAGCGATTACTACCGGATGCAAGCCTACTTCGCCTCAACACTGGAGAATGATTTCCTGCTCGTACCAGGGGAGCAGAAGAGTGCCTGGGATGCTGCCGTCAAGCCGATCGACGCGAAGATCAAAAAGATGACCGGTGAGATGGCCAAGGCAAGCGGTGAAAAGAAGGAAGAGATCGGTAAGCAGATCGAAGAGCTTGAGCGCAGCAAGCCCGCGCCGCCACCAACCCTCTTCTCAGTGAAAGACGACCTGACCAAGACTTCGCCGATGAACCTTTTGGCACGCGGCGACTATGCGACAAAAGGCGATTCAGTTGGCATGCGTCCACTCGGCGTGTTGCTGCCGGACGCTGCTCCAGAAGTCGCAGAAGCCAAGCCTCGCGCTGCCCTCGCCCAATGGATCACGGCCAAGGAGAATCCGCTCACCGCCCGTGTGATGGTGAATCGCATCTGGCAATATCACTTTGGCAAAGGCCTGGTCGTCACCTCGAACGATTTCGGTCGCATGGGCGGCAAGCCGTCCCACGCCGAGCTTCTCGACTTTCTCGCAAACGAATTCATCGCCAGCGGCTATAGCGTGAAACACATACACCGGATGATCCTCACCAGCAATACCTGGATGCAGGCCAGCGACACCGTCAATGCCAAGGCTGAAGAACAGGATCCCGAGAATAAATTACTTTGGAAGTTCAGCCGCCGCCGTCTGGATGCAGAAGAAATGCGCGATGCCGTGCTGGCTATCTCAGGCAACCTCAACCTGAAGGTTGGCGGGCCGTCCGTCATCGTGCCGATCGAGACCGAACTGCTGCAATCTCTCTACGCTCCCTCGCAATGGAAGGTGACTCCCGATGTGACAGAGCACAACCGCCGAAGCATCTATCTGATGGTGAAGCGCAACATGCATCTGCCAATGATGGAAGTCTTCGATGCCCCGGATGCGCTGGTGAGTTGTTCGCGCCGGGAATCGTCCACCCATGCGCCACAGGCGCTGGAACTCTTGAATGGCACCTTCAGTAACAAGCAGGCCGATGCACTCGCTGTGCGCCTGAAGCAAGTCTCCGGCGGCAACCTTACGAAGATGGTCGATCAGGGCTACTTACTCACCGCTGGCCGCCTGCCCACCGCCAAAGAGCGCGCAGTTGCGCTTGAGTTTGCCCGCAGTGCCAAGCCCCACGAGTTTGCCTTGGCGCTGCTGAATATGAACGCGTTTATGTACGTCAATTAGGAGCCCTATGTCAGAGCACATTCGATATACCCGTGACCGGCGAGAGTTCCTGAGCGATGCCTTCTGCGGATTTGGTGGTCTAGCCTATGGGGCACTGCAGGCGCAGGGGGCGACATTAAATCCGCTGTCGCCCAAAGCTCCGCACCACACAGCAAAAGCCAAAAGCGTGATCTTCCTGTTCATGGCCGGTGGCCCCAGCCACATGGAGACCTTCGACCCCAAGCCGCTGCTCAACAAGTTGGACGGGCAGAAGCGACCGGCCGAATTTGGCGAAGCTAAGTATCAGTTTGTCACCTCCAACGCGACGCTCCTTGGCACCAAGCGAAGCTTCAAGAAGTATGGGCAGAGTGGGATGGAAGTCTCAGACCTGCTGCCACACACAGCCCAGTGCGTGGACGATATCGCGCTGATCCGGTCTTGCCACGGCGACATGGTGGTGCACTCGGCTGCCCAGTACCAGATGATGACCGGGCGCATCATCCCCGGTTTCCCTTCGATGGGTTCCTGGATGGTCTACGGGCTGGGGACAGAGAGCGACAACCTTCCCGCCTATTGCGTTCTGCCCGATCCTCACGGTGCGCTCGAAGCGGGTCAGCCGATGTATCTCAACGGTTTTCTCCCCGCTGTATACCAGCCCACGATTATGCGTCCTGGCAACAAGCCGATGCTGAATCTTGGCCTGCCGCAAGGTGTCGACATCGAAGAGCGTACGCGAACCATCAAGTACCTCAAGGCCATGAACCGCGCTGGCATCGTCGGCGAAGATAACGAGCTGGAAGCCCGCATCGCCGCCTATGACCTTGCCTTCAAGATGCAGATGGAAGCGCCAGAGGTCTTTGACATCAACAAGGAATCTGAAGCCACCCGTGAGATGTACGGCGTGGGTAAAGAAAAGACGGACGACTACGGGCGTCGCTGCCTGTTGGCTCGTCGGCTGGTCGAAAAGGGTGTGCGTTTTGTCTGCGTCACTTCAGGCGGCGGCCCCGGTAATCTGCAATGGGACGCGCATGACGACATCGAAGAAAACCACCTGCGCATGGCGGCGCAAACCGACCAGCCGGTGGCAGCTCTGCTCAAAGATCTCAAGCAGCGCGGTTTGCTTGACCAGACGCTGGTGTTGTGGGGCGGCGAATTTGGACGCAGTCCAGAGTCGCAAGGCAACAAGGGTCGCGACCATCACAACCTCGGCTTCAGCATGTGGATGGCCGGCGGCGGTGTCAAGGGTGGCACAATCGTCGGCGCCACTGATGCCATTGGTCTAAAGGCAATTGAGAAGCCCTACCACTTCCGCGATATTCACACGACCGTGCTCAACCAGATGGGTCTGAATCAGCACGCTTTGAGCTACCTCCATTTGGGTCGAAAAGAAAGATTGACCGAAGTGGAAGGAACAGTGATAAAAGAGATCGTTTGATCTCATGAACACTAACCGCACTCTTCTCTTCAATGGGAGCTGCATGGCACTCGTCGCCACCGCTCTCTGTTTCGCCATTCGAGGCGACGTTTTAGATGCACAAGCTGCCGAATTCGCGCTTAGCAAGGAACAGATCGGGGCGACAGCTGCCCCCGCCTTTTGGGGCTTTACCCTGGCCATGCTCTTCGGCGGGCCGCTCTCAGATCGCATCGGCATGAAGCCCCTGATGTGGGCAGCCTTCCTTCTGCATTTCGTCGGCGTAATCGGAACGATTCTCTCTCAAGGCTATGCAAGCCTCTATGCCGCCACTCTCGCCATTGGAATCGCAAATGGTTTTGTCGAAGCTGCAATCAACCCGATGGCTGCTGCGCTCTACCCGGAACAGAAGGTGCAGAAGCTGAACCTGCTTCATCTCTGGTTCCCTGGCGGCATTGTAATCGGCGGTGTTCTATCGTGGGCCCTGACGGGCGCGGGTATGGACTGGCGAGTCAAGACCTCGATGATTCTCATCCCCACCGTCATCTATGCCTGGATGCTCTTCCGCCTGCCCTTCCCCAAGACCGAGGCTGTTGAAAAAGGCGTTGCCCTCAAGGACATCTATGCCCAGGCCGCCCGCCCCATGTTCCTTCTCTTCCTTGGCTGCATGATTCTGACCGCCGCCAGCGAACTGGCACCCAACCAATGGATTCCGTCCATTTTGAGCAAGACGACAGGCCTGCCGGGAATTGCGATTCTGGTTTGGATCAGCGGCATCATGACGGTCGGCAGAGCGTCGGGCGAATGGGTATTTGCCCGCATTGCGCCCGTGCCGCTGATGATGCTCAGCACGCTGCTGGCAGCTATCGGCATGTACTCGTTAAGCATCGTCGATGGTGCTGCGATGACCATCGCTGCTTCAGGCGTCTTTGCCGTCGGCGTAACCTTCCTGTGGCCCACGATGCTGGGCATCACCGCAGAACGCTTCCCCCGTGGCGGCGGCCTGCTCCTAGCCATGATGGGCGGCATGGGGATGTTGAGCAGCAGCTTTGCCCTGCCCCTTATCGGACGCGTCTATGACGAATCCGGCCCGGCCGCAGCGTTGCGTGCGGTTTCTATCGCCCCCATCGTTGTGTGTGTCATTTTTGGCCTGATCTTTCTGCTGGAAAAGCGCCCCCAGGTGGCGGAGAATGCTTAGACGGCTGTTCCTGGGCACGATCCCCTGCGCCCTCGCGGCCCAGGGGGCGAGCACGCGTGCAGGCTTTGCCGAGACCGACATCACCCCCGCCATTGGGAGTGAGATGCCAGGCAATTACTTCAAGCAGTTTCATAAGGCGCTCCACGATCCGTGCAAAGTGCGCGCTGCGTATTTCGAAGGTAGCGGCAAGGCAGTCTGCCTGGTTGGAGTTGACGCGCTCAAGGTCCCAAGGCACGTCGTTGAAAAAATCAGGGCGCGGGTTCCGGGCGTTGAAGTGATGATCAGTGCATCGCATTCCCACTCATCGGGGCCAGTTGGGACGGTCCAGCCCGGCGAGTACGACCACGCGCCGCCAGACATTCAGGATCTGGCCTACCGCCAAAGCTCCGCCGCCGATCCAGCCTATCTGGTGCTAGTGGAGAACCAGGCCGTGCGCGCCATCGAGACAGCCCGTCGAAGTGCTTTCGATACCAAGCTGGGCTTTGGCGCCGGTCAGGAAGATGCAGCAATCTTCAACCGCCGCTTCCGCATGAAAAATGGCTTGACCAATACGCATCCCCGCCCTGGAAATCCAGAAATCGTAGAGCCAGCCGGACCAGTCGATGGCACGGTCACCGTGCTGGGCGTCTTCAATGATGCCAAACAGCTAACCGGTTGCGTTGTGAACTACTCTTGCCATGCCACCACGAGCCCCCCGGCGATCTCTGCGAATTGGATCTACTTCATGGAACGGGCCATCCGCGGCGTCTTCGGCGAAGGAGTCGTCGTTGTTTTCATGCCGGGCTTTTCGGGAGATGTGACACAGGTCAATAATCTAGATCGCACACCCCCTCCGAACGGGCTTGAGTACGCACGACTGATTGGCGGCCGCGTCGGTGCCGAAGCCGTTAAAGTTCTGTTGTCGATGCAACCCGAGCCCGGTGCCACGATTGCGACAAGCAGCAAGACCTACCCTGAGGGCCGTCGTATTCCGGGCGCCGAGCGCATCGCTGCAGCCAAGGCGATTGTGGCCAAGGGCCAGCGTAAGGAGGCGCTCGGCGAATGGGTCTTCGCCAAAGAGATCCTCATGCTCGACGCGCAACTGGCCGTCGCCCGGTCGATCCCGATCGAGATCCAGGCCATCGCGATCGGCCCCGCCGTATACGTCTCTAGTCCTGGTGAAATGTTTGTCGAACTCGGTCTTGAGATCCGCAAGGCGAGCCCATTCCGATTTACCAACCCGGTTTCCCTCGCCAACGGCAGCGTCGGCTACGTACCAACGCTGGCGGCCTTCAATGAACAGGGAGGTGGCTATGAACAACGCCTCACCAGCTACACCAATCTGGTGCCCGATGCCGGGCCGCGCATGGCCCGTGAGAGCATTCGCCTGATGAATGCCATCTACTCGACGCCGCCAGCACGGGAGCGCGCCACGGTGCCTTTCAGTGCAGGCTGGGACTACGGCAATGTTGGTCCCGACAACCCTGCCATCTCACCTAAAACACCGATCATTCTTTTTAACAGCCGCGATCTCACAAACTTCTACACGTTCACGCGAGAGAGCCAGCATGAAGATCCCAATCATGTCTTCACGATTGCCAATGGGCAGTTGCGTATCTCCGGCCAGGAATGGGGCGGCATCGTCAGCCGCGAGGCCTATCGCGACTACCGTCTCGTTGTGGAATGGCGCTGGGGAACGAAGACCTGGAACGAGCGCGAGAAAAAAGCGCGCGACAGCGGCATTCTGATTCATGGTCACGGCCCTGACGGTAGCAGCAATGGAATTTGGCTGGAGAGCTTTGAATCGCAGATCATCGAAGGAGGGTCCGGGGACATTCTTGTGGTTTCCAAAACCACGCCAATGTCTGCCTCCTGCCTGTGCGCGATGGAGGGTAAAGAGATGTACTTCAACCCCAAGGGCACAACCATGACACGCAGTTCAGGCCGTATCGATTGGTATGGCCGCGCCCGCGACTGGAAGGATGAAGTCGGCTTCCGTGGCAAGGCAGAAGTAGAAAAGCCGGTAGGCCAATGGAACCGTCAAGAGGTGATCGCTGCGGGCGACCGTATGGTGAATCTGCTCAACGGCAAACTCGTGAGCGCCGCCTTTGACCTCTCGCACACACAGGGCAAGATCCAGGTGCAAAGTGAACTGGCCGAGATCTTTGTCCGCCGCATCGAGCTCCAGCCGCTAAGGGAAGCGGACTGGAAACTCGC
>JBBRBI010000053.1:0-41119 GCA_038206015.1 Bryobacterales bacterium | reverse complement strand
GAAAACCACCAGGCCTTCCTGCACATGGAGCGCACCGCCAAGCTCGGTGCCCTCTACGAGCGCCGCGCCGCCAAGTCCCTCGACGAGCTGAGAAAGCTCCAGGGCGACCGCTTCGCCGTCGCCGAGCTCATTCTCGAGCTCGAGACAGCCAAACTACCCTCTGAAGTCTCCCGCGCCCTCTCGCTGACCGCCATCCGCAAAAAATTCTTCCAGCGCGAAGACCCGCTCCTGCTCGGCATCGCCTCCAACGCCTCCCGCGGCATCCGAACGAACCAACCCAATCCGTCATGCCCAGCCAACGCTTAACCCCCGGCCTGCTCGTCAACGACCTCGAAGATCCCCGCTCTTACACACGCCTCCAACAGCGGCTCTTCGCCGATTTCCAACCCGCCAACGTCCAGCAAGAGGCCGATCTCTGCACGCTCGCCCAGCTCCGCTGGTCCCACGACCGTTACACCAGTCTCATCGAGAGGAATCTCAACCGCCACATCCGCGCCTCCGTGGTCAATCAAATTCTCGACCCCGGCGACCGCCTCCTGGCTGCCAATCGCCGCGCCATGGCCGACCCCGACCACATCCAAATCCTCCGCCAGCGCGAAATCTCCATCCGCTGCATCATCCCCCTTGCCAACCGCGCGGATAAGTGGTGCTCAACGAAGTGAACTATTACTGCGCAAATGATTGAAAAGTTGGATATTATGGCGATAAGAATAAGATTAGGGCACAGTCCCAGTCAGGTTGCAGAAGGGTCGTAATGAAGGAGCTCAAGGGCCAGTTTGTTGGCGCGCTGTTCGTCATCCTGACGGTAGCTGCCCTTGTTGCGGCCGGAATTAACTTCCGCCAGCAATTCGCCTACAAGCTCTGCACCGACGGTATCATTTGGGTCGATCGCGTCGCCCCGGACGGCCATCCCTACGTTGTCGCTCTCGATGTCACCAAGGGCAGTTCCGGCGAACGTGCTGGCATCCACCGCTGGGAAGTTCTCGATCGCATCGGCGGCATCAAGATCCGCACTTCCTCCGAGATCCCTGCCATCCTTTTCGGCAAGCCCTGGCTCACTGTCGATTATTACCTCTACCAGGACAATGTCGATGTCAAAAAGCAGGTCCGCATCGAAGAACTCGGCCCCGATCGCACCTTCTTCTACCTCACCGCCGTCGGCCTCGCTTACCTCGGCATCGGCCTCTTCGTCTACTTCCGCCGCGAGACTGCTCCCAAGGCCCAGCACTTCTTCCTGATCTGCTTCTGCTCGTTCATCTACTCCTGCTTCCATTACACTGGCAAGCTCAATGCCTTTGACAAGGTCATCTACTGGTCCAACGTCTTCGCCGGCTTTCTGGCTCCTGCTCTCTTCCTTCACTTCTGCGTTACTTTCCCCGAAGTTCCCCGCCGCATGCGCGGGATGCTCCGCCAATCGCTCCTCTACATTCCCGCCCTCGGCCTCATCGCGATCTACGTCCTCACTGCGATGAGCGTCCTCCGCTTCCAGACCTCACTGACTGAGGTCCGCTGGTATCTGGATCGAATCTGGCTCCCGTTTCTGAGTGCAAGTTACCTCCTCGGCGCGGCCATCCTTGCCTGGAAACAACGCTCCATTGAAGACTCCATCTTGCGCCAGCAGATGAAGTGGCTTCGCAATGGTGCAGTCCTCGGGATTCTCCCCTTCACGGTTTTTTATGTCATCCCCTATACGCTTGGCGTGACTCCAACCGGCTGGATGAAGGCCGCCGTTCTCAGCCTCCCGCTCATCCCCATTGCCTGGGCTTATGCCATCCTCCGTTACCGTCTCATGGACGTCGACGTCATCTTCCAGCAGGGTTATGTCTACACTCTCGCCTCGCTCGCCGTACTCGGCGTCATCTACGGTCTGCTCTTCAGTTTCGGTCGCGTAGAGGAGCTCCCCCCCGCCGCTGTAGTCGTGCTCATCCTCGTTGCGACATTCATCTTCCAGCCCATTCGCAATTGGCTGCAAGAGTATCTCGATCGCTACGTCTTCTATCGCGAGTCCTACGATTACCGCCGCACCCTCCTCGATTTCGCCCGCGAGTTGTCCAGTGAGAATGACCTCGATGAGTCGCTCCACGGCGTCGCCTCGCGCCTCCTCCATACCCTCAACGTAGAGCATGTCGCCTTCTTCTTGTGCAAAGAAGATGCCCCCACCGAATACGAACTCAGTCTGGTCCACGGCGCGCGCAAACTCGCCGCCCCCAACTATCCCGACCTCGGCTTTCTCTCCGACGCCCTCGGCAAACCCTACCTCTTTTTTGAACGCACGAGGTTCAATCCTGATTACGTCTTCGGCGAATACTCACCGGCCACCCGCCAGACCATCTCTGAACTCGATCTCACTTATTACATCCCCTGCTCGGTCCGCGGCCAGACCATTGCCTTCCTCGGTTGCAGTCGCACCAGCAAAGGCGATTTTCTTACCTCTGACGATCTCGAGCTCCTTGTCACCCTGAGCAACAGCGTCGGCATCACCGTCGATAACGCCCGCCTTTACCGCAGCCTCCAGCGTAAAGTCGAAGAGAATGAACGCCTCAAAGAGTTCAGTGAAAACATCGTCGAATCCATCAATGTCGGCATCCTTGCAGCAGATCTCGATGGCTGTATCGGCTCCTGGAATTCACAGCTCGAGCGGCTCACCGGCGTCAGCCGCGAGACAGCCGTCGGCAAGCGCCTCGAACAGGTTCTTCCCCTCGACCTCGTTGCTACTCTCGCCGGACGCAGCGGCGAGACCGGCATCCAGCATGTCTACAAAGCTCGCCTGGCCCGCACAAAATCCCGCGATGTGCTCCTCAATATCGCCATCGCCCCGCTGGTCTCCAAAGACCAGACCCAGATCGGTCGCCTCATCATTTTCGATGACGTTACTGATCGCGCCGATCTCGAAAGCCGCCTCGTGCAGGCCGACAAGCTCAGCTCCATCGGCCTGCTCGCCGCAGGCGTCGCCCATGAGGTCAACACCCCGCTGGCCGTCATTTCTACCTACGCTCAGCTCCTCGCCAAGCGCATGAATGGCGACGAGCAAAAAACGATCCTCCTCGACAAGATTGCCAAGCAAACCTTTCGCGCCTCAGAAATCGTTAACTCGCTGCTCAACTTTTCCCGTACTTCTGCGGTCGAGTGGTCCGAGCTTAGCCTCAATCGCGTCGTTCGCGATACGGCCAGCCTCATCGAACATCAGTTGGAAAATGCCCGCGTCACGGTCGCCTTCCAACTCGACGATTCCCTCGGTCAGATCAAAGGAAACCAGGGCAAAATGCAGCAGGTCTTTCTCAATCTGTTTCTCAATGCCAGAGACGCCATGGAGGGCGGCGGCGTACTCACCGTTCGTTCTTTCTCCGATGGCGAGCAAGCCCACATCGAGGTTTCCGATACCGGTGCCGGCATCTCCGCTGAACATGTAGACCGTATCTTCGATCCCTTCTTCACCACCAAGGGTTCCAAGAAAGGCACCGGCCTCGGCCTCAGCGTCAGCTACGGTATCGTGCAGGAGCACGGAGGCTCCATCGATGTCACGAGTTCCCCCGTTCACGGAACTCTCTTCCGTCTCGATTTTCCACTTGTAAAGAGTCCCGTCCATGCTTGAAGCTTCTAAAGGTCACATCCTCGTCATTGATGACGAAGCCGATATCCGCGAAAGCCTCGAACTGCTTCTTACCAGCGAGGGCTTCCGTGTCGATCTCGCCGTCCGTGCCATGGATGGCCTCGACAAGCTCGCCAAGGGCAACTACGATCTCATCCTGCTCGATCTGATGATGCCCGACCTGACCGGCATCGAGACCCTGGCCGAGATCCGAAAGAACGACTCGGTCACTCCCGTCTTCCTGCTTACCGCTTACGGTTCGATCGAGATTGCCGTCGAGGCCCTCAAGGCTGGAGCAAACGATTACTTCTCCAAGCCCTGGGATAACGAAAAGCTGATCATCGAGATTGATCGCATGATCGCCTCCAGTAATCTGGCTCGTGAAAATGTTGAACTCAAGCGCGCCCTCAAGCAGCGCTACAGCTTCGCCAATATCATCGGCAAGAGCGAGCGCATGCTCAAGCTCCTCGACATGATTTCCCAAGTCGCCCCCAGCCGCGCCAATGTCGTCATCAGCGGCGAGGCTGGCACCGGTCGCGAACTGGCCGCCAAGTCAATCCATGCCAATTCGGCGCGCGCAGACAGGGCCTTCGTCACTGTCAATACCAGCGCGATGCCCGCAGACTTGCTCGACTCCGCGCTCTTTGGTGCGGGGCTCTCTGGCTCGAAAAAACCTTATCTTGAAATCGCCAACGGCGGCACCCTTTTCATTGATGAAGTCACCGCCCTTACTGCCGACATGCAGTCTGCCCTCCTGCGTGCCATTCAGGAGCGCGAGTTCACTCCCGCCTCTGGCCAGACCATTCCCCTCGATATCCGCGTGCTTGCCGCCACCTCTGGCGACCTGCGCAAGACAGTCGAAGAAGCCAAGTTCCGCGAAGACCTCTTTTATCGCCTCAACGTCGTTCATCTTGCTCTGCCGTCCTTGCGCGAACGAAAAGAAGACATCCCGCTGTTGATCGAACACTTCGCTGCCCAGTATTCGCGCGAGAACGCAAAGCTGCTCCGCGCCGATGGTCGCAGCGACTTGCGCTTTGATTCCGAAGCGATGCAGATCCTGATGGACCACAACTGGCCCGGCAACGTGCGTGAACTTGAAAACGTTGTCGAGCGCGCCATCGTCCTCGCCAGTGAGCCGGAAGTCAACGCCACGCTCCTGCCAGAGCATCTCCTGCAAGCTGGCGGCGTCCGCATTCGCCGGGACGAATCAGAAGCCCTGCCTGCCGACGCCAGCCTCTATGAAATCGTCGCTGACTTTGAGCGCAAAGTGATCATCGACAATCTCGAACTGGCAAGCTGGAGCCAGACCGAAGCGGCGGAAGCCTTGCGCATCCCCCTGTCCACCCTCAATCAAAAAATCAAGCGCCTCGCAATTAGTATCAAAAAACGCTAGGTCTTAGCGCAGGTACTTAACCAGCACCACTTCATTGCCCAGCTCGTTATAGATCAACTCATCGACGAAATTGCCTGCCAACATGATGCCGTAGCCGCCGGGCCTTAGTCCCGCCGCCTCGCGCAACAGGGCATGCTGTACCGCGTTGTCCTCTGGATTGTTGATGGCTGCATGCTTCATCAGTTTTGGATTGAAGCCCCGCCCGGGATCTTTGACAAAACAACTGATCGCCCGATTCGAGTGCAACAGGTCGATTCGAACCAACGCCTCAGGGTTCAGCCTGCCGCCGTGCTCGATGGCATTCCAAAGCACTTCGCGCACCGCTGAAACAAAGTTGTCCTGGGCCGTCTGATCCATTTCAATGCTCGCCAGCACGGTGCTTCCCACCAACGCCTGAAGCGCCTCCTCGCCGCATGCCAACTGTGACGGGACGATCAGCGTCATCCATTGGCTTGTCTGTGCCAGAACTTCAATCTTCGGGCTTTCCAAATCTCGATTCTATCTATCTTTCTGGAGCTACCGGTCAAATCCTGCGATTAAAAAAAACTGTCATTGCGTGAATCGCATTCCCGCAAACGAGACAACACTGGCCTCGTCGATGTTCCATTGACCATAGCGGAGCACCTCGGCCTGCACTCCAGGTAGCGCCCTATAGAGCGTATAGAGAGGCGCGCTGCCGCACCACTTCCAGGGGTCGTCGTCCTTGCGTACATGGCTCCAGAAGCTGTCAATGTCCCCGGCAATCAGGCTCTTCATTCGCGCTATGTCGGTGTTCTCGATGGTCTGGTTGCCTTCTTCATAAGCGATCTCGTCCCCATAACGCTGTCCCATGTGTGCCATGTCGATCGACAGCACCCAGCCGAGCGAATCGCCATGCCTGGTGGCTAGGGCACCCAGGGCGTCCATCATTGCCTTGAAGTGCGGGTTAGACTCCGGCGAGTCCGCAAAGCAAGACCCGACCAGGATCGGCAACACCTTCACTGCCGGGCCAAACAGATGCTGCAACCAGAGCACATGAAACTCGACTGAGTGCTCCATCACATGGCAGTAGTCTTCTTCAATAAGCCCGTCGGGGGCCAGTGCTTTCAGCTCATCGAGCAGCTCATTGGCAGCAGTCGTCTCGCCATACGGCGTCAGGAACGGCTTGCGAGTGACCCCGAACTTCTCGGACTCGCCATAGTGGCTCGTGGCCAGAATGATGTAGGTCCGATCCGGCCCCATCTCGCGCAAAGCGGTGAAGGCATCGCGATAGCACTCCCAGCCGCCCTCGTAGCTGACGTGGGGCGCGGCAATGCCGATCAGCTTGCGCTCAGAGGGCTCAAGGGTCGGGGCATCCTTCAGAAACTCGTCGAAGTAGCGGCGACAGTCCTCCGGACACTCCGGGTAGGCCGCACCGGCAAAGGCCGGCGGACGGACGGTCATCTCGGCAAACTGATTATGCGCAAGGTCGCGCATCGCAAAGTAGTTGGCGTCCTCAAGAAAGCCACTCTCCGACAGGGCGGACATAAGTTGCCTTAACTGGTCGCCAACGTCAAAACTGTTGGTTACCCGCACCAGCCATTCCCGCAAATCGTTCTCGGTTGAGGCACCGTCAAAAAATTGTAGGCCCCGAACGAGCTGTGGAGGGATCACTAATACGCGTTCTGAATAGCCGAACATGTCACGCAACATCAGCCCCGGATGATCGGGGTCCGGCGAAGGCATGGCATCAAGGTTGCGCCGGAGCGAAGCGAGTACAACGGACATAGCGTTTATGATAAGCAAGATGAGCCTACAAAAGTTGAGCGAAGAACAGACGCTGGTCGAGATCCTTGCCTTGCCCGGCTGGAAACTGATCTCTGGCGGCAAGATTACGCGCACCCTCCAGTTCAAGGATTTCGTCACGGCGTTCAGCTTCCTGACCAGTGTGGCGCTGGAGGCGGAGAAAATGGGTCACCACCCCGAACAGCGAAACGTCTACGGAATGGTCGAGTTCATCCTCAGCACCCATGACGCGGGCGGGCTGACGGAACTGGATTTCAAGCTGGCAGGCAAGATCGACACGCTGGCCGAAAAGGCACTGAACTAATGCACGTCTTACTGGTACTTATTGCCGGTGTCCTGTCGGCACAGGAGATCCCGCAACTCAGTGCGGTGATTGAGGCCGCCGTAGCCAAGGGCGAGATCCCCGGCGCAGTCTGCATCGTGGGCTATAAAGACCGCATCGTGCATCGCAAGGCCTACGGGCAGCGCTCGCTCACCCCCACGCGCGAGGCGATGACCGTGGACACGATCTTCGACGCCGCCAGCCTCACCAAGGTGATCGCAACCACCAGTTCAATTTTGCGACTCATCGAGGATGGCAAAGTGCGCCTCGGTGACCGCGTGACCGTCTACCTTCCAGAGTTCCAGGGCGGCAAGAGCGAGATCACAGTGCGACACCTGATCACTCACTATTCCGGCCTGCGACCGGACCTCGACCTGGACCCTGCCTGGAGCGGCTATACGCTGGGCATCCAGAAGGCGTTGGTCGACAAACCGACCGGCGAACCGGGAGCGAAGTTCGTCTACAGCGATATCAACTTCATTCTGCTGGGCGAGATCGTCAGGCGCATCGGCGGCAAGCCCCTGAATGAGTTTGTAAAGGAGCAAGTGCTGGCCCCGCTCGGGATGTACGATAGCGGCTATCTGCCTGACTCCTCTTTGATCCCCAGGATCGCGCCCACTGAAGGCCTGATTCGCGGCACTGTCCACGATGAGACGACGCGCTTTATGGGCGGCGTCGCTGGCCACGCTGGCCTCTTCACAACTGGCGATGATCTTTCCAAGTTCGCGCGCATGTACCTGCGCAAGGGCGCTCCGCTCTACTCGCCAATGATGATCGCCGCCGCCACTCGACCGCAGTCGCCGTCAGCGATGGCAGCATTGCGAGGCCTCGGCTGGGACATCGATTCGCCATTTGCCGGCAACCGCGGCGACCTCTACCCGATCGGCTCCTTCGGCCACACAGGCTTCACCGGAACCAGCATCTGGATCGACCCGTCCAGTGAGAGCTATGTAATCCTGCTGACCAATGCCGTACATCCCAAGCGTGGCACCCCCATCACAGCCCTGCGCAGCAAGGTGGCCAGCGTGGCCGCCGCCTATATCAGCCGAAGCTTTCAGGCAACTGCCAGCGGGGAAGAGAAGACCGTGATGACTGGCCTGGACCGACTCGTAGCCGACAAGTTCAAAATGCTGGCAGGCAAGAAGGTCGGCCTGATTACCAACCACACTGGGCTTGCGCGCGATGGGCAGCGCAACATCGACCTGATGGTGAGAGGCGGCGTGCGCCTGGAGGCCCTCTTTAGCCCCGAGCACGGCATCCTGGGCAAGCAGGACGACGACAAAGTGGGCGACTCTCGCGACCCCGCCAGTAAGCTGCCCGTTTACAGTCTCTACAATGGCGACAATCGTAAGCCGAACACAGCCAACCTCAAAGGCATCGACACGCTGGTCTTCGACATCCAGGACATCGGCGCGCGCTTCTACACCTTTGGTTGCACGATGAAAAATGCTATCGAAGTGGCTGCTGAACTCAATCTCGAATTCGTCGTGCTGGACCGCCCCAATCCAATCACCGGTGAGCATGTCGAAGGGCCAGTGATGGAGGCGGCCGAGATGAGCTTTGTCGGGTGTCTGCCCATCCCTGTGCGGCATGGCTTTACGATGGGCGAACTCGCTCGATTTGCCAACGACACGCTGTCGAAAAGGGCTCGGCTGACTGTGATTCCGATGAGCGGCTGGAAGCGGAGTGACTGGTTTGACCAGACCGGACTGACATGGGTCAACCCCTCACCGAACATGAAGAGCCTGCAGGAGGCGACCTTTTACCCTGGCGTCGCGATGTTGGAGTTCTCAAAGAACTTGTCGGTGGGGCGAGGAACGGATTTGCCGTTTGAACAAGTGGGTGCGCCCTGGATCGATGGTCTGAAATTGGCGGATGCTTTGAACCGCCTGGCGTTGCCAGGAGTGCGCGCCTATGCCACGACTTTTCAGCCAACTGCCAGCTACTTTGCCGGGACAAGCGTGAATGGCGTCCGCTTTGTGTTAACCGACCGTAATGCCTTCAACTCAACTCGATTGGGGCTGAGCCTAATGGAGACGATACAGAATTTGTATCCGAAGACTCTGAACCTCGTGGTAAATCGCAAGCTAATCGGCAGCCAGGACGTCATCCGCCGTCTGACTTTGGGTGAGTCGGCGGATGACGTCGAACGAGCGATGGCTCCAGCGATCGCGAAGTTCACCGAGAAGCGCCAGCAATATCTGATCTATCCCTGAGGAGCCGACCAAGCTGCTGCTCAGCAAAGTGCTGGCTTCCGCCGAGCCCGGTGCTACTGGCGTGTCAGTCGCCGTGCTCCCGGCGTAGGCTACATTTCGCTACTGAAGCAGCCGTTTGTCCGGCGGTGAGGGCTAAAGGCCGGTCGCGGTCTTCGCTGCCGGTTCATCATCTGCGTCGTCAACGTCGGTTTCGCCAACGTCTGTACCGCGCTTGCGGGCTTCAGCGAGCCATGTTGGCGGCCTGCCGCGTCGGCGACCACGGCCTTCAACGAGGCGCTCCAAGGTGAGGATCGCTTCTTCAATCGAAGCTCGCTCACGTCTCAAATCTTCCAAAATCTTCATCAGGTCCACGGATGTAGCCTCCGCAATAGATTACTGGTTCAATTTCAGACAACCAGCCTGATGTTGTTATATCGGATTATTCACCGAGATACAAGTACCCTGTTCTGAAAATAGAACAAAATATTGAAAAGCCCGATTTATGCCCTTTTCAGTCGGCTCCAATACCAGTAAAATGGAATTCCCATCGCAATGAGTGCCAAGCCGAGTAGGGATTCCCGTGGCTGATCCTTCAATGTGAAGAATATTAGGATGCCAGCGGCGAACACAAAGAGGCCGGGGACGTAGGGATAACCCCATGTTTTGTAGGGTCTGGCGAGATCTGGGCGCTTGTGGCGGAGGACGATGACGCTTGCTGCGGTCATGCCATAGAGAATCCAACTGGCGAAGACGACATAGGCCGCTAACTGGTCATATTGACCGGAAAAGACCAGCACTCCACTCCATACGCTTAGCCAGAGCATGGACTGGCCTGGTGAGCGGTACTGGGGGTGTACTTCAGCGATTTTCTTGAAGAATAGGCCATCTCGGGCCATCGCAAAGGGTACACGGCCACCAGAAAGGATACTGCCGTTGAGGGCTGAGAAGATGGAAATCATCGCAGCGACAGCGACCCAGTTGGCCCCGGAGGGGCCGAAGAGTTTTCGCATCATCTCGGCAGGTACGCGGTCACTGGCGGCCACTTCGGCGCTCGAGAGCACGTAGAAGTAAGCGGTATTAGCAAGAAGATAGATCGCCATTACGCCGAGTGTGCCAAAAATGAGGGCCAATGGTAGGTTTCGTTGAGGATTTTTGATTTCGCTCGAGACCATGCTGACGTTGTTCCAGCCATCGTAAGCCCAGAGAATGGCCACGAGTGCGACAAAGAAGCCGCTGGCGCCGCCTGGGTTGGGCATGACGGAGCTGGTGAAATTCGCGGTGCTGCCCTGGGTCGAGAATAAGCCAAGTGAGATGATTCCGAGCAGTAGGCCGACCTTGGCAATCGTGACAACGATTTGCAACTGGCCGCCCGCCTTTACGCCGAAATAGTTGACTCCGGCGAGGAATAATATGAGGCCCATTGCGGCGAGTTGCCCTAATTTGAGATCTAACGGGCCACCGTTGGGGCCGAGTGGGATGGGCACGGTAGCGAAGGTCTGTTCTAGAACTGGAACAAAATTAGTGAGGTAGATGAGGAAACCGCTGGCGAGGGTGGCGATGGAGCCGGATTTGGCAACCCAGAACTGAGTCCAGCCGTAGAGGAAGCCCCAGAAGGGCCCGTAGGCTTCTTTGAGATAGACGTACTCGCCGCCGGCTTCTGGCATCATGGCCGAGAGCTCGGCGTAGGTAAGCGCGCCTGCGAGGCTGAGGAGGCCGCCAACGACCCAGACAAGAGTTACCCAGTCGGGAGAGCCGGTGGCGATGACAGCGCGCTTGGGGACGACAAAGACGCCACTACCGATGACGGTGCCGACGACAATGGCGGCGGCACCCCACAGGCCGAGGTCGCGACGGAGAGAGAGTAGTTTTTCAGACATCGAGAGGTTTCACTTTTTCTGTGACCAGATAAGAGGCCACGAGGGCGGTTAGGAAGGTAACGGTTGTACCGATCAGGACGTACCAGGTCCAGGCGATGGAGGTTTGGAACTTGACGTAGAGCATCACCGAGAGGCCGAAGCTCATGCCGATCATGGCTGCGCGCTCACCGGTGCGGGTGGTGAGCAGGCCGAGAAGGAAGACGCCCAGGAGCGCTCCATAAACGATTGAGGCGATGCCGAGGCCCGCCTCGAGAACGCTTTTGACGTTACGGGCGAGCAGGCTGATGAGAAAGAGGATGCCGCACCAGAGAACGGTCATCTTTTTGGCCAGGCTGAGGTAGGCTGCGTCACTTCGCGGCTTGGCATCAGCTGGCTTGATGAAATCCATGACGGTGGTGGAGGCCAGAGAGTTGAGGGCGGCGCTCAGGTTGCTCAGTGCTGCGGCGAGAATGGCGGCGATGACCAGGCCGCTGATGCCAGGCGGGAGGAAGTCCCAGATGAACTTGGGGTAGATGCGATCGGGAGGATTGGGGGCGGGGAGCTTGGCGTCGGTATAGTAAACCCACAGCGTGGCACCGATGACGAGGAAGAGCGTGAACTGGAAGAAGACGACGAACCAACTGGAAAGGAGAGCGAGTCTTGCGTCGCGCTCAGACTTGGCCGAGAGTAGGCGCTGCACCATAAGCTGCTCTGTGCCATGGGACGCGGTAGTGAGGAAGCAGCCGCCGAAGAAGCCAGCCCAGAAAGTGTAGCTTTTGGCGAAGAAGTCTGGCGTAAACGAGAACGCGAAATCGAAGACTTGAAATTTATGGGCGTCTCCGACCATTTGGACAACGTGGTCCCAGCCGCCGGGAATCTGCTGGAGGATCACGAAGAGGCTGAGAATTGCGCCAGCGACGTAGAGAATCATCTGGATGACGTCGGTCCAGATAACGGCGGTCATACCGCCCTCAAAGGTGTAGAGGAGGGTGAGGCAGACGATGACAAATTCGCTGACAAGTTCGCCGGTGCCCAGTACGATCGAGACGACGATGGAAATTGCAAAGACCCTGACGCCTTCGGCCAGGGCGCGCAGGCCCAGGAATGACCCGGCGGTGAGTTTGCGGATGTTGGGCCCAAAGCGCTGGAGCATGAGCTCGTAGGCAGTGAACATCTCGCCCCGAAAGTATTGAGGCAGGAAGAGCACGCTGATGATGATGCGGGCGAGAAGATAACCGAAGACTACCTGGAGGAACCCGAAGTTGCCGTTGAAGCTGAGTGCAGGGGTGCCGATGACGGTGAGCGTGGAGGTTTCGGCTGAGACGATCGAGAAGGCAATTGCCCACCACGGCGTACTTCTGCCGCCGAGGAAATAGTCCTTGAGCGTCTTTTGGCTGTCGCGAAAGCGGTATCCAAAAGCAGTGATCCCGATTAAGTAGGCGAGGATCACGCCATAGTCAAGCCATCGCATTCCGCTCATGCTAGCACCTCTCGAAACAAAAACCGCAGCAGCGGCGTCGAATAGACGAAGGGAGTTCTGTTATACTCCCGAAAGATTCCGCGATGCCAAATCTTGCCGAGTTGACGGGGCTGGCAGCCGTCGCGGGAACCAAAAACATTTTGATCGTATCGTCTTAAACTCAGGAGGCTGGAGCCAGTGAAAGTATTCACTCAATCCTTTCGTAAATTGATTCTCGGTGGCGTATTCGCCAGTATGCTGATGTCGACCGGAGCACTGGGCGCGCAAGCGCCGCAGAAGAACTGGAAAGATACAGCGGAATACGATCTGTATGTTCAATACACGAAAGCAACAACACCCGACCAGCAACTGCAGTTGCTCAACCAGTGGAAGGAGAAGTACCCGGAGTCTGAATTCAAGATCGACCGTGCCGGGTCCTACATCGTTCTCTACAACAAGAAGAACGACGCAGCCGGGCTGTATCAGGCGTGCAAAGACATGCTCGCACTGGACCCGAAGAGCTTTCAGGCTCTGTACTTCATTACCCTGTTGACGGTGAGCATGAACAAGCAGGATGCCGAGAGCTGGAACCTTGGCGGCAAGGCAGCCAACGGACTGATCGCCGAATTGGGCACTGTGTACGACCCCGCCAAGAAGACAGCCGGATTGACAGACGCGCAATGGAAACAGCAGCGCGATGATCTGGAAGTTCAGGCAATCAAGACGCTGGGCTGGATTGAGCAGCAGAAGAAAAATTTCACTGAAGCTGAAAAGTACTTCGTCAAGGGACTGGAGCTGAGCCCTGGTGCCGCTGAGATGAGCTATCTGTTGGGCACGGTCATTGTGCAGCAGAAGAACGCAAAGCGTCAAGCCGAAGCGATGTGGCACTTTGCCCGCGCTGGCAACCTGGAAGGCCCGGGCGCGATGGACCCGACCCGCAAAGCGCAAGTGGCCGGGTACTTCGGACGCGTTTATTCGGCTTACGCCGGTGACGACAAGAAGGAAATGGCAGAGATCATCGACAAGGCCAAGGCAAGCGTGATGCCGCCGCCAGAGTTCAAGATCAAGTCCAAAGAAGAGAAGATGGGCGAGAACGAAGAGAAGTTCAAGTCTGAGAATCCGATGTTGTTCCAGTATCTGGGCTTGAAGAAGGCGCTACTGGCCGCTGATGGCGAGACCTATTGGGGAACCGTAAAGGACGCTGAACTGCCGCCCTTTAAGGGCAAGGTGGTGAGTATGAAGCCCGAGACGAACCCGAAGGAAGTGGTTGTCGCGGTGGAGAGCGCCGATCAGCCGGAAGTGACGCTGGTATTTGAGAAGGCTCTACGCGGCAAGGCCGAAGTAGGGACGGAGCTTGAATTCACCGGTGTTGCCAAGGAATACACGAAGGAGCCGTTTACCTTAAAGCTTGAGGTAGAGGGCGAAAAGTTGAAGGGTTGGCCGGTGGCTGCAGGTGCTCCGAAGGCTGCTCCGAAGAGGCCTGCTGCTCCGAAAGCGGGCGGAGCGAAGACGGCAGTAAGAAAGAAGTAACATCGCCGCAGTAATGCGGTGTCGGTAAGGCCCGGGAAGCTTCGGCTCTCTTGGGCCTTGTCTTTTGGCGAGCATTGGCAGGGAGAGCAGGAGAGATCTTCAGTTAGTTGGGAGATTTGACCTCATGATGTCTGATTGCTAGCATTGTTATGTGCGCACGACACTTACATCGGATGACAATGTTGCCGCGAAGCTGCGGGAACAAGTGCGCAAGTCGGGCAATTCTTTGAAAGTGGTTGTGAAGGATGCCCTGTGTGTTGGACTGAATGCTTCTGAGCCGAAGAAGGCGCGGAAGCGTTTCGTCGTAAGGGCGCGTCCTGTCGGACTTCCAGCCGGGATGTTATATGACAATGTTGGCGACCTGCTTGACCAGTTGGATGGCCTGCTTCGGCAATGATGCTTGGCGACGCGAACTTACTGCCCTATGCGTGTGACGCTTCCACGGCCCAGCATGAGGCAGCGCGCAAATGGTTGGAAAGCCTAGGCGATTTCAATTGTCGACGACTGGCTCGCGCAGCCTAACTTTTCGATACTTGACGCTGGAGACCAGCATTGGAAAATCCTGGCTAAGATGCTCCCCGAATCCCAATCTCGCGGACCTCTCGTCATGGACGCTCAGCTGGCCGCGCTAGCGATCGAGCACGGCGCTACGCTTTATAGCAATGATCGCCATTTCAGCCGCTTCGCGGGTCTCAAGTATGCGAATCCCCTAGTTAGCGCCAGAGAAAACGGGGAGCAAAGTCAGGCCTGAAGGCGGCGGACTTCGATCGCGTTGAGGGCGAGGCGGACGCTGGAGTCGATGGGGACGACGCCTGATACCGTGAGGTCTGCGAAGGCGGCAGTGGGTCGTACAAACGCTTCCGCCATCGGGCGCACCGTGGCGGCGTACTGTTCTTCGATGGACTCGGGCGAGCGGCCACGCTCTGCGACATCGCGACGCAAGCGGCGGCGAAAGCACTCCTCATCGGGCGTCTCAACATAGATTCGCAGGTCCAGAATGTCGCGCAGAGCCTGCCAGTGCAGGCTGAAAAGCCCTTCGATGAGGATTACCGGGCGGGGGGCGATGGGCTCTGTGTCGTCGAGCCTCGAGTGGGTCACAAAGCTGTAGCGTGGTTGCTCGATCGAGAGGCCGTTCTTGAGGCTCTCTACATCGCGAATGAGCAGGGGCGCGTCGAGGGCTTCGGGGTGATCGAAATTGAAATGCGACCTCTCGGGCTCGGCAATGTGCGAGCGGTCGATGTAATAGTGGTCGAGCGCAAACAGCAGGGCATCTTCCTGGAGATAGCGGGCGAGGGAGCGGGCGAGTTCGGTTTTGCCCGAACAGGATGCGCCGGCGATGCCGACGAGCAATGGAGACATTCTTATTGAGTTTGCACTATTGCGTTTGTGCGATGCCCAGGAGGCGCTGGTGCGCAGCCTCGGGAATGATCTTCCAGTTGCCGCTGGCTTGGGTGGGCAGGGTCTTTTTCACACGGTAGTATTCGATGAGTAGATCGCGGATGGCGTCATTGGACTGCCAAAGAATCTTGGCGTCTTTGAACATGTCGTAGCCTGCGCTGCCTGCGGCGCGGTAGTTGTTAAGTGCGATTGTAAGTGGCTGTGTATCGGTAAGTGGAGCGTCTTTGAAGCGGAGATTGACGATGCGTTGGCCGACGGGCTTGCGCAGATCGACATCGTAGCTGACTCCTTCGGCCATGTCGTAGTTAAAGCTCATGAAGGAACGGTTGATGAGTTCGCCAGTGTCGCAGGCCGGAGTGGGGCAGGTGAGGAAGTAGCGTGCCGCGTTTTCCAGCGCCTCGCGGAGCATTTTGCCGTTGCCCTGGATCTTGTAGAGAGTGTTGTCGTAGACGTAGAGCGCCGCAGCCTCGCGCATGGTGACGGGGCCTTGCTTTACGACGAGGCGGGGGTTGAACAGCGCGCTGAGCGAAACGTCTGCCTTGGTGTAGTGGAGCTGGACTTCATGTATGGCGTCGACGAGGGCGGAGTCTTCGTAGCGGCCATGAGCGGCGCTGAGTTCTGTGCTGGCTGTGGCGATGGGACTGGATAGATATTGCTCTGTTGCGTCGTGATAGGGCTTGGCGAGGCTGAGAATGTTCTCGTCGGCGGGCGTCGTGGCCTTGACTTTAAGCAGGTGGCTGTGGCGAGAAGAGAGCTGCCACTTGCCGGCGGCAGTCTTTGTGAACTCGAAATCGAGACGAGCCATGGAAGCACCGTAATTTTTGGGTTGCGCGAGCAGGGTGTCGCCGTTGAAGACTTCCGCCACCTCGCTGTGGCTGTGGCCGAAGACGACGGCTGTCACGCCGGGGACCTCGGCGGCTTGCCAGGAAAAATTCTCAGCGCTGTTGGGTCCGCCAGACTTATCGATGCCGCTGTGTGCACAGACGATAACCAGATCCGGCGGGTTATCTCCCCAGATGGCGATGAGTCGCTTGAGGGCGACAGTGGCGGGTTCCCAGGAATAGCCTTTGTAGTTTTCTGGTTTTTCCCAGCTGGGGATCGCCGGCGTGGTGAGGCCGATGATGGCCACGCGGACGCCTTGGACGGTCTTTTCGAGGTAGGGAATGAAGGGTTTAACGTTGGGCCCACTGGCGACCGTGTTGGCGCTGAGCCAGGGAAAGCGGGCAACGCGGCGGGCGGCATCGAGAATCTGGAGCCCGTAGTTGAACTCGTGGTTGCCGACAGTCATCGCATCGTAATTGAGGGCGTTCATGACCAGCATCATCGGGTCAAGCTGGAAGGCGCGGGCGGGTATTGTGACCTCGCGCGGGAGTTTGCCGGTGGCTTTGAAAGTCTGGTAAACACTTTCGAGCGGCGAGCCCTGGATTGTGTCGCCGGCATCGATGAGCAGGGCGTCGGGCGTGCGTTTGCGCTCTTCGGCGACGAGGGTGGCGATCTTGGCCAGACCGAGGGCGGCGGGCTTTTGGGTGAAGTAATCGTAGGGGTAAATGTGGCCGTGGAGGTCAGTTGTGGCGAGAATTGTGACCTTGGCGGTCTGGGCGCTCAGAGAAGTGGCGAAAATTAGGGCGGCGATCCCGATATAATTCATAGTGATGAAGAGTTCGATACTATTGGCGCTCACAAGCGCATGCTCGTTACTGATGCTCGCACAGACGCCGCCGGCACAGACGCCGCCCATGGCGAAGAAAACCGCTGCTCCGGCTGCGGCCAAGACGGCCACACCCGCAGTGAAAACCGCTGCGCCGGTAGCCAAGAAGATGGAACCGCCACCGCCACCGCGTCCTGATGGCCTTTACGTGACGCTGCAGCTCTCACACGGTGGTAAGCCGGTTGGCCAAATCGTTGGACGGCTTTACGAAAAAGAGAGCCCGGTTACTGTTCGTAACTTCGTTGACCTGGCAATGGGGAAGAAGATGTGGCTGAACCCCAAACTAGGCAAGCGCGTAATGATGCCGCTGTTTACAGGGCTGACCTTCCATCGCGTGATTCCAGATTTCATGATTCAGGGTGGAGATCCGCTGGGCAACGGGACTGGGGGAACGGACCCGATCGTCGATGAGTTTCATCCGGCGTTGAGCTTTAACAAGCCGGGGATTTTCGGGATGGCGAACTCCGGGCCAAGGACCGGATCCTCGCAGTTTTTCATCACCGAGAGGCCGACGCCCCATCTGGATGGTAAGCACGCGATTTTTGGTGAAGTCGTTGAAGGCATGGACCTGGAAATTTCATTGGCGCGCGTGCCGCGTGACATGTCCAACAAGCCGAACGAGCCGATCGTGATGACCAAGGTGACGATCACTCGCTATCCGTTGGGGCTGCCGATTTGGCCCGCCGCTGCAGTGCCCGCAAAGAAGCCTGCCGTTGCGGGTGCGCCTGCTGCGAAGACTGGTGCCCCTGCAGCGAAGACTGCTCCTGCCGCTACACCGAGCGCGCCGAAGAAAACTCCGTAAGCTTGCCGTTAGTGTTTGGCGAAGACCGTGCTGCGGCCTTCGCCATCGAACAGCAGTGTTGCATAAGCGTCGGCCTGCGGGCCTTCCATGCCTGGGGACCCCATGGGCATTCCAGGAACTGCAAGACCCTTGCCGACCGGCTTTTCCTTGAGCAAACGCTTGATGTCAGCGGCAGGGACGTGGCCTTCGATTGAGTAGGCTCCGATGACACCGGTGTGGCAGGAAGCAAGTTTCTCCGGGACTCCGTACTTCTGGCGGACGGTGGCGGTTTCCGGTACGATTTCTACTTTGACCAAGAAGCCGTTTGCCTTGAGGTGATCGACCCATTTGCCACAACAGCCGCAGGTGGCGGTTTTGTAAACGGTCATCGACGGGGCGGTAGGGGCGGCCGGGAGGGCCAACGCGAGCAAAGAAGCTAGGAAGGTACGACGCATACTCTCATTGTAGGATCAGACAGGAATCAGTGCTTCCGGCTCGGCGATCGCCGACGGCATCGCAACTGGCGTCGAACCATGGGTTCAAGACGGATTGGTCGCGCATCCCTCGCCAGCAGATGGGAGAGGCGTCGCATCGCAGCTTTCAGCGGGCGGACAATTCCGGGCTGAAGCCCGGAACCACTCAGGTGCGGGCAGAGCAATGCAAGGAGGATGCCAATGCTACGTGCGATTAGTCGACGAAAGGGATTTCGAAGTAGAAGATCTCGCGATTTGTCGAGGCGTCGACGAGGCCGTTGAGATAGAGCTTGGCCGTCGTCCTGTGTTTCACGTTGAAGTAGAAGAAGCCGCTGGCGACCTCTCCTGCCGCGATCATTTTGACGGCAAAGGCGCGGCCCTCGATCTCTGGCGCGCTCAGCGGGTTCTTTTTTCTGGGGAGCGGAATTGGCAGGGGACTCGGGCCGAGCTTAGGCGCACCAGGACTGCCTCCGGCTGCCATGACTTCATTGGGGCGCAGAGCTTCCGCCTTGCCCATCCCCGGCACAATGTACATAACTTCGAGCGGACTGACGCGGAGCGCAGACTTGCGGCCGTTCTTGACCACCACCAGCACCGGCAACACTTCATACTGGTTAGGGTTGAGTTTGCCGAAAGCTTTTTTTGCTTTCTCGGCCGTGTCAAAGGCCTCGACGCCAATGCTGACCTGATCGAGAGTGATCCTGGATTTCATGTCTTCGACGGCCGGAGCCATGAATGTCGATTCACCGACCGCCCAGGCGTTCGGTGCCGCCGTTATACTCGAAAGCACGACTAATTCTCTGCGAGTCAAGTTCACCTACCTTCTGATTCGGCTGGCCTGCGCCGCCGCCCTGCCGCTCCTTCTACTCTACGCGGCTTGGCGTTGCACGCGGCAGGCTGCCTATTTCAATGGGATGACCGAGCGTCTAGGCTGGTTGCCCGCTAATATCTCCTCGACGAGGCCGGGCGGTATTTGGTTGCACGCGGTAAGTGTGGGCGAGGTTGTCAGTATCGTCCCGCTACTCAAGAGCCTACGCGTGGCGCTGCCCGATACGCCGCTATTTGTCAGCACGACGACGCTGACAGGAAGAGCGCTGGCGGAGACCAAACTGGCAGGGCTTTGCGATGGAGTATTCTTTGCTCCGGTTGATTTTCCTTTTGCTATTCGACGTGTGTTGCGGCGATTGACACCGGCGCTGGTGATTAACCTTGAGACCGAGATTTGGCCAAACTGGCTGCGCGAGGCCAAGCGCGGCGGCGCACAGTGGGCGCAGGTAAATGCGCGAATCTCTGACAAGGCCTGGCCGCAGTATCAAAAGTGGCAGTGGGTGTTTGCCTCGATTCTGCCGCAGATCGATTTTCTGGCAGCGCAAAGCGAAGTGGACGCGGCGCGGTTTCGGAGCTTGGGGTATCAGCGCGACATCGCGATGTTGGGGAATCTGAAGTTTGACTTTGAACCGAATGCGGCGAGCGCGCCCGCTGACGTTCTTGCCTGGTTTGCGGTGCAAGCGCCGAAGCCGTTGTGGGTAGCGGCGTCAACGACGGCCGTAGGTGAGGTCGACGAAGACGATGCCGTCCTGGATGCGTTTGCGGCACTCGGCGGGCGGGTGCGATTGTTGCTCGCACCTCGGCGCCCCGAGCGATTTGCGATTGTTGCTGAAAAGCTTCGAGCGCGGGGAATCCGGTTTGCACAAAGGACGCAACTGGGGGAGGTTGCCGATGCAGATGTACTGCTTCTCGACTCGATCGGTGAATTGGCCAGCTTGTTTTCGCTGGCTGATGTGGTGTTTGTCGGGGGCAGCTTCAATGCGACCGAGGGGCACAATATTCTTGAGCCAGCTTCCTTTGGCAAGCCCATTATCACCGGCCCGAGGATGGGGAATTTCGCCGAGATCCAGATGCGCTTTCGGGGAATCGTGGAGGAATTGGCGCGGCCTGAGGAGTTGGCTGCGGCAGTAGCAAAATTGATTGAGGATGATGCTGGAGCGGGGCGGCGCGCGGGTGAATTGGCGCTGTCGATGCGCGGCGTTGCGGCCCGACTAACGCCCACGCTGGTCGAGATGTACGGCGAAGGCGTGCCGAAGGGTTTGTTTCCGATGTCGAGCGCACTGCAGCCGCTTAGCGCGCCGTGGGTGTGGGTGTCACAGCGCAGCGTCGCGTCGCGAAGGCTGCCGGTGCCGGTGGTTTCTGTCGGGAATCTATCGATGGGCGGGACGGGCAAGACGCCAATGGTGTTGGCGTTGGCTGATCTCTATGCGCGCCAGGGGCAGAGAGTGGGAATTCTTACGCGTGGGTATGGAAGGGCGGCCACGCGGGATGTTTTGATTGGACCGGGTGAGGAGTTGCCTACGCGGGCCGAGACTGGCGACGAGGCGCAATTGTTTTTGCGTGCCGGTCATTGCGCTGTTGGGGTTGGAGCGGATCGTTATGAGGTTGGGCGGGCATTGCTGGAGCGCTATCCGGTGGACTTGTTGCTGCTTGATGACGGATTCCAACATCGGCGACTGGAGCGGGATTTCGATCTGGTATGCGTGGATGCGCTGCGGCCTTTTCCAGGTTGGAGCGTACCGCCAGCCGGGTTATTGCGTGAGCCGATTGAGGCATTGCGGCGGGCCTCTGCGTTTGCGATCACACGCGGGCGAAGGGGGGTTGTTTACAGCGGCCTTGAGCGTGTGTTGGGCAAGTGGCCCTTTGTGGTGACGACGGATGAGTCGCTCGATGAGTTGCCGCAACAGGGAAGGCGGATTGCGTTTTGCGGGCTGGGGAATCCGGCTTCATTTCGGCAGAGTCTCGACGCGATGGGGCTGCGTGATGTCGATCTGGTGACCTACCCCGACCACCACGAATACTCTGCACGCGACCTTGCAGACTTGCGCCAACGCGGCGACCTTTGGATCACCACAGCCAAGGACGCGGTGAAGTTGAGTGACAGTGAACCGATTTTTGTCCTGCGGCAAGTGACCGTACTGGGCCACGACCTGTCGCAAACGATGCTCAAGCTGCTATAAAGCTCGGTTATACTTAAAGATCCAATGCTGCACTCGAACGTTTCACCGAGTCCTTCGGCGAATAAGAAAATCATTCTTCTTTCGCCACGTGGCTTCTGCGCAGGCGTCGTCCGCGCGATTGATGTCGTAAAAATCGCACTTGACCTCTACGGTGCGCCAATCTACGTCCGCAAAGAGATCGTACACAACAAACACGTTGTGGATGAGTTGCGGGCGGCGGGGGCGATTTTTGTGGATGAACTGGCCGAGGTGCCTGCTGAAGCGCGGGTCATTTTCTCGGCTCATGGTGTGTCGCCAGCGGTGCGCACTGAAGCTGTTGAGCGCAATCTGAACGTCATCGACGCGACCTGTCCGCTGGTGACCAAGGTGCATTTGGAGGCGATTCGTTTTCAGCGCAAAGGTTATTCCATCGTGCTGGTTGGCCACTCGAATCACGATGAAGTGATCGGAACCATGGGCGAGGCCCCGGACTGCACATTCCTTGTCGAGCATCCCGAAGACGTTGCCAAACTTGTGTTGCCGGATCCGAACAAAATCGTATACCTGACACAGACGACGTTGTCGCTGGACGAGACGCGAGACATCATCGCGGCGTTGAAAGATCGCTATCCGAACATTCAGGGTCCGGGTGCGCAGGATATTTGTTACGCCACCGAGAATCGGCAAATTGCGGTGAAGGCCGTCGCCCCGTTGTGCGAGTTGCTGTTGGTGGTGGGGAGCCAGAATTCGTCGAATTCGCGACGGTTGGTTGAGGTCTGCGAGAAGTCTGGTGTGCCCTCGTATCTGGTTGATGACCGATTTGAAGTGCGGCCTGAGTGGCTGGTTGGTGTCAACACGATTTCGATCACGGCCGGAGCGAGCGCGCCCGAAAATCTGGTGGAAGAACTGCTCGCGTTTCTGCGCGACGAGTACGGGTTTGGGGAAATGGTTGAGATGGAGATCAAGGAAGAGGACGTGCGTTTCACGTTACCGATGGAATTGCATACGATCTCGAATGCAATTTCGGGGGGCGCCTAGGCATGAGTCCTCGGCTGTCCATCGCGGATCCCACGACAGCGAACGCGGTTAAGGCGGTATCGAAAGCATCTGAGTTCATGCTGCACCGGCAGCATCAGGCTGGTTTCTGGTGGGAAGATCTGACGGCAGATACTACCTTGGAATCAGACTACATTCTGTTCCAGCTTTGGCTGCACCGGGTAGAGAACGGGGTTTGGAATCCTCCCAGTCGCGAGATCATTGATCGGGCAGTGGCGTCGATCTTGTCGCGACAAATGGAAGACGGCGGCTTCAATATTTATCCGCAGGGGCCCGCAGAACCTTCTGCTTGCGTGAAGGCGTACTTCTCCCTGAAGCTGGCTGGCATTTCGCCCGAAGATCCGCGCATGGTGCTGTTGCGGGAGCGCATTCAGGAGCTTGGGGGATTGCAGGCAGCCAACAGCTACACGAAGCTGAACCTGAGTCTGTTTGGATTGTATCCGCGCGAGTGCGTGCCCAGCGTGCCACCAGAGATGATGCTGTTGGGGAACTTCATCTATGAGATTTCTAGCTGGTCACGGGCGATCGTGATTCCACTGGCAATCATCGCGTCCTCCGACGTGCTTTGCCCCTTGCCGACGGGCTTTAATCTCGATGAACTGATCAAGACTGGTGCAGCATTTGACTTCCGACCGGCCGAGGAATTCTTCACGTTCAAGAATTTCTTTTATACGGCGGATAGCTTCCTGAAAATTTACGAGAAGTCGCCGCTGACTAAGTTACTGCGTCCGATGTCGATCAAGCGTTGTGAAGCATGGATGCTGGAGCGCCTGGAGTACTCTGACGGCCTGGCGGCGATCTACCCACCGATGATGTACACGGTGATGGCGATGGACGTCCTGGGTTATACAAAAGACGACCCGCGCCGCGTCGACGCACTGAAGCACTTTGAAAATCTGATGGTGGACGACGACTCCAAGGGCTTCTTTTTCCAACCCTGTTTCTCTGTCGTCTGGGATACGGCGATTGCGGCTTATGCGCTGGCCGAAGTGGAGGCGAGCCCTGCCAACACGGATCTGCAGGAGTCTCTGAACCGTTGCGCGGATTGGTTGCTGACCAAGGAGTGTCGTCGCAAGGGCGACTGGGCGGTGAAGCGACCGAATCTTGAGCCATCCGGTTGGTACTTTGAATTTGCGAATGAGTTTTATCCGGACATTGATGATACGGCGATGGTGCTGATTGGCCTGCACAAGGCGCAGGCGAGCAATCGCACGGCACAAGAGGCGGCTGCGCGGCGCGCAGTGAATTGGCTGCTGGGGATGCAGGGCAGGGATGGCGGATGGGCGGCGTTCGACGTCGACAACACCTGGGAATTTTTGAGTGACGTTCCGTTCGCCGATCACAACGCGATGCTGGATCCATCGTGCCCGGACATTACAGGGCGGGTGCTGGATGCGTTATCGCGCTACGGCATTGCGGCAAACCATCCTGCCACGCGCAAGGGTGTTGAGTATTTGATTCAGTCTCAGGAGACTGACGGATCGTGGTTTGGGCGCTGGGGTGTTGATTACATTTACGGTACCTTCCTCGCGTTGAAGGGGTTGCGGCAGGCCGGAGTGAGCGATCGCGAAGTTTACATCCTGCGAGCCGGTGAATGGCTACGGTCTGTGCAGAATGCCGATGGCGGCTGGGGTGAATCCTGTCGCAGTTATGACATGCACACTTTCGTAGCTGGGCCTTCGTCGGCCAGCCAGACAGCATGGGCGGTAATGGGCTTGCTTGCGGGTGGCGATGACACCAGCGAGAGCGTACGTAAAGGCGTTGAGCATCTGATTCGAACGCAGCGGCCGGACGGAAATTGGGAAGAGGAATTGGCTACCGGCACAGGCTTCCCCAAGGTCTTCTATTTGACCTATCACATGTACCGCAATGCTTTCCCGATGATGGCTTTGGCAATGTATCTGAATCGCGGCAAGGAAGCACATTGAGTTTCGCTGCCTCTTTTTGCCGTTGGATGACAAGCTAGGCGTGCGAAGCGCACTCGTCACTGGTGCCACCGGTTTTGTAGGTTGGCATGTTGCAAAGAAACTGAAGAATCGCGGGTGGGATGTCCGTGCGCTTTCGCGCTCTGGCACGGTGCCAGAGTTGGATGTGGAAACGGTGCGTGGAGATCTTCGCGATCGAGAGTCGCTGGAGAAGGCTTGTGTTGGGTGCTCGCATGTATTCCATGTCGCGGCAGACTATAGGCTCTGGACAGCGAAGCCTGACGAGATGTACGAAGCCAATGTTGAGGGCACGCGCAAGTTGTTACAAGCGGCGCGGGGGGCAGCGCGGATCGTATATTGCTCGACCGTTGGCGCAGTGGGAATGCGCAAGGACCTGATTGCCGACGAGGCATCGCCGGTGAGTATTGCCGACATGAAGGGTCACTACAAGCGGTCGAAGTATCTGGCTGAGCAGGTTGCGCGCCAAGCGGCGGCAGAGGGCTTGCCGGTGGTGATTGTCAACCCGACGACACCTGTTGGCGATCATGACTTCAAGCCAACGCCGACGGGCAAGGTGATCGTCGATTTTCTTGCGGGCAGGATTCCTGCCTACATCGACACGGGCCTGAACTACGTGGATGTAGACGACGTAGCCGAGGGGCACCTAATGGCGGCAGAGCAGGGTCGCGTTGGCGAGCGCTACATTTTGGGCAGTCAGAATTTGACGCTGAAGCAGATGCTGGACAAGCTGGCGGCGGTGTCTGGATTGAGCGCGCCGAGCGTGCGTGTGCCGTATGCGCTGGCTTACGCGGCGGCGGCGTGTTCCACGGCCTGGGCGGGAGTGACGGGCAAAGATCCGGGGATCCCGCTCGATGGCGTCCGTTATGCGCATATCAAAATGTGGGTGAGCTGCGCCAAGGCGACGGCGGAGTTGGGTTATGATCCGAAGCCGGTGGACGCTGCGCTGGGCCGTGCGGTGGAATGGATTCGAAGGGCGGGCACACATGCCTGATGTATTGATGATTTGTGCGATGGGCTTTGAAGCCGCAGCGTTGCCGAAGAAATATCGAGTTGTCGTTGGTGGCGTTGGCTTTCAACAGGCGGGCACGAGTGCGGCTGAAGCCATCCAGCGGTATCGACCGGATCTTGTTCTCTCTGTCGGGACCTGCGGCGCGCTGGACCCGGCGATGGAAGTGGGGCAGGTATTTTATGCGTCGCGAATTTTGTCCACCGTCGGACAGTTTGACTGCGTCGCGTTAGAGGGGGCGGGCGCGGTGTTGTACTCGCAGGATCGTGTGGCGACGACCGTTGCCGACAAGAAGGCGTTGCGTGCCAAGGGTGCTGCAATGGTGGACATGGAGTCAGCAGTGATTGCCAGGGAATGTGCCAAGGCCGGGATAAGATTTGGAGCCTTGAAATCGGTGAGTGATCTGGCAGCCGAGGATTTGCCTGTCGACTTTAATCGCTATCGACGAGCTGATGGAAGCTTTAAAAACGCGCAGATCGCAATTGTTGGCATCATGAAGATAGCCGCACTAATTCGGTTGCAACAGCAGGCGAAGTTGGCCACCAGGCGATTGGGGGAAGCGGTTGAAAACGCTATCGCAAATGTTTCCTAAGACAATGTATGCGGCCGTATATCGCGGCAAGCAGCAGGTAGAGATTGAAGAAGTGCCAGTGCCCGAGATCGGCGCGGGCGAGCTTTTAATTGAAGTGCATGTTTGCGGCATCTGCCACACCGATTTGAAGAAGATCGAATATGGACTGCTGACACCGCCGCGGATTTTTGGTCACGAGACGGCCGGGCGGGTGGTGGCCGTGGGCGAGGGAGTGACGCGTTTTGGCGTCGGTGATCGGGTGATTGCGTTTCACCACATTCCCTGCGGTAAATGTTTTTATTGCGCCCGTCGATTGTACGCGCAGTGCCCTGGGTATCTGAAGGTGGGGATCACGGCTGGTTTTGAGGCGGCAGGGGGCGGCTATGCGCAGTATGCGCGGGTGATGCCGTGGATTGTCGAGCGCGGTGTCGAAAAAATTCCAGACGGTGTTTCTTATGAACAGGCGAGTTTTGTCGAGCCAGTGAATACCTGCCATAAGGCGATCGAGCAGTCGGGTGTCGTGGCGGGCGATGTAGCGCTGGTGTTGGGGCAAGGGCCGATAGGCCTGATTTTTACAATGCTGTTACAGCATCGCGGGATTATGACGGTGGCGACCGATACGATGAAAGGGCGACGCGCGCAATCGCTTAAGTTTGGCGCGGTGCGGGCCTTAGATCCTTTGACAGAAGACCTGCCCGCCTTGGCGCGACAGCTCACCGAGGGGCGTGGGGCTGACGTTGCGTTTGTGGCGGCGAGCGCGCCGGGTGTAGTGGAGCAGGCAATTCGGGCGACCCGGCCGGGAGCGCGAATTGTTTTATTTGCACAGACTTCAGAGAAAGAACGAATCGAGATCTCCGGTGCGGACATCTGCAAGGGTGAGAGAAGCTTGATGGGAGCGTACTCGGCTGATGTAGACTTGCAGTCTGAGTCCGCTAGGTTGGTATTCTCAGGAGAGATCCCGGTGGCTGAGTTGGTCACCCATAGATATGGATTGCGGGATATCCTATTAGGTATTGAGCTGGCGACGCACCCAGACGAGAAATCGTTGAAAGTATTAGTGTTGCCTCAGAAGATCTAGAGAGCGGGGATAGAGACAAAGACTTCGTGAAGAACGAAATGTTGGCTGCCGTCTTGTACGGCAAAGAACACGTCGAGATCCAAAAAGTAGCCGTGCCGCTGTTGGGCGATGGTGACGTTTTGGTTCGCGTCCGCGCTGCGCTCACTTGTGGGACCGACGTAAAGGTCTTTCACCGGGGATATCATGCGCGGATGATTGTTCCTCCCGCGTTGTTTGGTCACGAGTTGGCTGGCGACGTGGTGGAAGTGGGCAAGGGTGTTCGCTCCTTCAAACCCGGTCAACGCGTTGTTGCGGCGAACTCTGCTCCGTGCGGCGAATGTCTTTACTGCAAGAAGCAGAACGAAAATCTTTGCGAGAATCTTCTCTTTAACAATGGTGCCTACGCCGAGTTCATTCGCATTCCTTCGCGGATCGTCGAAAAGAACATGTACGAAATTCCGGAGCATGTGGCCTACCAAGATGCGGCCCTGGCCGAGCCCCTTGCCTGTGTCATCCGTGGCATTGATGAGACGCGCGTCAAGGCTGGCGACACCGTTGTTGTGATTGGCGTAGGGCCGATCGGATTGATGTTTGTGAGACTGCTGGCGCTGCGCAATTGCCGGGTAATTGCGATCGGACGCCGCAAGCCACAATTGGATCGGGCGATCAGGTTGGGAGCGCAAGTCGCGCTTTCTGTTAACGACGAGAAGGATATTATAGCGGCGGTGCGTCGTGAGACCGCAGGCTATGGAGCTGATGTGGTGATTGAGGCGGTGGGAACGCCCGAGACTTGGCAGCAAGCGGTTCTGATGCTGAGGCGCGGTGGCGTGGCGAATTTCTTCGGGGGATGCCCGACCGATACAGTCGTGAAATTGGATACGCAGCTGATGCATTATTCGGAACTTACCTGTATGGCAAGCTTCCATCACACTCCTGCGCATGTACGCAAGGCGCTGGAAGCGGTGATTGCAGGCTATATTACTGCCCACGATTTTGTTACCGGTGAGGAGCCGCTCAGCAATTTGAACGAAGTGCTCTCGCACCAATTGCATCAGAATGGCGCCGTCAAGACTGCCATCATTCCTTGAGCCTGCCGCCTTTGTGCGGGATGCCGAGTCGATGGAGCGGCAATGGGGACTTAGGGAATCGCTCGACTACACACACTGGTTGTCGACGCACCATTACGAAAATTTTCACGTAGTCAGCTTTTTGCTGCCCAAGCATCTGCACCAGGACTTCTACAACGTCTATGCGTTTTGCCGGTGGGCGGATGATCTGGGCGATGAGATTGGCGACACCCACGAGTCATTGCGGCTGCTCGATTGGTGGCGGGGGATGCCGAAGACGCACCCGGTTTTTGTGGCGCTGCAGCCGACGATTGAAGCGCGCGGGTTGCCGCTGGAATGCTTTACGAATCTGATTTCTGCCTTTGAGCACGATCAGGTGGTTACGCGCTATGCGAACTGGGATGGGGTGCTGGGTTATTGCGCGAACTCCGCCAACCCGGTGGGGCGACTGGTGCTAGCACTGGGCGGCTATCACGATGAAGAGCGGGCGCGTTTGAGCGACTACACTTGCACTGGCTTGCAGCTTGCCAACTTCTGGCAGGATGTGCGCGTGGACGTGGCTAAGAATCGCATTTATCTGCCGCTGGATTTGCTGGCGCGGCATGGGGTGAACGAGGCGGACGTTTTGGAGTTGCGGCATAGTGCGGGGTTTGCGGCGGCTATGCGCGAGGCGGTGGATTATGCGCGGGGCTACTTTGTGCGCGGTCTGCCGTTGATTGCGACGCTCGATGCGCGGCTGTCGCTCGATATCGAGTTATTCTCGCGCGGCGGGATGGCGATTCTGGACAAAATCGAGAAGGCTGAATATCGCGTGCTGGATGCGCGACCGAAGATTGGCAAGGGAGAGCGGGTGTGGTTGTTGTTGACCACGATTTTGCGATGGAGCAAGAACCGGATAGCGGGTAGCTGAGAGCTGCTTCTAATCTCGAGGTAGATGAAAATTCCCATCGACCCGATCTCTTACCTGAGCCAATACTTGCGCGATCACGCCGACGAAAGCGTCTCGCTTGAAGACATGAGCCGCATCACGGGCTACAGCGCGTTTCACTTGCAGCGCAAGTTCAAGGCGACGTTGGGCGTGAGCCCCAAGCAGTTTCACGCAAAGTGCAGGATGGAGCGAATGAAGACATCGCTGCGTGCCGATGAGCCGGTGACGACGGCTATGTATGAGGCGGGCTTTGGGTCGTCAAGCCGACTCTATGAGCGAGCGGACAATGCGCTGGGTATGACACCGGCGCAGTACAGGGCGAGGGGGCGGGGCGTCGAGATCTCATATGTCATCTTGTCGACGGCCCTAGGGAAGATTTTGATCGCCGCGACGGATCGCGGCCTGTGCGGGTTGCAACTTGCCGATGACGAGCCAAGTTTGCACGACGCACTGCGCCGCGAGTTTCCGGCGGCCAGTCTGCATGAGACCGTTGCGCTATTTACGGAGCCGCTGCGGCTGTGGCAGGAGGCAATCGAGGGCTTTGTGGGCGGCCGGGCCATTGCGCCAGGTTTGCCGATGGACATTCGCGCCACGGCCTTCCAGGCGACCGTGTGGCAATACCTGCAGAAGATCCCGGCGGGGCAAACTCAATCGTACTCAGAGGTCGCGGCGGGCATTGGCCGACCCACCGCGAGCCGGGCAGTGGCGCGGGCCTGCGCCTCCAATCCGGTGGCATTGGCGATCCCGTGTCATCGCGTGATTCGAAACAATGGAGAGCTTGGCGGCTATCGTTGGGGAATCGAACGCAAAGCGGCAATCCTGGTGTGCGAATCGGGAGATACTGGACTGTACTCGCCTCGACCGTGACTCCTCTCGAACAATCCTACGAATACTGCGTTGGCATCGCCCGCAAGCGAGCCAAGAACTTTTACTATTCATTCCTGGTGTTGCCCAAAGCCAAGCGCCTGGCCATGTGCGCGGTCTATGCGTTCATGCGTGAGTGTGATGATCGCTCCGATGAGGCCGGGGCAACCGAGACGGCGCTTATTGACTGGCGTGAGCAAATGGACCGCGCGCTGAATGGCGACTCCCTTGAGCATCCGTTGTGGCCTGCCTTCGCCGATACCATCAATAGTTTCTCGATTCCGCGTGTCTATCTCTACGACATGATCGATGGCGTGACGGGCGACTTAGGCTTCACGCAACCCAAGAATTTTGACGAGCTTTATCGATACTGTTATCGCGTTGCCGGTGTGGTTGGCCTGACGATTACGCACATCTTTGGTTTTGAAAAGCCAGAGACACTGGCGATGGCCGAGAAGTGCGGCATCGCGTTTCAGTTGACTAACATCGTGCGCGATGTCGGTGAGGATTGGCAATTGGGGCGCTGTTACCTGCCGCTGGATCTGATGACGCAGTTTGGCGTTGCTGCGAGCGATATGGCTGGCGGCCAAGTGAACCCGCCGCTGCGCAGCCTGTTGGAGGACCTGGGGCGACGGGCACGAGGTTACTACGAATATTCACGGCCGATGATTGCGCAAGTGCAGCCGGATTCGCAGTCGAGCTTATGGGCGCTGATCGAAATTTACTCGCGCCTGTTTCAACGCATTGAGGCATCGGGCTTTGAGGTGTTGACCAGGCGACATCGATTGCCGACCAGCGAGAAGCTGTGGATCGTCGTGCTGGCACTGCTTCGTAAGACAGAGCTGCGCTAGCTAGTCTTGTTCCCAGGTGGGGCTGGGGAAGGTCTTGGTGATGTGGTCGTGCCAGGTGAGTTTCTCTTCGTCAAACAAGCACCAGGCCAGGCCCACGCCGAGCGAGCAGAAGCTGACGATGCTGACGAGCAGGCGCAAGAGCCGCAGTTCGCGCGTTGGACGGCGGCCATCGAAACTAACCAGTCGCAACTGCACCGCATTCATACCAGGGGAGTCGCCATCGCCAATCGCCCAGAGCACCTTGTATAGCAGTGTGACGAAGACAACCGCGCCAGCGTAGGTGCCCAAGTCCAACTTGGCCAGGCTGAAGTGGCCGCCGGCAACGTAATAGATACCCAACAGGATGCCGACACCGATCAGTATCATCGCTGAATCGTAGGCTGCGGCCATGGCACGGTGCGCTGGCATGGCAACCGGGGCGTTGGTATACACAACTGGCTCCACCCGGCGCGTCTGAACCCTGTCGTCGGGGAAGGGAAATTCCTTCTGTCCAGCTTCGTTATTCGCGTCGTTATCATAGCCCGTGTGATCTTGATAGCGCTGCTTCGAACGGGTCTTGGCGTTGCGTTCCTGCGTTGTGCGGAGGTTGCGGCTCGTGTCTGTCGAAAGCGAATCGAAGGGGATCACCCGCTTAGGCTCCTGCACGGGAAACAGGCGACCCTGCATGGGGTGGCGAGAGCGAAGGTCCTCAGAGGCGAGGCGCTCTTCGAGAATTTCCAGCTTGGGCGCGGCGCTGCCGTGACTCTCGGGTACCAACATGGGCCCGCTGCCCGACAAGCGGCGTCCACACAGATGGCACCGTAAGTCTTCGCTCGGATTGTCGCTACCGCAATAGCCGCACTTCATTCGCCACGCCACACCTTTCTATTCGGATTCTTGGGCCCAAGCCTTTAGGGGTAACAGGCTTTAGGGATACTCCTATTGTGCGCTCAAGTCCGGCTTGTTAACCTAAGCCGTGAGCCGCCAACGCTTTATACCAATGCAGCCCTCCTATTTGCATAACACGATTCTCGTGGTTTGTCATTTAGTTTCTTCATTCTATTGGGTTTCTCTACTATTTTGTGTGCCACTCCTGGCCCAATACAAACCTCCCGTCTTCGTGGCTCCGGTGGCCTCGAACCCGAACGCGCAGAATCCCAACATCAAGCTCCCCTTTGTGCGGCAGAATGCGCCGCCCCGCGACCGCGTCGACATTCGTGCCTCAACGCAGACGGTGGAGGGGGAATGGGTGAAGTTGCGTGGCGCGGCGGTGGTGGATATTTACGAGTCGACGATTGAGGCCGACGAGATCGACTACAACGTCGAGAATGGTGAAGCGCACGCCAGAGGTCACGTCCATTACAAGAATTACGAAGAGGGCGAAGACCTGTTTTGCGACAAAGCGGACTACAACACCAAGGACATGACGGGCAAGTTCTACAACATTCATGGCAGCTTCGTCGCGCATATCGACGCGCGGCCAGGCATCCTGACATCGTCCAACCCGTTCCAGTTTAAGGGCGAGTGGGCGGAGCGCCTGCAGAATCGCTACATCCTCTACAAAGGAACGATCACCAGTTGCAGCTACCCGCGACCCTGGTGGACGCTGAGGGGGCCGAAATTTGAAATCGTACCCAATCAGGGCGCGTCAATGAAGAAGGCCGTGTTCCGCGTGCGCGGCGTGCCGGTGTTTTATTTCCCTTACTTCTATAAGTCATTGGAGAAGCAGCCGCGCAAGAGTGGATTTCTGATGGCCAATGTCGGCAACTCTTCACGCTATGGTCAGGTGGTGGGCCTGGGTTACTTCTGGGCAATCAATCGATCCTACGATGTAACTTACCGGGCGCAATATTTCACGTCGCGCGGATTGGCTTCGACCATCGACTTCCGGGGCAAGCCGACCGATAAGTCGGACTTCGATTTCTATGTTTATGGAGTCAATGACAAGGGGCTGGAACAATCTGACGGCACGCGGCTGAAGCAGGGTGGCTATTCCATCCTCTTCAATGGCAAGGCTGATCTGGGGCATGGCTGGATGGCGCGCGGCACTTTCAACTACCTGTCGTCGTTTGTGTTTCGTCAGGCGTTTACGCAGAGTTTCAATGAGGCGATCTTCTCGGAAGTAAACTCGGTGGGGTTTGTTGAGAAGCAATGGCGCGGTAACAATATCCAATTTGTTGTGGCGCGGGCCCAGAACTTCCAGACGGCGGCGGAAGGCGATTCGATTATCGTGCGCAAGCTGCCGCAGGTGGAATATACAAGGCGGGACACGCAGATCTGGAAGTCGATTCCGATTTGGGTGTCGCTTGAATCGGACGCGGGCCTGTTGCGACGCACGCAGCCTAGCTTCCAGACTCGTCAGTTTGTCGCCCGGCTGGATGTAGTTCCCAGGGTCTCTACGGCGTTCCATTGGGCGGGCTTCAGCCTGGCACCCAGCGTGAGTCTACACGAGTCTTTCTGGGACAGTTCGGTGCAGAGTGGCCATGTCACCGGGACGAATATCACGCGCACGGCACGCGACTTCCAAGTCGAGTTTTTGCCGCCCTCACTTACTCGTATTTTTGACAAATCGCCCAAGTGGATGGGCGGCGGGAAGGTGAAGCATGTCATCGAGCCAAGGGCGACTTTTCGTTATGTGTCCGGAGTGGTTGACTTTGCGAAGATCATTCGCTTTGACGAAAACGAGTTACTCACGAACACGAAAGAGTTGGAAGTCAGCTTGACAAACCGGATCTATGTGAAGCGCGGGGGCACGACGCAGGAGATGTTTACCTGGCAGGTGTGGCAGCGCCGTTACTTTGATCGGACCTTTGGCGGGGCGCTGGTAGACGGCACGAGAAACGTGTTTCAAACGACGATCGAGTTTTCGGCCTTTTCGTTCCTCGACCGGATCCGGAATTACTCGCCTGTGGCAAGTTCATTGCGGATGCAGCCGCTGCCGGGGGTAGGAGTGGAATGGCGAATGGACTACGACCCGCTTCGCGGCAACATCAGCAACAGTTCGATAACGATCGACGGGCGCGTGAACCAATGGTTTGTGTCGGCTGGCCATTCGCAGGTGGATTCCAATATCGCGCTGTCGCCGAAGAACAATCAGTTTCGCGGCTTGCTGGGTTGGGGCGCGGAGAACCGGCGCGGCTGGAATGCGGGGGTATTTGGGATTTACGATTATCGGCTGGGAGTGCTGCAGTATGCGAATTCGCAAGTTACTTACAATACGGATTGTTGCGGGTTTTCGGTGCAGTATCGCAGATTCAGTTTTGGAACTAGAAATGAGAACCAGTTCCGCATGGCGTTCTCGATCGCAAATCTTGGTTCGTTCGGGACACTGAGACGGCAGGAGCGGTTCTTTTAGGAGCTTCGCAGTTCGGCGCGAGCGAGAACCTCTTCTCAATTTCGCAACACATTTTCGCAACGAGGCCGATGCCAATCCTAGCCAGTCAAACCGGCTATGGTGCCGGTTTCGGCTTCTTCGGCGGCAGTGGAATTTCCACCTCAACGAAGCTGCCGGGAGTGGAAGCGTTTACCGCAGCTACGATTTCGGTAATACGTTGACGAACGGACGGCCACGGCGAGTTACCTAGAACAACAAGGGCAATTTTGCGGCCTTTGAGATTCTGCTGATAACGTATGTTCTTGTCGGCAGTAAGGAGTAGGTCAAACCCAGCTTCTTCGCCTGCGGCTAACAGGGCACCATTGGCCAAACGATCCCACCCACATTCTTCAGCGGTGGAAACCTGATGACCTTCAAAATAGAGAATCAGGCGATGGGGTGTGTTGTGATCAAAGAGGATGCGCATCAGCCAAACTCAATGCTCCAGCGGAAACAGACGCCGCAGCGCTGCGAGCCGCAAATTCGAGAACTTCCTGTACTTGCTCCGGGGTCACGTTGTAGTTTTCGACGATATCCTCAATGGTTTCCCCGTATTCGAGGTTTTCAAACACGATGGAGATTGGCATCCGGGTATCGCGAAACACCCACGCGCCACTGCATCGACCGGGCACGCTTTCGACAGCGAGGCATTGTGACCAATCAAGACTTGCCATATTGAACTCCTACTTCAGGATAGCCTCTACCCGAGGATTTCGCCGCGTAGCGCTCGGCCTCAGAACGGATATCGTCTGATCAGAATCAAATGGCAAGTCACTCGATTTCATCCAGCGAAATCTTATCGTGCCGCCGGTCATAGCTCTTGGCAGTGCGGGTGGACTTGTGACTAGCGATTTGATGGGCGCAAAATCCGGCCTCATGAACACGATAACTTTACCATTCACTAGTCTGCGTTGGTTCTCAGCTCGGAAGGAAGGTAAACTGGAGCTCAAGTTATGGAACTCGCTCTAAACTCGCAAGAAGCGTCGCTGCTCGACGCATTTCGCAAGCTGCCGCCGGACGCGAGCGAATCCGGGGCCGACGATTAGAGCCCGGCGACGTTGTGGTTGGTGTGCTCGAAGGCGCAGTGGGAACGAAGGTCCGCCCAGCTGCGGCGGCTGATTACTCGCCTGCCGGGACCAGCGGCGTGATCCCGCATAAGCGTGTGTTTACTCACGGTCCATCGCTCAAAGTTGACCACTACCGGCCGCCACTCGCTCTAAGCCAGTCCTCCGCGAAGAGCGCGATCCCGGATATGATCATTCCAACGCTTGATGGATCTAAATGAACTTGCGAATGCACGAATGCCGTTTGGGCGGTATAAGGGGCGCTACTTGACGGACCTGCCGGACGCGTATTTGGTGTGGTTTCGGCGCGAGGGGTTTCCGGAGGGGAAGTTGGGGGACATGCTCGCGGCGATGCATGAGCTGAAGACGGAAGGGCTGGAGAATTTGTTGGTGCCGTTGCAGCGGCGGTAGGCGACGCCCTTGGCTGGCCGAGCGATTGCTGAAGCGCTTTGATCGAGAGACGTCAAGCTGAACGCAGGGAGACGGAGGAGACAGGCGGCTGTCCCGGCGCTTCTAAGTTGTTGATTGAATGGGTGTTCTCGACTGATTGCGAGATTGAAATCGGAGGCGCAAAGGCTATAGATCTGATTTTGCAGCGAAGAAAGTAGTGAAAAAATTGAGCAAAATCGAAAAATGGTGCCGGGACTGATCTGGCTGATCCCATTACCCCATTACTCAGAGTCTGCATTGACCGCAACCGAAGAAAAGATGAGCGTCGGATATGATATCGGTAATGACGCCGACGCGAGGGTTACCGTGCACTCACGGAGACCGACTACTGGCGAGATTACGACATCATCCGCAACGATGTGAATGCGGCTATGGTGAGTTGCTATACCCATCGGACCATTAACGAGTTGGCTGACGCCGACCAAAAAATTTACCAGCGTTTAGATCGGCACCGTGATTTCTGGCGGGTCACCTTGTTCGGTCTTCAAAACAGCCTCTTCGTGGTCCTGGCGCGCATCCTCGATTCAAACCCAAAGCTTCATTCCATTTATCAGGTCTTAAACGCCACGACCGCGCATCCGGAATTCTTTAGTAAGTCTGCATTACGAGCGCGGAAACTATCTATTCCAGGCAGCGATCCGAACCCGCCTTGGCTCGACGAGTATGTCCCAAAAGCATGGGAACCCTCCATTCAGGATTTGCGGGGGCTGAAGAAGGCGCTCGCGCCGCACAAAACGAAGTTCGACGACGTTTATAAACCCATTCGCGATCAAATTGCCCACATCATTTTCAAGGACGAACAGTCGATAGGCGGCCTCTACGACAGGACGCTTAAATCGGATATCGATGAGATCCTCTGTTTCCTGCATGGCGTGATCCGAGCGATATGGGAAATGGCCTACAACGCTGCCGAACCAAAGTTCAACGGTGACAACTACGGATACGCTAACCGCGTAGCGGAAATTAGGAGGCAGACGGAGGAGCTTCTCCGTTAAATTGCTGAGCGTATCGAATCCATGTACGCTGGAGATGGAGGTTTCTATGGCAACTTTGGATTGGTCGACTTGTCCTGCAGTGGAAAGCGTTCCGGGCAAGGTGAGCGGTGCGTGGGTGTTCAAGGGGACCCGAGTGCCGGTATCGGCTATTTTTGAAAATCTTAAGGACTCCCCCATAGAGGAGATCCTTGAAAATTTCCACGTCAACCGTGATCAGATCCAAACCGTCTTGGACTTCGCGGCAAAAAGCGCAGTCACGCTTGTAGAGTCTTCGCAAGTTTGATGAGGGTCATTCTCGATGAGAGGACTCCGCAAAAACTGCGGCTGCTGATCGACTCAGGGCACACCGTAGCGACCACGTGGTTTCAAGGCTGGTCTGGTCTCAAGAACGGCGACTTGTTAAGTGCGGCGGAAGCCGAGGGTTTCGAACTTTTCATTAGGTCGGACCAGGCACTTAGCTACCAACAAAATCTCGCCAGCCGGAAAATCGCCCTGCTGGTGTTGAGCACGAACAACTGGAGCGTGGTCAAAGCCCACATTGGCGAAATCACGAAGGCGATCAATGGCATCGAACCGGGAGCTTTCGTGTTCGTCGATATTGGGCACGGACGGGGGTGAAGCGGGAGCGCGCCATCAAGCTACTGCTGCAATTCGAATTCTGGCGGCTGCGCTGCCTCAAGCTGAATTGGTTCGCCGGTGATGGGGTGGTGGAATCTCAGATATTGGGCATGCAGGGAATATCCTCCCTCGCCGGGGAGGCCGGGGAGATTTTCAAGAGGCTGGCCGGTTAGGCCGTAAAGAGGATCGCCTACCAGGGGATGGCCGATGGATGCCAGATGGATTCTGATCTGATGGGGGCGGCCTGAATACAGGCTCACCTCAAACGTTGTGGTGCTGAAGGCGCGTGCGATCACCTTTGCCAATGACTTTGACGCTTTGCCACTTGGGCTGGCCGCCCAGACGGAACCGAGGCGCGGGTGCGGCACAAGGCCGATGGGCGTGACGATTTCGTAGGTGTCGTGCTCTGCTACGTTTTGAGCCAGCGCCCGGTAGATCTTTTGAATTTTGGGCGTGTTCCAGTTGGCGGATAGATTCGCGGCTGCCTGTGGTGTTTTGGCGAAGAGAACGATACCGCTGGTGCCTCGGCCCAAGCGGTGGACAGGGTTTGCTTTGGGGCTTTGCTTTTGCACTAGGCGCAGGAGCGTGTTCTCGAGGAAGCCGCCGCCGGGGAGCGTGGGCAGCCCGCTGGGTTTGTTGACGGCTAACAGGTGCTCGTCTTCAAACACGACTTCGAAGTGCTGTGGGGCGTCTGGTTCGATCCAGGGTGGACGGTTCCAGACCAGGGTTTGGCCTAGTGTGACCGATTCGCTGCCAGTGGCGGTGACGCCGTTGAGGGTGACTTCGCCGTTGTTCAGGTTTTGTTGCCAGGCTTGCGGGGTTGAGTGGGGGTAAAGGCTTGCTAAGTGGGAGAGCACAGTTTGCCCTTCGTGCTTGCGGCTAATGACTGTCGTGTAGGCATAGCCCCGGTTGAGCATTTTGTTTAGTGTAAGTGACGGTGTTCGCGGCGCGGCCTAGGCCCTGCGATAGGCTTCGTCGAGTAATTCGACCACATGCCGCACCGGCTCGGGATTATCCTTGAGCTTGCCGGTCCCATGCAGCTTACAGCCGGCCGCGAGTTGGATCATGCAGCCTGGGTTAGAACTGGCGATTTGCTCGGGCGAGACGCTGTTCGCATTACGCATCTTCGATACCAGAATCTCTTCCGCCATCGCGTTCTCGACCACGTTATAAATTCCCGCCGATCCGCAACAAACATCGCTTGCCGGCATCTCTACAAACTCAAGTCCCGGTATCGACTTCAGTAACTGACGCGGGGCAGCCTTCACCTTCTGCCCGTGACAAAGATGGCAACTGTCTTGATAAGTAACGCGACGCTCAACCCGCCCCATCTTCATGTTCAGCTCGATCGAGGCCAGAAACTCATTGACGTCCTTCATCTTGGAAACAAAGACCTTCGCCTTGTCGTGATACGCCGCATCGTGCTCCAGGATCTCGTGATACTCCTTGAGCGTCGCGCCGCAGCCGCCGGTATTCGAGATGATCGCGTCGAAGTTAGTCATCAACAGCGCGTCGATGTTCTTGCGTGCCAGTGCGCGCGTCTCTTCGCGACGGCCAGCATGGGCGTGCAGCGCGCCGCAGCAGACCTGGGCGGCAGGCACTACCACCTCGCACCCGTTCTTCTGGAGCACGCGCACCGTCGCCTCATGCAGACGCGCGAAGAACACGTTGGCGATGCAGCCACCCAGCATCGCGACACGATACTTGCGCGGGCCTTCCGCAAAGTAGACCTTGCCATACTTCGAGTAGAAGGTAGGGAGTTGCGCTTCCGGGGTCAGATGTTCGATCTTGCCAAGCGGACCAAATAACTTGAGTAGGCCCGTCTTGCGCACCAGTGCTTCGAGGCCGCTCTTTTGGTGTAGCCAGAGGCCGACCCCGAGCAGCCGCAGCATCCAGGGCGTCACCAGCAGCGTGCCGAAGGCGAAATCTTCGATCTGCCTCCACGGCGCGGCCTTCGGAATGCGGGCCTGGATCTCTGTGCGCGCGGCCTCAATCAATCGTCCGTAGGGGACGCCGGAAGGGCAGGCGGTCTCGCAGGCTCGGCAGCCTAAGCACAGCGACATGTGCTCGAGATAGCCATCGGTCATCTCCGCAGCACCTGTGGCCACCTGCACCATCTGGTAGATGCGCCCGCGTGGGGAATCCATCTCGACACCCAATTCGCGATAGGTGGGGCAGGCATTGAGGCAGAGGCCGCAGTGGACACACTTGTCCAAATCCTTCTGTTGTGGCGCGTCGGGGTGACGGCCTTCCCGCACTCGCGAGGCTAGTTCAGATGCGGCCATAGAGCCTCCCAGGGTTCAGTAAATTTGTCGGATCGAATTGGCGTTTGATCTTTTCCATCAGGAAGAAATCATCGCCGGGGCTTGGCCAGAGACGCTGCGCCGAGGGGCGGGTGAGGGGCGACGATTCGATCACTCCCTTGACGCCTTCGGGGACGTCAGCGATGGTGGGCGAGTAGCGATAGACGACGCCGTTGCCGCCGCGCGCGATGGCCGCGTTGGGAGATTGCATCGACTGCTCGAGGGCGGTCAGCGACGTCGACAGACGAACGACAGAGCCCTCGGGATGCTCGCCGAGCCACGTCGGCGTGAACTCGCGGATGCGCAGCCATATGTCATTGGGGACGACGCTGTAGTCGGCGAGTTCCTTCTGGTAACGGTCGAGAACCTTATCGCTGCCGAGGGCTTCGACGACCAGCGTCCATTGGGGCGACAGGCCGAGTCGCAAGGCCGCAGCCGGGTTTAAGACGTCGACGGCCGCAGGCTGGAGGATGCTGGCCAGCAGCGCCTGGCGCTTGCTGGAGAGGTCGGCTGGCTTCTCGCACTGGAATACGAAGCTGCGCGCACCCGCTACTGCCGGCATGAGTTTGAAGTTGATCTGCGTGATGCAGGCAAGCGTCCCAAAGCTGCCTGTCATCAGCTTGGCAAAGTCGAGCCCCGCGACGTTCTTGACCACCATCCCGCCCGACTGAATCAGCTTGCCATCCAGCATCGCGAACTGCATTCCGATCACCAGATCGCGCACCGTGCCAAAGAGGCGGCGGCGGTGGCCCGTCGAGTGCGTTGCCAGAATGCCGCCGATGGTGGCGGTGTCGGCAAAGGGCGGCTCGATCGGCAGAAACTGCTTTTTCTCAGCGAGAGCGGCGATCAAATCGCGATAGGGGAGGCCGGCCTCGACACTGATCGTCAAGTCGCGCGGATCGTAAGCCAGGATGCGATTGAGCTTGCTTGTCTCAATGCGGCAGGCGGCATCAACGACAGGCCCGCCCATGCGGATCTTGCTGCGGGCACCTGCGATCTCGATGCTTTGGTTGTGTTGTTGGCAATCCCGCAATCGCTCCGCCAACTGGGCGGGCGAGCTGGGCTGATCTACTGTCATGGGCTGAAGGCTTATTTTATCGTAGAGTTGAGACATCTATGCAATTTGCCTTTACCGAAGAGCAAAATGAGCTTCGAAAGATGGTGCGCAGCTTTGCAACCGCAGAGTTGGCACCTCATGTCCTGGCCTGGGACGAAGCGCAGGAATTTCCAATGCAGGCCGTCAAGAAAGCCGCTGCCCTTGGGCTTCTCGGAATCATCTTCCCGGAAGAGTACGGGGGCGCGGGGATGGGCTACATCGAGTACTCGATCATCATCGAGGAATTGGCGCGTGTCGACCCCAGCTTCGCGCTGATCGTGGCGGCACACAATTCGCTCTGCTCGAACCATCTCTACATCGCCGGCACCGAAGAGCAGAAGCGTCGCTATCTGCCCAAGCTCGCAACCGGCGAGTGGATCGGCTGCTGGAGTTTGACTGAGCCCGAGGCTGGATCGGATGCCGGAGGTACGCGGACACAG